>CAZSMC010000004.1:52963-112281 GCA_964607755.1 uncultured Cytophagia bacterium | reverse complement strand
GGCAACGGTTGATTTTTTCGGTAGGCCATGCCTTCGAATTCAGCGACCACATCGCCATTTTCATCTTTAATGCTGACATTGTATACACCGAGTTTCGGATTCTCGGATACTTTGACAGCTTCGGCGGTCAAGAGTCCGTCTTTGCCAGCTCTGACAAAATAAATATTGGCATTGACAGCCAGAGACAATTGACCGGAGGAGTTGCAGGCGGCAGCAAACGCAAAATCCGCTAACGTGAACAACGCGCCGCCGTGCACCACATTTGCCCCGTTTCTGTGAAAATCCTGAACCCGCATTTCCGCTACAGCGCGGCCATCGCTAACTGAGACCAGCTTTATGTGATTGTGAGCAGCGAAGTGATCGTTTTGTTCGAAAAACGATCGAATGTGTGAAAAATTGTTCATCGTAGCTCCCTGTCAGATTCCATTTCTACACAATTTATCAAAGTAACTATTCTGTCAGCCAAGGACTTTTCGATCATTTTTCGTACATTAGTACATGAGAAATGCTCTTGAACCTGGCAGATAGTACAATATAACAAATTCCCGCAAAAGCCTCAAAGTAAAACGGCACAGGAAGATTATGACTGACAATATTTTTTTCTACCCGGCAGCAATTATTGCCATTCTCATCGTCGGTATCTCAAAAAGCGGTTTTGGGGCCGGCCTGGGTGTGCTGGCGGTACCGATCATGAGTCTGGTTATTCCCCCGCGCCAGGCCGCTGCCATCCTCCTTCCGCTGCTTTGCCTGATGGACGTTTTTACCGTCGTTCATTACCGCCGCCATTTTGACAAGCGCAATCTGGTTATCCTGCTGCCTGCAGCGCTCGTTGGGATAGGGCTGGGCACGGCATTTTTTCGTTATCTTTCAGAAGCACATATTCGGGTCATGGTCGGTGCGATTGCCATGCTGTTTGCGGCTAACTTTTTTCGCAAAAAAGAGAACCAGCAACGCAAACAAGCCAGCGTCCCGCGCGGCATGTTGTGGGGCAGCATCGCCGGATTCACCAGCTTTGGTGTTCACGCCGGCGGACCGCCGGTGAATATTTATCTGCTGCCGCAACGCATGCCAAAATCTATTTTTGTGGGGACTACAGTGATTTTCTTTCTGATTGTCAATTACGTCAAACTCGTTCCGTATGCATTTCTTGGTCAGCTAAATGTCGGCAATCTCACCACCTCACTGATTTTAGTGCCTCTGGCTCCGGCGGGTGTGTGGCTGGGCGTGCGGCTGCACAATCGCGTGAATGAAAATTTGTTTTATCGTTTGTGCTACATTTTTCTTTTTATTACGGGAATAAAACTCTTGTACGATGGGATAACCACCCTCTGAAAGCAGGTCGTTTTATCTCGCGATAAAACTCTGGTAATGTTCGCATGATGCGCTGATAGAATCAATCATTCTTTTTTACAGCGTTCATTAAAATCGTTCGGCTCAGCTCGCCTTTATTAAAAAGCACGTCCAAAGCCGACAGGTTCGGCTCGAACGTTTGAAAGAGTTGGTGATATCGCGGATGCTGAAAGGAAAAACTCTGAACGTTCCAGCCCTGTTGTTGAATCGCTGTCACGTCGATGAACTGCTTTTCTTCTTCGGCAAGCAAATAAGTCTCGCAGCCGGTTTCCTTGAGCCAGGCAACCACTCGTTGCGATCTGTCGCGTATTTTGGGCAATTGCTGAGCGTGCACACACTCAGCAGATAACCGGATCTTGTGACATAAAAACATAAACGAATTACAGAGCAGGGGATTCAACTTTGTATAAGGTTGGTTGATAATGTCCTCGAGTTCAGGAGAGAGAAAATAATAATACGGCGAATTCCGGTAACTCACCTGCAGTGATTTCAGATGCGTATGACGCCACCTGTGCTCAGGGTCGATCCGCACGTCGCGGATTTGTTGTTTTGGTTTGCCGCGGCTGAGCACGGGTATCGTCAACCATGCCGGTCCGGAAGCGGTCTTGATCCGTGTCCGGTTAATCGTCCCTTGTTTTGAAAACAAAAATGTATCTGCCCATACCACAACGTCAGCCAACAAGACTCTGAATAATGCGACAAGGTCGGGGAAATAGCATGGTTGCAGGACGGTGAGTTTCATAAATTTTCCTGGGGCATGTCACCGGAAACACAAAAGATTAACGTGTCATTAATAGTGCCAATTTATTCTGAAAAAACACTTTTTACCAACGTCTAAAAAATATCCTATCTCATCATTGTGACACGGTCTCGAATGCAAAATCTAATTTATTTGCTTTGGGAACTTTATAATTTAGCTTTTCAAAGCCAATTACTTTTCCTGACTTTTCTTTTATTAACACAACCTCTTCCCCGGTTTCTTCACAAACATATTCATTTGTGGGATTACTAAACCAGACCGTCAGGGTGTTCCCTTTGCGATCGTAAAAAACTCTTACTTTCCATAAGTTCATCTTGTTTAGTATTAGTTTTAAGCAAATAAAATAATTCAAATATGCTCTAATCGTTCAGCAATCCATATTTTTATGATAGACTGCCGGGTTACGCCTAATCGTTCAGCTTCCCTATCTAGAGATTTTATCATCCAAACTGGGAAATCAACATTGACACGTTTTTGTTCCCTTCCCGGCCTTTTAGCATGTTCAATATCATAATATTGCGATACATCTTTACCGTTGTCAAATTGTTTGTCAAATTCTTCAGCTTTCATATATTTTTTTTTCATTTTTTCTTGCCCTTCTCACCGAAATTAATCTAATTTTGTTACTGCGATAGGTAAAAATTGCTGCCCAGTATTTGTCATCAATTTTTCCAATCATAATATATCTTGGCTCATCCAAATATCGTGTTGGGATCTCGATTTTTTCTAAAACTTCCCATAACTTTTGTGCTTTAATAAAATCAATACCATGTTTTATTTCATTCGTTTCGCTTTTATTTATTTTGATCAAATACGAATTCCATTATAGTATAAATATAATATATTTTTTATATTATTTGAAATGTATTTTTATACATTATGTTCCATTACAACTCCGTTTTTTAGAAATACATTCCCTAATCCAACACCATACTCAATCCAATTCGTCTACGTTCCTTATCGATGCTGATGACTTTGACTTTTATCACGTCGCCTACGGTAACAATATCCAGGGGATTTTTGACAAACTTTTTCGCCATGCGGCTCAGGTGCACCAGGCCGTCTTGTTTAACGCCAATATCGACAAACGCTCCGAAATCGACGACGTTTCTGACTGTGCCCTTAAGAATCATGCCTTCATAGAGATCATCGATGCTCAACACATCGCTTCGCAGCACCACGCCTGGCATTTCATCACGGGGATCGCGGCCCGGTTTTTCCAGGCTGTCAATGATGTCATTCAACGTTTCCAGACCGCATTTACAGGCCTTTGCCAATTCTGTTAGCGAGCGCTTGTCGGTCTTCATCTTTAGCCGAACAAGGGACCCGTTTTTACGCACATCATCAACAGCAAGATTTAACGATTTGAGCAGAGCTTGTGCTGAATCATAAGATTCCGGGTGCACAGCCGTGGAATCAAAAAACACATCCGCGTTTGGCAAACGCAAGAATCCAGCCGACTGAACAAAAGCGTTGTCGCCAACACCTTTGACTTTTTTTAACTCCTTGCGGCAACGAAACTGGCCGTTTTCCTCACGATAAGCGACAATGTTTTGAGCTGTCCGCGTATTGATACCGGCCACGTATTTGAGCAGCGAGGCCGAGGCGGTGTTCAAGTCCACGCCAACCTGGTTCACAGCCGATTCTACTACATGGTCCAGCGCTTCTGCTAATTTTGACTGATTGACATCGTGCTGGTACAATCCCACGCCAATAGATTTGGGATCAATTTTGACAAGTTCAGATAACGGGTCCATCAGTCTTCGGGCAATAGAAATATTGCCGCGCATCGATGCTTGCAGGTCCGGGAATTCTTTTTTCGCTACAGGAGAAGCCGAGTACACCGATGCCCCGGCTTCATTGACGATAGTATAATACACATTCCGGTCCAGCTCGTTAATCAGCTCGGCCACCATTTGCTCGGTTTCCCGGCTCGCTGTGCCGTTACCGATCGCAATTACTCCGACGTCATATTTTTCCACCATTTCTTTGACAATTTCTTTGGCTTTCTGCCATTGTTTCTGCGGCGGATGCGGATAAATGGTATCTCCTTGCAAATATTTGCCGGTCGTATCGATAACTGCCACTTTGCAGCCGGTACGGTAACCCGGATCGATACCGCAAATATTCTGGTCGCGCAGCGGCGGGGTCATCAGCAGAGCGCGCAAATTGCGGGCAAAGACCTCGATCGCATGCTCGTCAGCGCGCTCTGTGAGTTTTTGACGCATTTCGCGTTCTATGGAAGGCGTGATGAGACGGCGGTAAGCATCTTCGCACGCCATTTTCAGATGATCGGTAAAAATGGATTTTGGCTCCGATACAAACGCCCGTTCAATCTCGCTGATCATCTCCGGCTCATCAACATCAATTTCGACTCGTAATATATTTTCCCGCTCGCCCCGGTTAATCGCCAGAATTCGATATGCTGGAATAGACTTTACCGGCTCGGAAAATTCTTTATAGATTTCATAAACCCCAACATCTTCCGGGTTGCGCGCTTCAGTGACGATAATACCTTTTTTATACGTCAGTTGCCGGATTGTCTTGCGAATTTCGGCATCATCGGAAATGACTTCTGCCACAATATCCCGCGCGCCAGCCAGCGCGTCTTCCACATTTTCAACACTTTTTTCTATGTCAATATATTCTGCCGCAATGGTTTTGATATCGCCTGCCAGCGTCTCTTGTTGTAACATCAATTCCGCTAATGGCTCGAGTCCTTTTTCCCTGGCTATGGTAGCCCGGGTGCGGCGTTTTGGTTTATAGGGACGGTACAAGTCTTCCACTTCCTGGAGTTTGGTCGCTGCGTTAATTTTTTCTGCCAGCTCAGGAGTGAGTTTGCCTTGCTCTTCTATCGAATTGATCACGGTTTGTTTCCGCGCTTCGAGGTGACGCAGGTATTGGATGCGTTCCTGGATAGCCCGGATGTGCTCTTCATCCAGACTGCCGGTCACCTCTTTTCGATAACGGGCAATAAACGGTACCGTGTTATCTTGATCTAAAAGTTCGACTGTGTTTTTAACCTGATTCCATCGAAGATTAAGCTCTTCTGCGATTAAGGTGAAAAAGTGCTGCTCGTCCAATGTTCCTCCTGTTAAATGATGAGCGGTGATAATTTAAAAACGTGTTGCGTTTATTCATAAAACCGGGCCTGGCGAAACCCGACCATATAATTGCCTTTTTCAAGACTGCCTTTGTTGCACAAAAATGTCACTCTAATTTTTTTGCTGGTGTCAATCGCCATAATATCATGAAAGTTTGATGGGACCATGATATTGATCAGCACCTCGAACGGATAGAAACAATAAAACTGGACCTGGTGCCCAACTCTTAAATCTTTTCGGTCTACGTTTAATGAAAAAGTCATCTTTTTTCCCCTGAAGCGATCCGGATTTTTAGAGAATTGCCACAGCAGCTCTTTTTCTTTTTTACGGCTGGGCATGCTAAGAAGGGTGACAAGCGCAATAATCAGCGGCACGGCAAGCCATTTGAGATAGGAATAATCTTTGTCAAAGTTGTATCGAATTATCTGGTAACTCTGCGGTCCCGCTTTGATGGTTTTCTTGATCTGTTTTTCCTTATCATTGATTTCTGCGACGCAAGAAATGTCGTATTCTCCTTGCTGCAACAAAATCCATTTGGGAGGAGACTCGACTTTGAGATCAGGCACGTATTTTATTAGATGCTTCTCAAAAACAAAATGTGATTCCGGTGTTTTGATATTTTCCGGCAAGTTTATCCGGCAGTCCAAAACAGCGTATTCATCGAGTTCAACAATGGTCAGAGAATCCTTAAAAACCTGCACCGAATCGATAACAATTTGATCCGGGCAATAAGGCTCCCGGTCCATAATGGCATACAATCCAAATCCATACAATTTGTACGAACCTGGCGCTAGGGCAATAGGATGCTCAGTGGATACGGATATAAACAACGGATACTCATCCGAGGTTCGAACCCTGGCGAAAACAGCATTTTCAGTGTGTTCCAGGCCTTTAAATCGAAGCTGCAAAAATCCGGGATCGATACTGGCTTCCAGGGCGCTGTCCAGCGCTTTTTTCAGCTCGCCCACATCATCTGCTGCAAAATATTGCCCCCCGGAATTTTCAGGAATGCACATCAAGATTTCGCGGTCTGCTTCGCCAATACGAAATCCGACCACATGGATCGTCACCTTATATCCGGATTGGCGGAGTTGTGTGGCCACGGCGCATGGGTCGCCGCCGCATGTTTCAATGCCGTCAGTTATACAAATGATATAGTTCTCACCAGAAGGCGGTAAATCGTATTGAATTTGCTCCAGCGAATAAGCGAGCGGGGTGTAGCCTTTTGCCTCGATCCGGTGACAGGCACTGCGAATATCCCATTGATTATAAAAGTCCAATGGAACTTCAAGCCGGGTATCCTGGCAATCGTGAGCAGACCGTGGAGACTGGTGGCCGTACACCCGCAGGCCTGAACGCACACTTGCCGGCAAACCGGGGAGAACCCGGTCTAAAACTTCGCGGGCCATATCAAGTTTTGTGCGTCCCTGGATACGCTCGTTCATGCTTCCTGAGCCATCGAGGAGAATCATAATGTTTGTCGTGTCGGTATCAGCGGATTGTGCAAGAAGAAAATGAACACATAAAAGTGAAAAAAACCAGGTAAGAATCCATCGTCTTGAAAAAGATATCCCATCCATATCCTTCCTCATCCCTTAAAAAATTAAAAAAGGACTCTTTTCGGTATTCTTAGAACCCTCATAAAAACCTATTTATTCATAAATGTCATTCATCACAATTATTAAAAACATATCATAGTTTAATTTTTAGCTGCAATTTTGAAAAAAATTCCTCAGGGGTGTTACATGTTTCAGCCATCTGTTCCATCGGGCACATGCCGGTGCCGTCACGGTTAACAATATGCGGAATCATTTTCTTGGCATACAGGGGAATGTTAAAAGCTTTTAAAACATCCCGTGCCGCCTCGCTGGCCAGCGGGGTAATGACTTCTTTTACCTGTCCCATTGCGCATAAATAGGCGGCAGCACGGCCAACGATTTTGTCCACAACAGTAGCGTTTTTTAGATCAGTTTTTCTATGTGTTAACGCAATAAAAAGCGGTTTTAACATCGGATCGGTGGATTCAAAAATGACTTTATTATTTTTTTCAACATGAATCGACAAGTGTCGCGCCTCAAGGTCTTTTATTTTATCATGCCAATTATTCATTCGTTCATCCTGGTCAATCATTAGACTAATTTCAGCTAAATCTATGAAATTTCAATTGTTTTCATTTTGATAATATAAACTTTTTGCCTTTGATGAACAATAATTTTTTCGGGAATTGGACGCTCACTTTTCAAAGTTCGCCCGAATCATGGAAGAACAGCCAGATTCGCTGAGGTGATTTTTAATGACGGCAAGGTTATGCTCTTTGGCAAGATTCGACAACCCACCTTTGCGGATAAAAAGTCGGCTCTGTTTAAAATGTTCCCGTCCGGCTAAAAACTCAAAAATCGATACAACATAAAAGCCAACTGTAGAGAGGACATTCCATGGACGTTCGAAATCGATAATGGTGATACCACCACTTGCAGCCAATGCCTGTTGTGCTTGATGAATTATGCGTGTGCGGGTCTCCGTGGATTTGTCATGCAAGCCGAGTGAGAATAGCATCTCTGGTATCTTGCCGGTTTTGAACGGCAAATGTGTGGCATCACCGCAGACATAAGGAATGGATGGCCGGCGCTTTTTGGCATATCGAAGAAAATTCAGGTCCAGATCAAGCCCCATCGTTTTAATGCCATTATTCATAAAAAATTCGCACTGTCGACCGATCCCGCAGCACACATCAACAACGTACGAACTTTGTGATTCGACATGCCAGCGTGTAATTCGTCTTTTCCAGCCCTTAACAAAAGGCTCGACAAAAAGACTATAAATTCTTGGAAAAATATTCATTATTTACCATTTTTGTTAACGTTCCGGTCTATTTGCCCACATTGATACTGCAAACAAGGCACTGATTATTACCAGAATAACGAGCGATGCCACGTAATAATTTCCAGTCACATCAAAAGACCAGCCAAAAATGGATGGGCCAATGGCGCTAAAAAAAACCAGAAAAGACATATTATAACCAGCAATTTCTCCGAGATGTTCGCGGCCAAAATAGCGCGGCCACACCACATTGGAAACTGTGCCGAAAAATCCTTGCGATATGCCGTTTCCTGCAATGATCAAATATCTGCCCATATAAGCAGCCGGGAGCAGCATCACGCCGAGTGAACTGGCTGCCAGGCCAAAAAGCATAATCATTTGCAGGTATTTCATGCGGTATTTGAAAAATTGAGAGTCGGCCATCCAGCCGGCTGCAATGTTCAACACAACTGCGATAATTGCTGTCGGCAGAAAAATCGATATCGCGTCGCTGCGCTCGTAACCAGCCACTTTAAAAATGGAAACGACATGAAAAGTGACAGCCGTGAGAAACAGAGAAAACATGGCCAAACCGATATTGAATATCCAGAACGTCAGTGTGCGGCGGGTTTCTAAAAGTGTCCAGGTATCATCTTCTTGTCCGCCATTGCCTTCAAGATCAATATGACGGCGGCCGTCCGGTAATAATCCGCTATCTTCGGGCTTGTCGCGGAAAAAGAAAAAAACAAAAATCGTAAAAAGAACTCCTATAATACCGGCAAGAATGAGCCATGCAATCCGCCAATTATATGCCTGAATAATCGCGTCAAAAAATAATGGCGAAGCTGAAAAAGTTATGCTGATAAACACGCCGAGGATCGAATTCATACGGCCACGCAGATCAATGAACCAGCGCATGAGCATGGTGCGGCCTGCCAGACCCAGAACGCCTTGTCCTGTAAAGCGCATGAGAAGGAAGCCAATCGTCACAGTGACCAGGGCGACAAGATAGTAAATATCATTACTGAATGGTTGTGAAACAAACTGAGCCACGTAATCGACTCGACTCATATAGACCAAAGTCAAGCCATACAGCATGGCTGTTGCCATGGTAACGATCCGTACACCAACGGAATCCAGTAAACGTCCGGCGCGGCGGATGATTAATGAACTGCCAATAGTGCCAAACATATAAGCCAGGCTCAACTGAAAGCGGGACACATTCAGGGCGCCAATCAGCTTATCAGTAAAAACAGATACGCCTATGGTTTGTCCGGGCGCGCTCATCAATAACGACACGGCGCTGCAAGCGACAATAAAATAGCCGTAAAAAAACGGCCATTTTTGAGGAGAAAAAGGGATATGTGCTTCTAATTTCATCATAAATAAAATTTAGTATGTGGGAGATTTTTCATTCTTGATAGATTTTAGAAACTCATTTTTTAAGATAAAAGATTTTAAATTACAATTTTTCAAATGTAAATCAAAGAATAAAAAATTTTGAAAAAACATTATTTGTGGATATATTACTGTTTAAATTTTTCTATTTTTGAAATTCACAGCACGCAAAAAATTTAGTTCGAAAGATTGTTTCATGTCACAGAAATCTCAAGCTCTCTATAGAACACTTTTTCTTATTGTTTTCTTTTTTTCCGGTCTTTGCGCTCTTGTCTATCAGACGGTGTGGATTCGGCAATTCGGTCTCGTTTTTGGCGTTGATATTTTTGCCACCGCAACGGTGCTCACCGCGTTCATGGCCGGTCTGGCGCTCGGCAATCTCTTGTTCGGTAAAATTGTAGACAAAAAAGGAAACGCGTTTTACCTGTTCATCGGCTTGCAAGCTGGTATTGGCCTGTTCGCAATCCTGTTTCCTGCCTTGTTCGATGGCCTTCAAAAACTTATCATCGGTTTCTCCCGCAACGTGGAGATGAGTTTCATGGTTATGCAGCTTTTGCGGTTTGTTTTTGCCTTTATATTTCTGCTCATTCCGACCACGTTGATGGGCGGCACTCTGCCGGTGATTAGCAAAATTTTTGTCAGGAAATTAAAAACGCTGGGATGGAACGTCGGCCGCCTCTACAGTGTCAATAATTTAGGTGCTTTTGTCGGCTGTTTTCTGGCCGGCTTTATTTTGATGCGCACTATTGGATTACGTAACGCTGTCCTTGCCGCTGCTGCCCTCAATGTGCTTAACGCTGTTCTCGTTTATGTGCTATCTTTAAGACAACATCGATTTCTCGAACCCAGACAAGCCTACAAAGATTCTGCTGAAGAACCGGGCGCTGATCTGCCGTCCGGTGTAATAAAGTTTGTATTATGGGCCTTTGCCATCGAGGGTTTTACGACGTTGGCTTATGAAGTGCTCTGGAGCCGAATTTTAATTGATTTTTCCTACGACAAAAGTGTGTATTTTTATACCACCGTTATTTTAAGTTTTATTTTCGGTCTGTCTATCGGCAGTATTATTATTGCAAAAATAACGGACAAAAAAAGAAATCTTCTGGCCTTGTTCGGCATCATCGAAGGAGCCATTGGAATTTGCGCAATACTTGTTTTGGTCGTCTTTTCTCAGGTTTCTCACATTCTAAATGAATTACGCCTGACTTATGAGAACAGTTGGTGGACGACCCTGGGCAAAGAGTACCTTATCTTTTTCCTGACGATGATTATTCCAACCACCTTGATGGGCATGACATTTCCGGTGGTCAGCAAAATATGCGTGCCGCACCTCAGACGTCTGGGCTCACGGATCGGTCAAATTGGTTTTTTAGACACAGTAGGGTCCATTTTCGGCGCGTTTGCAGCGGGCTTTATTTTGATCCCTGTTTTTGGCGTCATAAAAGCAGTTGTGGCAACAGCTTTTATTAATATTCTCATCGGAGTGGTGTCTTTTGTTATTAATCCCGAATTAAAGCTGTCGAGAAAAACATCGATGATCGGGGTGACTGTGGTTTTGGTCTTTGCCTCGATGTTAACTGTTCCCAGGACAGAATATTTTCGCCACTGGCAAACCAAACAGCAGGCCGATCGATTGCTTTATTACCACGAAGGACCGGATGCCACGATTGCCGTACCCCAGCATCCGAATGGCACAAAGTTCTTATCCATCAACGGTTCGGTCACGGCGTTTGCCAATTACGGTGATACCCGGGTACACAAGATGCTCGGCTATCTTCCTTATGCCTTGCACGAAGGTCCCGAAAACGCTCTGGTTATTGGATTGGGAATGGGAATCACCGCGCAATCGCTTATCCAGCCGGACATCCGGGAGGTGGACTGCGTGGAAATCAATCCCGGAGTGGTTGGCGCGGCAGCTCACTATTTTACCCGGGAAAACCATAGCATTATAACTCAGGAAAAGTTCAACCTGGTCATTGATGATGGGCGGAGTTATCTGGTCTCGACAGCTAAAAAATATGATATCATTACGTCCAATGCTGTTCACGCGCGTTTGAGCAGCAATCTTTACACTCAGGAGTTTTATCAAATTTGCCGGCAGCATCTGAACCGGAACGGTGTGATGTGTCAATGGATTTCAACGAACTGGCTGACACCTCGAGAATATAAATCGCTCATCAAGGCATTCAATCTGGTTTTTCCGCACACGAGTTTGTGGGCTATCAATGCCGGCCATGTATTAATGATTGGTACTCCTGAACCGTTAAGAATCGATTACAATCGGTTAAATGCTCTGTTGAATCGCCCCAAAGCCCAGGCAGATTTAAAAAGTTACGGTCTGGGCGAACCGGGCTCGTTCCTGTGCCATTTTGTGTCGGATGAACGCCGGCTGCCGGAATTTGTCCAGGATGCGCTGCCGCATACCGATAATTTTCCCCGAGCCGAATTCAGTCATGTGGTCAGCAAAATGCAAATCCCGCAGGTTGTCCTGGGACTTATTCGCTTAAAGTACTCTGTATCCGAGCATGTTATCTTTACCGCGCCTGTGCAGGAACCTGTTGATTCGCTCCGCGCTCGTCTCACTCGATACGCAGAAGCCGAACGTTACTACCTCGAAGGTGTTTACTCGCGTAATTTTCATCAGGAGCCCGTTCTGGCTGAACAGATGTTTTTATCAGCAACCAGCACAATCCCTGACGAGTACCGGTACCACGAAGAACTGGCGAGCCTGTACTTTAACCATAACCGTTTTGACCTCGCCATTGAGCATTTGCAAACCATTGTCGATTTGCATCCCGACTTTCCATGGGAATGGCAGCATCTGGGCCATGCCTATCTCAGCATACAACAACTGGAACAGGCGGAAAAAGCTTTTCTACGGGCTATCGATCTGGCACCGGAATATCCCTTTCCGCGTGTTTACATGGCTTCGATCTATGGTCATCGCGGCGAATATGAAAAAGCAGAGGATGCGCTTTTAACCGTCATCGAGCAGTGGCCTGATCTGGCTGAAGCTTACTACCGGCTGGGATTGGTTTATGAAATTATGAAACGTCCGCAAAAAGCGCTGCACATGTATCGCCATGTGGTAAAATTGCAGTATAACTACCGGGACGCTGCCGATAAAATCCAACAATTGAAACAGAGGTTGGATTAATGACGGCAAAATTTCTAAAAATATCGAGTTTGCTTATAATTTTTTTACTCGTCGTGTCGCAGGTTTTCTCTCAAAACGTCAACCTGCCGCACGATCACTGGGGCTATGATTTTTTAAAGCGTATGCAAGCCAAAGGATTGGTGAACAGTTATGAGCTGCGCACCGCGCCGTTGCCACGCAGTGTCATTGCGAATATGCTCAAAGAAATTGTCCGGCGAGCAGAACAAAATCCGGACCTGCTTTCAGGTACTGACCGGAGGTGCTTACATTTGTTCCAAAGTGATTTCAGTGACGAATTGTCTGATCCTGATATTCCACCTGAACCCCACTTTTATAGCATAGACGAAAAGACCGGCAAAATTCACCTCGATCTTGTTGGCAGGCAATCGGTGATTGCCAATCGCGGACAGCGGTTCCAACCTGACGAGCTCAAGTCAGAGACCATGTTAGGCGGCATTTTTCGAGGACACCTGGGTAATACTCTCGGTTTTTACACTGAAGCGCGTAATGCTCTAACCAGAGGCGAGCAGGTCGAGGACGAAGTGTTTGAAGCAGCCGAGGGTACTCCCATCGTCACCTCGGGCGCCAATGTCTTCCGTGACCAGGCTATCGCTTATGTTGTTTTAGAATGGAATTGGTTGCGGATTCAAGCTGGCCGCGATGACATTTCCTGGGGCCCGGCTTTTCATGGCAGTACAGCCCTAAGCCGGAACATGCCGCCGGCTGATATGATCAAGCTGAGCTCGCGGTTTAACCGTTTTAAATTTACCAGTTCCCACGCCTGGTTGCGCAGCGATGTGGGACGCAAATATCTGGCGGCTCACCGCCTGGATGTGAAATTGCATCAAAATTTATTTGTCAGTGCCGGAGAAACCGTTGTTTACGGAAACCGCCCAGTCGAGCCGGCATACTTGAATCCCCTGATGCTGTATCATGTGGCTGAACATCATTTGGGCGATAAAGATAATAATGCGCTCTTTGTTGATGCCACATTTACTGGTTTGCAGAATGTGACGTTGTACGGTGAATGGTTTATCGATGATATGACATCCTTGAAAAGCTGGACAAATTATTTCGGCAACAAGTTTGCCTTTACAGTTGGCGGATTATGGGCGGATGCTTTCTGGCGGCCAAATCTTGATCTCCGATTCGAATACACCCGCATTGACCCTTATGTTTACACGCACTGGGATTCAGTAAATATTTATACTCATTATGATAAAATCTTAGGTCACTGGTTAGGGCCTAATGGTGACACGGCGTTTCTTGAACTGGGCTGGCAGCTCAACCGGGATTTTCGTATCGAAGCGTCTTACGAACACATCCGGAAAGGAAAGGGTGAAGCAAATACTGTTACACGCCCTGCAAAAGGTACGGAAAAAGTATTTCTTGGCGACATTTATGAAATCCGCCAGCGTTGCGGTTTTCGCATGATCGATCAGCTCCGGCGCGACATTTTTGTTGCGCTCTCGTACACCTACAGCCATACGAAAGACTGGCAGCTCAAGCCAGGTAACCGATCTACAGACCACCTGGCACGCTTTGAATTGTATTTTAACTACTGACACAACTATCAGACGTTCATAAAAACAATCCGATTATTTTTATGATTGTGTATGACATCATCCTCGCATTTCTCACGTTGTTCTATCTTTTTGCTCTGCTGTGGATTTATATCGGGCTTTCCCGGTTATCTGACGAAAAATCTTTGGAAAAACCGCGGGTTTCCATTGTTGTGGCTGCCCGGAATGAAGAAGAAAATATCCCTGATTTATTAACAGCCTTGCTTTCTCAGCAGTATCCAGGGAATTTATACGAAATAATAATTGTGGATGACAAATCTAAAGACAGGACTTTTTCGCTGGTTCAGTCAGTGCAGGATAAGCGGATTAGATTGCTTCGAACCGAGGACCGGGACAATCATGCTTCTCCTAAAAAAGTTGCATTGGATTATGGTATTCAACATGCTGAAGGAGATATCATTCTTCTGACTGATGCGGACTGCCGTCCGCCGGCCACCTGGATTGCTACCATGGTCCAGCATTTCACGCCGGAAACTGGCGTTGTTATCGGATTCTCACCCTATGAACTGCCAAAACTGAAATCAATGACAGATTATATGTTTGCCCTGGAATCCATGTCATTGGCTGCCGTGACCGCGGGTTCAACAGGCTGGGGCTATCCGGCTACCTGCAGCGGCCGGAACCTGGCGTACCGCAAATCAGTTTATCACCAGGTGGATGGATTTGAACACATTAAACACATTCTTTCCGGTGATGATGATCTTTTTCTCAAACTGGCGCAGAAAACGCAATGGAAAATCCGGTACGCCTTTCAACCTGCCAGTGTTGTGCCGACATTTCGGCTGAAAAATGTTCACGAATTCGTTCGACAGCGCTTGCGGCATGCCTCCAAAAGCTTTCATTATGACGTTTCTAAAATTGCCGCGCTGAGTGCGGTTTATGCATTCAATCTTTTAATTTTCGTATCTCTGCCATTATGGCTTGCCGGTATTTTACCAACGCTGTTGCCATTTGCTGCAATTTCAATCAAGGCTGTGGCAGAGTTCATTTTACTCTATAGATTTGCAAACCACATGGACCGTTTGTCTTATCTGCGAATTTTCCCGTTAGCTGAATTAATGCACATCCCTTATGTTGTCATATTCGGGGCGCTTGGGCCGTTTAAACCGATGAAATGGAAATAACACATGACTGTTCTTGCTCACATCATTTGCGCGCTGGCCGTTTTATACGGCGCGACGATCCTGCTGTTCATCCTCGGACTTTTGCGCAGACGCACCGGTAAAAATTTCATGCTGCGCCGGGTTTCTGTAGTGATTGCAGCCCGCAATGAACAGGAAAATATCGGCCGACTTTTAGATGATCTGATCAAACAGAATTATCCCGCAGAATTATTCGATATTACTATCGTTGATGATAATTCTGTAGATAAAACCGCTTTGATCGTATCGGATTATGCAAAGAAACACGCAAATATAAAATTGCTTTCAGTTGACACACCCCCCGAGACCTTTAGTCCCAAAAAATTTGCCTTGCAACAAGCGGTGAAAAAATCCAGTGGAGAAGTGATTCTCACCACAGATGCCGATTGCCGGTTACCACAAACCTGGATTCGCTCTATGGTCCGTTACTTTACAGATGACGTCGGATTTGTGATCGGCTTTTCGCAGCTCGGTTATCCGGGAGAAAAACAAAATTTAATTGAAAAACTCCAGGCTTTTGATTTTATCCAGCTAATGGGAGCGGCCGCCGGCACCGCTAATCTTGACTACCCGTTGGCTGCATCCGGACAAAACATGGCTTACCGGCGGGATGCTTTTCTGCAGGTCAATGGTTATCAACGCGTTGCCCATCGGGTTTCCGGTGACGACGTGCTCCTCCTTCAACTGGTTCGGCGGCTTACGGATTATGAAATTGTTTTCGCCTCCGATCCTGAGGCCTTTGTTACTTCAAAGCCAGAACCTACTTTATGGACTTTTCTCAACCAACGAAAACGATGGGCATCAAACGGTTCTTATCAATTCATTTTGAATCCATTGTTTTTTGTATATTTGCTTCAGGTTTTTCTGTACAACGCGGGATTGCTGGTGGGCATTCCTCTGGCTTTTATCACAGGTCAGCAACTTCAGCTTTTGCTCCTTTGTCTTCTCGTACGTGCAGGCCTGGAAATCGGTATCGGCATAAAGAGCACTCAGTATTTTCAAAGACAGGATTTGCTAAAATATTTCCCGGTTTGGTTTCTTTTGCAAATACCCTATATTGTTTTTGTCGGCGCTATGGGGACTTTTGGGCGCTTTAATTGGAAAGAACGGTCACACTCAGCAGATGTTGATTAACATGCGTTTTGTATTGCTTTTACTTTTTTCGGCATTGATGAATCCGGTAGCAGGAGCACATCAGGAGCTTTTATCCGGTGAAAAAATCAGTTACACCATGTATTTTCAGGGCATTCCGGTCGCGCATGCTGAAATGAGCTGCCAATGGAGTGACAGTTTATGTACATTGTCATGGCATGCAGACACGTTTCCCGTTTTTGATCTCGTCTATCCGATCCATAACACGTATGTGACAAAAGTTGATCCGCAATCCAGACAGCCATTGCACTATCACAAAGTTATTAAACAGCGAAATGTTAAGCAGAACTGGCAGGTTTGTTACAATTGGGAAAAATTGAAAGCGACAAGCGACCACGGTTATCAGTGGCATATTACGGCAGAGGCGCATAATTTCATGAGCATGCTATTTCATCTTCGTACCAGTTCATTGCAAATCAATGACAGTCTTGTCTACACACTCGATGTAGAGGATCAATTGTGGACGTTGCACGGCTCTGTATCAGAAGCAAAAAATGAGAAAAATTTGCCTGGTTCTTTTAAGAACATCACTTTCCATTTTGATCCGCTCGGAACAGTCCAGGACAGAAGATGGGATACCGATCTTTTGACTCACCGGTTTTCATCACCAGAAACAGAGCTTGTCATTGTGCTTGGTCCGGAACCGTACAATATACCGTATTATATTTCATTTATTGGCAAAAAAGGTCAAAAAGTTGAAATGAAGTGGAAAGATTATACTAACGAGAGTCAAGAAAAGTGATTGTCTTTTCTGTCATATTTATCGTCCTTCTCGCTTCATATATCGGCCTGGCTGTGTTTGTACTTTTACATATTCGGCCGGAGCAGACAGCCACTGATTTCACTCCAGGTGTAAGCGTTATTGTTGCCTGCAGGAATGAAGCTTCTCATCTGGTGTCTACTTTAAATTCACTTGTTCAGCTCGATTATCCGCAGGAAAAACTTGAGATCATAATTATCAATGATGATTCCCGGGATAACACGAACGAAATTATTTCTTCTTTCACCAAAAAGTATGCCCATATCAAATCAATCCATCTCGCTTCTCGGGACAAAAATAAACCCGGCAAGGCCGGTGCTCTTCAGGCTGGCATAGCGCACAGTCAGGGAGAATTTTTTTTCATCACTGATGCGGATTGTATTGTACCACCACAATGGATAAAAAGTCTGTTACCAATGTTTGGCAACGACACCGGCATCACAGGCGGTTTCACGCTACTGAACAGCGATTCGCTTTCACGTTTCGGGAAAATACAATCTTGTGACTGGCTCTATCTATCCAGCGTGGCACTGGCAACGGCAAAGGCGGGCAAACCGGCAAGCTGGTTTGGCAACAACCTTGCCATCCGCAGGCAAGCTTATATGGACGTGGGCGGTTACGAAACGCTCTGTGACAGCCTTGTAGAAGACTTTAGTCTCATCAAGGAGGTCGATCAACAAACCTCATGGCGCATACGATTTACGGTTTCCAAAGACAGTACGGTGAGCAGTCACCCTGCCGAGCCGCTGGGACGTTATTACAACCAGCGAAAACGCTGGGCTAAAGGTATTACCCAGGTTCGCATGCTTGGACTGTGGATTATGATGACCGCTTTCCTTATCCATCTTTTCATCGTTTTGAGTTTCATGTGGTTTAATCCGCTCATACCAATCAGCACCTTCTTTGCTCTGTCGGTTATGGATTTTTTAATTCTGCGCAAGGCAGCGCGCATCACTGGTTGCAGTGGCATCTTGACCAATTTCCCACTTTTTGAGATTTATTATTTTCTCTATTCCATCCTTTTGCCATTTTTCGTTGCCATAGACCGTAAAATTACCTGGAAGGACAATGATTATTTTGGATGAAAAAAAGAGAAAATTTTCACCGATTTTGCTGCATTATTACATAACGCAGCGATGCAATTGCCGGTGCGTGTTCTGCGATATTTGGAAACAATCAAAAGTTTCTGATGCCCGGCTAAACCAGGTCAAATCAAATCTTTCGCGAGCTAAAGCGTGCGGTGTGAAATTCGTGGATTTTACAGGAGGCGAACCGCTGTGCCACGCAGAACTGCCAGACATGTTGCACTATGCGAAAAAATTAAAACTGTACACATCCGTCACAACGAATTGTCTCTCATACCCAGAACGGGCAAAAGAGATCTCGGGGCTGGTCAATTTTCTGCACTTTTCTCTGGATGCCCTGAATCCGAGTCTTCACAACCATATTCGTGGTCACAATGCTTTTGACGCTGTTATGAACAGCATTGATATTGCTCTTTCTCTCGGTGAAAAACCTGATGTGCTTTTTACAGTGACTGAAGACACAATAGACCAGCTTTTTCTGTTAGCTGAATTTGCCAAAAAACTCCGGTTAATGCTCATTGTTAATCCGGTCTTTTCGCATACTAGCCAACATCCATTATCAGGCGAGATGCTCGATCGGATTGAGCGATACAGCTCCCATCCGTTCGTGTACGTTAACAAGGCGTTTAACAAGCTTCGCTGGCAGGGCGGCAATTCCATATCGGCGCCGCGGTGCCGGGTAGTAGATTCCACGATTATCATTTCCCCGGACAATAAATTGATTTTACCGTGCTATCATTTTGCCCGGGAACATCTAACAATCACCTCTCTTGATACTCTTTTCAAGGATGAAAAATGGCAGTATTATCGTCATCATCAAGGGCGGTTTGATTTTTGCCAGGGCTGTCATCTGAACTGTTATTTTGATCCATCTTTTAATTACCGTCTGGATGGCTTTTTTTTAGCGAGTCTTGCCGCCAAAACAAAATACATGTGGGATAAACATATTTTGCGGCGTTTTTATTCTGGCTCCAGTTCAATTCAAGCCCAAAATATCGCCAACTCTATTCTCAGCACATATCATAATTGAAATTTTTTCCAGATAAAGCGTTTTTTAAAAATTTATCCTTGATTTTTAACTTTTGGTGGGCTAAAATGGAGGCTCAACTTTTATGCTTAACAATTTGCACAGGTGATGAAGTTAACAGAAGAGAAAATTCGCAAGGAAGCAGGTACTGATATTTATAGACGCGGTTTCCGGGCCTATCAAAAGAATAAGGTAAAACTCATTGATATCAATCTCAAAAAATTCGAGGCCCAGGTTGACGGCAAAACCAGTTATCATGTAACAGTGCAGGAAATTGGGGAAAATCTTTATTCAACCTGTACGTGCGCCTATTGGACCACCTGTAAACACGCTGTCGCTGCGATGCTTGCGGCACGGGACTGGTATGCCCAAAACCGTAAAAAGCTACTTCACGAACAGACGCATCCAGCGTGGCGGCAGTTCTTTGAACGGGTGTTATCCCATGAGCCAGAAGAGCCACAGCCATCGCAAAAAGTTCAGCAGTTCAAGGTTATCTATCTGCTGTCACTATCTGCTGAATCCTGGGCGCTGACACCGCAAAAAGCTTATATTAAAAAGAACGGTTTTTTAGGCCGCTTGTCAAACATTGGCGAATTTAATCTGGAAGATAAAGACCTTTTATACAGCCCCAACGACCCCATCATTGTTTCATTTCTGCAGCGTCAAAATGTGCAAAATCAGTCTTTTTACAACACTCGATTTTTTAGCGATTATCAGTTTAAGGATATGCACATATATCAATATAAATATGGCAGCCGGTTGGGAGCCCTTTTTGACTTGATACGGGACAGCACCATTTATCTGGAGCCTTATCAGGATCAGTTGGCTCCGGTCGAGTGGGAAGAGTCTACAGCGCGCATTGATTTTCGCTTTATTAAAAAGGGAAGACAATTCATACTAAAACCCTACGTACGGATCGAGGACAGGGAAGAGGAGCTTGATCTTGGGTATAAAATTTTGACTGAGGATCCTATTTGGCTATTCAAAGATAATTCGTTGATCAAAGTTGAAAACCAGCGGTCTTCTGCCTTGCTGGTGCCTTTTACAAAGGATGATATTACGCTGACCATTCCGGAAAAAGAATTTCCCACATTTTTGGAAGAAATGTACAGCCGGCTCACCAGAAACACGTTTATTCCGATTCCGGATTTGCTGGTGATGACGATTGTCAATAAAATTTCGCAAAAAAAGATCCTTTTACAGGAAAACGAAAAACACCTGCATATTTCTCTCTTGTTCGATTATAACGGATTTGAAATTGAATACAACAATCCGGAACCTGTGCTATTCAAAAAAGAGACCAAAGGCGTCGTCAAAATAATCCGCGAAAAGCGCGAAGAAAATAAAGCGCGTGAGCAATTGCTGGCCACGGGATTAAAAGAAAGAAAAAGCGGTCAATTGTGGGTTGCCGAATCAAAAGCCCTGAACTGGCTGTTCAAGCACATACCCTTGCTGGCCAGGGACGGTTTTGAAATTCTTGGGCGAGAGAAACTAAAAAAATACAAGTTCCGAACCGGTCAACCAAGTGTCCGTGTAGCGGTAAAATCAAATATCGACTGGTTTGATCTTAACATTGAAATTGATATTGAAGGCATTCAACTCACGCTGAAAGAGTTACGCCGGGCTGTTCAGCAAAATGTTCGCTATGTAAAATTAATGGACAATAGTATTGCCCAGATTCCGGACCAATGGTTTAAGCGTTTTCAACATCTTTTTAATTTCGCTAAAATGGACAAAGAGACCGTGCATGTGCCGGAGTATCATCTGACACTCATTGATATTCTTTTTGAAGAAGCAGAGTTTACCCAAATGGATGAGAAATATCACCAGAGTCTGAGAAAACTGCGAAATTTTAAGGGAATCGAAGAAGAGCCGTTGCCACCGGCTATGAAAAAAATATTGCGCCCGTATCAAAAAGCGGGATACAACTGGCTGAATTTTTTGAAGAAATATTCCTTTGGCGGCTGCCTGGCTGATGACATGGGACTTGGGAAAACGCTGCAAACGCTGGCCCTTCTTTTACATGAAAAAAATCAAGGCAACAAAACGCCGAGTCTGATTGTCTGTCCAACGTCGGTAGTGTTCAACTGGGAAACAGAGGTGCAAAAGTTTACCCCGGACCTGAATGTGCTTTTACATACCGGTTTAAACCGGGACCGGAGAACACATCGCTTTAATGATTACGACATTATCCTCACCAGTTATGGCATCATGCGACGGGATATTGCTTTTTTAAAAGATTTTCGTTTTCATTACGTCATCCTGGATGAATCGCAAAAGATAAAAAACCCATTGTCGCAGACAGCCAAGGCATCGCGACTGCTCACCGGCTCGCACCGGCTGGTTCTCACAGGCACGCCGGTGGAAAACAATACCATTGAACTGTGGTCCCAGTTCGCTTTTCTTAATCCCGGATTATTGGGTTCGCTAAACTATTTCAGACGCGAATTTACCTCGCCTATCGAGAAGAAAAATGATCCCGAGATTTCTGCAATGCTGCGCAATTTGATTTATCCGTTTATCCTCAGACGCACAAAGGAAAGCGTCGCCCGGGAACTGCCGCCAAAAGTCGAACAGACTTTTTATTGCGCCATGAATCCGGAACAGGCCGTGCTTTATGACCACTGGAAAAATTATTATCGCGCGCTCATTCTGGATAAAATCGACACCGAAGGTATGGACAAAGCCAGGATGAACGTTTTGGAAGGCCTGGTAAAACTCCGCCAGATTGCGTGCCATCCGCATCTTGTCGATAAAAACGTGGATGAAGATTCTGGCAAGTTTGAATTTTTAAAAGAAATTGTTGAAGAAATTGTCTCTGAAAATCACAAGATACTGCTGTTTTCACAATTTGTCAAAATGCTCAGAATTCTGCGGCCGCACCTTAAAGACAATAATATTGAATACGCCTATCTTGATGGCCACACTATAGACCGCAAAGCTCAGGTAGATCGATTCCAGAATGATGATAATGTCAAACTGTTTCTTATCAGTCTTAAAGCCGGGGGACTCGGACTAAATCTAACCGCAGCCGATTACGTGATCCACTACGACCCGTGGTGGAATCCGGCCGTCGAAGTCCAGGCAACCGACAGAGCCCATCGCATTGGGCAATATAAAAAAGTATTTGTTTACCGGCTCATTACCAAAAATTCTGTGGAAGAAAAAATGCTGGAACTTCAGGCGCGAAAAAGGAAACTGGTTTCAGATTTGATTTCAACCGATACTCATTTCTTCAAATCTTTAAACCGGGACGATATTCAGATTTTGTTTGAATAAGTACTCAAAATAATAGAATCAAGTTCAGCAAATCACCTCTTTATTTTCCCTCTTCAAACTTGAAAATCAAATCAAATCCGGTTGATTTGGGATCGCCTTTAATGGCTTGCAAATACAGGAATCTGGCGATTTCGTATTCAAGGGACACTTTTTGCGGCACGATATCTTCGGTCTGGCCAAAACTGAATTCTCTTTCGTAGCGAAGGAACAAATCGTTGGTAATATATTTGCCTATCACTACCGAGGCACTCCGCCAGTTGGCATCGCCTGTAAATTCGATGACATCGAGGTTCAGGTTTCTCTGCAACTGGCTGGATAACTGTTTGGCTATCTGTCCGTAAAGCAAACCAGACATTTTGGCGGCATTGAGAGACTGGTTGGCGCTGCTCATTTGCGTTTTTTCCGAATGACTGAGTTGTTGCGTGGACCGGCCAAAGATAATATATGAGACGCCATCCTGTGGTTCTATAGGGTCGTCGTCCAGAGCAAAGGAAATGTCCGGCGCTGACAGCGTGCCGGTAATGTTTAAAGTGAGGGTGCGTTTGTTGCCATCGGCATCCCGAAAGCGATAATCAGCGCTTATATTTAAAGACGGGTCAATTCTGGTGCCGCCTTGCAGCGTAATAGTACCTGTCTGTATAATAAACCGCTTGCCATAAAAACTATACGTTCCGCGAACGGTTTCAATCGAACCAAAGAATTCAAATTTATCACTTTGCTTGATGATATCCACGTCACCTGAGATTTCGATATTCATATCCTTGCTTCGAATCCAGGTATTCCTGGGAATGGAGATTTTGGTCTGCCCTCTCAGTCGCTTGATAACATCGGGCGGGGTTCGTTTTTGGGAGGGAATTGTATCTTTTATAGTTTTTTTATCACGAAGCAATAGCGGATCAAGTTCTTCCCGGCTGGGCGATTCACCTTGTAATCCGGTCAAGTTTATTTTACTCTGAACGACGTTTAATTTGCCACTAAAAGTGGGCTGCATCAAATCTCCTTGCAAATTTAAATCCGAATTCAATACAAGCTCAAGGTCCCTGGTTTGTACTGCTGTGAACCTATTGGTATTAACATTTATCTGAAAAGATTCGAAATCAAGTTCGGATAAACGGCTGGACAGATTCGCTGAACCCACCATGTGAAGAGTACCTTTTCCAGATGCGATTAAAAAATCTTTTAACGTAATATGTTTATCATTAAAGTTTAATTGGAAACGAATATCTTTGTATGGAACTCCTGTTTGATGCAATGCTACAATGCCGTTTTTAAAAGAGAATTCTCCGGTCAAGTGTTGCATGTCCAGTAGGTCGGGCGAACGGAGATCGAAATCAAGCTGACCCTGAAAACGGTCAAGAGCAGGCAGAAATGTTTTCAGGAATCCAAGGTTTAGATTTTGTGCTTCAGCCTGAAAGATGACCGGTTTTTCAAATGAAACATTAAAATCCAATGTCTCGAGCGATAATGGCAATGAGGTACTGGAATAGACGGTTAACAGTTTATCCGCACCCCGGTGCAAGTCAAAAGAAAGTGTGGCAAGAGCGTCATGATAACGAAGCGTCGAATGTACATTGCCAAGCTGGTAATTTCTCAACTTGATGTCTGTGAGATTAACATTGGCGTTTAGAACCGGTTCCGATGCCGTACCATTCAATATCACGTCTGCTTGCAGTGTTCCAGTTGGCATCGAGGTGTTATTTAGCCACTGGGTCAAATGAACGAGATTGATATTTTCTAATTTGATGTGAGCGTATTGTTCTTTCTGCGGCTGAAGAAAGCCGTCAATTAATAGCTGTTGATCCTGATAATAAAGTCCCAGACTGTCAATGCGATAAAAATTCGGGCTTTTCGATACAGATGCTTTGGGATAGGATAATTGCCACACTTTGTTGCCATTTTCCCACCTCAAATCATTTAGGGTTAGCGTTGTTACCGAATCCAGAGAGAGGTGTGAGTTTAAAAACACACTGTTGGTGTCGTGGTGGACAACAGACCATTTCGAGTTTAAACTGTCCGGTGTAAAATGGCCAGTGAACCGAAAATTATCCAGGGGTATGGTATTCACCATGCCTTTACGAAACGCCAGCTCGAAGGTGCTTGTCGTTTCCTCGCCTGTGTTTAAATTGATATCACCTGATAACGAATCAAGACTGATTTCCTGATAGCGGACATTTGTATGAAACTGCGAATGTACATTCAGACGGGTAAAGGAACCGCTTGCCGTACCCAGAATGTCACCTGTAACCTCAGGCGGGTTTTCGATCCAGGCTGATAAATATTCCAAATCTCCCGGCTGAATGTGGAACCGGGCATTTGAAACGGAATCTGCTTTGATTGTGCCGGATAGTTCAGCGCGCACAAGCGGAGAAAGTAATTGAAGTTTATGAACAGTATAGACCTGTTGATTGGCGTCAATTTTTACTTGCAGCGTATCAAGCGGAATGTCTGCAAAATCGGACGCATAAAAGAGCACATCGCCGTGTGCCTGCATGGTTGCCGGATCAAAACCCTGGCCATTTACATTACAGTAAAATTGAATTTTGGATGCTTGTTCGAGCTGTAAAATGCTGGCTATGTCAATGCCGCTGCCATTCGCTTCAATCTGGTAGGTAGGTTGGTTAAATAGTTGCTTAATGCGCGCATCGACGTCGAGGCTGCCCATGGAAGCGGCGACGTGCAGACGGGTGTCAAGGGTTCCGTTGTTCAAAGTGGCGTCTAGTAAAATATTGTCGGTAGTTCGATTTTGATATGACAGGCCGCGTAAATTCGCATTAATTTCAGCATCCAAGGTTTCACTTGTTACGCCACTTCCCCGCAAATAAATACATCCATCCACTGGCTGTTCCGAGGAAATTGTGGAAACCCAATCCCGCGGTTTGATATTTGAAAAACAAATGGCCAGTTGATAAGACGGTATGCTGTTCAACTGTGCAGCATAACCATCGATTTCAAGCTGCTGTTCCGGTGTGCGGACGTTCAGTTGCACGGCAAGAGAGTCTTTTTGCCCGGTGACAATAAGGTTGATATCAGGTTCTATAGAGGTTTCAGGCAAGTCAGGTAGAAACGTGCGCCAATCTTTTTGGGATAGCGGCTGGGCACGCAATTCCGCATGAACCGGCCCGGTTTTCAACATGCTAAAAGTGAGGTTGCCTGCAAGTGTGCTGTATTCGGTTTTGAGATCAAAATCAGCTACCTGGATGAGTGTTTCGCTCATGGCAAATGAAAAAGATGTTTTATGGATACGAAAGGGAGTATCCCCGACCGCTAACTGCAGATCCTCAACATTTGCATCAAGACCGTGGGAGGAAAATTCCATCGATAGGAGGGCATTAATATCGGTTACTTTTTTAGCCAGGGGAGAAGCAGGATCCAGAGGCCGGATCGAGATAAAAGCCTGGCGGAGAGCGGCGTTTTTAATCTTTAAAGTCCATTTAAATTGTTCAGATGTGTCCGGTTTCGATTCACCGGGAGGGGTTAAATGGGTAACATTCCAGGTGCTGTCCGGCCATTGAACCAGTGAAATTTGAGGCCCAAGGATACGTATGGCACGAAAAGATATTTTTCTATTTAAAAGCTTCAATGGTTGAAACCGGACTATCAGTTCTTCCATGGTGAACAGAGTATCACCGGGGCTGGCGAGCACGATATCGTCGATTGCCAGATAATTGACCAGATTTCCCCGGATACGGCCAATGCGCAATTCTCCTTGTATTGATGCATTGACTTGTCCTTCGACCTTGTCGCGAAGAAAGTTCTTGAAAAATATTGTTTGTGTAAAACCGGTAATAAGGATAAGCAGAATTATTATCCCTGTCACGGTATAAAGCAGAATTTTTTTTATTCGTTTCAACATACTTAAAATGCGTGTCCTACACTGAGATAAAATTGTAATGGTTTATCAGGCATACTAACCGGTTCACATACATCCAGTCGAACCGGGCCTATTGGCGTGCTGATTCTTAATCCGATACCCACAGCATGCTCTACATCGTCAAGCTTGTAGGAATATTCTGTTGTCCATACATTGCCCACGTCCCAGAAAACCACTCCGGACAGCCATTTGTAAATAGGAAAGCGCAATTCCAGACTGGCTTCTATGAGGCTGTTTCCACCGGTAGGTTTGCCCTGGACATTTTTCGGACCCAGGTCGGCCCGTGCCCAGCCACGAATTGAATTGCTGCCGCCGGCAAAATACCGCTCTTCAATCGGTGTGCTGTTTTGTCCTTGCACAGGTGTAATGACTCCCATTTTCAGGCGGCTGGCAACAACCCATTGAAGACCAAGGTGTTGATAGTTTCGAATCTCACCGTTCATTTTTATGTATTGGTAATCGCTTCTGCCAAATCCGGCATAAGAGAAATTAAAACCTGTAATGATCCCGCTGGTAGGAGAGAACGGCGGATTCGAGTTGTCAAATCCAAGATAAAGATGGGTTACAGACTTGTTATAGAGTGAACGCGCTACATTGACCGGTTCAGCAGGTTCAATTTTGCTGGCATCGAGATTAACCTGTTCAATAACGTGCGAGACAGAACCATTCAGGTTTTCTCTTAATGTTCGTTGATATGCTACAGAGCCGCCATAACGTGTTGCCTGATAACCCGGTTCTTTCTGACGGCGATAGAATGGGTTGAGCGCAAGTGAAGCATTTGGGTCCAGAAATGCCGGTCGCGTCCATTTAATGTTTATTCTATAGGGTTCCAAAGCAGAATGCTTTAAATACACATTAATGCGGCTGATTTTCGAAATAAATCCAAGCTTTTGCAATTCCACAAAAGAGCGAAACTTGTCTTCGCGGCCGTATCCGAGTCCGAGCTTTGTTGTCCACCTGGGAGATTCTTTAACTAACACGTTTACCGGCAAAGTACGATTTTCTGGCTGGTCCAGCGACGCCTGCACAGAGACGTACTGAAAGAGAGCAAGATTATATATCTGACGCTGAGATTTTGCTATTTTGTTCTCACTGAATGTTTGTCCTTTTTTGACCGCTATTTGTTTTTTAATCGCAGATGCCGGAACCGCTTTATTACCTTTGATATCAACTTTGCCAAAGTAGCACAATGGACCGGGCTGTATGAAATAGGTAATGTCAACTTTGGTGCTGTCCGAATGCAATTTAAAGCTGTTGTTAATATTGGCGTAGGCAAATCCGGCGTCCACCAGCACCTCAAGCATCCTTTCCCGGTCTTTGACCAGCAGTTCATCCCTGAAACGCATGCCTTGTTGCAAATGCTTTGGCTGCAAGGTTTTTCTGGTTTTATTGGACATTGAATCGGTGCTGCTCGTATCATTTATAATGTTTATTAGAATGCTATCTATTATAACCGGCGGGCCTTCTGAAATGTTGTAGGTAATGTCAATCATTTGTTTCTTTTGATTGAGCTTAAATTCGGATGTAATTTGTGTTTTAAGAAAACCCTGGGTTTGATAGAGCCGTTTGAAGCTCTGGATATCCCGGTTCATCATTTCTTCGCTGAACGGATACGGCTCTCTCCAGAAGAGCAATCTTTCTAATCCAGCATAATCTTCCAGCACGCTATGACTTTTTAACTTACTGGTACTAATTTCGTCGTTACCTTTGAAAATAATTTTCCGAATAGCAAAATTTTCCTGAGCAGTGGTGCTTGAAAGCAATCCTGCAGTAAACCACAGAAGGATTAATTTTGAAATTAATTTTTTATGCATATGTAAGAGACGATAGTTATCAAATCAATGATTTTTATGTGAACTATAATATTTTAATAAAAAATTTTAAAGAATCCATAGAAGCAAAAAAGTTATAGAATATTAATACTGGTTTTGAAATCGTTGACTATAAAAGAAAATTATTGCTAAAATTAAATAGTTTATTTATCGATAGTTCGCAAAAAATAGCAAAAAGCAATGATGTAATATTCTAATTAATTTCAAATTGGGAAAATGTTATAAATTTTCAGTAATATGGAACAAAATGGTATTATATGATAGTAAAATTAACGAAAAATCCGAATTATTTTTTAGAATTTGGAGTTTATCGAAAACAAATTTCAGGGAAATCCTTATTGTGATATTTAGTGCATGTTGTTATCTTGCCATTGTTAAGTGGACAATGAATCAAGGAAAAGGCAAGATGTATAAGCTTATTATAATAGCAATATCTCTTTATACTTTACCTTTGTGGTTTCTATCATTCTCCTTTTTACCGCAGAAAAGTCCAGTGCTCAATAAAGTCTCGTTGCTGTCTAAAAAACCCGACTTTTGCCGGGGAAAATTGTTTTGTATGAATCTTTTGACGTTTAAGATTATCTAATTTCAACCTTAATAAATGAATCGATTAGCATGTTCATCAGATGTTTCCTAAAAATCAATTGCGTTAATAATCCAGTCCCTGAAAGGAGATTAACATGGTGTCAAAAGAAATGGTAAAAGCGATTAACGATCAAATAAATAAAGAATTATACTCTGCTTATTATTATCTGGCAATGGCCTCTTTTTTCGAAACTGAAAATCTTGATGGTATGGCTCAGTTCATGAAAACTCAGGCTGAAGAAGAGGTCGGCCATGCAATGAAATTTTACAACTATATCAATGAGCAAGGCGGTCACGTTGAATTAAAAGCCATTGAAAAGCCAAAGACCGATTTTAAAGATGCTGAAGAGGTTTTTTCTTTGTCACTGGAACATGAAAAATTCGTTACCAGCCGGATTCATGCTCTTGTCGATCAGGCGTTGAAGGAAAATGATCACGCCACAAAAGCATTTCTGGATTGGTATGTCACTGAACAAGTCGAAGAAGAAGCGACAATGGACAGCATCCTTGGCAAAGTCAAAGTACTTGGCAAAAGCGGTCATGGACTTTTCATGCTGGATGCTCAATTAGGTCAAAGACAATTTAAAAAAGAAAGTGAGGAGTAAACGAAAAAATAATAGTTGTATTGCCTGGTAGTTGAATTTGCAATGCTAACTCGTTCTTTTGTCATAGTCAATTGGTCAAGTCTCCTACATTACTTAAAACAACGCACATTTAGACCATTGATTAAGGTAGTTTCACAATTTATTAACTGGTGTTTGCAACAGTGCACCAGGCTATGCTTTAATCGCTATGCTGCTAACCGTTTTAAGATATGACAGGAGAAAATTTGGAATAAAAAACTCCCAAGGGAGGTCTTATGGATGAACAATATGTTGACAGGAAAGAATATTTTGAACAGGTTGCATTCGAACATATGAATTCACTTTACAGTACAGCGTTGCGATATACAAAAAACACCCAGGAAGCAGAAGACCTGGTTCAGGACACCTACATGAGAGCCTATCGTTTTTTTGACAAGTTCCAGAGAGGGACTAACTTTAAGGCCTGGATATTTAAAATCCTCACCAATACGTTCATTAACAAGTATAGAAAAAAAGCACGGACTCCTCAGCATGTTCAGCTCGAAAAAGTCGAGTATGGTCTGAAACATGATGATGATGAAAATGCATTGGGAGAATGGAAAGGGTTTGATGAAAGCAAGTACGAGGATCTATTTGATGACGAAATTACTGCTGCTCTTTCCCAGCTTTCCGATGAATTTCGCATGGTTGTTTTGTTAGCAGATGTGGAAGGATTTTCCTATAAAGAAATTGCCGCAATCATCGATCGTCCGAATGGTACGGTGATGTCCAGACTCTTTCGCGGTCGCCGTATGCTGCAACGGATTCTCGGAAAGTATGCTGAGCGCGAGGGCTATGTCGAAACTGAAGCGCTTGAAGCGTAGTTTCAAAGATCACATATTCGATTTTGGACGTTTGTGACCAAATTGTGCCGCGCATGGCGCATTTTTGGTCACCAAACGATCCAGATAGCGGCAATACAGAGCAGTGAATGTCCGGCAACTGTGGGCACCGTCAAGGTGCTCTTGAGTGGGGAACTCTGCATGTTCGCAATGCAGATCGCAAAATTTTATTTTTGATGTGGTGACTCCAGCATTGTTTTGATCGTCTCTATTCATATTTCCTTTCTCAACATGACATTCTTTATTGATCTTGTCCAATCACTTCTCTGTGGCCCTTTATGAATCCGGTTGTATAAACACAAAGAACAATAAAAACCAGCGGTGACAGCAGCACATATTTCACAAAGTTAACTGGGCTATTGCGCAGCAATCGCATGCCGATGGCGGCCATGCGTACAAAAGGAAGCAGTGGTATGAGAATCGGATAATTTACGAATAGTTTGCCCTTTAGCTGATAACGGTGTCGGTTAAAAGCTGCGCCATAACCCAATTCGTACTGGTTTTTGAAAATTTTTTTCAACTTTGTTCTATTTTTGTGCCAGATAACAGCTTTGGGTTGATAAAAAAGCGTTTCACCCTTTTGTTTGACCTGGCGACAATACAAGCTATCGCTGCCCTTGACCTGGTCGATAAATTGCCCATATCTATTGAAAATATCCCGGTGAAAGGAAACATTGCAAGTGCCAAAATGGGTATTGTTTAACGACTCGTCCATTTTGATGAAATCGCTGAACTCGAGAAGATAGTCGAGTGTACCGACAATGCTTTTTGGTGTGCCGTTCCGCACCATCCCGCCAACAACATTGTAACCGCGTTCGTGACAATCCACAAGCTGTTGCAGCCAGTTCGGATCTACCTTGCAGTCCGTATCTGTAAAAGCCAGATATTCACCCTGTGCAGCATCGATCGCATAATTCCTGGCGCGTCCGGGAAAGGCACGCTCAGCAAGCTCTATGACTTTGACATCCGGGAAACGATGTTTGATAATTTCTGCTGTATCGTCACCAGTAGATTCAACAACAATGACTTCATAGTCAAAGTTGGTTTTTTGTTGAGTTACAGACCTTAGCGCATCAAAAATGACATGCTTTTGATCGTAGGATGGTATAATAACAGATGCTTTCATGAACAACAGCCGAAAAAATGTAGTGATTATTTTTTACAGATGAAAATGTAATCATTTTTACCCTTATTGCAAAGTTCAAAATAAAGCCCCGGCCGCAACCGGGGGTATAGAAAAAGAACATCGGGGCATTTATTCATGCGCCTTGTCGAATCGTTCGGCTATGTTATGCCAGTTAATAATATCAAAGAATTTATTAACATAATCACCACGCTGATTTTGATAATTGAGATAAGTGTGTTCCCAAACGTCAAACACGAATAGCGGAACCGCACCCCCAAAAGTGTGGTTCTGATGTTTCTCAGCCTGCAGGACGACAAAAAAGTATATTCACTTGCACATTAAATACAAAATTGTATTTATATTATTAATATTTGCTTAAGATTGATTTTATTGGTGATTCGGTTAAATCATAAAAAATCAATCAGATATTACAACTATCTTTCCGCATTTTAAAAAATAAATTTATTTGCGCTGACCTTAGTCAAAAAAACTACAATAAAGTAGGATAAATAGAATAAATAAACAAAATTGAAGTTGTTTAACGACAAAAATGAATTTATCATTTTATCAAAATCACAAGTCCAATAAAAACAAATGCCGACGACAGGAGAGTATTGCTTCTTTTATCGATTACATGGCATATCGTTTGCAATAATTCCTTAACCAGTATAATACTTATTTTCGCGACAAATCAAACAGTATTTTGAAGACACGAAACGATAAATACCACACTTTGTTCAAATCCAGCCTTGAACGTTTCTTTTAACGCGTCTCCCTTTTGATTACAACCCGGGCCGCGTTAAGGAAACGCGGCGTATCTGATAAATTTGATTTTTAAATTTAATGGCAAAGCTGTCTCAACGAAAAGGCTTTAACTTTTATGAGAAAAATACACCAGAATATAAACAATGCCGGATGGCCTCGACCGTTCGGATTGTACGATCCCGGCTATGAACATGACAGTTGCGGTGTCGGTTTTATTGCGCGGCTCGATGCCACGCCTAAACACACGATTGTCTCAGACGGTATTGAGATTCTGAAAAATCTTGAGCACCGGGGCGCGATCGGTGGCGACAAGGGCACTGGCGATGGTGCCGGAGTGCTTTTTCAGATTCCTGACGAGTTTTTTCAGTCGTCAGCGAGTGATCTGAATTTTATTTTACCAGAGCCGGGAAATTATGCGGTCGGTATGATATTTCTTCCGCAAGATGCGGCTTTGCGCCAGGATTGCCGCATAGCTATAGAAAAAGCTGCGAAAAACAAGGGATGCCACGTGCTCGGTTGGCGAGAAGTGCCAGCCGACGATACTCATCTTGGCGCGCTGGCAAAATCCACTCAACCGGTTATCGAACAGGTTTTCATCTCTAATAACAATTATGACAGTGCTGCTTTTGAACGCGTTTTATATGTTATTCGACGAGTCGCAGAGAAAACTGTCCAATCCTGGGAAAACATCGATACCAGCCAATTTTACATCGCATCACTGTCCAGCCAGATTATTGTTTACAAGGGACTTGTTACTGGAACCCAACTTGCTGAATTTTACGCTGATGTCAATATAAAATCGTTCAAATCCGCGTTTGCTATTTTGCATCAACGATACAGCACCAACACACTTCCGACCTGGCATCTGGCACAGCCGTTTCGCTGGCTGGCGCATAACGGTGAAATTAACACCTTGCGCGGAAATATTAACCGAATGCGGGGGCGGGAGTCCAAAATGCACTCTGAATTATTCGGCGATGATCTCGAGAAACTCCTTCCTGTGCTGAATGAAACGGGCAGCGATTCTGCCGTTTTTGATAATGCGTTTGAATTGCTTGTCCGCGCCGGACGTTCGCTTCCACATGCAATGATGATGATGATTCCTGAAGCGCATGGCCAGAAAATTCACATGAGTGAAGACAAACGAGCTTTTTATGAATATCACTCGGCGCTCATGGAACCTTGGGATGGCCCGGCTGCGATTGCTTTTACAGATGGCCGCTACATCGGCGCTACTTTGGATAGAAACGGTCTGCGACCGGCACGATATACGGTAACCAAAGACGGACTCGTAGTCATGGCATCGGAAACGGGAGTGCTCCCACTTGCTCCGGACCGTATTCTTAAACGGGGGCGTCTTCAACCCGGTAAAATGTTTCTCGTCGATTTGAAACAAAACCGGATTGTTCCGGATAATGAAATAAAGTCAAAAATATCCCGGCAGCGGCCTTACCGGCGATGGGTGAAAAACAATCATATTGAATTGCGTGGATTATTCGCACCGGCACGCGTTCCGCGCATGGAAAGCGATGAACTGCGAATTCAGCAGCTCGCTTTTAATTATACAGATGAAGATATGCGGATGATTCTCGCGCCGATGGCCATTCGCGGACAGGAGCCGGTCGGTTCCATGGGTAATGACACTTCTCTGGCCGTGTTATCAGACCGGCCCCAGCTACTGTTCAGCTATTTCAAGCAGCTCTTTGCACAGGTCACAAATCCACCAATCGATCCTTATCGTGAAGAATTAATGATGTCTCTGGAGAGTTTTGTCGGCCGTGAAAAAAATTTCCTCGAAGAAACACCGGAGCACTACCGTGGTCTGAAACTCCAGCACCCGGTATTGACGCCGGCAGATGTGGCACGAATCCGTCAGGCTGAGAATCCTTATATCAATACGGCTGAAATTGATATCCTTTTCTCTGTGGAAGGCGGCGGCAAATCTTTGCAGGCTGGGCTAGAGTCCGTTTTCCAGCAAGCAAAAAAGGCGATTGAGGACGGTGCTACCCTGCTCATTTTAACTGACAAGAATATGAACCATGAGCGGGCAGCGATTCCTATACTGCTTGCTGCATCCGGGTTGCATCAATTTTTGATAAAAGAAGGTTTGCGAACCTCTGCTGGTATCGTCGTCGAAACAGGCGAAGTCCGTGAAGTAATGCACTTTTCGATTCTTGTCGCTTTTGGTACCGATGCAATTTGTCCTTACCTGGCTTTTGCTTCTATTCGAGAACTCGTGAAAACCAATCACATGGATTACATTCATTCTCCAGAAGTCGCGATGGATAATTACATCACCGCAGTGAAAAAAGGACTGCTCAAAACCATGAGCCGGATGGGTATTTCCACAGTTCACAGTTTTTTTGGTTCTCAGATTTATGAAGCAATCGGATTGAACCGAAAGGTTATCAATAAATATTTTACCAATACAGCTTCCCGGATTGAGGGGCTCGGACTTGATGAAATTGCTAAAGAAGTGAAACGCCGTTACCGTAAAGCCTATCCGGTCGATGAACCGATTCCTGCCCTGCTCGATGCCGGCGGTGCGTATCACATCCGCAAGGGCGGAGAAGCCCACATGTGGACAACCGAATCGATCTATAAATTGCAATTGGCGACACGGTTGAATGATTATCAGATTTTTAAAGAATACAGCCGGTATGTGGATAAGAAAGCAAGTGAACGTACGGTGCTGCGCAGTCTGCTCGATTTCAAGAAGGTAAAATCTATCCCTATTGACCAGGTCGAACCAGTTGAAAAAATTACTCAGCGATTCGTCGGTGCAGCCATGTCGTTCGGTTCAATAAGCAAGGAAGCGCACGAATCAATTGCCATTGCCATGAACCGTTTAGGCGCCCGGAGCAATTCCGGCGAGGGCGGGGAGGACCCGGTGAGATATATTGCCCTGCCTAATGGTGATAGCAAACGTTCGCGCATCAAACAGATTGCTTCTGGCAGGTTTGGTGTCACCACCGAATATGTGATGAACGCGGATGAGTTGCAAATCAAAATGGCGCAGGGTGCAAAACCTGGAGAAGGCGGGCAATTGCCGGGCCATAAAGTCAATGTTGGAATTGCCCGTGTCCGGCATACTACACCGGGAGTAACGCTGATTTCGCCGCCGCCGCATCACGATATCTATTCTATCGAGGACCTGGCTCAACTTATTTTTGATCTCAAAGCGGTCAATCCGGATGCCAAAGTTTCGGTGAAACTGGTATCCGAGGTCGGCGTGGGAACCATCGCTTCCGGAGTGGCCAAAGCCAAGGCCGATACTGTGTTAATTTCCGGTCACGATGGCGGCACCGGCGCGTCGCCGCTGTCTGCAATAAAACATTGCGGGCTTCCATGGGAGCTCGGCGTTGCTGAAACGCAGCAGTCTCTGGTGAACAATAAACTTCGCGACCGGATCCGTATCCAAACGGACGGTCAATTAAAAACCGGCCGGGACCTGGCAATTGCGACATTATTGGGTGCTGAAGAATACGGTTTTGGAACAGCCATGCTGATTACCCTGGGCTGCATTATGATGAGAAAGTGTCATCTGAACACCTGTCCCGTTGGTGTGGCAACACAAGACCCGAGGCTGCGGGAACGCTTTGGCGGTAGCCCTGATTATGTGGAACGTTTCCTGCGTTTTATGGCGCAAGAATTCCGCGAATACATGGCGCAACTTGGATTCAGGACCGTGGAGGAAATGGTCGGTCGGGTTGATATGCTTGATTTTAAACCAGCCAAAAAACACTGGAAAGCCAAGACGCTCGATCTCAAGCCGCTACTCCATTACGAGATTAGTTCAGAAACGTCTTTGCACAAAGTGCGCCAGCAAGAGCCAAATCACTATGAAGAACTGGATAATGAGCTTATTAAAAAAGCCGGGCCTGCCATCGACAATGGTGAACCGGTAAAAATTGAAATGCCGGTGCGAAATATTCACAGGACTGTAGGAGCACGGTTAAGCGGGTATCTGACCAAAAAGCGCGGTGCCAGCGGGTTGCCAGACGGGACAATCGATATCACTTTTAACGGGTCTTCTGGTCAGAGCTTTGGCGCTTTTTTGGCACCAGGTATCAATATGACCCTCAAAGGTGATGCTAATGATTACATGGGCAAATGCATGTCTGGCGGGAGAATCGTTGTCGTGCCGCCTGAGAATGCAGGATTTGACGCTCACGACAATATTATCGTTGGCAATGTGAATCTCTACGGCGCAACAGGAGGAGAAGTATACATCAACGGGGCTACTGGTGAGCGTTTTATGGTTCGTAACAGTGGCGCCAGAGGTGTGGTCGAAGGTGTCGGCGAGCACGGCTGCGAATATATGACCGGCGGCATAGCTGTTATTCTTGGGCGAACCGGGCACAATTTTGCCGCTGGCATGAGCGGCGGCATTGCCTATGTTTATGATGAGACAGAAATGTTTGACACCCGTTGTAATCTGGATATGGTCGATCTGGAAAGCGTATGGCACAAGGACGACCGTCAAACCTTGAAAACAATGATCGAGAATCATTATCAGTATACAAAAAGTATCCGTGCTAAATTCATTCTTGATAATTGGGAAGCTCAACTGCCATTGTTTGTCAAAGTGATCCCGATTGATTACCGCAAAGTGCTTGAACGGATGCGCGTCAAGGAAGAAACCCATGACGAAACGGTAGCGGCGACCGAGGAGGTGTTTGATGGCTAAACCAACCGGTTTTTTAGAATATATACGCGAAGATGCGCCAAAAGAGCTGGTGCACCAGCGAATAAAAAATTTCAAAGAATTCGAACTTTTGCTTTCGCGGGAACAATTGCACCAGCAGGCTGCACGTTGTATGGATTGTGGCGTGCCGTCGTGTCACGCCTATGGCTGTCCGGTGGCGAACCGCATCCCGGATTACAATGATATGATTTATCGTGACCGGTGGCGTGATGCTTTGGACATTCTACATTCGACAAATAATTTTCCGGAAATCACTGGCCGGATTTGTCCGGCAGCGTGCGAAGCAGCGTGTACGCTGGCGATCAACGGTTCTGCTGTCAATATTAAACATATCGAACTGCAGATCATTGAGCGCGGATTCCGGGAGGGCTGGATTCATCCTCAGCGCTCGGCGCGGCGTAGCGGTAAAAAAGTCGTGGTTGTCGGCTCAGGGCCTGCCGGCCTGGCTGCGGCCCAGCAATTGGCACGGCGCGGTCACGAGGTGGTCGTTATGGAACGCGCCGACCGTATCGGCGGTTTGTTGCGCTATGGCATCCCGGATTTCAAGCTGGAGAAATCTATTATCGACCGCCGGTTGCAGCAAATGGAAGAAGAAAGCGTTACTTTTGAGACCTCCGTAGAGGTGGGTGTTGATATATCTGCGCGGTATCTAAAGCGAATTTTTGATGCTATTGTCATTGCCGGCGGTGCAACGGTTCCTCGCGATCTGAACGTTCCGGGACGGGAACTTGAAGGGGTCCATTATGCCATGGATTTTTTAACCCAGCAGAATAGAATCAATGCCGGTGATCAGATAAAAAAAGGTCGAATCTCTGCCACGGGGAAAAATGTCGTGGTGATCGGTGGCGGGGATACCGGCTCAGATTGCGTGGGCACAAGTATTCGCCAGGGAGCCAAAAGTGTGACCCAGATTGAATTGCTGCCGGAACCGCCAAAAACCAGATCCGCCAGAAATCCCTGGCCTGAATGGCCCAGAATTTACCGCACATCAAGTTCGCATGAAGAGGGATGTCAACGGCACTGGAGCATTTTAACCAAAGAGCTGGTTGGTCATAAAAAGGTTGAAAAACTGCGCGCTGTTCGTCTGGATTGGCAAAAAGATGAAAACGGTCAGTGGAAAATGCGCGAGCGAAGAGGTTCGGAATTCGAATTAAAGGCGGACCTTGTTCTACTGGCTATGGGTTTTTTGCATGTCGAGCCCGGCGCTCTGATTTCCGGTATGGGAGTAACGCTGGATGAACGCGAAAATATTGTTACGTATGAAAATGCAATGACTTCCGTTGCGGGTGTGTTTGCTGCCGGTGATAGTGTGTCCGGTGCCTCTCTGGTTGTGCGGGCTATCACACAGGGTCGTCAGGCAGCAGCCGCAGCACATAAATATTTGCAGAGGTAAAACAATCCGCTTTCCCCTAAAAAAACTGTGAAATGCTTTCCAGAAACCAGAATCACACATTAAAAAAGGCGGAAATCAATTCCCGGCCGTTTTAATAAACGGGTGTCGGCCGGGCTAAACAGTCATGATTTCTTTTTCTTTGTGATCCAAAAGCTCGTCGATTTTGCTGGTATACTCATCTGTCAGTTTCTGAATAACTTCCTGACCGCTATGCATTTCATCTTCAGAGATTTCAGAGTCTTTTTCCGCTTTTTTTAACGCGTCATTGGCATCGCGCCGGATGTTTCGGATTGCCACCTTGCCATCTTCGGCATTTTTCTTGGCTACTTTGACCAGGTCTTTGCGTCGATCTTCAGTAAGTTGTGGAATGGGAATGCGGATCACAATACCGTCGTTCGTTGGATTCAATCCTAGATCCGATTTGAGAATAGCTTTTTCAATGATAGACAGCATGCTTTTTTCCCATGGCTGAATCACAAGAAGCCGCGGTTCAGGAGCACTTACATTTGCGACTTGTTTGATCGGTACAGTCGTGCCGTAATATTCGACCTTGATTCCATCAAGCAAAGCTGGCGTGGCCTTGCCGGTACGTAACTTTGCGAATTCGCTTCTGACAACGTCAACAGCTTTTTCCATCCGTTGCTTTGAGTCTTTTTTTACGTCTTCAATCATTTTCCTCACCACTTACTTTGGTTCCAATTTGATCTCCCAAGACAATTCTTTGGAGATTTCCTTTTTCAAGTAGTTTAAACACGACAAGTGGAAGATTGTTTTCCATGCATAAAGTAACAGCCGTGGTATCCATGGCTCGGAGTTTATTTTGAATCACATCCATATATGTGAGACTTGAATATTTTACAGCATCCTGATGCTCGATCGGGTCCTTGTCATACACGCCGTCAACTTTGGTGCCTTTCAAGATCGCATCCGCTTCAATTTCGATAGCGCGAAGTGTGGCTGCTGTATCGGTCGTAAAATATGGATTACCTGTACCGCCACCAAAGATAACCACGCGTCCTTTTTGCAAATGAGTGATCGCGCGTCGGCGAATAAAAGGTTCTGCCAGTTCTTCCATTTTGATGGCCGTTAAAACTCGTGTTTGCAAGTCATAACGTTCAAGATAATCTTGCAGTGCCAAAGCATTCATACATGTTGCCAGCATACCCATATAATCGGCTGTCACTCTGTCCATGCCCCGGGCGCTGGCTGAAAATCCGCGAAAAATATTTCCGCCTCCAACAACAATACCGATCTGCACACCCATATGAGCAACTTCGCTGATTTCTAGGCTGATTTGATTGACCGTATCCGGATCGATACCTAATCTGCTATTGCCGCCCATCAACGCTTCGCCGGACAGTTTTAAAATAACACGCTTGAACGCTAATTTATTCGACATAAAGAGCTCTTTGCTACGGATATAAATAAAAAGAGCGAAGCATTATGCTTCGCTCTTGAAAGTTATTCACCTATTTCGAACCGGGCAAAACGATGAATGATTATATTTTCACCGAGTGTAGCAATGGTTTCTTTGAGATAATCCTGAATCGTCTTGTTTGTATCTTTAACAAAAGGTTGTTCCAGCAAACAAGATTCTTCATAATATTTATTCATCTTGCCGGTAATCATTTTATCGATCACATGTTCCGGTTTGTCCTGTTCTCTGGCCTGACCGCGATAAACTTCCATTTCACGGTCGATATCTGCCTGAGTTAACTGGTCGCGCGAAACAACCCTGGGTCGTGAAGCCGCAACTTGCATGGCAATATCTTTGGCAAAGTTTTGAAAATCGTCTGTTCTGGCAACAAAATCTGTTTCGCAATTTATTTCAACCATGGAGCCAATTCGGCCACCGGGATGAATATATGCATACACTGTACCTTGTTCTGTGGCTCTGCCGGCTTTTTTCTCAACCTTTTCAATGCCTTTTTTCCGCAGATAATCGATGGCAGCTTCCATATCACCGTTTGTTTCTGTGAGTGCCTTTTTGCAATCCATCATACCGGCACCGGTTTTATCTCGCAGTTTTTTTACCTCAGTTGCCGATAAATTGGCCATTTTTTATCTCCTGTATCTTTGAAATTGAATATCGTAGAAAAGTTCTATTCAGACTCTTTTGCTTCCATTTGCTCGGCTTGTTCAGCCATCTCTTGTTCTTGCTTGCCTGCTTTGCCACTGAGAAGTGCGTCAGCAATGGCGTGCGTAATCAGGTTGATCGCCTTGAATGCATCGTCATTACACGGAATCGGAAAATCAATTGGTTCCGGGTCGGAATTGGTATCCAGCAAAGCAAAAACCGGAATGTTTAAACGGTTCGCTTCTCGGACAGCGATTGCTTCTTTTTTGGCATCAACAACAAAAACCGCGCCCGGAATATGGTTCATGTCGCGGATGCCGCCGAGATCTTTATTGAGCTTTGCTTTTTCCCGCTCTATTTGAAGAATCTCTTTTTTCGTTACTTTGTCATACGTACCGTCGGTGGCTAATTTTTCCAGATTCTTTAAGCGCTTTACGCTGCGTTTAATGGTGACAAAATTTGTCAGCGTGCCGCCCAGCCATCGCTCTGTGACGTAGGGCATATTGCAGCGTTCTGCTTCCAGTTTTATAATGTCCCGGGCTTGTTTTTTAGTGCCCACAAACAGCATATCCTCGCCATTGCGGGCGATTTTTGCCGCTTCTTTCTGGGCTTCTTCCAGACTGGAAAGTGTTTTTTTAAGATCGATTATATGAATACCATTTCGTTCCATAAAGATGAAAGGTTTCATCTTGGGGTTCCATCTTCGTGTCAGATGGCCGAAATGGCATCCGGCAAGCAGTAAATCCTGGATCGTAATATCAGCCATAGTTCATCCTGTTTTTTGGGGTTAATCCTCCATTCTTCCGGGTTGCATGTCCCGCACTGCGGGCACCCCAAAAGGAAGAATGTGCGTATTGATTATATAAATTTTAACGTTTAGAGAATTGATAGCGTTTTCGCGCACCCGGCTGGCCGTATTTTTTACGTTCAACCATTCTGGGATCACGAGTCAGAAAACCGTTTTTGCGGAGTATTGGTTTAAATTCTTCATTATTTTTAACCAATGCTCTGGCGATTCCCAGCAGTAATGCACCGGATTGACCGGATAATCCACCGCCTTTGACATGGGCTTCAATATCCATGGTGCCAAGCGTTTCTGTCACAACCAGTGGTTGTTCGATGACCATTTTCAATGTATCACGGCGAACATAATCCAGTAAATCACGATTATTGACAACAATTTTGCCGTTCCCCGGTTTTAAATAGACTCGAGCTACAGAATTCTTTCGTCGACCGGTTGCGTAAGAATAATTTCCTTTCATTATATCTCCTTGATTCCAGTTAAGCAGCTTATAATTCTAAAGTTTCAGGCTGCTGTGCTTCGTGCGGGTGGTCAGGGGACGCATATATTTTCACATGTTTTAAAAGTTTGCGGCCAAGGCGATTGCGGGGCAGCATGCCGCGAACCGCTTCGCGCAATACAAATTCCGGCTTTTGGGCTATGACTTCTTTATAAGGCTTGGCTCTCAAACCGCCTGCGTATCCGGAATGATGATAATATCGTTTTTGTTCCGGTTTGCGTCCCGTTACTTTGATTTTGTCAGCATTGACAACAACAACATAATCACCCACGTCGGCGTGCGGCGCCCACGACGGTTTATGTTTGCCGCGAGCAATCTGGGCTATCCTGGACGCCAGCCGCCCAAGCACCTGTCCTTCGGCGTCAATTTTATACCATTTTTTCTCAATATCGCCTGGTTTTGGTGAATACGTTTTCAATTGAAACTCTCCTTTTATTCTTTATAACACGCAAAGTCTGAAAATATATAAAGAAATCCGATTAAAATCAAGTTAAAAATGGGTTTCTGTGCCATACTTTATATTAAACCGTTTCCCCAAATTGACTTTTCCGCAGGTTCAGAACATCCCTTAAAACGATAAGCCATGTATTCTTAATGCCATTGCGCATAACCATTGTTGACAACACCGTAAACTTTTCCCGGTAATTCGATGCCATCAAAAGGAGTGTTGCGGGAAAGTGAGTGCAGTTTGTTGGCGTCAACCTTGAATTTTCGGCTCGGATGAAAAATAGTCAAATTTGCCGGTTCACCTTTCTTTATTTCTACCGGAGAAAGGTTGAGGATGCGCCTTGGATTGGCACTCATTTTTGCGATCATTTGTTCAATGGTTATAACATTGGTGTTGACAATTTCCCCCAAAAGCGCTCCGAGCATGGTTTCCAGGCCGAGAATTCCAAAGGGCGCTGCATTGAATTCAACATCTTTTTCCTGGATAGCATGCGGAGCGTGATCTGAAGCAAACACATCGATCGTGCCGTCGCGTAAACCTTCCTTTAGCGCTTCGACATCTTTGGTTGTCCGAAGCGGTGGGTTCATCTTGAGATTTGTATCAAATTCGACAAGATCTTTGTCAGTGAAAAAAATGTGGTGCGGCGTGACTTCGCAAGAAATGCTGATTCCCTCCTCCTTTGCCCTGCGAATCAGAGCGACGCCCTCTTTTGTTGAAAGGTGTGCAATGTGAACGTGACCGCCAGTTAAACGAGCCAGTTCAATATTTCTGGCAATCATCACCGTTTCTGCAGCGTTCGGAATACCCTGAATGCCGAGTCGTGTGGACATGATGCTCTCGTTCATATGTCCGCCAGCAGAAAGAGAGGTGTCTTCAGAGTGATCAATAATCGGGGCGTTAACCATGCTGGCATATTCCATGGCATAACGCATAACACGGCTGTTCAGTACCGGACTGCCGTCATCGGAAAATGCCACGGCACCGGCGTGAATCAAATCCGCCATTTCGGTGATTTCTTCACCTTTTCTGCCTTTGGTAATCGTTGCTACCGGATAGAGATCGACCAGGAGTTGCTCGGACCGCTTTTTCAAAAAGCGAACCACTTCCTGGTTATCGCAAGGTGGCATCGTGTTCGGCATGGGACACACCCCGGTAAATCCTCCGGCCATAGCAGCGGCGCATCCGCTTTCGATGGTTTCCTCATCTTCGCGGCCCGGTTCTCTCAGGTGCACGTGCATGTCTAACAATCCAGGTGTAATGAGATGTCCGGAAACATCATGCACCTCCCCGGAAAAATTCTCATCAATTTTGCCAATTTTATCGATCTTGCCATTGACAATAACAATATCTTTCAGTTCTCTTTTGCCGGAAACCGGATCAATGATCTCGCCGCCGCGTAATAAGATATTTTTTTCTTTGATAACATTCATAAAATCACCCTGCTTTATTCCACACCTCCCTCGAGCCCGCTCAACAAGTAAAGCACCGCCATCCGGACTGCGACGCCATTGGTGACCTGTTCCAGGATGATCGACGCATCCGAGTCAGCCACATCACTGTCAAGTTCCACCCCGCGATTAATAGGGCCCGGATGCAAAATAGTGATCTCCTTTTTTGCCCGTTCAATTCGTTGTTTGGTCACGCCAAAGCGGATATGATATTCCCGAATTGTCGGGAACATGCCTCGTTCCATCCGTTCGAGCTGGATGCGCAGAACGTTCAGGGCATCGGCCCATTCAATAGCCTGATTAATATCAAAAGTGACATGAACGCCCAGGTCATTAATGCCAGGTGGAATCAAGGTTTTCGGTGCGCAAACCATAACTTCGGCGCCCATGGTCAGCAATCCGCGAATATTCGATCCGGCAACCCGGCTGTGGAGGATGTCACCAATAATGGCGACTTTGAGTCCTTTTAATATGCCAAACTTGTCTCGAAGTGACAGCATATCCAGCAAGGCCTGGGTCGGGTGTTCGTGCTTGCCGTCACCGGCGTTAATCACAGCCGCGTCGGAACATTTTGTTAAAAACAGCGGCACACCAGCGGCGCTATGACGAACAACAATCATGTCGACCCTCATCGCTTCGATATTGCGAATGGTGTCTTTTAAAGTTTCGCCCTTTTGCACCGAGCTTGTTGTTTTGGAAAAATTAATCGTATCTGCGGACAATCGTTTTTCTGCCAGTTCAAAAGAAATGCGTGTCCGGGTGGACGGTTCGTAAAACAAATTTAGAACTGTTTTTCCCCGCAACGTCGGCACTTTGGGAATGGGGCGAGCCAGCACTTCTTTGAAAGAGTCAGCCGTATCAAGAATTGTAGAAATATCCTGAGCTGACACACCTTCCAACCCGAGTAAATGAGAAATTGAAATAGCCATTTAAACATTCTCCGGAGCATTCACCAACAAGACGCAATCCTCGCCTTCAACTTCAACAAGATGCACTCTTACCTCTTCGCCAATGGATGTAACGATTTTTTTGCCGACAAAATCCGGCTGGATAGGCAGTTCGCGATGGCCACGGTCGATGAGAACAGCCAGTTCAATGCTGGATGGACGGCCATAATCCAGAAGCGCATCGATAGCCGCCCGGACCGTACGGCCCGTGTAAAGCACATCATCAATTAAAACGACAATGACGTCATCGAGATTAAAAGGGATATCGGTTTTTCGCACTGATGGTTGTTTGAGGCGGTGCCGGAAATCATCCCGATAAAGGGTAATATCAAGAACGCCAAGCGGCACGTCCTTTTTTTCAATTTGCCCTATTTTTCGCGCTAATCGTTCAGCAATAGGAGCACCTCTGGTACGAATTCCAACCAGTGCCAAATTATCTGCACCTGAATTGCGTTCGATAATCTCGTGAGCGAGCCGGGTGAGTGTCCTCTCCAGGCCGGTGGCGTCGATGATGGTCGCTTTAATATCATTGTTCATAAATAAAAAGTGGCGCTTTCTTTTAATCACTTTTTTTTGTTCATTAAATTGTTAAATATTAATAACAAACTTGGATAGAATCAAGGCTTTTCTGTAAATGCAGGCTTGACTTTTTAGAATATAATCCATAGAATAATTAAATACGAACAAGTTTTGAGAAAGGAGCAGGAATGATCCCGTATGGCCAAATGTTCAAACCGGGAGAAGTTGTACTAGTCCATTCAGACGATGAGCCGGCGTTTTTTGCCCGGGTAGAAAAAGTAGCCCCGGACCGGAAAAAAGGCTGGTGGCAATTATCGTTGCTTATTTTGACCATTCCTTTACAAAAAATTACCTGGATTTTAGATGAAGATCAGATGCGCGGCCAGACTTTTACAATGAACAAAATCCTCATGCACATTTCACGAGTCGAATCTCCTGACAGGGAAGAGCCAAGGCAGAAAAAACAATCGCAACACAGAGGTTATGGCAAAGGCAATGTTATTTCTATGTTTGATGATGATTAGTATTCGACCAGGAATTCCATTAATTTTATTGCAATTACCCTGAAAAATTGATAAATTTATAAAATACTTATATTTGCCAAATCCCTAACAAAAGTGCTCACAATTATGAGAAAGGTTATTTTATGAGCTCAAAAGTAGAATCATTCCAGGATTTGATTGTCTGGCAAAAAGCCCACAAACTTGCACAAGACATTTTCACTGCAAAGTTTAGCAAAGGGGGCAAGTTCTTGGGAGAACTGACCAAAGAGCGAATCCTTGATATTCCCAGCAACATTGCTATCGGTTTTAAAAAACGAAACAAAAAAGCCAAAGTCCATTTTTATCGTGAAGCTCTTGTCGCTCTCGAAGAGGTGAATTATCTTTTTATCCTGGCCAAGGATTTGGATTGTCTTAAAAATGCCGCTACGTACTCTGAAGAACTTGAGAACATCAATGGCCATATCAGACGGTTAATCCGGTCAAATTTGAACAAGTAATACAGGAAGGGGACCTCAGGATGGATGTGCGGAAAATTCAAAAGGCATTGCAGGACAGTAAACTCGATGGCTGGCTGTTTTACGATTTTCACGACCGCGACCCGATTGCCGCGCGGGTGCTGCAAATGGACAGAAACCGTCCTTCTACGCGACGGTGGTTTTATTTTATTCCAGCCAATGGAACGCCTCAAAAACTGGTCCACCAGATTGAAGCCTGGCGATGCGACCACTTGCCCGGTGACAAACATGTCTATCTTTCGTGGCAACAGCAGCATTCGTTGCTTCAAGGACTTTTAAAAGATATGCGCACAGTGGCCATGCAATATTCGCCAATGAACGCGATCCCCTACGTTTCCCTTGTCGATGCCGGTACCATTGATTTAGTTCGCAGTTTCGGAATCAATGTCGTCTCCAGTGGCGATCTGGTCGGCCAATTTGAAGCTCACCTTTCCATGGAAGACTGGAAAAGCCATCAAAAAGCCGGTGAGGTGATGCAGAAGGTAAAAGATGATACGTTTAAAGAAATTGCCGACCGCATAAAAAAGGGGGAGTATCCATCCGAGTTTGACATACAGCAGTTTATGCACGACGAAATGCGGCAAAATAATATGACCTGGCCGGACGGACCAATTGTTGCTATAAACGAAAACGCTGCCGACCCGCATTTTGAACCGACTGCTGAAAACAGTTTCAAGATGAAAAAAGGCGACCTGGTGCTCCTGGACTTGTGGGCTAAAAAAAACACCCCGGGCAGCATTTATTACGATATCACCTGGATGGGATTCATCGGCGAAACAGTTCCGGAAAAGATGGCGGATATATTCGCCATCATCTGCAACGCCAGAGAAACCGCAGTGGATTTGATCCGCGAACGCTTTAAAAAAGGCGAGCCGATTTACGGCTGGGAAGTGGACAAAACGTGTCGCGGTGTCATCGAAAAAGCCGGTTATGGTGATTATTTTGTGCACCGCACCGGACATAACATTGGCGAGGAAGTGCACGGCAACGGCGTGCACATGGATAATCTCGAAACCAAAGACGAGCGTAAATTATTGCCGGGAACCTGCTTTTCCATCGAGCCTGGCATTTATTTGCCGGAGAAAAAAATGGGCTTCCGCACAGAAATCGATGTGTTCATCACTGAAGAAGGACAGATTAATATTTTCGGGGATATTCAAACAGAGATTTTGCCGCTGCTTGGGTCTGAATAAAATCGTTCAGATAACATAATTCAGCGCTATTATTGTATATCCGAAATAAATTTCATAAAAAAAACCCTTAAACAGGGGTAACAACTTTTTGCAAGTTTAGTGATAGTTCATTCAATCGATTATTGATATCGGTGATCATCTGATATCGTTTTTCCAATCATTGATGAATAGAGAAAAGAACAAATTGATCATTGGGGTGCGATAGCTGAAAAAGTGTTTTCATAACAAGTCCAAAATTTTGATTCTTTGGATATACACTTGAAACATGGAAAAATGTCCGCTATAGCGTAGCAGAACCGGAAAAAGCTGTAATCGATTATCTCTATCTGCATCCAGAGATACAGGATTCGTCTGACATTGAATCCCTGCGCTGGAATGTGGATATTATTTATAAACGTTTCTCTTTTGAAAAATTGCAGTTTTATAATAATTATCTTCACCATGCGGTGCTTGATAAACGAACAAGCCTTTTTAATGAAGTTTTAAATGTTAAAACTAAATGAAATTAAATCTTTTTATCCAGAGTTCTTGCATAAATTTCCCAGATTCATGGTTCGGGAATACCTACAATATAAAATTCTGGATATAATTTATGGGAGCAAGCACGCAAATTTCCTGTCTTTTATGGGTGGGACGTGTCTTCGCATTATACACGTCTTCGCATTATACACGGCAATCCGATTACGCTTAAAAATGCGATTGAAAAGACATGTAACGATATTAATATGGAAGTTATGGCAAAAGACGTTGAGTCGTTTCTCTTTGATTCAGAAGACAAGAAAAGAGTTTTATTTTTTAAAGAATATCTTCAATCAATCTTTCCAGATTAGCATTTTCAAATTTCATTTTTTTCTGTACTCTTTGTCCATTTTTTCTGTGGCGTACTGGACAATTAGCCTGCCGCATTGATCTTTCCATTTCAACAAAAATGCATCAACCTCCTCAGGATATTTTTTCCATAATCCCCGCAACAGCGTGCCGATGCCTTTTTGAACAGATAGAAACGGGTATTCATGGATTTTGATCAAAATATCTTTGTCAATCAGTTTCATCTGTGTTATCTGTGATCTGAAATTTCCTTGAGGACAATGGATGAATTCGCATCGACAATCAATCCGTTTTCAGCACAGCCAAAAACGCTTCTTGCGGTACTTCAACTTTGCCGAGTTGTTTCATGCGCTTTTTACCTTCTTTTTGGCGTTCGAGCAGTTTGCGCTTTCGGGTAATATCGCCACCATAACATTTAGCAGTCACATTTTTTCTCAATGCCTGGACGGTTTCACGGGCGATGACCTTGCTGCCAATGGCCGCCTGAATCGCGACCTGATACATTTGCCGTGGGATCAACTCTTTGAGTTTTTCACACACCCGCCGTCCCCATTGATACGCCTTGTCGCGGTGCACAATCACAGAGAGCGCATCCACAGGATCGCCGTTCAGCAGAATATCCAGCTTGACCATGTCCGCTTGCCGGTATTCCAAAAACTCGTAATCAAAAGAAGCATAACCCCGGGTGGTGGATTTGAGGCGGTCGTAATAATCAAAGATGACTTCGGTCAGCGGAAACTCGTAATGCAGATAAGCCCGTTCTTTGTCAATATATTCAGTGTTAAGATAAATGCCCCGGCGTTCCTGGGACAGCGTCATGATGTTGCCGATATATTCTGCCGGGGTCATGATGCTGGCGGAAATGTAAGGTTCCTCGATGCGATCGATATCGCCAGCTTTCGGGAGGTCAGCCGGACTATCAATTTTTAACACTTTTCCCTCAGTCGTGTAACAGTGAAATTCCACATTCGGCACGGTCGTGACCAGATCGAGTTCATACTCCCGTTCCAGGCGTTCTTGAATAATTTCCATGTGAAGCAGACCCAAGAATCCACAGCGAAAGCCAAAACCAAGCGCGACCGAAGATTCGGGTTCAAAATAAAGTGCCGAGTCGTTCAGAATCAATTTCTCCAGGGCATTTCTCAGATCTTCGTAACTTTCCGTGTCTGATGGAAACAATCCGCTGAAAACCATCGGTTTCACCTCGCGATAACCGGGTAAAGGTTTTGGCGCGGGATTTTCAGCACTAGTGATAGTATCACCGACTTTGGTGTCTTTGACATCCTTGGCACCGGCAATGAGATAGCCTACCTCGCCGGCGTAAAGAATCTCTTTTTCAACAGGTTTAAGCCTAAACTTACCAAGCTCCTGCACTTCGAATACTTTGCCGGAGGACATGAATTTTATGTCCTGGCCCTTTTTAATAGAGCCTTCAACAACTCTAATATAGGCAATTGCGCCCCGGTAGGAATTGAAAACCGAATCAAAAATGAGCGCACGGGGGGGAGAGGTTTCATCGCTGCTGGGTGGAGGAACACGGTTCACAATAGCTTCCAGGAGCTGCTGGACACCGGTGCCCTTCTTCGCGCTGGCCAGTAAAATGTCATCCTCAGAGCAGCCCATCATGTCGATGAGCTGTTGTTTAACATGCTCAGTCTGCGCGCTTGCCAGATCGATTTTATTGATCACCGGAATGATTTCCAGATCATGTTCAAGCGCCAGATAAAGATTACTGACTGTCTGCGCTTCAATGCCCTGAGCCGCGTCGACAACCAATAGCGCGCCTTCACATGCTGCCAGGCTTCGTGAGACTTCGTACGAAAAATCCACATGTCCCGGCGTGTCGATGAGATTGAGCATGTAGGACTGCCCATCTTTGGCATCGTATTTCATGGTAATGGCGTGCATTTTGATGGTAATGCCACGTTCACGCTCGAGGTCCATGCTGTCCAAAACCTGCTCCTTCATTTCGCTTTCAGTGAGCGTGTGCGTCAATTCCAAAAACCGGTCGGCGAGGGTGGATTTGCCATGATCAATATGTGCTATAATACAAAAATTTCGTATATATTTTTGTTGCATAAATGAACCTTTTTGCTCCTGGAAAAGTTAAACGCATGAGAAACTTTAAAATTAACAAAATTGTTTCAAGAAATCAATGTTTATTTGGGGGAGAGAGTTCACTTGTTTTATTCTCAGGAGGATTGGCCATGAAAGGATTATCATTGATGTTAGCAGGTATTTTATTTTTGACATTTTCCTGCTCACGTGATTTTGGGGTAACACCGTTAAAAGGCAATATCCGGGCTCTAACAAAATCAGAGCAGCAAATTAATCAGGCCAGCACGTCGTTCGGATTCCGTTTTTTTCATGAACTGCATCAAAGCGAACCTGAAAAAAACCAATTCATCTCACCACTTAGTGTTTCCATGGCGCTCGGCATGACTCTGAACGGAGCAGAGGGCACGACAGAAACAGCCATGCGCTCGACGCTGAGCCTGGATATGGATCGTGGGGAAATAAACAAGGCTTACAACAGTTTGATCGAGCTGTTGACTACGGCTGATTCGCGAGTCCAATTCGATATTGCCAATTCAATATGGTACCGGGACACATTCCAGGTTGAAGCTGATTTTTTGGATGTGAACAAAAAATATTTTGATGCTGCTGTCCGGCCACTGGATTTTAACAACCCGAAATCAGTAAACATCATCAATAGCTGGGTCAGCGAGCAGACAAACAACAAAATTGACCAGATTATCGACGAGATTCAGCCTTCAATGATCATGTTCCTGATAAACGCGATTTATTTTAACGGCACCTGGACTTTTGAATTTGACAAGGAAAAGACGCAAGAAGAAGTATTTCAACTGATCGGCAGGCAGACGACAGATGTCGATATGATGGTTCAGACGAATGACCGTTTCCGCTATTTCGAAAATGACATGATGCAGGTGATCGATTTGCCGTATGGTCAGGGGCATTTTCGCATGACTGTCTTTTTACCGCGCGATAAAACCGGGCTGAACGAGCTCATTGAACAGCTCAATAAAACGAACTGGAAAAACTGGATTGGTGCCTTTACACAGCAAAAGGGCACGCTGCATTTGCCAAAGTTCAAGATGAGATATGACAAGACATTAAACGATGCCCTTTCTGACATGGGAATGGCTGTTGCTTTTGACAAGCATAACGCCGATTTTTCGCGAATCAGTAAAAATGCACCCGGCAATATTTATATCGATAACGTCAAGCACAAAACTTTTGTGGATGTGAACGAAGAAGGAACCGAGGCCGCCGCAGTCACCTCTGTGGGAGTGGGTGTGACATCTGTAGGTCCGGGGCCCAAAGGTTTTGTTATGCGAGTGGACCATCCGTTTCTCTTTTTTATCCGTGAGCACAGCAGCGACACGATCTTGTTCATCGGAAAAATTCTCGATCCGACAGCGTCATGATTTCAAAATTGGCGGGATGAGAAAAAATATTTCTAGTGTCCTTTTGTGATTTAGAGTTTTAGTGGCTGCTTTTTTCTTTGCCCCGAAATCACTAAAACACCAAATTCCACTAAATTATTTTCGTGTTCTTTTGAGTCTTAGTGATTTAGTGGCTGCTTCTTCCTTTGGCGAAAACACAAAAGCACTAAAATTCACTAAAAATTATCTTATCTCACTTTTTCATCATGGGGTAATCTTTCCAACGCCTCCAGACGTTCGCGCGCCCGGCGAATATATTCTATCGCGCCTTTGTGATTTGGATTAACTTCCAGCACCTTGTTCCAGGCATTGATGGCTTTTTGGTAATTTTCCTCTGTATAGTGACGAATACCGCGATTATAGTAATTTTCAGCATAGCGATCCATTTGCTGCTGGCAACGGGTGCGAAGAAGAAACGCATTTTCATAATTTGGATTTTTTTCGACAATCTGATTTAGAATCGACATTGCCTGGGCATACTCTTCGTCCAGCATGTGATTGCGCGCAATAGTCAATTTTTTATTAGCATCGATTTTTCTGTCAAGATACTCGCGCAGAGAATCGGATTCTGCAAATCCGGGGTTGATTCTTTCCAGAGAATCCAGAAGCACATAGGCATCGTTCCATTCACGGCGTTTAATCAGTTGATAAACAGAATCAATTAATGTTGATGTCTGTGACGATGTCGTTTCTGAAATGCGTCTCAAGTACACATGAGCGCCATTGTGCTGAGGATTGAGTGTCAAAACAGTTTCAAAAGCGCGTTGTGCTTGTGCATAGTCTTGTGATTCAAAAGCAACTCGTCCCCGGCGCATGTGATATTGGATGTACTGGTTTAAACGTTGATTGATTTCCTCGGCTCTGGTCAGCGCGGTTTCATTATCCGGATCGATATCCAGAATTTCCTGACACGTTTGCAGCGCAAATACAAGCCGGCCTTCCGATTCGGCAATGTCGATCCGGTTTAATAAAAAGTCGATCCTTTCTTTTTCCTGTTGTTGTTCTTTTTCAATTTTTGTGATATACTCTTGCGCCTCGGCATGGTCAGGAATGATTTCGATCACATCTTTGAAATGAGCGTGCGCTCTGTCACGTTGACCCTGTTTGTAAAAACCAAGAGCTTTATAATACAACTGCTCGGCTTTGTTATTGTAATATTCTTTAATTTTTTCTACGTATTGTTTTGATTGTTTGTGCTCTGGCCGGACAAGTAAAATAGTCTCAAATATTTTTTTTGCCTGCTTTAATTTGGCCGCTTTAAGCGCTTTTGTGCCGAGTATAAACCACCGTTTTGTGCTGGTATTGACTTTAGGGCGGAGCATGGCCAGCGCTTCTTGTGCCTCCTCATTATAGGGATCGATCTTTAGTATTTCATGATACTCTGTGGCCGCGCTCACATACCAGCCACGTTTTTGATAATGTTCAGCTCGTTGAACTAGAGAATCTATTTTTTGGCTTTCCTTGTCGATAATCGATTCGAGAATATTCAGGAGGATAGAGGCTTTTTCATGAGCCGGATTAAAAGTTAGAGCTTTGTGAACATGGCGCCGGGCCGATTTTTTTTTGTTGTGCTGTATATCGTTTAAAGCCTGATTGTATTGTCTTTCTGCTCGTTCTGCAGCGCTTCCGCCAATTAAAACAGCCGCAGAAATGACAATTTTTTCTCTGGTATTGTTATACGTACAGGTCAGGTTCAGATTTTCCCAACGCCATCCCACACCAAGTGATAAATCGCTAAATGTGTACTTTTGAAATCCTGCAAAAATTTCTGTTTGAGCATCCGGACACAATACGAGACCAAGATGACTGGTTCCCTGATTCGGTTCAGAATGATGCGCCCATGTCATTTTGACCCGCTGCGGAATGATTTCATACAGAATACCGGTGCGTACCTGCCACGCTTTGCGAAAGGGTAGCGACTGGGGAGCGAAACTTAACGTCAGCCGGTTGCCGATGATGTCTGACAATCCTGACCAGGCAATGGATTGGCGGGATGGCTGATACAGCACACCAATACCGAACTGGCCTTTATCCGTTTCCGAGCGAACAAGCGATGTTGAAAAGCCCAGAGAGATATCGCGCCATATTTTTTGTCCCCAACCGGCTGAAATGAGTTCAGCCTCGCCAGGAAATGAATGAGCCATGCCGCCGGCAAATGTTCCGATAAACGGAACATAATGAGAGTATGCCAGATAATTGAGCTGATAGACTTTGTGCATTGAAAAAGTGGCATATTGAGATTTTAAATGTGCCAATCCGGCTGGATTCCAGTAAAGCCAGGTCGGATCATTCATACCCACCACACCGGAATGTCCCAAGCCGACAGCCGAGGCGCCAGGCGAGAAACGGGATAAATCCGTTTTAGAAAATCCGTCGGAAAAGATAAAAACAGCGTAAAAGATAAATGTAACTAAAATGATTCTCTTACGAGGCAAGAACATGTTCGTATTCAATTTCTAAAAGTTCTACAGGACTTTTTCGTCCTTTAACTCTTGCGGAAGTAAGCGGATTGGTGTCATATTCTTTGGTCAGATAGCGGGTTATTTGTTTTGGCGTCAGGATTTGCCCGGGTTTGGCAATGGCGCACAAGTAGCGCGCCAGATTGACGACATCGCCGATGACTGTGTAATCCATTCTGTTTTGGGAACCCATATTGCCCATGACAGCAAAACCAGTGTGCACGCCAACACCTACAGTCAGGATTGTTTGGCCATGTTTCAATCGATTCTTGTTGAGTTTTTGTATTGCCCGCTGGATTTCGATAGCTGATTGAAGCGCAATATCGGACTGGTTGTCGCCGTCAAAAATGGCCATCACTTCATCGCCGATAAACTTGTCCACTACGCCGCTGTTTTTTTCAATAATCGTGGCCTGAACATCGAGATATACGTTTATGAGCTCTACGATTTGTTCAGGGGCAAGCTTTTCTGTCAACTCGGAAAAGCGACGGATATCGGAAAACAGCAATGTGACTTTGCGGCGGTGAATTGACTTTGGCAACGAAGACAATAGCGAGCCGTCCTGAATTGCCCGCATGGTAAACTTTGACAGAAATTTTTGCATGTATTTTTTTTCGCGCATAGCGTGCAGCATGGCATTGAATTCCGTTGCAAATTGCCCAAGTTCATCATTTGATAGTACTGGAATGCGATGTTTCAGACTGCCCTCTTCCAGCCGCCGGACACCTTTGCTGAGCACCTCGATCTGCCTTGTCATCCGGCGCGCCATCAACAAAACAAGCAGTACTGTTAACAAGGTGGCAAAGAGCATAATAGAAATAACTGAACCTGAAACTTTGCGGATGGGGGCTGTGATCACATGCCGGGAAAATCCAAGCGCAGCAACACCAAGGAACACGTCTTCGCCGGCTGCATTTTTAGCAAAGATTGGATGCAAAAGCTTGATCGTATTTCTGTCGGTGACAAGCTTTTGCTTTTCCAGACGCCGAAATGTCAGGCTGTCTGCGTAGGAGACTTTTTGATTGATCTGATCCATATCGGTGTGGGCAATAATTTTGCCGTAACGGTCGACGACAAAAGCATATTCCAATCCATCGATGTCCTCGCGGTTCACCTTGAAAACAGCTTCTTTAATGTAACCAAGATGCTGGCTTTGTTCATCAGGTACGAGTTCAGTGTTGTAGTGAAGAACAAGATCGTCTTTTATGGCTTGAGTTAAATGGCGCAACGATAATTGGCAGGTTTCAGCAACACGTTCGTAAAGGGCATTGTTGAGGTTTATTAAAAAAGTATAAGAAAGGGATCCAATTAATGCAATCACCAAGAGACCAACCACAACGACAAATTTGGTGCGAATACGCAAGGAAGCAAACCACCATTTTGCCGCCTCTTTGAGGCTGGAGAAAAATTTAAAAGTGCCAGATACGATCGTAATTGGTTTTCGCATAAAGGCCATAATTTTTATGTTCACGTACACAAGGTCCAACTGACGGCAAAAGTCATGAATTCAGAGGAAACTGACTTTTGCATTTCGGCGCCAATTATTATCCTTATGCAGTTTGGACGTATTTATGAGTGGTTGGCATGTCGGTCTAAATTGGAAAAATGCTTTTATGGAAAAATTTGGACCGGAAGTTTTATATTTATAACGTAATGAATGATTTGCAAAAACAGGGTTTTTCACACCACATATCTATGCATTTCTGAACGGGTCAGCAATGTTTGCAAGTGCAAAACTAGTCTCAAAAGTATGTTTTCCCGTTGTGATATATGGGAGAACATACCTTTTGCACATCAGTCGACAACCTGAACTTCTTCAACCTGAAAAGTTGTAACCGGTCTGTCATCCTTGGGGATCGGTTCACCCTGTCTGCTCAGGTAAATGATAGCCCACAAAACAAGGATAAGAGCGGCTATCAATCTGACAGGAGATTTTTTTTCAATGCGTTCGGACCGGAGAATTCTACGAAAATGCACCCGCGGTTTGTCATCGCTTAATTCTTTTTCGGGATTATAATAATATGTTTCTATTTTGAATTGACGTGGTTTTTGTAATTCAAATAATCCCATAAAAACTCACCTCTTTACCGTTTTGTAACAAAAACTAATAACGGCAACGCCATCATTTGATATCTAATGTAAATAATAAACAATTTTAACCAATTCATCAATAATTAAAATTTCAAAATCGTAATTATCTGAAAATTTTTGTATGTACAAACAAATCACAGATAATAATTATGGTTAGAACTTTAAAAAAATACCACATTTTGGTAAAAATGTTCCCAATATTCATCCGTTTGAAAATCAAAATGACAGGTGATTTGGAGCCATGATTGCCAGGCTGAAAAATGAGGTGAACCAGTGAGGAATAATAAAGCCCGGTGAAACAAATCACCGGGTTTGCAGGAGAGCTATGTTATCTAATTTTCTAAAATATTAACACTGCCATTAACAGTGCTTATATCGATTGGCATTCCGCCCCTGTTAAGTTTGCCATCTACACTTTTTGGTCCCCATTTGCCGCGAACAGACACCGGGAAATCTGTGTTGATGGAACCATTTACAGTTGAGATATGCAAATCTGCATCAATGTCAGATGGCAATTCAAGTTTAACACTTCCGTTGACCGTATGCAATCGCATTTCATCTGCCAGAATAGAACTGGTAATATCCACATAAATGCTGCCATTTGTTGTTTCGGCATCAACAGCACCATGCATATTATTAGCCAGGATTTTACCGTTTGTCGTTTCGAGCTCAGCCCGGCCTTTTATGCCCGAGGTTTCCACTGAACCATTGACCGATCTGGCTTGCAGGTTTGAGCGCTCTGGAATCTTGATCCAAAAGTCAATGCTGGCATTTGGCTGACCTCCACTGAAAATCCAGTCAAAAAAGTTACCGCTCCTAAAATCCGGTTTGTCCACGCGGATTTCCATTCGATTACCTCTTTTGCGGATAATAATTTCCGTGCGCTCCAGATATTCCCGTGCTTTACGTTTACTGTTCGAGCGGACTTTGATTTCGGCGATAACCTGCACATTGTTTCTGGGCCAGGTGTCGACTATAATATTCCCATTTGTATTTTCAATCGAAATATCACCGCCACTTTGAAAATCAATTTGTTTTTTATATTCGCGGCTAATCGTCCCGGCATGGACAAAAGCTGTCAAAGCAACAAAAAGTAAAAGTCCGGTGTGATAATAATATCTTTTCATCCTATTTATCCCGCAATATTATGGTTTTTTACTCGAACAAAGATACGAGATTTTACAACGTTTGTTTCATCAATTATTAGCTATGTATGATAAGAGTTTAAGGTTGACTTGCAGTAAATTAATTAATAAATTTAAAAAAGTATCATATTTATTTTATAAATAGTTATTTGAAGGAAAATCGTGAATATTACGGAAATTACGGCACCGGTTCAAACATTTCTCGATGAATTTGAAATTCAATTCAAAAATAAACTCTCTTCAAGCGTACCATTAGCCGACCATGTTGTCCATTATATAGCCGGCAAACGCGGCAAAAGATTTCGCCCCTTGCTTGTGTTCCTGGCAGCTCAATTACACGGAGAGATCAATCAAAAGGTTATAAATGCAGGAATTGTAGTCGAGATGTTTCACACAGCCACGCTTCTCCACGATGATGTTGTGGATGAATCTCATCTTCGTCGTGGCGCTCCGACCATCAATGATTTGTGGGACAACAAGATTTCCGTGCTGGTGGGAGATTTCTTATTTTCTAAAACGTTATCTGGTATTTCAGCACTTCGGGATTTGGAAGCGATTGATATTTTATCCGCCGCTGCAGAGCGAATAACCGAAGGGGAGCTTTTGCAGGTGGCATTGGCAGAAGACCCGAATGCTTCTGAACGAAAATATTTTGAAATTATCTCTAAAAAAACAGCCGCTCTGTTCGGCGCTTCGTGTCAATTGGGCGTACTTGCTACAAAGCGTGATGACAAGCACCTGCGACTGATGGACCGGTTTGGTGAAAATTTTGGTATGGCGTTTCAGATCATGGATGACTTGTTGGATTTTGTCGGCGATACCTCAAAACTCGGCAAGCCCATCGGTAACGATCTCCGGGAGGGAAAAATAACCCTGCCGCTTATTCACGCTCTGAAAACAAATGATGGTTCTAAAAAAGACGAAATCATAAAATGGATAGACCAGGGCGTTGATGAAGATAAGGTGATTCAGAAAATTATTCAGTATACAAAAAATCGGGGCGGAGTGGATTATGCCAGGCATCTGGCTCAAAGCTATGCGCAAAAGGCGCAACAAGCACTCAACACTTACCCGGATTCACCTGAAAAACAACGGCTTGTTTCTTTAGTCCAATCTTCTGTTGACAGAGAAACATAATCCATTTCTAATTGGCATTTATATACAAAGGAGACCCGCACTATGCAGCCACGTTCTCTGGTAACGGGCGGTGCCGGATTTTTAGGTTCTCATTTATGTGAATATTTATTGAATAAAGGTCATTACGTTATTGCCATGGACAATCTGCTCACCGGCTCGGTGTCGAACATCGAGCATCTCCAGGGCGAGCATTTCAAATTTATTAAACATGACGTGACAGAATACATTTTTATCGCTGGCAAAATAGATTATATCTGGCATTTCGCCTCGCCGGCCAGTCCTTTGGATTATCTGCAACTACCGATCCATACGCTCAAAGTGGGTGCGCTGGGCACGCACAAAGCACTTGGGTTAGCTCTGGAAAAAGGCGCCAGTTTTTTGCTGGCATCGACTTCAGAAGTTTACGGCGACCCGCATCAGCACCCGCAAAAGGAATCCTATTGGGGCAATGTGAACCCGGTAGGTCCGCGAGGTGTGTATGATGAAGCCAAGCGTTTTGGCGAGGCATTGACTATGGCGTATCATCGATACAATAAAGTGGATACAAAAATTGTCCGGATATTTAATACGTATGGCCCCAGAATGCGGCCAAGTGATGGCAGGGCCGTACCCACTTTTATTCCCCAGGCGCTTCGTAACGAGGCAATCACTATTTTTGGCGACGGATCGCAAACCCGGAGTTTTTGTTATGTGAGTGATCTGATTGAGGGCATTTATCGGTTGATGATGTCGGATTATCACGAGCCGGTAAACATTGGCAATCCGCACGAAATGACGATCAAACAAATGGCAGAACTGATCATCAAGCTTGCGCACAGTAAAAGTGAACTGGCATACAAAGAGTTACCGGTAAATGATCCAAAAATCCGGCAGCCGAATACAGCTCTGGCGAAAAA
>CAZSMC010000004.1:0-52863 GCA_964607755.1 uncultured Cytophagia bacterium | reverse complement strand
GGACGATTCCATTGTGTTTTTCCGGGACGTCCTGCGTCCAGAGTAGTCGTCCATGTTGAAACTGAACAGCCTGCGGACGATCCGGTGATTTCCGTGCATGGACAGCAGATCACATATACCGGGCAAAAACGCATCATGCTGCTCGGCGATTCGATCACCGACGGCAAGTTCGCTGATGATGATATCGGCTATCCCAAACGATTGTACGAACTGCTCACCTGGAACAATTACAATATTGATTTTGTCGGGCCATTCGGCGACCCTCCGTACGAAGGTCATTATCAGGGCGCTATGAAAATCAGCGATTTCTACCCCAGAGGCACTACCTATGGTGCAAGAGGCCGCATGGACGTCACCGGGCCGATGAATAATTACCGGCCAAACATTGTGGCTATTCACCTGGGTACCAATGATCTCTCCAGCGAAACCGGCATTACCATCTCGCCATACACGGATGGAGAGAATTTTGTGAATCAGACAGGTAAAGTCGCTACGCTGATCGATTATCTGTTAAAATGGCACAACGGAGAGCAAGGTGAGAATCTGGAAGCGATTATCGTCAGCTTGATTATTCCCATTAAATACCGCGACAGCGTAATGGTTGAGTTCAACACCGAAGTCGCACGCGTGGTTCGGGATTTTCAGAACGGCGTTATCACCGGGCAGCCCGAGCCGGTTTACGTGTGCGATCATTACACCCGCTTTCGCGAGTGGCCCGGACTTTTGCAACGCTATTATAAAGATTTGATGTTTGACAGTCTCCATCCCAATACCTTTGGCCACAGACTGATGGGCGACATTTATTACAAATGTTTCAAACGGATTTTGAGCGGTGAAACAGACTGGTTCAGCGACAAGACCTGGCAGGCCGATCTGGCCGGGTATGATCATTATTGGGAACATCAGGGCGTGGCAATTGCCGATATGACCAATGATGACCGTGATGATGTTTACCTCAGCCGGACCGCTTCGCGGTCTCCAAATGCGGAAGAGTCTGTGCATATTTCTGCCGATGAACTACCTTTTTCAGAACAGACAGCAGAATTGAATATTACGGATCCCGGCGGTAGCAGGGGCATTGTTTTTGTCGATATCGACAGTGACGGTGATTTCGATCTGTTTAATGGCAATACTAACGCTCGAAATCGCCTGTACGAAAATATTAATGGCCAGTCGTTCCGTGACATCACTGTAGAGGCTGGTCTGGCAAATTTCGCCCGGCTGACCACAGCGGTGCTCGCTTTTGATTGCGATCAGGATGGCGACATGGATCTGTACGCTGTGAATTCACGAGAGCAGAACGAGTTGTACATTAATAACGGCGATGGCCAGTTTGATTTACGCGACCGCGGCGCCAACGATGCCACAGAACCTGATATCCCAAGCCTTTCTGCAGCCGCTGCCGATTACGACATGGACGGCGATGTCGATATTTATATTGTCAAACGTTATTCTCCCAATGTGTTGTTTGTGAATAATGGTGCCGGTTATTTTGAGGATGGCGCCGCATCAGCAGGAGTAGACCTGGATGCAAAATGCAACGGCGCTGTGTGGGCAGACCTGAACAACGACGGATTTTTGGATCTAGTCGTCTCCACTTCAGCTTACCACAATGACGATTCTCCGCTCTTGCGAATTTATCAAAATTCAGGAGATGGTTCTTTTCAAGATAAGACGCAAATGGCGAATATTCCCATGAGCGGATATTCACCGTTGATTGCCGATTTTGACAACGATGGTTATCAGGATATTATCACTACCAATGAAGAGGACTATGGTGAGGTTTATTTGAACAAAGGCAACTGGCAATTCGCCAGACAGGAAGACACAGGCGCTGAAATCCATGGCGGGGATCCGCGCGGCGGCGCTGTTTTTGATTACGATAACGACGGAGATGTAGATTTTCTGGCTGCCCGCAAGGACATCTTTAATGTGTTCATGCAAAATAATCTGTCCAACTCGAACCACTATCTCAATGTCCAAACAGAGGGACCAGGCGGAATAAAGGGCGGTTTTGGCACCAAAATATGGGTTTTCCCTGCCGGTCAGTTCGAGCCGTCGGAACTTTTGGGATATCGTGAGGTTATTGCCGCTCAGGGTCACATTTCTCAAAACTCGCCGGTTCAGCATTTTGGCCTGGGCGCTCATGCTCAAATCGACTTGTTGGCGCGTTTCACTGACGGCACTTTTCTGGTCCGGCGAAATGTCCCGGCCGATCAAACGATTAAAATCAGTCCAAAGCTATCCGGAGGACAATCCGGCGTGCCGACTCAAATGATGGCTCACAGTGGAAACCATCAGTCCGGGCAAGTGGGAACCCAATTGGCAGAGCCGGTTGTGGTCAAAGTGGAGGACAAAGCCGGGCAGCCTGTCGCCGGGGCTGCTGTTTCTTTTACCGTTACCGAAGGAGATGCTGAGCTGTTTCTGCCGGAGAGTCCGCATGCGGCGTTTTCTGTCGAGTGGGAAAGTGGTCAGCTCGAAAATCAAGCACAATGGTATTACGATGAAACCGCTTCCGGCCAGGGTTTTATTGCTGTGCCGCATTATGGGAACGGTACAGGTGCTGCGCAAAAACAGGTAGACGGCGTAACGGCAGACGATTACAGCGGCTGGATTCGCGTGGAAAGCCGCGAATCTGCCATCCTTGCATTGAAAATTGATAACCATGCGGAATTGTCAGTCACTGTGCCGGAAGGCGAGGGGTGGCAATGGATTCAGTTGCCTAATACGATAACCAAGCAGTTATCCTTGGGATCAGGATCGCACACGTTTAGAGTGACCTGGTCAGTTGCCAGCCTGCACATCGATAAATTGTTTTTTACCCCGGATCCATCATACACCCCCACCGGTGTTGAAGAGACCGGGCATGTACAGGAAGAAACTGACCGGAGCGGACTGGCCAGGCGATTTGTTCAACTCGGTCAGCAAGCTGGTCCTGTTAGTGTGGATGCTTCGCTCTACGTCAATGGTTCGCCAGTTCAAGGGAGTCCGGTCTCGTTTAAACTTACGGCTAATCCGGCCGAGGCTGTAAAAATAAAAGCAACCAGCGGAAATAATCAGACGGGTGAACCAGAAATTCCCTTAACTCAGCCCTTTGTCGTTACTTTGTTTGACGCTTTTGATAATCCCGTTCCCGGAACGGAGGTACATTTTCAGATACTTACAGGCGGAGGCACTTTAACCACGGATACCGTAGTGGTCACAGATGGAAACGGTCAGGCCCAAACTACTCTCATTCCAGGGGAAACCAGCAGTTTGCAAAAAGTACGTGCCAGTGTCGACGGTGTTAGCGGTTCTCCGGTCATTTTCTTCGCCACTATCACCGGTGTCGCTCATGAAATGGTTTTTCTTGGCGGTGACGGGCAAACCGGCACGGTGATGCAAGCGCTGCCTGATGCGGTTAAAGTGCAGGTATTTACTCAAGACGGAAATCCTGCTGTGCAGTACGGCGTGAACTTTCATACAACAACTCCAGGCGGATTATTATCCCCCGCCGCAAATTTTGATTCCGAAAATGCTGACAGTCGCATAACTGTCGCCACGAATTCTAACGGCGAGGCCGAGGTTTACTGGCGTCTTGGCACCGAAAGCGGAAAGCAGTCGCTCACCATCAACGCCGGTTCATTGATCGGTTCGCCGGTTACAGTCACTGCCGACGCCCGGCATAGTTCCCCCGCTTTTTTAATGCTGTCCTCAGGAAATAACCAGCAGGGTAAAATTCTGCAACTGCTCGACGATCCGTTGGAAGTCAGGCTTCGCGATGCGTATGGAAACGGTATCCCGAATTATTCAGTAAATTTTAAAGCGGTAAACGCCAGAGGATATTTTGACGGTCAGCCGGCAAAAACCGTGCGCACAGATTCGCTGGGAGATGCCCCGGCTGAATTCACACTGAGTACAAACGCCGGCGAAAATTTGCTGATAGCGCATGCCTGGGCTATGTCGGCATCGGATACAATTCCGGGATCACCGGTCGCGTTTTATGCCTCAGTCGAGCCCGGTGAACCAGCCTTTGCTGAAAAGCGCGCAGATTCGTTGGGCGGTACTGTCAATCAGCGATGTCCGGATCCGTTTGTCGTAAAGATTAAAGACGAATACGGCAATGGTGTGCCGGATTACAATGTGAATTTTGCCGTACTCGGAGAATACGGTACACTTGATGGACAAAAATCTCGCGATATTCGTTCTGACGAACAAGGCCTGGCACAGGTTCATCTGACGTTCGCCGAACAGGCAGGCAATTATGTTGTACAGGCAACCTGTGCAGGACTGTCTCCGCGAACCCTGTTTTTTACCGCAAAAGCATCGCCTGCCGCACCTCACACGATTCATCTTGTCTCCGGAAACGATCAGGCCGGCGCGATCAATGCTGAACTCATCGATCCTTTTGTGGTCTCTGTTACGGACGAGTTTAATAATCCGGTTGCAGATCATCCAGTTACGTTTACAGTGACCAGCGAACAAGGTACCATCAAGGGAGCGAAAACATTTTCCACAACGACTAACCAGCAAGGTTTAGCCAGTGCTTTCCTGACCCTCGGCTCCACTATGGGCGATTCAATTCATCATGTCCAGGCCAGGAGCTCGTATTCGGGAAGTGACTTGTACAACAGTCCTGTTACGTTTTATGCCTCGGCACGAGTCGGAGAGGCGCACCTCCTTCAGGCGAAATCTCCTACATCCGGTTTGACCGGAGGCGCTAATCAACCTTTGCCCGAACCGGTGGTTGTTCAAGTGACCGATGAATACGGCTCGCCAGTGACTGCCATTCCGGTGACTTTTCAAGTCAATTCCGGCGGCGGATCATTGCTGCCAGACCGCTCGACTCAAAGGATAGTACATACAAACAGCCAGGGAAACGCATCTGCCCATTGGGTTTTAGGTGGCCTTGGAGAAAACCATCAGCTTCAAGTTTCAGCTCGCAGGAACGGGAGGGAGCTGGAAAACTCGCCAGTCTTTTTTTCTGCAACAGCTATTGAAACCTATGCCGAACATATTAAAGAAATATCCGGCAACAATCAAACCGGAGTGACCAATCAACCTCTTCAACAACCTTTAATTGTCAAAGTGACCGATGAGTTTGATTACCCTGTGTCGAATTATTCCGTCATTTTCAGCATTGAAAAAGGCGACGGCCACTTTGTCGATACAGCAGAAGCTCTGTTTATGACCAAAACGAATTCAGATGGCATGGCACAAGCAGATTTTGTCCTTGGCCAGGAAACAGGTGAAAACAGCTACATCGTAACAGCTCAGGCATTTAATCAGCAGGGGATGTCATTGGAGGGTTCGCCGGTCACTTTTATGATCTCTGCGGAGCAAGGCGATGCCTCGCCTGATAAACTCGAATTGCTGTCCGGGAACCGGCAAACAGGTATTGTTAAACAGTCCGTACCCGATCCGCTAGTAACCCGAATCGTAGACCGGTTTGGACAGCCGGTTGCGAACATCGATGTCCGCTATACAATCGTCGAAGGCACCGGCACTTTTATTGGCGATTCAATTCTCTATACCGGTGACGACGGCCTGGCGTCTGCCCGGTTCAAATGTGGCAAACAAAGCGGTGCGGTTAATATTCGTGCACAAGCAGCGGCACTTGATACTTTTGTTACGTTTCAGTTAACTGCGTTGCCAGATGAGCCTGCACAACTTTCGCTGGTTAGCGGTAACGGTCAAACCGGCATTGCCGGACACGTATTGAATCATTCGCTCGTTGTTAAAGTATCGGATCAGTTTGACAACGGTGTCCCCGAGGCTAATGTAATGTTCTCTCCTGAGGATAGCGCCGCCAGAATTCTTCCATCAGCAATCATCAATAGCGATCTCGAAGGGAAAGTTGCTGCCCAATGGATTTTAGCACCCCAGTCAGGTGAGCAACAAGTTACAGCATCGCAAGCCGGACTTGATTCGACTGTGGTTTTTAACGCTTTGGCCTTGCCCAACAATCCGCCGCGTTTTAATATGCCAGACAGTTTTGTAGTTCAGGAAAATGAATCCCTGGAATTTTTTGTCAATGTTTCAGACCCGGAAAATGACAGCATAGATGTATCGATACAAAATTTGCCGGTTGGTGCTATATTTTCCCCGGATTCGCTGCATTTTGTGTGGACACCCGGACAAGATCAGAATGGCCGGTTTGAAATCACACTTGTAGCGACTGATCACATCGGCGCAAGCCGTTCCAAAGTGATTACGATCATCGTCAAGAATACCAATCATCCTCCACAGATTTCACTGGAATATTCTGTACCGCGCGAGCATCAGTTGGGCACTCTGGAGAAACCTGGATACATCGACTTTGCCGTTTACGCAACCGACCCGGATGGTGACAAGCTGAATTATTTATGGCTGGTGAATGGGGAAGCAAAAGCGACATCTATAACATTTCGCCTGCAATCGCAATTCCTGGACAATGGCCGGACAGAAATTAAAGCCCTGGTTTACGATCAGCAGGATACGGCAAGCACTTCCTGGTTTGTCGATATTGTAACCGTGGTTGAATTGACATATTTTAAGGGCTTGTACCAACCGTTCAAGGGTAACGAATTGAAATGGGCGACGCGTAACAAAGTTGAAAACCGCGGATTTTATATACTGCGCGCAGAAAAACGTGATGGACCTTTTATTCCTGTCAGTCCGTTGATACCGAGGAACGCGGATGGAAAATATTCCTACATTGACAATGACATCGATGACAATAAAAAATATTTCTACAGACTAAGCGACGTGCAGCTTGATGGTGCACAGCACGAACACGATGCCATTCAATTGTCACCGCCTCTGCCGGACCGGTTTGTCTTGCATCAAAATTTCCCCAATCCTTTTAATCCGTCAACAACCATTCAATTTGAGATGCCGGAACGTTCCCGGGTTACACTCATTGTGTATGATATTCTGGGGCAACAGGTTGCCACGTTGATTGACCAGGAGATAAAGCCCGGATATCACAAAGCGACATGGGACGGAACAAATAAAGAAAACGTCAATGTTGCTTCCGGCGTATATTATTTTGTCTTAAAGACAACAGCCGGACGTTTTACCCGCAAAGCGGTGCTGCTGCATTGATTTGGAATTTTTGAACTAGAGTGCTGTTTTAGCCGGTTCAATGGCAAGCGTAATCAGGGGGTTGTTCTCTACTTTCAATCCAGCCTATTTTGCATAGAGCATTTTTTTGACCTTGGAAAAAAACGGTGTTTTCAGCCGGTAAAAATATAGACCAGTTGTCACCGGAGTACCTTTTTCATCCTTGCCATTCCAGGTAACATAATACGTGCCGGCGGATCGTTTCTCGTTCACCAGTTGGCGCACAACTTTTCCCTGGATGTTAAAAATCGTTAGTTGGACATCACCCTCGTTCGTCAGGCCAAACGAGATGGTGGTTGATGGATTGAACGGATTCGGATAATTCGGATTGAGAAAACAAGTTGCAGGAATGATATTATCTACTTGGACAGTTGTCAAATGCTTTGATGATACCGAGCCATTGACATTAACCTCTTCCAGTTTATAAGTGTATTTTTGATGAGGCGATATGTCAGCGTCTGTAAACGAATAATCTGCTGGTGTTGTTGATGAACCGTGGCTTTGAATGATGTTGTCGTTCAAGCGGAGAAATGGTTCTTCTGCTCCGGACTTTCGGTAAAGATAATAGCCGAACGTCGACAATTCAGACTCTGTGTGCCACGTCAAATGCACAATATTATCTTTGAATTCCGCCTGAAAAAGAGTCAAGTTCACAGAGATGGCGATGTCGCCGCTGCCTTCAAGAGAGGTGTTGAGAGCGGATAGCGTTCCTGTACATCCGGCTGAAGAGGATGTCATCCAATCCAGACCAGTATTACCGGACGGATCGTCGGGAATCGGAAGCTCGAGAGTCATAATTTTGTACCACTGATCCGGTTGCTCTGGATAAAAAGGTTGACCGCCGGCATCTGCATCGTAGGTGATAGCCGCCCGGCAATAATTATTGTCGGACGTATGCCCTGTTGTAACGATGTAATTAGCGCTTGAGCTAATCTCATCACGCAGAAAATAAATGGTGGGCTGCACATCTGTAAAATTGGTGTGGTTGAAGGAAAAATAAAAATCACAATGCCCGAGAGCCGGGTCGCTCCACTCATCGGTGCGCATGATCTCAAGATCCCATCGAAATGAACCCGGGATCACCCTGGGATTATCGATTTTTACCTTCATCTGCCGGGCGGTGCCGATTGTAACAAGTAATAGCAAGGCAACTGCGGTGGTGTTTTTCATAACTTTTCTCACGGTACTTTTGTACTTTTCGAGTTATTTTCATATGTTTGATTATGATCGGAAATCGTTACGTGTCCATCCAGATTGATATCAACAGTTCTATATCCCTCTGAGTGCCGTTGATTCAATATCGCTATGTTGTCGTTGCTGTCAATTGTTCCGTTTTGATCGGCATCGCCTGCAAACGCGCCCCAGATATCTGTATTCAACAATAAAGCCGCATCACCATCTACATAGCCGAAAAACTGTTCGTGGGCTGTGGTAAAATCATAGGCCGAAGGTACGCTTGAGGAAAGAGACTGGGAAGCAGATGTCATCACAGCGAGATGGTTGCGGTGTCTCACCACGATAAAATAATCTCCGGCCGCATCCGGCATATTAATGGCTGTTGTGCCGTCCGGATTGATGAGATAACCATCGTTTCTCAAGAAAACACTTTTCGAGGCAACCGCACTGCCGTCGGATTGATTCCGGATTTGGAGAAGAACCCAATCCACAACGTTATCCGGAAGAGCGGAGATGCTTTGAGGGTCTTCTGTGTAAGGCGATAAAAGCGGAATATAAGAATTGTCCTGAAGAACCGTTCTCATATTGCCGGTGAGCGGTTGAAACGGGCCCTGTAAAAGCAGTTTCACTTTAGTGTAAATGGATTGACCTGTTTCGTCTGTGTTTGTGGCATTCCAATCGGTCACTACATCTGCGGGCGGGTCAGGTAACGGGTCGCTGACAAAAAAAGCAGCCGCATCAGTAGCCTGATCAATCACAAGATTATGAGAACCGAGCGATGCTATTTCCCATCGCAGCGTTACAATTGTTTGCCATGACGAGGTGACAGACCAGGCATTGCCCGAGCCAATGTCATCCAAATCTCCGACCACAAGAATGCGGTAATACCCGTCCAGCTTTGAAACGCTGTTCATATAACCTGAATTAGTTGTGAACCAGTTGATGCTGGCAGGGTCCGGATCGGGCCAGGCTGTCAAATCTTCATTGTAAGAAACGTCGACAGTTAAGGAGTTAAGCAATTGCGTGGTACCGTCTGTCACTCGCACTTGCACATCTGCCTGAAACGTGCCTCCGATTGATGCATCGTTTTGAGATGTAACGGTACGAAAAAGAACGGTTTGCGCGCTCAGAAGGCTGCACAAACTAAACATTAGAAAAGTCAATACGGACTTCATTTAAACCTCGTAAAATCAACTTTCAGCATCAGGACATCGTGGAGTTATGCATTGTGAGCATTGTACTTTAAAAAACGAAATACACTTTTTTGAATTAAAAATACCATGCAAAATTTTTGCCATTAATTTTAAAATATTGTTTTTATTCTAGAAGAATCGAAACATTCATTCATCAATTGGCACAAATTTAACCATTTTTTATCAATATAGCGTATGATAAAAATGGGTCAATTGTAACGAAAAGGAGAAATTTGAGTGACATTTTTTTACAAAAACTATTGACAACAGTAGAAATTATATTTAAATTGCTTTTAGACTTAATCGTTTTCGGAAATACATGTCACTATTCTCCCTTTGCCATTTTACCTTTATAATTTGGATGTTTTAAGATGATTTTCATCGTTCTTTTATAATATCTTTTTATTATCACTCGATTTGAAGATATAATTAACGTTTTCATAGAAACAGGGAGAGAATCGTGAAACAAAAGCGAACTGTATTATTTCTCGTCGCGCTCCTTATAATTTTTGCCGGAGCTCATAGTGCTTTTGCTGCTGTGACCGGGAAAATTGCCGGCAAGGTCGTTGACAAGGAGACAGGTGAACCGCTTCCTGGAGCCAATGTTATTGTCGTGGGTACGGATTATGGCGCCGCAGCGGACCAAAACGGGGATTTTTATATTCTGAACCTGCCACCCGGAAATTACGACATCGAAGCCCGTATGATGGGTTATACCCCGATCAGAGTAAAAAATGTGCGGGTGCAGACAAATTCAACGACGAACATTAATTTGCAACTTTCCTCCACCGTAATCGAAGGCGAAGAAGTGGTGGTGACTGTTGACGCGATTGCGACCAAGAAAGATCAGACCAGCTCAATCCGTAACGTTTCTTCTGAACAAATGGAGATTCTGCCGGTCGAGAGCATGCAACAAGTCGTCAATCTGCAAACCGGCGTTGTCAATGGTCACTTTCGCGGCGGCAGAAGCAACGAAGTGTCTTACATGATTGACGGCATGCAAGTCAATGATGTGATGAACAGTGGCCAGCTCACCAGCGTGGAAAAGGAAGTTATTGAGGATGTTGAAGTCATTCTGGGGACATTTAACGCCGAATATGGCCGCGCCATGAGCGGGGTGGTTAATGCCGTGACCAAAGAAGGCAGTGACCGTTTTCACGGCAACATTTCCACACAATTTAGCAATTACTACACGACACACGATGAACTTTTTATCGGACTGGAGCCGTCCGAAATTGACCGCAAGAAAAATATTCGTTTGCAGCTTCTTGGACCGGTCATTAAAGATAACCTCACTTTCTTGGTGAACTATCGTTATCGCGAAGAAGATAACCACTTGAACGGCATCCACCGCTTCAATCCTTACGATTACAGCGATTTCACGTCCATAAATCCTGAGGACTGGTACAGCGAACACACCGGAAGCGGAGATTATGTGCCAATGAGCACCTACGATGGTTATAGTGTCTTTTCCAAACTGACCTATAAACCTTTTACCAATTTGAAAGTTTCTCTCATCTACAATCATTTGAAAAGCAAAACCGGTCATTATTCGCATTATATGAAATACAATCCTTACGGGATGGCGAAAAATCATAACTTGTCGCAAACGACGACATTGCTGCTCAATCACACCCTGGCGAAAAGTGTTTTCCACGAGTTTAAGATAAATTATGTTGATAATGAATTTTCCAGATACATTTACCAGGATCCGCTTGATTCGCGATATGTGAGTGACTGGTATGGCATTTCGCCGGGCCCGGGTTTTTCTACCGGTTCTCAGGATAAAACGCACACCACGAATTATACCCGGCGTTTGGATGTAAAATACGACATCACCTGGCAGACGACGAAAAATCACAGTTTAAAAAGTGGTTTTCTACTCACACAACATGATAAGGACATCAACGAACATCAAATTGTCAATAAATTCCGCAATGCCGAAAACGCCAGAATGAACGACACGTTGTGGACAGAGGATGGAGACATCAAAAAAATATATTACCCATGGTACGCCCCGGAAATTTTGGATGACTCGACAACGTATTCCAATATTTATCAGAAAAAGCCAAAAGAATTTTCCGCTTATATCCAGGATAAAATGGAATTTGACGATTTGGTCATCAATATGGGTTTGCGTTACGACCGCTTTGATCCGGCAACAATTTATCCCTCCAATCTGAGAAATCCTGGCAACCGGCTGCGTTATGATGAAAATCCGGAACGGATGTCCGATTATCCGCAAGCGACAGTTGAAGATCAGATCAGTCCCCGGTTCGGTTTGGCGTATACGCTGAGCGATCAGGCAAAATTGCACTTTAGTTACGGTCATTTCTTCCAAATGCCGGACGCCTATGCATTGTACACCAATCATAATTTTATTATTCCGGAAGCAGATTTTGCCACCACGCTCGGGAATCCGCAATTGAAAGCAGAGAAATCAGTGAAATATGAAGTTGGCTTGTGGCAGGAAATCACCAGAGGTGTAGGATTGAACCTGGCACTGTACTACACCGATGTTTACGATCTGCTCAGCACCACAATTATTACAACCTATGATGATATCAAATATGGTCTTTACTCGAACAAAGACTATGGCAACAGAAAGGGACTGGAAATCAGTGTAGATGCGCAAATGGGGCACTTTTATTCCGGGCTTAATTATACGCTTGCTTATACGCGTGGTAATGCGGACAATCCCATTCAAACCTTTACCCGGGCAGGAAACAGCATGGACCCGATTGCGCGCCTCATTCCGTTGTCATGGGATCAACGGCACACGGTCAATCTGTCACTGGCGTATCAGACCGGCACGATGGGGGCAACATTCACCGGTTACTACAATTCCGGAACGACGTACACCTGGACACCATTGTCTGACAGCCGGCTCTCGCGAGTCAATTTATATCCCAATAATTCCTACAAGCCGGCCAATTTCTCCGTCGATTTTAACAGCTTTTACGATATTTCCCTCATGAACGATTTTAAATTGCGTTTTTCTCTTCTTGTGTACAATCTGCTGGACGCTAAAAATGAATATGGTGTTGACAACACCACCGGTCGTGCCAATCAGCAAATTGTACGGGAAACCGACTTGCTCCTGCATCGCAGCGATTTTTGTTCTTATGACGATCGTATTATCAATCCGGCAAATATTGGAGCGCCACGGGAAGTTAAATTTTCGGTGGGCATCCTTTTCTAAAACTCGGTCAAGAAGAACAGCCAATTTTTTGAGCTCATAAAAAAAAGGATGTAAAGATGATACAACATAAAAAATCAAAAATGATTCTTTTTATACTGATTGCCAGCCTGCTGACCAGTCAGGCATGTTTTGCGCAATACAGTCACTTCAGCAAAAAATACGAAGGCCCGGATGATCCTGCCGGTGACCAGGCTGCGGTGCGAAGCGGCCGGTTACAGGGGAACCGCATGTTTTTCCTGTTGAACAACAACTCGTCGATTTGTGATACCGGGCACGGCGAAGCCATCTGGAACAAATGGCCCAACATTTACACCGGGTTTACGCTGATGCATGGCGTCAATGCCATTATGGCAGCGCGTGTTTATGTTGAAGGCGATTCGACACCGGTAACAGACATTAACGAAATTAAAAGCCGAGACGATTTGCACATTTTGTATTCTGCCCAGCATGGCTGGCGCGGTCGGAATGATCTTGATCCGACCGGAACCATTGAATGGGGCATGAAACCGGTGATCAATTATTTGAATCCGTTGGGAGAAACCATGGCCATGAGCAATCTGCCAGAGTCCTGGCCGCCGCAGGGTTGGCCGTCCAGAGGTGACGAACTTAAATGGCCCGGCGAATGGAATGGCCGCTTTGGACGTGGCGTCATGTATGCGGATCAGGAAGCCTATTACGTCATCAATGATGCCCAGGACCAGGAACATTTGGGTGAGGAAGATTCGGTGAAATATTATCCGCGCCCCGGCGTTAGAATTGGTGACAAGGATCCAAAGGTGACCATCCAAAAGGGAAAACCATGGGGTGGACTCGGACTCCGGCTATCGATCCGTGCTTTCCAGTGGAACAATCCCCAGGCCCGGGATGCTGTATTTTTCGAATATACCACTGCCAATATTTCAGATTATGATTTACCTGAAATGTGTTTTGGCTATTACCTGCATCCATGGATCGGGCAAGACCATGGTATGACAGGTGATGATTATCTCTTTTTTGATAATCAAATGGATCTGTCATACAACTGGGACAAAGACGGGATTGGAGAAGGGGGCATAAAGACAGGTGCTTTTGGCATGGCATATCTCGAAAGTCCGGCAAAGCCTTTTGATAATGTGGATAATGATGATGATGGATTAATAGATGAACAAAGAGATAATAAAGCAACCCGTCTTGTCGGTCCCTATGATGGAATCGCCGATTTGAATAAATTCTTGAGTTTTTATAATTATACTGAAGATATGCTGAAAGAGCACTGGGATGCTGACGAAGACCAGGACTGGAAAGACGGCATAGATGCAAATAACAACGGTTTTTACGATATCGGTGAAGACCCGGGCGATGACGTCGGCCTCGATGGTGTCGGGCCGGGCGAGTTGAACTATACCGGTCCGGACCAGGGCGAGTGTAATCACAAACCGGATTTTGTTGAAGGTCTGGGCTGCGAACCAAACTTTGCCTTTACCGATGTATCAGAATCCGATATGCTGGGTTTGACCTCGTTTCATACTTATGATCACGAATCTGAACCGCGAATTCACAGCGACGACAAGCGAATATGGGAGTACTTTTCAGACGCTAGCTACGATCCGTTTCAGGATCAACCTGGCGAGTGGGTTAATCTATTTGCCACCGGTACGTTTCCGCTTTATAAAGGCCGGACTGAGCGTATCTCTATGGGACTTGTGGCGTCGTATGACCCTATCGAAGGATTAAATTCACCTGACCACGATGCGCCATCACTTTTTCGTAAAAAGAAAATTGCGCAAATCATTTACGAACGAGATTATCGCTTTGCCGTGCCGCCAAAAATGCCGACGCTGAAAGCGTCCGCTGGGGATGGCAAGGTGGTTTTGACATGGAATGATGTGGCTGAACTTTACACCCGTGAACCGCTACTCGATAATGCGAACGATTTTGAAGGTTATAAATTGTTCAAAGCCACGGATAAAACATTCAACGACGCTGAAATAATAACCGATGGATATGGCACACCCATTTACAAGCGGCCTATTTTTCAGTGTGATTTGATTAACGATATCAAAGGATTTGCGGATTTTGGTTTGATCGATGGTGTGGCGTTTAACCTTGGAACGGATAATGGCATCAAGCATTATTTTGTCGATACTGATGTGGAAAATGGAAAAACATATTATTACGCCATTGTCGCTTACGATCGCGGTTTGCCCGATGTCGGTGATGGTGTGACACCGTCTGAAAATAATGTGGTTATTGAGCTGGACGAAGCTGAAGAAATAAAAGCTCATGGCAGAAACGTCGCTATTGTTACGCCGCATCAAATAGCGTCCGGTTATGTGCCACCGCAAATTGAGGTGCTCAAAAAATCCTGGCCACCGAGCACCGGAGATGTGTGGCCAAAGATTCTGATGAAAGACGAATTAAAAGTCAATCATACCTATAAATTGAGTTTTTCTGCCGATACGATTCGCAGTCCCAGGCGCGATAAATGGGGCTATGAATTTACCTGCAACGGCTATAATGTGTACGATGTGACCGACAGTTCGCGACTGGTTTTTTCCAAAGCACGAACAGGCGAGTCCTTTGACAATGCCCCGAGTAAAACCGAATACATTGACAGCCTCGGTGCTTACACTCTCACTCCGAATGAAAAATTTCAAACCGACCGTTTTGAAGGATTGGCTGCAGATATTCTGCTCAATGTGGCTTATCCCACAGATGCGGAGACAGATCCGGATTGGACCGGCTGGAAGAATGGCAACCATGACGGTGAGGTTAAGCTAAAAATCACACCATCCGTCGATAATATCGAGTCGTTTCCCTGGGAATACGAAATTATATGGGGTGATCCTGGTGTGTACACTGGCGTTAACCGTATGGCCAGTCGCGTCCGCGATGAAAACCGGGACCGACTGGAACCTGGACAAGCCCTCATGGAAGAAGAATTTGATTTCTTTGTTATTAACAAAACTCTGCCAGATTCGCAAGATGCCTACGGTTATTGTGACCTCGCTGTTGTTGACTTGAATGAAAGCGGAGAGTACGAGCCGCTGGAAGACAAGGTACTTGTTGGTGTTCTGGATGACCGGGACACCTGGTACCGCACCCTTTTTGCCATCGAGTACGAAGAGGGTTCTGCCTATCCCCAGCCAAATGATGTTTATCGAATTACTTTTAAACGGCCGTTCTTTTCAACAGACTCGCTATTATTCCGAGTTCTTCCTGAAGGTGAATTGGATAAAGATAAACTGTCCAGCACGATGTGTGACATCAAAGTAGTGCCAAATCCGTATGTCGCGACTAACCGTATGGAGCCAACAGTCGCCAATACTTATTTGAATCAACGTCGACGGTTACTGTTTACTCATCTTCCAGCCAGGTGCTCGATAAAAATATTTACAATGAGCGGTGTGCTCGTGGATGAAATTGATGTCGAAAATGCCAGAGACAACGGGACGGCGCATTGGAACTTGCTTTCCAGAGAAGGCCTCGAAATCTCGGCAGGCATCTATATTTACCACGTAGAAGCCAAGGAAACAGGAAATACCAAAATTGGTAAATTCGGTGTGATTAAATAGCCCTTTTGCTGAAAGGGAAAAAGTGAAAGGATTCATTATGCATATACAATCGTTGTTTTTCAAGAGCGTTTTAGTCACTCTTTTTGTTTTCTCTGTTCTGACTCAGGCAGAAGAACCTTATCGTGTTGGAACCACCGCTGCCAATTTTCTGGAAATTGGCTATGGCAGCACAGGCAATGCCATGGGAGATGCCACTGTCGCGTCATGTGCAGATCTCTCTGCCATTTACTGGAATCCCGCGCGCCTTCCTTATATGGAACAAAGCGAAGCCCAGTTCATGTATCAACCGTGGATTGCGGATATTAACACATCCTTTACAGCAGCGAGCTATAAGCACAAACGTTTAGGCACATTTGCTTTTGGTTTTTATCAAGTTGCGTATGGCGACATGGATGTGACCACGACACAAATGCAGGAAGGTACCGGCGAACAATATTCTGCTCAAGATTATTGCATGAGCCTCAGTTACGGCCGCAAACTGGCGCAGTGGTTCTCTTTTGGCACAAATTTCAAATACATTCACTCCAAAATTTGGCACACTAATGCCAGCGCTTTGGCCATGGATCTGGGGATGGTGGTTAATACTTTCTTTTTCTCTCCAAACAGCAACCGCAGCGACGGCCTGACTATTGGCATGAGCATATCGAACTATGGCACACGCATGAAGTTTGATGGAATGGACCTGATGCAGCCTATCGATCTGTATCCTGATGAGGAGGGAAATTATCCCTATGCTGAAGGACAGTTTAAAACGCAGTCCTGGGAACTGCCACTAATTTTTCGTATCGGTGCAGCTATTCATCCCATTTCCAATGCTCAACACCGGCTCACGCTCGAGGCGGACGCCCTGCATCCAAACAACAATAGCGAATCTGTCAATGTCGGTGCTCAGTACGAATACAATTTACCTTCTTTTGGTTCATTTGCTTTGCGGGGTGGTTACAAGGCGCTGTTCATGCAGGAATCTCATTACGGATTTTCATTTGGCGGCGGACTGAAATATTTTATCATGAATAATCTGGCGTTCCGCATCGATTATTCCTACCGGGACGTCGGGCTGCTAGGCAAAATGCACGCCTATTCGTTTAGTATTTTGTATTAAAAACAAATGCACAGCTCTTCCCGGAATTGTCCGGGAAGAGCTCACAAAAATTAATCGATAGATTCCGCTTGTTTTTTTACTTTTCCTTTGGAATATTTGCGCCCTTTCCATGTGTAAGACCCGAACTGTCCCCAAATCCCTGCAACTAAAATATAAAATGTATGAAAAACTTCTGTCAAAAGAAAAATATGTGACGGAATTGATTGGTTGAGAAAAGATGCTCCTCTTTGAAGAAACATAAAATCAGCAGAGAATTTTAACATCACACTCGCAAGGAAAGGAACGAGCGGCAGAGCAGCGAAAAGTGCCAGCGGTACCCCAATAGCTAACATCAATAAATACAGCCACAAAAAAATCTCCAGGCAAACAAGGGGGAGGGAATAAACTCTGCTTTTTGAAGCCCATCTAAAGCGTTGAGCAAGAAAAGATTTTAACGAAGGATTGGGATCTGTATAAACTGTACATGCTGGATCCTTTACAAAAACACATCGCCATTTTGCTGCTTTTGACACATTTTGCAAAAAGAGATCGTCGTCACCCGAGGCATAGTTCTCATGCCCGGTGAAGCCTTTTAATTCTTCAAACACAGAACGGCGATAGGCAAGATTCGCTCCATTGGCCAAAAAAGGGCGTTGAAAACCGAAACCGGCTGCGCCAGCGAGCACAAAAGCCAGAGCGTCAACAGATTCTAAACGGCTTAGAAGAGTTCGTCCTGGAGATACTCCAAGCCACGAGGCAACCACAGCAACATCGCAGCCAAAATAGGGGGTCATTATTTCCAGCCATTTTGGCGGAACCTCACAATCTGCATCTGTAGTGAAGATGATTTCTCCTTTGGCATGCGACATCCCCAGGGTAAGAGCTGATTTCTTGGCAGACACATGCCCGGAATTTTTGTGGTGATAAAGATGGATATTCTCATGCGTTCTCATAAAATTCTTCACCAGATCTGCTGTTTCGTCTTTTGATGAATCATCGACAATAATGATTTCAAAGTAATGTGACGGATAAGTTTGATTTGTCAGAGCCATTAGACAATTGATAATATTGGCAGCTTCGTTCCGAGCAGGAACAATAACAGAAACGAATGGTGTGTCACTGCGTTCAGGTTTGAATTGGTCGAGTCTGTTTAATCCGAAATAAAGAACGATCATAATAATGAGATAAATTGCAGAGAAAAAAAGTATAATCCACCCGATCATTCGTTTTTATTCTCCGGACCGTTAATCTGGCGTTTTAAAAGCAGGATGACTAAACCGGTTATCCCGGGTATGAGGACGTTAATAACAAAAAGTAAAAGTGAGGCATTAAAGGCAGCCGGTGCCGAGACATCGAAACGGCCGAAAAAATAAACTGCTGCGCCTTCGCGCACGCCCAAATCTCCAAAAGAGACCGGCAAAAGCGATTTTGTAAACATGATCGCAAAACTGGCTGTCAATGCGTTTATGAGCGCTATTGGTTGAAAAGCCCGGATGAGAAGAAATAATTGAAAACAGTAAATGAAAACATGCACAATAGTGATAAAAAATAATTGTGCCATAAAACCAAACGACGCCTTTTCCATTCCGGAAACCATGCGTTCCAAAAAAGACCATTTTGTAATGATGCCGCGTTTCCACATACGAAAATCGAATCCGCGGCGCTGCAAAAAAATGAGCAGAGCTAAAAAAATGACCCCCAAACCAATCACCACCCCAAGTATTGTTCGCTGCGTCAGTACGTTCACAAACCGTGTCAGACTTGAGAGTCCCAATACGTAAATGACAAACAATGTAATTGTCTTGTCAACCAGAAGTAGACCCAGCAATCCGGATTTGTTCACATTTTTTACAAACGCTGTTCGTGCAAAATCGCCCACCCGGCCCGGTGTTACGAGTCCGAGAGACAGTCCAATAAACATGGATGACCACAATGTAGTTGCCGGAACGCCTGATTTCTCCCGCGAAACAACGAGCCGCCATTTGAAAAACTGAAGAAGTAAATTGAGCGGTAGTATAAGCAGCGCAAACAAAATATACATCCTGAACGATTGAGCCAGAGCGGCAAGCAGGTTCTCAATTTGAATTTTTTGCACCAGTAGGGAAACAACAAGAATGGCAATGATTATTTTAAAAATAAAAAACAATGTCCGGCGAAGGTCAAGGGAGGCAGGGACTTTTTCGGCTATCAGCTTTATGTTCATATACAATGCGTTCCGGTCAGACAAAAATGAGATTTTGTGAAAATTATTGAATTGAAAACGGTTTGGGTTTATACTATTTGAGAAGCATTATCTCAAGCGCTGAAAATTATCATTCTTTGTCCAGACAATCAAGAAATGTTTTCAGATCAAAAAGCATGAGTCCCTTGTTTTTTGAGCGTATGTTAGTCTTTTTTTCATCTGTCGAAAAAATGGCTTTTCGCAACAGGTTTAAAATGTTATTCTGATGATATTCATTGAATACTGTCTCGACAGTTGATTGAAAATCACCGCCAAGTTCATTTTCCAGATAGGAAATAAGCTGCAAATTTTTTTCTTTCGCTGTGGCCATATCTTTGGTCGTGACTTTTTTCATTTCACCGCTACCCTGTTTCATCATTTTCCAGGTAGCCACTCCCAGATATAGCACTAACTGTTGCTCCTCGGTGTTGTAGGCTTCGGCATTCGTGCTGGTTAAATAATTGAGCAAGGCGGGCTGTTCTTTGGATAACCGGGCAATATCTTTTTCGATATCAAAAAAACTTTTTTCAGTATGTTCCTGCCAAACTTTTTCAACAACCTCAGATGAAATAACATCCATAATTCACCTCTTTTTTTTAAGTATTTTAAATAACAGCGCTGCAAAGCGGTTCCGCGTTATCATCACCAAAAAGGTAGACAAATTTTTTGATTCATAAAAGTTTTTTCTAAACATTCTTGACTTTTAACCTGGAAATAATTATTATTGTAATAACTTTTAAAAAGGAGAAAAGACATGCACAAGCTCATAACAAAAACGACAAAAAAAGGCTCTGGTGGGCTTGGTGCATAGTCATTGGTTTTTAATAGCTAATCCATGAGCCCACAACTTTTTAAAGCTGTGGGCTTTTTTTTAACAAAATACGAGGATTGCAATGGAAAAAATAAAATGTGCTGTTCTTGGGGCAACCGGTGTTGTCGGGCAAAATTTTTTACGGTTACTTGTGGATCATCCATATTTTGATCTGCAGGCGATTTGTGCCAGCAAAGCCCGAAAAGGTTTGCAGCTTGGCTCAGTCAAAGAACAAATTGACGGAGGTGTTCCTTCTCAATTTTCACATATGGTATTCGATCCCATTGACATCGATTTGCTCGTCGACAAAGGCGTGCAGGTTGCTTTTTCTGCTTTACCGTCAGAGGTGGCAAAAGACATTGAAACGGAAGCGGCTGAGAAGGGAATCAAGGTTTTTTCAAATGCCGGATCGCATCGCATGGACAAAAATGTTCCGATTCTGATCCCTGAAATGAATTATCCGCATCTGGATATGGTTTATCAGCAGGACACAAAAGGGTACATTGTCACTAATGCCAATTGCACGACAACAGGTTTGGTCATGGCTCTGCTACCGCTCGTTCAGTTTGATATCAAACGGCTCATTGTTGCCAGTTATCAAGCCATTTCAGGCGCCGGCTATCCCGGGTTACCGGCAATGGATATCAATTCTAATGTTATCCCCTATATAAAAAATGAAGAGCCGAAAATGCGCAAAGAGTGCCAGAAAATTTGCGGAGAGTACACCGGAGCAGCGATCCGTCCGGTAGACTGGGAAGTACACGCTCACTGTGTCCGCGTGCCAACGATTATTGGTCATTTGATTTCTGTTCACATCGAGCTCGAAAACGGCACTGATTATAAAACCGTTGCGCAAGCGATAAAAGAATATATTCCGCCGGAAGAAATAGCTGGCCTGCCGACAGCTCCGGATAAACCCGTTCTGTTCACTGAAGAACCGGATCGCCCACAACCGCGTTATGATATTCATGCGGGTGAACCTGAACGGGCCTGCGGCATGGCCGTTGTCTCAGGGCGGCTGGAAGTGGGTAAAAACCTGGTTCGATTTATTACTTTGTCGAATAATTTAGTGCGTGGCGCGGCCGGCGGTTCAGTGCTTAACGCAGAGTTGGCTTTTCGCAAAGGCATGCTTTAATTCAGCGCCGGGGAAATTGCCAGTCAGTTTCTCCGGTTGTTTCCCCATCTCAGCGTGGGATCGAAAGGCAGTGGAGTTTGCTGTTGTCTCGGCCTGAGCTCTCTCATCCAAAGTACTCCAATGATTCCTAAATAGATAAAAACGAATGTAGCTGTGATAAAACCATCCACCCAGTCTGTGCCTTTATAATTTGCCAGATAATGTCGCAAGCTAGAAGAAATTGAAGGCGAGAGGCAAATATAGGTTTTAATTTTGCTGGTAATTTCTGTGTACAGAGGAATCAGGCTGAGTGAAAAAATAACGAGCAGAAATCTGCGCACAAGAGATAGAACCTGTAACCTAAGAACGTTCAAAATCAGCCATGAAGCAAAACTGCCGGCACACAAAAGAGCCACGTATTTTAATGATAATGAAGCCATAACCATCCCCTTTTTTATTTAGAAGCAATTTAGATATTATTCTTCCAAGGGAGTAGAGCTGCCGGTTTCCTCGGAATTCCCACTTGTCGGTTGTGTGTGCTCGAAAGGTTTAAGTTCTTCAAATGTCATTTGGATCTGGAAATTAAAAAAGCGATAAATATCTGCCAAAAGCTGTCCGCCTTTTTCTTCATCGATTTTTGTGACAATGTTGATCGCCGCATACTCACTTTTAACGGTTTCGGATTCATCCCCTTTGCCAATTTTAACCTTTTTCTGTTTGATGTTAAAGGGCTTGATCGATGCAGCCGGCAGTATATATTCTTCACCGGAAAGGGTGTCGAGTAATGTAACCCGGACAAGTCCGCGAACCATATTGTTATATAGTTCGCCAACTTGTACGCTATTATCCAATTCAACTTCTGATTGGATATTTAAAAGGCGTATGATTTCATCCTGGTCGCCTTTTTCATCCTTTGGCCAAAATTTTTTTATGATCGCATTTTCAAATGTTAACATGGAACCATCCTTTATGAAAAATAATTAAAAAAGTTAGATGAACGTACGAAAATATTGTTTTTCATGCAAGATTTTAATACGATTTTTTGTTAATGTTTAAAAATACGGAAATGATGATGAAAGCAGTTCTGATTTATGACGGCGATTGTGAGTTTTGCCAGGGAAGTAAAAACTGGATTCAGAAACGACAGATTCCTGGCGAGTTTGAATATTTGCCATGTCAATCCGAGGAAAGACAACAAAGATTTCCTCAGATATCTAGAAATGAGTGTATGACTGCTTTGCAACTAGTTTTACCGGGCGGACACATATTAAGCGGCGCGGAAGCTATTCCAGAGATTCTGCTACGGTTAAAAGGCTGGCATTGGTTGGAAAAGATCTTTCGGATAGGACTCTTTCGAAAATGTGCGCCGTATATTTATGATTGGGTAGCCCATCATAGATATTTTTTATCGTGTGTGCTGTTTCCGCATCAACAAAATAAAAATAGAGTAAAAAATAAATCTTGACAGTTGAGTGATAAATTAGTATTATAAAATGAAAACGGGAGATGTTGTTTACATTCCATTGGAGGACGTAAAATGCTGGTTCGCGTAAACGTAGAAAGAGTGACATTGGATACAGCGACCAGTCGATTCGTTGTCATTCTAAAAGAAGATAAGCGTAGCCGCTGGTTACCCATTGTCGTTGGATCATCCGAAGCGCAGGCAATTGCTTTGCAACTGGAGAATATTTCACCACCTCGCCCACTGACTCATGATTTGATGCGAAATTTGCTCGAATCCATGGACGTGAAAATCGAACGGATTGTGGTGAATGATTTGCAGGAAAATACCTATTATGCTGTGCTTGGATTGCGTCAAAACGGCGAATTCCGCGATATTGATGCCCGTCCGAGCGATGCCATTGCCCTTGCTCTCCGAACCCAGGCTCCGATTTATGTAGAAGGAAAAGTGATGCAGGAAGCGTCAATATCCGACGACGCCATAAAAGAGAGAAAAGAATATCAGCAAAGCAGTGCAGAAAAGAGAGCAAATTTGTCGAAAGAAGATCATCTTGAGCAGTTAAACATTGACCTGCACGAGGCTGTAAGAGAAGAACGCTACGAAGAGGCGGCTCGTATCCGGGATGAAATTAATCGAGTCAAAAATGAGCTTCACAAAAATTTGTAATTGAAGCAAGCTGGTCCTGTTTATAAAGCCTCTAAATGAGGCTTTTTTTATGCGCAGATTTCCCATTAGAAACGTGTATCGTCACGAGATTTTTAATTTTAACATATTAAATGAGGTAAAGGATGAACATTGTTGTTCTTGACGGGTATGCCATGAATCCAGGTGATATAAGTTGGCTGCAGCTAAAAAAACTCGGTGCATGCGACATTTACGACCGGACTCCAGAGGAACTTGTAGCAGAACGGGCACAAGATGCAGATATTATTCTCACCAACAAGGCTATTTTGACGGAAAAAGTAATGACCCAATGCCCGCGCCTGAAGTATATTGGTGTATGCGCCACAGGATACAATGTTGTTGATGTTGATGCTGCCACAGAACGCAATATCGTTGTGACGAATGTTCCGGCATACAGTACAGATTCTGTAGCTCAAATGGTGTTTGCGCACATTTTAAATTTGACCATGCACGTGGCTGAACATTCACAATCTGCTAAGCGTGGCGACTGGGCACGATGCAAAGATTTTGCATACTGGAATTTCCCATTGATTGAATTGACCGGTTTAACGCTCGGCCTTGTTGGCTTTGGACTCATTGCCCGGGCTGTCACCCGTATCGCTCTGTCCTTTGATATGCGAGTTCAGTTTTATATGTACCGGACTGTTGCCGACAAACCTGAAAATGTGTTACAGGTTGATAAGGAAAGTTTGTTCAAGACAAGCGACATTTTGAGCCTGCACTGCCCATTAACAGAAACAACCAAAAACTTTGTCGATGCAAAACATCTTGGAATGATGAAGAAATCTGCTTTTGTAATTAACACTGGCCGGGGACCACTCGTTGATGAACAGGCTTTGGCAGATGCATTGGACACGGGACAAATAGCCGGAGCCGGTCTTGATGTGCTCTCACCCGAGCCTCCGGCGCCTGATAATCCGCTATTGACGGCAACTAACTGTTATATCACACCACATATTGCATGGGCAACCAAAGCGGCCAGGGAACGTTTGATGAAAATCGTGGTAGAAAATATCAAAGCCTTTTTAGATGGCAGTCCAAAAAATGTGATTAATCCACACGTTTTAAAAAATGTTTAAAATTTATCAAATAAGCAAAAATGAGATAAAATGTGTTCGATATCCGGCACTGTTAAGTGCAATAAATATAATGAGTAATAAAAACTAATAGAAAAAGTGTTGGATATTAAACATATATGAGATGAAAAAACACCGATGATTTTCCGGATATAATTTGAATTTTACAAATAGAATGAAAATAACAAGTTATATTTTGTAAATATTTTTATTAGCGTTCAATTCTGGCATGGAAATTGAAAAGGTATAAGCACCTCTATACCCCTCTACTCTCTTTTACGCCGTTGGCCATTTGCTTTGTAAGCAGATGGCCTTTTTTGATGTATATATTTGTGATTAAAAGCGTTGTCTGACATATTATCAGGGCGGGAACCTTAATTTGTAATCCTAAACTTTTTTGATTTTTAATCACTCATTGTGCAAATGATTTTTTACTGGCATATTTTTTGTTGTAATATGGTGAGAAATTAAAGAGGGCATAAAGCCTGAATTTACAAGCCTTTTTTATTAAAGCGTGGGTATTTTTGTTTAAAGTTGAACACAGTGATCTATATCGGACAAAATATTAAATTATAATTAGATAGAATTAAAATCATGAATATGATAAATGAGTCGCCACCAACTTCTGAAGAGTGGGGATTAAAAGATTATATCTCTTTAATAATTCGCAGGAAATGGATTATTCTCATTGTGTTTGTCCTGACTTTCTCGATTGCTACTTATTATCATTTTAATCAGCCCCCTATTTATAAAGTGACTTCTACTTTTACGATTGAAAGTGGCGATATGGGCGGTTTGCAACAAGCTCAACTTTTAAAAGGCAATAACTCACGGTCATTTGGATTTTATAAAACGCTTGTTAATAGTAGAATTTTTACTAAAAGAATTTATGAGGCAGTGGCAAAAGATAGTATCTACCAGGAAGCTAAAAAGATATATGACAATTCGATCGGACTCAATTTAACCTTAAATGATACCGAATATGATGATCTTTTTGCTATACAAGTAACAGCTTGCGACCCGGTAATTGCTTATCGTTATGCAACCATTGCGGTGAAAGAATTTAAGGAAAGATGTCAGGAAATCGAACTTGAAGAATCCCGGAATATTGTAACTTTTGTAAATAATCAACTAAAGCAGGCTGAAAGAAATTTAGAAGTCTCTGAGAGAAAACTTCAGGAGTTTAAAAAAGAAACCAATTTGAATGACATGGGCCAGGTCGATGGCGGCATTTTACAACGTCTTACAGAAATTGAAACTCAACTGCAAGAAGTTGAAACCGAAAGACAACTGGCCCAGGCAAATTACGACTCTTATAAACAACGTTTAAAGCAATTAAAAAATCCAAATACACCAAGTTTGTTCGATGTTGAATCTTCCAAAGTTACCAATATCCGTGAAGAAATAGATAAACTGGAAACGCGGAAACGGCAAATGGCAGAAGAAGCGGAATTGTCTTCTCCGCAAATCGCAGCGATAGATAATCAGTTAGAACAGAAAAAGAATGATTTGCGGCAGGCTGTGTTAAATGCTCACGGCGCTCCACAATCTTTTGATATGAATGGCGAGTCAAAAAATCAAATGCAGCTTTTCAATGAGCGAATTATCAATGAAGAGCTAAATCTCTACATGCTCAAAAACAAAGAACGCTTTTTGCGCAGTTTGCTCGAAAAATATAGGAAGCAACATCCCAATATTTTGGAGCATACAATTAAATTTGCCCAGCTTCAGAGAAAGAAAAAAGTTAACGAAAATCTGTACAACTATCTTGTTGAACGCTCGGAAGAGGCAAAAATATCCGCAGCTACGGGAACAGGCGGAATACGAATCGTGGATGCGCCAAGCAAGCCCGAAAAACCGCAATCACCGCATACTGCTCGAAATATGGCTATTTCTCTTATTCTTGCCTGCGGACTTGGTTTTGGTGTTGCTTTTGCTTTTGATTATTTCGACAACTCGATTTATACAGTAGAAGATGTGCAGCGGCTGGGAGAACTGCCTGTTCTCGGAACAATACCTTTTATTACCAATTCGAATATGCCCAAAGAAATTTCGGTATCTAAAAATGATTCCAGTTCCGTGCTAACAAATTTCCAAGACCGGATGAACGGTTATAGAAATCGTGTCATTCATTCCATTGATGCCAAATCTCCGGTGGTTGATGCTTATCGCCATATTCGCACCAATTTACAATTTGCGAATGTGGACAATCCCATTAACAAAGTGCTGGTGACAAGCGGGTTGCCAGGCGAGGGAAAAACCTTGACCGCTTCTAATTTGGCTCTTTCCTATGCCGAGCTGGGAAAAAGGGTTTTAATTATTGACTGTGATTTGCGCAAGCCTCAGCAGCATATGGCTTTTAATTCGCGAAAATCTCCCGGACTGACTGACTTTTTAGCCAAAGACATCCCAGTCCAAAAAGTTATTTATTGTACTAACCAACACGGACTTTTTTTAATGCCAGCAGGCACATCTGTGCCAAATCCATCTGAAATGCTATCCAGCCGAAAAATGTACACTATGATGACCGACCTTGAAGCGGATTATGATTTCATTATTTTCGATTCACCTCCGGTTATTGCTGTCACGGACCCTGTGCTTTTAGCGCCAAAAGTGAAGAATATCATTTTGGTCATCGAATTCGGAAAAACAGACTGGCACGTCGCCAAAGATGCATTGACCAGGCTTGAAAACGTCAATGTCAAAGTAACCGGCGCTATCTTGAACGGCATGAAAAGCGGCAAAGGATATGGGTATTATAAATACAATTATTATTCATATCAATATTCGTATTACGGGGAAAAGCCGGAAAAACATCACAAAAAGTCCCGTTCAATAGTGTGATTTTTTCTAGCAGCTTTGCCAAACCAGGAATCCGAATCCACGAAATTAACAATATCTACTGTATACATTTTCTCTAAATGTTTTAAAATAATAGCCCTTCCGCAACTTTCCTGAAGAAAATGCCTTGAAAATTAATGCAATGTTGTTAAATTTAAATTCTATTATTTATTGAACAATATCATGGCGGTTAAAAAATGCTTAAAAGATATCTTGGTCTGGCAGGTGTTTTACTTTTTCTCTTATTTGCGTGTGCTCCACAAAAACCAACTGTAAAACCAAAGCGGATTGAACCAGAGGTTCATTACCAGAAAGGACTCGTACATCTTAAAAATGACAGTTTGAAAGCCGCGGCCGAGAATTTTCATGCCGCTATCAAGGCGGACTCCAATTTTGCCAACGGCTATGCAGGTTTGGCTTTTCTTTTGGCTCAAAGAGGAGCCTTTGAAAAAGCATACAATTATGCGGAAAAGGCGTTAACTAAAGGCCCTTCGGCAGATAGCTATTATTTTATGGGCCGCATCTTGTTAATGGATGAAGAAACAGACCAGGTTACAGAAGCGATTTCTCATTTCGAAAAATCAATTTCCCTGGATTCCACAAATGCTCAAGTTTTTTATTATAAAGGCATTGCGTTAAAAAAAGATTATAAATTTAAAGCAGCACTTGACGCTATGCAAAAGTGTTCAGAAAAGAGCCAGGATTGTGCTGAAAAAGCTAAAGCTGAAATCTCTTTTTTAGAACAAATCATAAACGCCAGTCCCCGAACACAAATTGGACGTCGCCTGGCGTTAAAAGATGAACTCACACGTGCTGATGTGGCTGCCTTGCTGGTAAAAGAGCTGAGCGTTATGGAATTTATCCAACACATGCAACCGTTTTACGGCTCGTCCAAAAACAGAAATACGGATCAAAATACACCTCAAATAACAGACATATCAGATCATTGGGCGCGCTCATTCATTACCCAGGTCGTCTCGGCCAATATTATGAATGTGTATCCTGATGATACCTTTCGCCCGGAGCAAAAAATGAAGCGCCATGATTTTGCCGTTACCCTGCAAAATGTCTATGTAGAAATTACCGGCAATCAGGATGTGACGACACGATATATCGATAAGCCTTCCGTTTTCCCGGACGTTCAACGCTCCCATTATGCCTATAATGCCATCCAGTTATTTGTTCATCTGGATGTGATGTCAGTAAATCAAAGGACTGGTGAGTTTGAGGGGAGCCGGATTATTAAAGGCGTTGAAGCGCTCTCCGGCATCCACAAGCTTTGGAACATTCTGCAATAAAAAGAGTTTGTAATCAACACTTTATAAAACGACAACCAGAAAGATTAACTTTCCATAAATTGAAAATAACTTACGTTGGAAAAAATAGCTTTGCCGAAGAAATAGGTCTATTACCGGACGATGATCTTGTTTCCATTAACGGATCCAGGATATACGATATACTTGATTATTATTTTCATGCAAGTGATGATATGATCGAGCTTGAAATTCAAAGAAATGGGTACAGCAGTTTTATAGAGATAGAAGGCTGCATTGAGCCTGGATTTGGAATTCAGTTTGAAGACATGAAATGCCGGCACTGCGGTAACAAATGTGTATTTTGTTTTATCGATCAAAATCCGGCAGGCGTTCGCCGGTCGCTTCTCTTTAAAGACGAAGACTATCGCATGTCCTTTCTGTACGGAAATTATGTGACTCTTACCAACGTTAGGCAAAAAGATTTACAGCGCATTGCGGAACAGCATCTGTCTCCTCTTTATATTTCTATACACGCAGCTAATCCACAAGTTCGGCAGCAATTGTTGAGATTGAAAAGAGATGATCGATTGTTCGAAAAAATATCTTTCCTGGCAAAGAATCGAATTACTATGCACGCCCAGATTGTCCTTTGTCCGGGGTGGAATGATGGAAAAATATTAGAAGAAACTGTCGATCAATGCGCTGAATTTTTTCCCTGGATAAATACAATAGCCATCGTTCCGGTTGGCTTGACAAAACATCGACAAAATTTACCTCACCTTGTCCCTGTCGATGCAGAATATGCTAAGACTATGTTAAAATGGGAACGTGAAAAATCATCTTATTTTAAAAAGCGGCTTGACAGTTATTTTATTTACCTTGCTGACGAGTTTTACATGCTCGCGGCTGAATGCATTCCACCTGCCAAACGTTATGAAGACTTTGCCCAGATAGAAAATGGCGTCGGCATGTTGCGGCAATTCCTGGATGATTTTAATGCAGAACAATCAAATCTACCTTTCACAGTTGATGACGTTTACCTGTTATTTGTCACTGGTACCATGGCTGCTCCGGTTCTGGAACGGGATATTTTACCTGTTTTACGAGAAATAAATGGTTTGAACGTTTCATTGCTTTCTGTGGAAAATACCTTTTTTGGCACATCCGTATCTGTATCAGGATTGTTGTCAGGTGGGGATATAGCGCGAGCGGTGGCGCTATTCCCAAAAGGCGATGTTGTTGTTCTGCCGCCGAATTGTTTGAACGCCGATCAGTTATTCCTGGATGACTGGACCATTGAAAAACTGCAAAAAAAGATCGGTAAACCTGTGATTCAATTTAACGGCTGTTTTACTGAACTGTTAGAATCATTATGAAGAAACCTGTTGTCGCCATAGTAGGCCGACCGAATGTCGGCAAGTCGACATTGTTCAACCGGATCATTAAAAGTCGCGAAGCCATAGTCGATGACCAGCCTGGCATCACCCGCGATCGAAAATACGTTCCTGCAGAGTGGGCAGGCGTAGAGTTTATGCTGTTGGATACTGGCGGTTATGTTCCGACATCCAAAGATGTCTTTGAAACGGCAATTCGCAAACAAATTGAACTGGCTCTCAATGAAGCTCATCTCATTATTTTTGTTGTTGACGTAACCACCGGCATAACCACAATTGATGACGAAATCGCACACATTCTCAAAAAATCAGAGAAAAATATTATTTTAGCAGTTAATAAAGTCGATAATGAAAAACGTGAATACGATTTATACGAATTTTACAATCTTGGCATGGGAGAGCCTTTTTCGGTCTCGGCTATCAATGGGCGGCAAATCGGAGATTTCTTAGACAAGATTGTTCAGAACTTGCCAATACAAAAAAGTATCGAATCTGCTAAAGAGGAGCGCATTCATATCGCTGTTGTTGGCCGTACAAATGTTGGAAAATCATCCTATGTCAATGCTTTGCTCGGAATAAGCAAAATGATCGTCACAGAAATTCCTGGGACTACCCGCGATTCTATCGATACAGAAATGAATTACAAGGGCAATAAATTGGTACTGATCGATACCGCTGGTTTGCGTAAATCCTCACGTGTGAGAGAAAACGTAGAATATTTTAGTAACGTGCGTACACAACACGCGCTGCGGCGATGCGATGTGGCGGTGATTTTAATTGATGCTGTTGACGGGCTAACCGACCAGGACAAGCACATCGTTATGACAGCTATTGATGCGGGAAAAGGAATAGTGCTTGGCGTCAACAAATGGGATTTAATTGAGAAAGATACGCTTACTGCGCGACGCTTCGAACAGGAGGTGCAGGATCAGGTAAGAGATTTGAGTTATGTCCCGATCCTGTTCATTTCTGCGCTAACAAAACAACGCATCTTTAAACTTGTGGATACAGCTATTTCAGTTTACCATGAAAGAAAACGAAAACTAAAAACCTCCGAGCTGAACAAATTCCTGAGAAATGTCGTCGAAGATCATCATCCGCCAGCCCACGGGACAAAATGGGTGAAATTAAATTATGTCACTCAAGTCAAAACAAGCCCGCCTCTGTTTGTATTTTTTACGAATGAACCCAACGGAATCCGAAAAAATTATAAAAACTATCTCGAAAACAGAATTCGTGACCAATTTGGCTTTTTTGGTGTACCGATCCGCATGTCCTTTCGCAGAAAACATAAAAACGTCAAGGTATAATGAGATTTTTATCGAAAAATATCTTTTTTATTCTGGCAACAACCAGTGTTCTGCTGGCGGATGTAAATGATGTAACTGTGTATGAAGCATTAGATCACGATTTCAAAGCTCAAAAGATTTCCGAAGCAGAATACGTCGCTTTTCAATTGATGGCTATTTATGACAGCAAAGACCTTCCACCGCGCTACAAAGCATTACAGAACACAATGACTCGCCGGGGCACATTGTTAAAAGCCCGGGCTGCGCACCTCATCGAATTAAACGCTCCTCATTCCGAATTGCTGCCCCGCTTTTTTGAACGCCCTTTTGATCATTTAACTGAATCCCAAACAAGCCCTGAAGGCCTTTTTCGAATTCACTATACCACCAAAGGCAATGATGCTGCTGAATCGGATTTTATTCAGCAAGTGGCTATAACTTTTGATAAAGTCTATGAATTTGAAATACAAGAACTCGGCTACGATCCGCCACCGTCAGATTATCAGGTTGATGGACCAGAGTATGATATTTATGTTCATAACATTTATGATTATGGTATGACCACTTATGAGAGGGCTGTTCCAGAAACAAACCGGCCTTATGACTATACTGGCTATATCGAAATCGATAATGATTTTACACAGACCAATACCAAAGGCATAGCTGGTATGCAAGTCACTGCTGCGCATGAATTTTTTCACCTCGTTCAGATCGGGTATCGAAGCTACCAAACCACAAATTTATCAGCGATATGGCTGTTCGAATCCTGTGCTACCTGGATGGAAGATATGGTTTTCGATGAGATTAATGATTATTATTATTATCTGGACAGCTATTTTGAGCATCTTGATCAGGCATTTCACACCGCTAATGGAATTCACGAATACGGCCAATCCATTTTTCATCACATGTTGACCAGCAAATATGAAGCCGATATTGTTAAAAAGATTTGGCAGCATTTTGTACAGCATGAAGCCTTTACAGCTATCGATAAAGCTCTGGCTCCACATGGAAGTAACTTTGCCTCGGAACTGGGAGCTTTTAGCGTGTGGAACTTTTTTACTGGCGAACGAGCAGTTACGAACCAGTTTTATAAAGAGGCAGCTAATTATCCCATGTTAACGACATCCCAGGAAACCAGCCTTCTGCAGACAGCCCAAATTGACGGACAAACAGCATTGAGCAGCGCAACGTATCATAAAATTGTGCCACAATTCACCGGTGTTATTTCTGTTTACCCCATGTTGTTATCGCCAGACCATTGGCTCTATGCATTGCTTTTAGCAAAACCACATGCAGATCCCCAGTACTTTATTATCTCCGGCGGTGATAATTATTTTTTTCCATACCATGATACCGACGCAGAAATGTGGATAGCGTCTGTGAACATCAAATATCCAGAGACAAATCAGACGTCAATTACCGAAGATTACCTTTTCAACATCAAAACGGGACCTATCGACAATATCGCGCCGGATATTCTATCCATATACCCCAATCCTTTTCAGTCTGTCCGCCATCAAAAAGGAATTCATTTCAGCATAAGACTTACAGAGCCTGCGGATGAACTTGTGGTTCAGGTTCTGAATGAGAATGGCAAGCCTGTTTTCCGTCAAAACGTGGGGCATCGATCAGCCGGCGATTTTGTATTTCGCTGGAATGGAAGAACAGCCCAGGGAGAACTAGCTGCTCCCGGTGTTTATGTGTTCAGAGTCGATCATCAGGATATAGCACCAGAAAAATTTGTCATCCTTCGATAATCCTCAGTTTGAAAAGGGTGTATAGTAACCAGCACAGACTGGATTCAAGAGCAAAAAACATTTCGTCAATATATTAACCATGTTAAGAAAAAATCTTGACAATAATTGTTTTATCATTTAAGTTATGTAAAACAAGATGTTATATTTTTTAGTCTTATACATAAAATCCGTTATTGTCGTTTTGGGTTGAATCATGTTTTATTATAATACATATTTTTCAACTATTTCGGCAAAGTTTTTGCTGGTTAATTTATGTGATTTTATTTGTATGAAATAATTTGAGTAAAGAATATTGTTAATCTTCAGTAATTATTAGAGTTAAATGCAATCAGAGTGTAAACGGCTAAAAAAATTTAATGTTACAATTTTTACACAATTTGAAAAGAAAATGTGGCATAGTAGTTGCAATCTTTATTAAAAACAACTCGTTATAGTTAAGAACTCAAGGACAGCTCGGATGGATGACCTGTATTATTTCCCGTCTCTGGATATTCTGATAAAAGTCATATACGCCCGGGATGCTAACTCTATTCGGTATGCCACGCATCGATCAACATCTGCTGATGAGAAAAAAACATTGGAACGATATATTTTGCAAGAGATCGCTCCGCTGACTGATTATTACAAAAGAACCCCATCTTTGCTTTTGTATATGGGAGTGGACACTATGTTACGCAAAGAGCTGCGAAAATATCAGGTCAAGGATACAATTCGAGGAGTTATTAATCATAAACTGGATATAGAAGAAAAAGTCCAGAGTTTAATTTCTCACTCTCTTAGCAATTATTATTTCGAACGTTTGGGAGAAAAACTCTTACATCTACGTCATTTGCTTGAAAATAAAGGAAACCCGGAAGAGATAGAAAAGTTGATCGAAAAAATTGACACTCTTTTACAAGCATATAATCAGAATGCCGGACAAAATATTCAACTTGAATCAATTTTACCACAAGAAGCTAAAAAGTTTTTTCTAATTGGTGATTAATTTTAACCAGACGATTAAATATTGGGGCGCGCCTTATAAGAAGGGAGATTACAATGAATTTGCAAAGTAAATTTTTCGTGGCAACGCTTGTCATCGTTTCTATCGTTGCTAACGGTCTTTTCGCTCAAGGGAGTGTAAACACTCCTAAATTCGGAATTGGTCTAAATGCCGGATTACAAAATCTCTACGGCGACAAAATTCCGGCCGGGGTTGGCCTGGGATCTGAACTGGCATTCCGTTATTTTATTAGCGATCGTTTTAACACAAGTTTAAACCTAGGGTATGGACAGTTAAATGATGGATTCACTGACAAATCGTTTTCTACAGATGTCATTAATTTTGATTTAAAAACAAATATTAATCTGTTTACACATAAATTGCGGCCATTCATCACTCTGGGAGCTGGCGGGATCAGTTCGACTTATAACCGGGAGAAGGACTATATCAAGCAATTCGATGACTCTACTACCGTTGGGACCAGTTTGACGAATCTGGCATTAATTTTAGGCGGCGGTTTTGATTTTATTTTATCGCCTAAATTGGCTTTAAATGCATTCGTAGATTATCGCCATACCAATAGTGATGAATTAGATGGCGGATACAATAGTCAGTATAGTAAGACTAATGACGGTTATTTGAACGGCCGGGTCGGATTAACCTACTTTTTAGGCAAACCGGCTCCAAAAAAACAAAAAGGAGTGCCAGGCCTGGAAGAAATGCAATTGGAAGCTGAGGAAGATACCGGCTTGATCGCCTGGGAAGAAGCCTTGCGGGAGGCTGCTGAGACCGATGAAGCTGGCGAAGAATATACTGATTTACACTCCAGAGTTCAGGAGTTGAATCAAAAACTTGAACAAAGAAATCAGGATATTCAAAGCCTTGAATCGCAACTCTCCTCTCAGGAACAAAGAATTAGAGAACTGGAAAAAGAGCTCAATGAAGTGTCGGGACAAATGCGAGCTGGCGGGGATTACAAACAAAATTATGAAAGAGCACTGCAACTCTTTTATTCCAAACAGTACAGTCAATCGCTTCAACTCTTTAGGAGTTTACGCGATCAATATCCAAATCACAAACTTGCCAGCAATTGCCAATACTGGATGGGAGAAAATTATTTTGGCATGGGCCAATATTCACAGGCCACCCAAGCTTTCTTGTCCGTTTTTAGCTATGATTTTTCTTACAAGTTTGACGATGCCACAATTATGTTGGGAAGATGTTATCAAAAAATGGGCGATAATGAAAATGCCCGAAAATATTTCCAACAACTTTTGAATGATTACCCGGATAGCGAGTATGTTAGTGCCGCCCAGAAATGGTTGAATAGATTATAATCATTACTTTAGGGCAGAAGGAGACATTCCTTCTGCCCATTTCTTCCGACTTTTTCCACAAACCTCTGTTTTTTGCTTTGATTCTTTTCACAATTTCTTACCTTTTATAAATTTTTACGGCTCCATTATTCATGGAACGGAGGCTTTTATGCAGAATTCTCTTTTTAACCGGCGCCAATTTTTACAAACCGCAGGATTAACGGCAGCATTGTGCATATCCGGCAGCTTTCAATGCGCCTGGAGAAAACGTCCGAACATTTTATTCATTTTCACCGATGACCATGCCTATCAGGCAATCAGCGCTTATGGCTCGAATCGCAACAAAACGCCAAATATTGATCGTATTGCAAATGGCGGCATGTTATTCAAAAATTGTTGCGTGACCAACTCGCTCTGCGCACCAAGCCGTGCCGTGATTCTGACGGGAAAACATAGCCATGTCAATGGAGTACGGGATAATCGGGAAGAATTTGATCCCCACCAACAAACGTTTCCCAAACTGCTCCGGGAAAATGGTTATCAAACGGCCATTATTGGCAAATGGCATCTGAAAACACAGCCCAGTGGATTTGATTATTGGGACGTATTGCCCGGCCAGGGTCACTATTACAATCCGGATTTTAAATCGATGCTGGGAACGCACCGGGAAACCGGTTATGTTACAGATATTATCACGGACAAGGCTCTAAATTGGTTGCAAAAGGAACGCAATCCGGAAGAACCATTTATGCTGATGGTTCAACACAAGGCGCCGCATCGTGAATGGTCTCCGGCTTTTAAGTATTTGGAGAAATATAAAAATGATAAAATACCAGAACCGGAAACGCTTTTTGACGATTATAAAGGGCGCGGCACGCCAGCCCATGAACAGGAAATGACGATCAACGAACATATGATGCTCGGACATGACTTAAAAATGCGGGGATATGCCGGCACTGAGCGACTGGAGCGCCGTATTCACGAGCGCATGAATGAGGAGCAGCGAGAACAATGGACTGATTTTTATCAACCGGTAAAAGAAAAATTCGAAAAGGCCAGTCTTGAGGGCAAAGACCTGGTGCGCTGGAAATATCAACGCTATTTGAAAGACTATTTGCGTTGCATTGCTTCAGTGGATGAAAGTGTGGGAAAATTACTGGATTATCTGGATGAATCCGGTATGGCTGACAATACCGTGGTTGTTTATTCGTCAGACCAGGGCTTTTATCTTGGCGAGCATGGGTGGTTCGACAAACGGTTCATGTATGAAGAATCTTTTAAAATGCCTCTTCTTGTTCGCTGGCCCGGCCGCACCAAACCGGGAACAGTCAATGACGACCTTGTTTCCAATTTAGACTTTGCAGAAACTTTTCTCGATATCGCTAATATTGAAATCCCGCAAGATATGCAAGGGCTGAGCCTTGAACCACTGCTGCGCGGCCGAAAGCCGGATGATTGGCGAAAAAGCGTGTACTATCATTACTATGAATTCCCGGGCGCTCACAATGTCCACCGGCACGAAGGAGTTTACGACGGCCGATATAAACTAATCCACTATTATCAGATTGAAGAATGGGAATTATTTGATTTAAAAAAGGATCCACACGAGTTGACGAGTGTGTATGATGAATCTGACTATCAACCGGTGGTTGAGCGGTTAAAAAGAATATTGGAAGAACTAAAAATTAAATACCAGGTGCCGGAAGAAAGTGATTATGGAAAAGAAACATAAATAGGGCAAATCTGGCAAGCGCTCACAAGAATCCTCTGCCAGAGGTAAGGAATATATCATCGGGCAGCCAGAGATATGGCTTTACGTTAATAATTATTGTTTTGTAAAAAGATCATAAATTTGATGAATAATTTCATCTTTTGATTTTAGCATTTCATCTTTGCTTGAGCAATGTTTTACTCCGGCTCCAGCGCCAGGGTGTCCGCCACCCAGATTGAGGAACCGCAGTATATCGCCAACGTCTTTCGAGTGTTCATCAGATTGCAAGTTCAGGCTAAGGGACATCGAAAAAGACAGGTTGTTTGTTTTGGTATGGTCTGAAAATAAATTCGAAACCTGCAGAACAGCCAAAGCTTCCGGGTGAATGAGATATGCCAGGTGTTTCAGCAAATTGGGCTGATGTTTATAATGCGTCATATCCAAAATGATCATTTGATGCTCGGTATCTTTTGGCAAAAATGAAATTTCATTTTTGATTTGCTCCAGCATGCGTTCTTCTTCTTCAAGATATTGCCGGTACCGTTTCCTGACGCTTGGCATTTTCGCGACTTGTTCAATAGGTCTGGTTTTCAAATTTTGAACCAGGTTGCGAAGATGCTGCCATTTACGCTGAGCACTGGGTTCTTTTAATTTAATAGTCGCTTCGATAGTTTTGCCGGGTGTTTTGCGACGCCAGTCTTCGATGTCTTTATAATCAAAAGAATCAATAATATCCGTTTCCTCGACAATAGGTTCAAAATGATCGGGTAGATCCATGTTCTTAAAATAATTGTATATAACCCGGGCGCAGGAGGGAGCTGCCTCAAACTTTCCGTTAACCTGTTCGATGTCTATGTTGCGGTATTTCAATTCTTCTAAATTGCCTTCGTGATGATCAAACCACATGCCGCATTCCAATGGATAAGGCAAATCGCATACAATATCTTCCTTGGTGATAGAAATTTTGGCTTCATTCACCAGACGCGGTTGGGTGAAAACGATAAAGTCAATATTAAAAACGTGTGAACAAATAGTGGCGCAAACAACGCCGTCAAAGTCGGCATGTGTGATTATTCTTTTGTACATTACGAGCTTCTCTTGGATGATTGGTTAATATTGATGACAACCAGGTTTGATTGTTCGATTGACCAGCTTTTCATAAAGATAGAAAAATATTGCAGAATTCCAAATTCAAGTTTCAATAATTAACGGAATTTTTACATTCATCGTTCCAAAGTATGAATATCAATAATACAAATTTTCATTTTGATATCGAATTGTTTTTTGTTTGATTTTTTGATTGAATAAAATATATTATCACAGACTGATGAAAGTACAAACGCAATCACAAACTTTTGCAACCGTGCAGACCGGAATCTATTACGGTGCTGTCGGCGCTGTTGGTCTCGGACTTTTAGTTTTTGTGGATAATCTTTTTGAATATATACCCCCTTGTCTTTTTCGTGAGTGGACAGGGTTGCCATGCCCGGCCTGTGGTGCAACGCGCTCGGCTATGCAACTAGGTCATGCTCATATCGTTAAATCATTTATAACAAATCCTCTTTTTTTCATAATTTATTCTGGACTTTTAATATGGGTACTAAATGCCATGGCCGGCTGGATATTTAAAAGAAATATTCACATCACCCTGTCCGTTAAAGAGCATAAAGTGGTTCGAATTTTGCTTATTACATGCGTTCCTTTGAACTGGTTATACTTGATAATTAGGCGTATTTTCTGAAACGTTCGGAAGGCGAATTTATTAGAATTCTGACAGGCAAGATGTCCGGAGGGCTGTTTGTACAAACCACCGCGAATAGGCGTGACTATTGCTCGGTACAATAATTTTTCACCTTCAACTTTAATTATGGGTTTAAAAATGCTGGGGATGAATTTTTTCGAAATCAACAGTTCATCCTTTGATGATTTTGTTGATATGACCCGGGTTTTGTCCCGCTCTCATACGGCTTTTCATCTTCCCATTGTAAGTGAAAACGGCTGGGATTTTTCGTGTCTGGATTATACTGATGAAATCGATCGCACCATTCATCTGGTCAATGCTCATAAAGATAGTTTAAACATTCAGCATTGCATCGTACATCCACCGGAGCCCCACATTGCTGATGAGCTCTTGCGTTCTTCCAGTACTTTTCTTTTCCATAATCTCTCCCACCTCGATGTGCCTGTCTATCTGGAAAACATTCCGTCCATGAAAGCTGAAAAATTTTCATCGCTATACAAGCAAGGCAGGGAAGCTCTTGGAGCTCAATTGCCGGGTTTGTGTTTTGACGCTCCGCATTATTTTATCTCAGGTATAGACCCTGTTAAAGAATTTCAAAATCGGATCGATAATATCGGCACAATACACATCTCTGATTGTTATAAAGATAAAGATGTGCATATCCCGTTTGGCAAGGGCGGAATATTGCCGGTGGAGAAATTACTCCGTACCATAAAAAAAGTTCGGTTTTCCGGTTATATTACGCTGGAAATGCTGCCGTCCTCAGTTAATGATATCCCGGCTTATATCAAAAGCTATCTGCAAACGCTCAAAGTTTTGCATTATTTCAAATATCTTGGCTCAAAAACAAAAATGATGGTTTTCTGGCCTTTTCTGAAAAAGTATATTGCGAAAAAGTCTGTTGACTCGGCGACCTCATGAATTGTGCAAAAAATCTCCCCAAAAAATGATTTTTAAGAACACATACATCAATTTTGCATTTGTAATCATTCATCTCGTCTTTGTTATCCGTGGGCTACCTCGGATTAAAATTCTGGAGAAATTACATGAATTCTATTCGTGCAGTTGATGAATAAAAAATTATTAACTTAAATAAAGAGGATAACGATGGCAGCACATTACAACACTTTAGTCTCAGAAATTAAAGATCGTTTAGCTAACGATTTAATTCGCGAACAAGTTGATGAATCGGAAGAACTGATTAGCGTTCCCTATCCTTATGTGGTACCGGGACAAGAAAAAAACGCCCTTTATTACTGGGATACGTATTTTATTAATCTTGCTCTCATCCGGCTGAAAATGATAGAACAGGCAAAACATAACGCAGAGAATCTGGTGTTTTTGCAACGAAAATACGGCTATGTGCCAGCTTCGACGAAAAAGTCCATGCTGAACTTTTCACAAATTCCACTTTTGCCCTGGATTGTCCGGGATGTGTACCGGGTGACGGGCGAGAAAGAATGGCTTGACCGTATGCTTACGGATGTGGTCAATGAATATAACTATTGGACATCCAATCCGCACACATCTCCTGCTGGATTGTTCCGGTTCGCTGCAAACGATGCAGCTAGTGAAAATGCCGGCCGCATCGCCGAAGCTGAATCCTGCTGGATCCATTCCTCACGTTTCGACCAGGTGCAAAATTATAATCCTGTTGATTTGAATGCGCTGCTCTATAGAAATGGTCAGCTTATCTATGATCTGCAAATTGAGGCGACCGGTGTTGGTCAGGATAATATTTTAGAAAAAAGCGAACAGATCCAAAAATTATTTGATCTGTGCTGGGATAAATCACGGGATTTCTATTTTGATAACAATTTCGCTGAAAAACGGCTCAGCCAGGTGAAATCGCTGGCAGGTTTTGTGCCCCTCTTTGCAAAGATGATTGATGCTGAACGGGCAAAACAGATTCAACAAAGTCTTGACGATTTTTTAGCTCCAGGGGGACTGACAATCACAGATAAATCGTACGGGGATTCCCCTTCTCCGTGGAATTATCCGTATGTTTGTGCTCCGTATATTTATTTTACGGTAAAAGGCCTTTCCGACCACGAATTTATGGAAGATGCCGCTGATATTGGTACCAACTGGCTCGACATGGTTGTTGATGTTTATAAGAAAACAGGCGAGCTTTGGGAATGGTATAACGTCAAAGAAAAGACGCACATCTCGAATGAAGGTATTCAGAACACTCCTATCATGGGCTGGACAGCCGGTACGTTCATTGCCCTGCTGGATACATTAGGTCTGGAGTAATTGGCATTTATGTCACACGTCATCATTGGTACAGCAGGTCATGTCGACCATGGCAAGTCCGCTATTGTAAAAGCAATCACCGGCATGGACCCGGACCGGTTGAAAGAGGAAAAACAGCGGGGGCTGACCATTGATTTGGGTTTCGCCTTTTGGGGAGACAATTTCGCATTTATTGACGTCCCGGGCCACGAACGCTTTGTTAAAAATATGGTTGCCGGTGTGTCTACTATAGACATGGTGATGCTGGTAGTAGCGGCTGATGATGGTGTCATGCCGCAAACACGCGAGCATTTCGATATTCTGCGACTTTTAGAGATAAAAAAAGGCTTGATTGCGCTGTCAAAAATTGATCTGGTGGATGAGGAGTGGCTTGCAATGGTGCAACAAGATGTGCAGCATCTGGTCGTGAATTCATTTTTAGAAAATGCTCCGATTTACAAAGTTTCACCAGTGACTGGCCAGGGAATCGATCAGTTGAAAAAAGGACTTTTGCAGATGGCTGCTGATCTGCCGCCACGTCCTCAGCGAGCAGAGTTCTGGATGCCAGTTGACCGCTCGTTTACCATCCAGGGGCACGGAACGGTAGTCACAGGATCTGTGCTTTCAGGAGAAGCAAAGACAGGCCAGGAACTCGAGATATTACCAGGGAAAAGAGACGTTAAAATCCGTCATATTCAAAAGCACGGCCACACTGCGAGCGCAGCCAGACAGGGTGAACGCGCGGCGCTCAATCTTGCCAGCATATCAAAAGAAGAAATCAGCCGCGGCGACGTACTCGCTACATCCGGTCGATTCGAACCGTCACATCTTTTTGATGTTTCATTGTCATTACTTTCCTCAGCACCAAAAACACTTTTATCGAACACGCGAGTCCGCGTTCATATCGGCAGTTCGGAAATTATGGGACGTGTCAAACTTTTGAATTGCCGGTCATGTCAACCGGGGCAGAACTGTCTGGCGCAAATTAAACTGGAAAAACCGGCAGTTGCTATGAGCCGTCAGCCGTTCATCATTCGTCGTTATTCGCCACCGCTAACGATTGGCGGTGGTTTGATTCTGGACATCAATCCATCGCCGCACAAGCGGTTTGATGATCAGATCATTCGCCGTCTTGAAAGTATCCGGCAAAACAAACCGGGGGAAATTTTGGCTGCATTGTTCGGAGAAAAAGGTGCTCAACCGATATCTGAAAAAGACATCGCAAAACGTTCCGGACTGCCGCTGGAGGTTGTAAAAAACACGATTCGAACGATGGTTAACGAAAAGCAGGTCTGTCAGCTTAATTCCGGATTTATTCATTCCGAAGCATTTGGACAGCTTAAACAGCAGTTGCTGAAAGAGCTGGATGCTTTTCATAAAGCCTTTCCTTTGCGTCCTGGTATAGATAAAGCCCGGGTTCAATCCAAATTAGGATGCGATGATAATGTATTCCAAAAAGTGGTTGAGGAATTGCAGCGTGAAAAACTGGTTCGCGATGAAAATCACATCCTTCAACGCTCGTATCATAAAGTGACCATTGAAGGGCAAGACCGGGAAACCGCATCCCAAATTATCGGGATATTGGAAGAAAAACCGTTCCAGACACCGCCTGTCAAAATTATCACTGAAAAGTTGGGTCAATCTCCCGGTGAAATAAAACGTATTTTATTTGCTATGAAGGAGCTCGGTCAGATCATTCAGTTGGAAGACGATATTTTTTTGCTTTCAAAATACGTTGAAAAAGCAAAAGAGATGCTGTTAGAGTATGCCAAAGACCATGAGCACATTTCTGTCAGCGAGTTTCGCAATCTGATTGGCACCAGCCGGAAATATGCGCTGCCGCTGCTTGTATATTTTGATAAAACCGGCATTACTGAACGTGAGCAAGATGTCCGTGTAATCAAGAAATAAATTATTTTTGAAAATATTGAAAAAAAGCTAATACCTGAACAGGGAAAATAATATGAATACACCACCCGCTTATCCAAATATAAAACAATCCTTTGGCCTGCTTGGTTTTGTTATTGTGTTTACCATTCTTGTTTTACTCGCTGCCATAGTTTTGAGCGTTATAGTTTCGTCAATCTGGGGACAGCAAGCGAGCCAGGCATTTCTGTCAAATTCCTGGACTTTGCTCGTGCTTTATTCTCTTCCTTTTGTGCTGACCTTGTGGTACGGCGCAACAATGAAAAAGCGGCGCCAGGCCGGCTATTCGTTTTCGTTCAAATCAATCCCGGCTATTTATTACCTAATATTGCCAATCGCCACCCTCGCCATCTATTTCATCATCGATCCGGTTGTTGATCTCATCCCAATGCCAGATTTTTTTAAAAAGATGCTGGAAGATTTGCTCGACCGGCACAACGTCCCGACTTTTATCATGCTCGTCATTGCGGCGCCAGTGTTTGAAGAGTGTTTGTGCCGCGGCATTATACTTGACGGTTTTCTCGGTTTATATTCCCCGAAAAAGGCCATCATCTGGTCAGCGCTGATATTTGGCGTGATGCACCTGAATCCGTGGCAGTTTCTTCCCGGTGCAACTCTTGGGTTGTTTATGGGCTGGATTTATTACAAAACCCGTTCACTCGTTGGTGTCATGTTAATTCACGCGGTTGCCAATGGATTCAGTTTTATTATGGGTATGGTTGTCAGTAAGGACGTAATGACAACGCGTGACTGGGTCGGTAATGATTCGGCTTATGTGGTTTTATTTGCGGTGTGTATTTTATTGCTTATAGAAAGTATAGTTGTATTGAATCGTCGATACAACGGCCCCAAACATCACCGGGATGTTTGAGGCCGTTGGTTTGAATCAATCGTTTACATTCACCCAGCGTTGCCATTCCGGATCGTACAATTCGCCTCTGGCTGTTGAATGGACGAGTTCCAAATTGCCCAAATTATTCTTATCTGCAAACACAAAAACAACACCGCCCTGGATCGAATAATAATGCCACACGTGATATTCCAGTTGTTGCCCGCTCATCGGGAATCGTTCGATTTCGTCCGGTTTACCGTACACAAGCAGAATCCGTCCGCGATCGGATTTCCATCCTTCATGAAAGCCACCGCGGTATAATTGATTAGCGATTTTCACCCGGCTGAGATATTGTTGCTTGAATTCGTTGGCCATCGTTCCAGGAGTTTCATCCCGCTCAGCCCAGAATTTTTTGATGTATTCCCGTTTGCCTTCTTCATTCAGGTTTTTCCAGGTTTTGCGCTCTTCGGTACGGGCAATGTAACGCGCGTATTCAAATTCCTGGTCTAATTTTTTCTCTGCCATAACATCGTAGCGGTCTGCATCCATGCCTGCGCTGCCCACGCCGGTTTTCATACCGCTTTGTTTCTGCAACGCTGCACCGCCTTCTTCAAAATCAACATCTCTGTAGACAAAGAAGCGCCGGCGTGTTGTCGCTTCGTTGCCGGTTTCATGATCCGTCACTTTTACAGCCAGGGTATACGGACCAGACACCAGCGTAACCACATTCAAATTGTTCACTTCTACAGCCGATTGTCCGGGCTTGTGATGCTCCCGGGTGGGGAACGATTTAACCTCCTCACCGTCACCGTCATAAATCGTGTAAGAAACAGAATAGGTCTCTCCATTTTCATCTGAAGCTTCAGCCAAATTATATATTTCTGCATAAGTGTAAAGAATGGGCATGCCAATGCCATAAATGCCGGAAGGATTTGGCATCACTTTATAACCGTTTTTTACATAAGGATTATCGGAATTTTCCCGTCTAATCGACGTGGCAAACTGTACATCGCTGATAGCCAACTTTTTTGAAAAATCGCCGGTCTTTACATCCATGGTATATGTTTTGGTACGCGAACTGTCATTAGCATCGTAAACCGTTATTTCAAGTTGATAAGTTCCTGGCGGGACCTGAAAATTATTAATAAAATACAGCATCTGATTCGATTTAACATCAGACAGGCTGTCAGCGTAATTTTTGTTGCGCCACATTTTTCGGGCAATCAGTGAGTCTTCTTCCAGGAGCCTGGCATCCACCACGAATTGGCCGGTGTATCTGCCATCTTCTTGCACATAATCCAAAAGAGACCGGTTGATAGAGCCGGTAAATTCCAGAAATGTGAGCGAATCGGCAGCCCGAAAACGGTTCCAGTCTGGCGCGAACAAAAAGTCGCGTTCTTCCTGTTCTTCGACATCGGATGTGGTGTCAATAGGCTGTCCTAAAAGCGCTGTCGTTGATGCAAAAAGAAACAAGCCTGTTAAAATAATTGTATTATGTTTTAAGAGATTGAGCATGAATAAACTCCTCTTTTTCATTTGATCGTTCTTTCAGTTGGCATATTGTTCTGCTGTTTCGAATTTAACAGACACAACTTTGGACACTCCTTCTTCCTCCATAGTAACGCCGTATAACTGGTTTGCCGCCCGCATGGTGAGTTTGTTATGAGTGACCAGGATGAACTGCGTGTCTTTGGCAAAATCGCTCAATGCGGTGGTAAAGCGCTGCACATTTTTATCATCCAGCGGAGCGTCAACTTCGTCAAATATACAAAACGGACTGGGTTTTACCAAATAAATTGCAAACAACAGCGAAACGGCGGTCAAAGACTTTTCGCCGCCGGATAATAGTTGCAGCGACGCCGGTTTTTTACCGCCCGGCGCAGCGAAAATATCAATATCCGCCTCCAAAGGATCATCGGACTCCCGAAGTACCAGACTGGCACGGCCGCCCTGGAAAAAGCTTTTAAATACTTTGGAAAAGTTTGCTTGCACTTGTTCGAATGTCTTGTAGAACTTTTCCTGAGCTGTTTTGTTGATAATTTCAATCGTTTCGTTCAAGTCCTTTTGCGCTTTGAGCAGGTCGTTTCGCTGGGAGTTCAAAAAGTCATAACGCTCTTTTTCCTGCTGGTATTCTTTTAGCGCCAGCAAATTGACGGGTCCCATTTTTTTGAGCTGTTCTCGTAACTCCCTGGCCCGGGTGCGCGATTCGTCCACATCCAAATCAGGATCAGCCGGGATTCGCTTTAATTCATATTCGTATTCTTCCTGCATGCGCTTTTCAAGCGAGTCGATGCGCATCTTGAGCTCGGAAATCCGCAATTGCGACTCGTGAATATTTTGACTCAATTGCTCATTATGCTGACGAATCGCCCGGATCTGTTTCTCCTGCTCGTCTGTTTTTACATTAACCTGGTACTGTTCATCTTTTAAAGAGTCCAGTTTGTCCTGTAATTTTTTTAACGTTTCTTGCAGCTCTTTGATCCGTTCTTCATACTCTTCGTTCACCTGGAACAACTCTTCAATTTCCTTTGTGGCACGGTCACTTTCTTCGTCCCGCTGTTCGATCATTCGCCGCGTAGCATTCATTTGCTCGCGAACCGAATCGCAATGCCGCTGTGCCGAGTTGAACTCGCTGGAAAGCTCTGCTAATTTGACTTCTTTTTTTTGCACTTTTTGCGACGCGGCGAGCATATCTTCTTCAGCTTTTTCCAGCTCTTTTTCCAGCTCTTTATTTTTTTCACTGATCTCGTTGCGTTTTGTTTTCAGAGACTGGGCGTCGCTGTCCTGGCTTTTGAGATTTTCACCCAATTGACTGACACGATCAAGCAGTTGCTTTTTCTCTTCAATTTGCTGATCGATCGAGTTTTTTAAACTTTGTTTCTCGTAATCGAGCTGGCCCAGCTCCATACGGGTTTTCGACAGGCTTTCGTCCAGAGCATTGATCTCCTGCAGCAGCGCCTCCGATTGCTCTGCCGCCAACTTTTCCTGCTGTTCGCGTTCCGTGATGGTGCTCTGACGCTGGTTGCATTTTTCTTTCAGGTTTTTAATTTCGTTTTGCAGCTCTTCCAGCTCTTCCTGGCGTCCGATAAAATCGGATTGGCGTTTGCTGTGACTGCCGCCGCGTATGAGACCCCAGTGCCCCAGCACTTCGCCGTTCAAAGTGACCAGATTAAAGTTTTGCTCCGATGTGGCATTGTAAATACGATTTGCGGTTTCCAAATCCTGGACGATCAGATACGAGCCGAGTAAATAATCGATGACAGACCGGAATTTATCGTCGCAGGTGATAATCTTGTTTGCCCAGTCAACAACACCAAGATCGTCGACGTCCGGGTGATCCGGGTTTTGGCGTGCTCCGTGCTCCAGAGGCAGAAACGAGGCTACACCTTTACGTTCCTGCTGCAGCAGGCCGATGCCGCTGTAAGCATCGTTTTTATTCCTGACCAGCAAGTATGTAGCCGCCTCACCCAGCGCTGCCGACACAGCTAACCGGTGCTGCTGATTGACGTGCAGGATGTTCGCTACAGTACCGTAGGAAGTGAAATTATCAGAATTCAGCGTTGCCAGGTAGCGCACGCCAGGGGGATAATCCTGATAGTTTTCCAAAACCTTGCGAATCATCTCGGCGTTGTTTTCCAGAACTTCGATGTGGTTTTGGTCCTGCAAGTCAGTTTTGCGCAACCCTTCGGCTGCACCGCCGGCTTCTTGCGCTTCTCTGGCTGCGTTAGCCTGCTGCTTTTTCTTTTCCTCAAGTTCGGTTGCGAGCGCGCTTTCCTTTTCGTTCACATCAGAAATCTTGTTTTCAAGGTCATTTAATTGCTTTTTTTGATCTTCAACTCTCGAGTTGATCTCTTCCAACCGTTGACTCAGATTCTCTTCTCTGGCCCGCAACCGCTCGCCTTCGTTCATTTTCTTCGAAAGTTCTTCGGTGATAAACAGAATTTCAGCTTCGTTGTTTTTGACAGCGGTTCGCTTTTCATTAAAAATATCGCGGAATTTCTGATATTCCTCATTCAAAGAATCGTATTCAGCACGCGCCTGTTCAAGGTCTTTTTTAGCCTGCTTGTTCTGATGCGTGGCCTCGTCGTGCTCCTGCTCCAGCTCGCCCAACTGATCGACCAGATTCTGCCGCTCGTTGGCATAACGTTTTTGCATTTCTTCAAGACTGCGGATGCGTTCCTTGTTGACAAGCACGCGTTCTTCGAATTTTTGAATATTTTTGGCGATATTATTATAGCTGTTTTGCTCTTCTGAGAGCTGGCGCTCCAGCTCCAGCAACCGGGTTTTCAGTTTTTCATAAGCGGCATCATGAGCTGCCAGGTCAGCGCCGGTTTTTTCGCGTTCATCCAAATCGGCGTATAGTTTTGTTTCTAACGGGTCAAGCTCGTTCAACAGATTGCGGTAATCAAAAGTCGCCAGCCGGATATCCAGGTCTTTGAGCTCGTCAGAGAGTTCCTGATACCGTTTTGCTTTGCTGACCTGACGCTTGAGTCCGCGGACTTTTTTGTCGACTTCGGAAAGAATATCTTCCACTCGCAGCAGATCTTTTTGCGTGGCTTCCAGTTTGCGGTAAGTGAGTCGGCGGCGCTGCTTGAATTTGGTAATGCCGGCAGCTTCTTCGAAAATACGGCGGCGCTCTTCGGCCTGACCGTTGAGGATTTTTTCGACTTGCGCCAGTTCTATAACTGAATAGGACTGGCCGGTAAGACCAGTGTCCATGAACAAATCAGCAATGTCTTTGAGGCGGCATTGATTGCCGTTAATGAGGTACTGGCTTTCCCCGGACCGGAACAGGCGCCGGGTAATCAAGACTTCCGAATAATCTACCGGCAGGGTATGGTCTTCGTTATCGATGCGCAGCGACACCTCGGCCATGCCCACAGGTTTGGCGCTGGCAGAGCCGCTAAAAATGACATTGTCCATTTTTTCGCTGCGCAGCGCGCTGGAGCGTTGCTCGCCCATTACCCAGCGGATCGCATCGACAATATTGCTCTTGCCGCAGCCGTTCGGGCCCACAACAGCGGTCATGCCTTCGTGAAAAACCACGTTCGTTTTCTTGGCAAACGATTTAAATCCGACAATATTAAGTTCAGCTAACTTCAAGATGATCCATTCATTTAAAATAATTGTTTCAATCCGGTTTAAAAAAGGGAGTGTCACGTTGCCGGTTGCAATTTCCAAAACAAGTCAAATTACAATTCAAAGGCGAAAAAAACAAGAGTTAAATTTTGGGTGGGGGATAATGTACAAGATGTGGCTTTTTGTGCTATGCCAAGCCTTTTGCTTTTTATGCTTTATGACAGACTGCAATGCCATGCACTGTATTGATCTCTAATTTATGATGGCTTATTGTTCTTTCCTTAAAAGGAATAAGTAGTGATGCAGAGCATCACAGGTTAAAATCTGCCGATTTTATCTATCGGCAGGCGATCAGCTAGCGGTTGGGAATGAGTTGAATCGTCTGTTCCACTCCGGAGATTTTTTGCTATAGCATTACTTTAAAAACGTACATTTTATAACTTTGTCGAATTTCTCTGTCTTGAAGCTTATAAAGTATAGACCTGAAGGAATATTGGATGCATTCCAGGTCAATATATGCGAGCCTGCATTTAATTCACCCACAAGAATTTTTTCAACAAGTCTTCCATTAATATCGAGAACAAATATTTCGACACTATTAGTTTCTGGAAGATCTATTTTAATATTTGTATTTGAATTAAATGGATTCGGATAGTTTTCGCTCATTTGAAAGTGAGTTGGAAACTCGTCTTTATCGACAGAAGATGGTTCTTTAATAGTAATTTTTACTTTTAAGGAATCCGACATATCACCATCAGTGGCAATTAAAAGAAAAGAAGTATCAGAAGCAGTAATTGGTGTGTTTCCGATGAGAAGAGAATCTGTCATTGATAACCAAGAGGGGTAATAAAAGAACTCATAGGATACATTATTTCCTTCAGGATCAATTGCTGAAGCAACATAAGCAAAGTCTTTTGATCTTATTGCTGATATTGTATCATGTGATGTAATTTGGGGCAGGCTGTTCTTTACATTAATATTATATGATAGAGAATCCAATTGAAATGGCCTATCTGAATCTTGTACTCGAGCTGTGAACTGAAATAGTCCAGAAGATGTTGGAATACCGGATATAATACCCAAACTATCGAGATTTAAACCAGGAGGTAAACTTTCATTGATAATAGACCAAAAGTAGGGTGCTATTCCACCGGTTGCTACAAGGGTATCGCTGTATATATTTTTATAAATTGCATTGTCAATGTCTTCGGATAGGATGGTTAGTGGTTTTGTACGAATGAGAATCATCACATCCAATGTGTCGGAGAGTTCACCGTCTGTTGCAATTAATGTGAACAAAGTGTCCAAAATCTGATTTGGGGTTATACCGCTTATGGTGGAGTTCTTTACTGATAGCCAACTCGGATAGTCTGAAAATTCAAAAGAACCAGAATGTAATGGAATACCTGCAATCAACCCGTTACTGGAGTTTAAAGATAAACCATCAGGCAATGCTCCATTTTTAATTTGCCATGTAACAGGATCAATACCACCATTGCTTTGGAGTCGAAAATTGTAAGACTTTTTATATGAAGCATTTTCAATTTCAGTCGTGTTAATTACAGGAGTAGATGACGAAACGATCGATGCATTTATACTTTCTGACCATTGAGTCTCCAGGCTGCCGTCACTTGCTTTAGCTCGAACTGAAAAATTACCTGATTGAGGATAGGGATATTGAATGTTTGCGTCATAGCCTGATATAAAATTTCCATCCCAGATGGAATTATTGTAACTAATTCTAATTCAAGTATTTGGTCCCATAAAATTTCATCGTCACCATATTCGATATCGTATTGAATTTGGAAAGCAATGCTATCAAAATCCATTTTGTCAATAAACGTATTTATAAAAGAATATTTATATGGAGAGATACCAGAGTTACTATATGATTCAAAATCAATGTATGTATAATCAGTGGCTACAAATACATCATTATTGTATAGATTGTATCTTAATTTTACCCATTCGAGATATTTCTTTTGTTTATTTTTGATTCTACCAAAAGCTTGATAATAATTTTCGCTGTATTCATAAATATAAAAATCAACAAGATCTAAATTACTATCAAGTGTTATATCGTTTTTAAAATATACCGGATTATCAAGTTCAGTATTTACAGTTTGAAGTTGACTCTTAATTTTAAAAATGTTTTGTCGAGCTTGAATTAGATTATGATTCGATGCCTTTAGCATTCCTTTTTCTGATCGAAAATTTGTAATATTGTCATTTTCGTTTTTCAGTTGCTGTATTAAACTATCAGTCTTTTGAGCAAACGATCCAGAACAAATACAAAGGAATAATATTAACGATAAAAGTTGAGTTCTATAAAGCATTTTAGTACTCCCTGTACTTTAGAGTATAACTCTTGTACAAAAATAATATGTAGGATTTTTACCATAATAGCCCAATTTTACTTTTCAATTAAATATTAAATGCTATTATTATTGAAAATGCACCAATGAGGATTGAATTAAACTGAATTATTATATCCCAAAGAGATTTTCTATTAGCTTTATGGGATTCAAAAAATTTTTTAACTTCATCGTTCTGTCTTGTCCATTCTTTCTGATATGAATCAAATAGCCTTTTCACATTATTTTCAGAAATACTCTTGTGCATCTGAGTCAATACTCTTTATTTGTTTTGTATAACCATGCTCAGCCGCCGAGGGCGCATGAGCATCTGACCCGATTAAACAAAATAAACCTCGAAAACGCCAAAAAGCAAACCAAGAAGCACGCGCCCCTCGGTCGGCTGGAGCAATTGTTAGCTGTTCTCAGGCTCGAAATCCGATTTATTGCACTCGCTCCACAATGGCTCAAGACTGCCCCCACTCCCTGACAAATCTGTTGAGCTTCATGACGATTTCTATTTTTTTTTCAAAAGGCAACTTGGCTTGTTCTCTGCGGTACACTTCTTTTGAGCTAAACAGTGTTTGCCTGTATTTTTCTAACTCTATTGTGTTTTTTGCAACAAGCTTCTTCATTGCTCACCTATAAATTTCCCAAATTTGTCCTTTAAACTATGCCTGCTTAAAATATCCGTCAAGAGCTTTTTGTTTATTTCCGTTTGTTCCAAAAGTCTGGCAATTTTCTCCCTGTCTTTCAACCGAAACACATGAAGAAAAATCGCAATCAAGTATTCTGGCCGTAAAATATTTACCTTGATAGTTTTGTATTTCACAGGAGTAGCATGCTGCACGGCTTCTTTTTCCAGTGCCGTCGCTGCAGGTAAAAAATGTATGGGTGTTTCGCCTATCAAAATATATTCTTTTTCGGTCTTATACCCTCTTTTCTTGCAGAATTCATAAAAGGGAGTTAGCACGAGCAGTCCTTGTTCTTCAGGCGGTATAAAAAATATGTCCACATCATTAGTGGCAAAAGGTTCTGTATAGTAGATAGTGGCAATCGCCCCACCGATGGCATACTCCTTCAGCACCCCTTCCTTGTGCATTTCACTAATGACTTTCAATGCTTTTTCCATTCTTATAAATCTTCCTTAAATGAGGTAAGCCATAGGCGTTTGAACCTTGATCTCAGGTTGTTCTGTTCTGCGTCTGTGATAGAAGTTAATTCAGCATTGATCATGTATTAATTTTCCTTAGAAGCAAATCCTTTACAGCTAACGTTAACAATTAAATCAGCCGTTTTAACCGCATCAGAAAAACCGCCGCAAAGCAACTGAACATGAAATTACCCCGAAATGTGCCTGAACCAATCGGCGGTTAAAAGTCGGGTAGGCAGCCAGCGAGTTATCCCCACCGATAGAGGACACTTTTCCAACTGCCCCCCGCCGAACCCAGCGTCCAAGTTTCCCTGAACTGAGCTCTCCAGATGCTTGA
>CAZSMC010000003.1:81568-133174 GCA_964607755.1 uncultured Cytophagia bacterium | reverse complement strand
TGCCGAGGTGTTTGCCCAGGGTGGGTTTGATGCGGTGATCGGGAATCCGCCGTATATTCGGATTCAATCGATGAAAGAGTGGGCACCAACGGAAGTGGAATTTTACAAAAAGAAATACAAATCGGCTTCCAAAGGAAATTACGATATTTATGTGGTTTTTATAGAAAAGGGGTTAGATCTGCTCAACAAAAATGGATTGCTCGGTTTTATTTTGCCACATAAATTTTTTAATGCAAAATATGGTGAAGGGATTCGCAAGATAGTTACTGATTATGGGCATTTGTCCAGGATAGTTCATTTCGGCGATCAGCAGGTTTTTCAAGGAGCTACGACATATACTTGCCTTTTATTTTTAAGAAAATATAAAACACACAAGTTTGAATTTATTAAGATACCTAATCTTAAAGATTGGAGAGAAAATCAAAAAGAAATTACAGGTTTGATCAATTTAGTCAAGTGTAATTCAGCAGAATGGAATTTTTTCGTAGGCCAAGGTTCCGAAATATTCGAAAAATTATCTGATTTTAAATTAACTTTGTCGCATGTTTCAAAAATTTTTGTGGGTGTCCAGACAAGTGCAGATCCCGTTTTTGTCCTAAAATATCAAGGTATAGGGCCGAACGGTTACAAGGTTTTTTCGAAAGCATTAAAAGAAGAGTTTGAGATCGAGGAAGAAGTAACTAAAAGTTTATTAAAGGGTTCCGAAATCCACACTTACCATATTGATAACCCTGACAACTTGATAATTTTTCCTTATCATGTAATTGACGAAAAGGCTATCCTTTTTTCTCAGAAGGAATTGGAAAATGAGTATCCACTAACTTGGGAATACTTACTTAAAGTTAGAAAGAAATTAGAGTCACGAGAAGGTGGAAAATGGAAGATAGCTGAATGGTGGCAATTTGGTAGAAATCAAAATATTGCAGAAATGGGAAAACGTAAAATTATCAATCAAGTTTTGGCAAAAAGAGCCTCTTTTACTTTAGATGAGAATGCTGATTATTGTTTTGTCGGTGGAGGCAATGCAGGTGGATATGGAGTTCAACTTAAAGATTCTATAAATTATGATGATAGATTTCTGCTTGGTTTGCTTAACTCAAAATTATTGGATTGGTATTTGAAAAAAATATCAACCACTTTTCGTGGTGGATTCTTTTCGTATGCTCGTCGATTTATTGAAAAGTTACCTATCTGTGAATTGGATTTTGAAAATCCCGCCGACAAAGCCGCGCACGACCGCCTCGTCGAGTTAGTGCAGCAGATGCTGGAGCTGCACCGCCGCCGCGCCGCAGCCGGCGATCCGCGCACCCAACAACTGCTCGACCGCCACATCACCACCACCGACCAGCACATCGACCGGCTGGTGTATGAGCTGTATGGGTTGACGGAGGAGGAGATTGGGATTGTGGAAGGGAGCGTTAGAAAAACATAAACCACAGATGTTCACAGATTGACACAGATATAAAATAATGCTGTTTGTAATAGTTTGTATCTGCATTCGCTAAATTGTATCGCCAGCACAGTCATGTAAATAAGCTAATAAGGTTTTTTCATGTTGCATCGACTGCTACTAAGGTTCACCGGCAAAGAATAAGGTGAAAACCCGGCTGTTTGAAGAAACGGGGCAGTCCATCTGTATTGTGCTGCGATCCGGTCTGGCCGGGGTTGACCTTATTTCAGGGTTTTCAACCTCAGTAGCACCGGATATCCCACAGGACTGACCTTATTCGCTTATTGGGTTGTGCACCAAGAAGATATGCGCCGTAATCGGCTCGATTTGGGGGTTGCGAACAGTGGATAGTGCGGATGGCGGTATGGAGACCGAGGTTACTGGTTTAAAAATATCAGTATTTATGTACTAAAAGTACAATTAAACAAACAAGCATAAACCGGTTTACCGTTTTGGTATCCATCCCGATTTTTTTTATTGATTTTTAAGCTCTGAATAACGATTTTATATTAAAAAGGATAACTGCTGCGACGCCACATTGACATTTACCCTATTACCCACATTGATAATCTGGAAAGTATCATTAAAGAAAACGGATTATGGTCGGATTCTGAACGGATCAGGCGCAATTTATCCTATAACAAAATAGGCTACCAGCACATCAAAGACAGAAGAATGCGCAGAAAAGTTAATGTTGGTAGTGGCGGTTGTCTTGGCGATTATGTTCCGTTTTATTTTGCGCCAAGGTCTCCGATGCTGTACACGATTAATAAAGGAAATGTCTCAGATTATCAGGACGGACAGGAACCTATCATTCATCTGGTTTCTAACATAGATCTGGTCATTTCACAAAACAGTCAATTTGTTTACACCGACCGTCATGCCGAATTGTCACACGCTGAATATTCCAATAACCTGGATGCAATAGAGCGTATTGTTGATTTTGCAGTCATGAAGGAAATATACTGGCATAATACCCCGGATGATCCGGATAGAAAAGAGCGGCGCCAGGCTGAATTCCTTGTCTTCAGATTTTTCCATTAGAATATTGTGACTCAAATCGCAGTTTTGAATAAAAAAATCGCACAACAAGTTAAAAGTATCATCAAGTTAACAGAGCACAAACCAGTTATTGAATTAAAACCGGATTGATACTATTAGGTTTTTAAGATGATCACATTCACTCAAGGTGACATACTAAAAGCAGATGCTGAAGCCCTGGTTAACACGGTGAATACCGTGGGTGTCATGGGCAAAGGCATTGCTCTTCAGTTTAAAAAAGCGTTTCCAGAAAACTACAAAGTTTACAAAAAAGCCTGTGAGCAAGGAGAATTAATACCCGGTAAATTACTGGTACATGATCTTCACAGCTTTACCAATCCCCGTTATATCATCAACTTTCCGACCAAAACGCACTGGAAATCTAAAAGTCGCTATGAATACATAGAATCAGGATTAGAGACACTAAAGCACGAAATAAAAAACTATAATATTCAATCCATTGCCCTGCCGCCACTCGGCAGCGGATTGGGTGGACTCGATTGGAACCGGGTCAGGACAATGATAACAAGACATCTCGCTTCACTAAAGGATGTTCAAATATTCGTGTATGAGCCGCATGGTGCCCCACTGCCTCTGTCGATGGTAAAAAAATCAAAATCGCCGAAAATGACACATGGCCGCGCTTCACTTTTAGAACTGATGCGCATTTACTCGGTACCCGGCTATGATTACCGTCTGTCGCTGTTAGAAATACAGAAATTGATGTATTTTTTGCAAAAAGCCGGGGTTCCGCTTAAACTGCAATATGAAAAGGGAATTTATGGACCCTATGCTGATAATCTGCGGCATGTTCTGCATCACATTGAAGGTCATTTTATCATTGGTTTCGGAGACGGTCAGAATGCCCCTAATGTTCCTGTGCACATCAAGGACGAGTCAGCACTCAAAAAAGCAGAAGCATTTTTGCAACAATATGATGAAACGCGCGAAAAAATCGACCGGGTCAAGAATCTGATTGAAGGATTTGAAACGCCTTATGGTATGGAACTGCTTGCCAGTGTGCACTGGGTGTGTACGCACGAGCTGAAAAGCGATAATGTTGATTGTGTTATCAATAAAGTGCATCAATGGAATTCGCGAAAACAGAATCTGTTAAAGTCCAAGCATATCTACATTGCATGGCAGCGATTACGTAAAGAAGCCTGGATTTAGAAAAACCTAACCAGGGGCATGTCAATTTTAAATAAAGATAGGTGTGTAACGATAGGCGATCCCCGCACGCAAGAAATGCTCGGCCGCCGCATCACTGCCACCGACCAGCAGATCGACCGGCTGGTGTACGAATTGTACAGATTGACGGCGGTGGAGATAAAAATTATCGAATCGTCGGAGCGGTCGTGACTACCGCTTTTCAATTGTAAAAGCATTTCATTTTGGAGGATATTTATATGATGAACAGAAATAGATGGATGCAATCTGCGCTAGTGATCTTTATTATCTGCTGTTCAAGCCTGACAGGCATGGCGCCATCCTCTGATCAGGAACATCAGGGGATCGCGGTCTATACGGAGAATGCCTCTTATTGGCAGTTCGACGGCATCCCAACCTTGTTGTTGGGAGCCTCGAACAATGACAACCTTTTTCAAAGCCCACAGTTAGAACAAGAGATCAAGCTCCTGAAATCCGTTGGAGGGAATTACCTGCGTTGCACTATGAGCAGCCGTGATGATGGTGATGTATGGCCTTTTATGAAAAACAAAGACGGCACATACGATATGCAGCAATACAATCCCCTGTTTTGGGAACGTTTCGAAAACTTTTTATCGCTGACGGCCTCAAAAGATATTGTCGTACAGATCGAGTTGTGGGCAACCTATGATTTTTATGAAGAAAACTGGGAAAAGAATCCATACAATCCGAAAAATAATGTAAATTATAGCGTTGAATCGTCCGATCTGCCAGAAACACATCGTCACAAAGGCTGGGAAAAAGTAAATCCTTTTTTCCGCTCGATACCGGCACTCGAAAATAATCGTTTAGTGTTGGATTTTCAGCAAAAATTTGTTGATAAAATTACAGACATCAGTTTGCTGTATCATCATGTTTTATATTCTATTGATAATGAAACCAATGCTCCGCCCGAATGGGGTGAGTATTGGGCGAACGTCCTGATGGCCAAGGCGGATAGCATAAATAAAAAGATATATGTAACAGAAATGTGGGACAATTGGGACCCGACTGGTGGGAAAATCAGCGGAATCAGAAAGATCCAAAAAACAGAAGATCATCCACACCTCCATCGATCCACTCCCTTGAACACCATTGATCATCCTGAATTTTACAACTTTATCGATATTTCCAACAACAATGGTCAGGTGGGCCAGGTGCATTACGAAACTGCATTGTGGGTCAAAAATCATGTGGCCGAAAATAATATGGTACGACCCATCAATAATGTAAAAATCTACGGTGGTCCGAGGGATCAGGATTGGTGTCGGGACAGTCAGGAAGGAAAGGAACGTTTTTGGCGCAATCTATTTGCCGGGCACGCAGCAGTACGATTTCACCGGCCACCCTCGGGTATTGGCATAAACCAGGACGCGCAAAATCAGATCAAAAGCGCGAGAATGCTTACAGAAAAGGTGGATTTCTTTACTCTGGAACCTTCCAATAATCTGATTGACAACAGAGACAACAATGAAGCATATTGTTTGGCCAATCAAAAAGGGGAATATGTACTTTATTTTCCCGCCCACGCAGAAATTACCCTGAATGCGAGAAAAGGCACGTATGAGCGGCAAATATGTCATTTAGAAACAGCCACCTGGGATACTCTGAAATCAATCGAGTTGCCTGGTTTGATAACCACAGAGACAGATGAACCGTGTGTGATGCTTTTGGTGAGCGAGTAGGACTCATGGTTGTTTCAATTTATTGAATTTCAAAAACAAACGCATGCTTGCAGGGTTTTTCCTCCGGCATCTGGATAACCAACGCATCTTTTCCCTGATGCCAAACCAGGGGATCGTCAATCCCGACGAGTCTTACAGACTTTATATCCTTTTCATAGAATCCGGCATCTGTTCCAAGGGATTGAATGCTCAAGGATCTCTTTGACCACGCCAGAGAAATCGCATACAGGCTTTTCTTTTTGGTGGTAAATCGTATATCCGCAGCAACATTATCGGGATTTTCACGCTCACTCAAATGACCCTCAACGACACCTGTCGGTCCTTCGCCAAATATTTTCCAGGGCCGCGTCCCATAAATCGCTTCTCCATTCAATGCTAACCATTCTCCCATTTCAAGAAGCCGCTCCTGTACGGGCTCGGGAATCTCGCCCTGTGCAGTCGGCGGGATGTTCAACATAACACAGCCGTTTTTGGAAACCACATCGATTAAAAAGTCAAGCAACCGGTTTGTGGATTTATAGTCAGGATTTTGCACATGGCACCACGATCCCCAATCGATAGAATCGTCAGTCAGCCAGGGGAAATCTGCCAGTTCGCTCATACGGGCGCGTTCAAGATCCAGTACCGCTGCACCTTTGGCCATATCCTCAAATTTATAGGTGCAAACCACCTCTTTATTCTGTGCGTCTGCTTGATTATAAAAGTGCTGCAAAAAGTTCATGCGAACCTGTTCTTTGATGATATGCAGTTTATTGTCAAATTAGCACTTTTTTAAACTTAACCGGACACTAATGACTTGTTGAGAATGTTTACACATTTTATTTAACATTTTCATCATTTCGATAAAAATTATAAACGCCTACGTTATCGGCCCATTTTTCATATAGCTGTTTCAATTCCCTTACTTTCTCAGGGTATTTATCTGCTAAATCATTATTTTCGACTCGATCTTTTTCAATATTATACAATTCGTCTTTATCCCGGACTTTACTATGTACTTTAAAAGAGTTAACCAATTTCCATTTGCCCTGTCGTACGGCCCAGTTACCTTCATGTTCCCAGTATAACGTTCTTTCCGGAAAATCCTTACCTTCCCACAGACGGGCAAGGCTCATGCCTTCCATATCTCTTATTTTATTTCCCTTATACCGGTCAGGATATTCAGCCCCGGCTATATCTACGCAAGTAGTCATTAAATCAATGACATGCCCGACATTTTTGGTATCTATTTGTTTGTTCTTAATCTTTTTCGGCCAATGGGCAATAAAGGGTGTCGCAATTCCCCCTTCCATCGTCCAGTGTTTAAAAAGGCGAAAAGGAGTATTTGAAACATTCGCCCAGGGAAAGCCATAGCCATCAAAGGATTCAGGACTGCCTATTTCACCTTCATTCTTTTGCGCCCAATCCCAGAGATAAATTGGTTCATGACAGCCGCCATTATCAGAGAAAAACAGGATCAGCGTGTTTTCATAGGCGCCGGTTTCTTTTAGTTTATTAATTATTTTTCCTATGCCTATGTCCATTCTATAGATCATAGCCGCATAAACAGCCATTCTCCTGTCCCATATATTTTTTTCTTCTTCGCTCAACTCATCCCAATCCGGCGTTAGTTCATTTCTTGCATCATTTTGATGGTCAAATTGTGGTGAAAGAGGCCAGGAAGAATCAATAAGGCCCATTTCTACAAGTTTTTCGTAGCGTTTCTTTCGATAATAATTAAACCCTTTTTTATATTTACCGGTGAATTTCTCTATATCTTCTTCAAGAGCATGCAAAGGCCAATGCGGTGCTGTGTAGGGTACGTACAGAAAGAAAGGGGAATCATTTTCAGCAAATTCCTGGATGTATTTTGAAGCATAATCTGAAATCTCAGTTGTCATATAAAAATCATCTTTGGGTTTGATCTCCTTATCATTCAATGTAAGGTATAACTGCTGGTTTTCACTCCACCAGGGCTCCAGGGGATCAAAAAAATCGGCAGCGCCATTAATATAAGCGAACGATTTGTCAAAGCCCCGTTTTGCCGGCCAGTATTTTTCAGCAGTTCCCACATGCCATTTTCCCGATATTCCGGTTTGGTATCCCTTTGATTTTAGCACCTCAGCAATCGTAACGCATTGATCATTCAGGTAGCCTCGATAAGCCGGTAATACTTTACCTTCAGAATCTTTCTTGGCACTATTCATGGCTCCTATACCAGCCTGATGGGGATATAATCCGGTCAGCAGTGAAGCTCTGGTCGGGCAACATCGGGCTGCATTGTAAAATTGGGTCATAAGATATCCATTGTCAGCTAATTCAGATAGATTTGGCGTCGGAATTTCACTACCAAAAGGTTCAATATCAGAAAACCCCATATCATCGGCCATAATAACGATAATATTAGGTTTCTCTGACTTGCTTTTTTTGTTACAGGAAAGAAGACCGGCTCCGGCTAAACCGGCTGTTGTCAAAAGACTCTTCTTTATAAATTCTCTTCGATTTATGCTCATTTTGAACCTCACTGTTTATTAATCATGGTATTATAAGCAAATATAAGTTATCAATTTCAAGCAAGTTAATTGGATATTAATTTACATTCATTATTTCGGGTTCATCCGGATTTTTATTGATGAATAAAGATACTTAAAATAAAAATGGACATCCCGCAACTTATTAGCGAGTAGGAGCGGTCTCGACCGCTCCTACTAAAGATCGACAGGGGCATTATGCATTTTCTTTTTTAACAGTTAGGAGTAACGCTATTGCGATGAGTGCCAGGTTCGTACATGCCCGCGAAAATGATTCAGCTCCAACACCGAGAATACTTTGGCTTATCAACACTGTGACTGCAGCGAGGACAAACGCGAGTGCTGAGAGTCCAACGAGTAACCACGCAAGAGTACGCATTTTGAGCTCCTTTCATGATATGTTAAAGGTGATAGAAAACGCACTTGTGGATCGTGGATGTACCTACGACAGAATCTGTCAAAGGGTTTTCACCTGTTTCCGCTTCTCTGATAAAATAACAAGAAAACTCTACAAAAAACAAGTTGTTTTTAAATTTTTAACCTCAATTAAAGATAACCAAAATCATCCATCTGTTCCCGCAGTAAATGATAAAAATAGTCGAGGCGTAGCGAGTAGGAGCGGTCATGACCTACTAAAAAATGTAGCGGGTAGGGTAGATTCATAGATGTTTATTGTTGGATTGTTTCTGAAATTTGTTTTTTATATCTGCCCGGCTTTTTTACATTCTGAATCAACCCCCTGCTTTTTTAGTGGGGCGGCGAATAGAACAACGGCGCGTCCGGGCCCACGGGAATACCGAGCAGCAGCCACACTGTCAGTAACACAGCCCAAATCGCCAGGAATGTCAGCGTATACGGCAGCATGGTGGATATCACCGTGCCGATACCGGCTTTTTTGTCATAGCGCTCCATAAATGCGATAATGAGGGCAAAGTAAGACATCATCGGTGAGATGATATTGGTCACGCTGTCGCCGATGCGGTAAGTGGACTGCACCAGTTCCGGCGAATAGCCCAGGAGCATAAACATGGGGATAAATACCGGCGCCATGATCGCCCACTTGGCCGAGGCGCTTCCCATGAACAAATTGATGAACGCTGAGAGAATAATAAACGCCAACATGAGCGGCACCCCGCCAATGCCGAGCGCCTGCAAGGCATCTGCTCCTTTGATGGCAATAATCAGTCCGAGATTGGTCCATTTGAAATACGCGACAAATTGCGCGGCGAAAAATGTGAGCACAATATAAATGCCCAGGGTTTCCATGGACTTTCCCATGCCCTTCATCACATCTGTGTCACTGCGAATGGTTTTTGCGCCGATACCATAGGCGATACCAGCCAGAGCCGCGCCGATGAAAATGAACGCCACAATGCCATCCAGAAACGGCGAGTGCAGCACACTGCCGGTGCCGGCTTGACGCAAATAGCCGTTTTCGGGGATCAATCCCACCAGCACCCAAACAAGTAACACCAGACTAACAATTAGTGCATAAAGCAGGCCGCGTTTCTCGTCCTTGCTTAGCGCCTCCATGGATTCCGGTTTTTCATCGCCGGTGTACTCGCCCAACCTCGGTACAACGATTTTTTCCGTCACCCAGGTTCCGGCTGTCGCAATAAAAAAGGTCGAGACAAACATGAAAAAATAATTAGCGGCGGGATTTACTTTGTAACCGGCATCCAGAATCATGGCTGCTTCCTGTGACAATCCGGCCAGCAGCGGATCGATGGTACCGAGCAGCAGATTGGCGCTATAACCGCCGGATACTCCGGCAAAAGCCGCGGCCATACCGGCAATGGGATGCCGGCCGACAGCCAGAAAAATGATGGCGCCCAGCGGCACCAACAGCACATAGCCAACCTCGCTTGCCGTGTTGGAAAGAATACCGGCAAACACCAGCACAAACGTCAACAGTCGACGCGGCGCCGATAGAATGAGCAGCCGCAGCCCTGAACTGATCAGCCCGCTGCTTTCGGCAATGCCGATGCCCAGCATCGCTACCAGGACCGTTCCCAGCGGTGCAAAACTGGTAAAATTGGTTACCATTTCGGTCAATATCCGGTGTAGTCCCGAAACAGATGCCAGATTAAACGGTCTGACTACCTCGCCGGTACCGGGATGGATCACTGATACATCCAATAAGCTAATGACCCAGGACAAAAAAACCACCAAAATGGAGAATAGAAAAAAAAGTGTGGCCGGATGCGGCAGAGCATTACCCACACGCTCGATAAATGCCAGACTTTTGTCCATTATTCGAAATTTTAGTTTCGCCATACTACCTCTTGTGCTATTTTTTCGGAACAACAAAAGTCTAAAATTAAGAAATTATCAGTAAAATCCAAAGAAAGGATCTGCCCAGACCACCCCTGATTTTTTCATTCAAACGCCGAGGCGGTCGCGATCGTTCCTGCATTCGATTTTAACATGTCCAAACCATCGGACCCGAACGCACTGCTTGTATTTTTCCTTGGCGGTTCCAATGCTGATGTTTACATTGATAATGTGTCGATATCTGAAGTAACACAAAGCGATGTGACCGAGTTTGCTGAAGGTCAGGCACCAACTGATTTCGAATTGTTACCGGCCTGTCCGAATCCGTTTAATGCCGGTACGAGTATCTCATTTAATCTTCCCAAAGTGTCGCATGTGACGCTTACGGTGTATAATCTGTTGGGCGAGCGTGTTCTGGAGCTGCTGAATGCGCCGCAGGATGCCGGGCATCATCAAGTAAAAGTGAATGCGGCAAACCTGATCTCTGGCGTTTATTTTTATGAGATGAAAGCGTATGCTGTGAACAGCGCCAACACATTTCAAGCGGTTAACAAGATAATGCTGGTGAAATAGGACTTGAGTTTATGCAAAAGAATACGGTCAATCGCCGCACGTTTCTAAATGCGGTTAAATATTGTGCCTTTGGTTCATGTCTTTCCGGTCTTGCTTGTGCTGCTGCCGGAAAACAGCGCCCCAACATCCTGCTGATCGTAGCCGATGATCTGGGTTATGAAATGCTGGGCTGTTATGGCAGCCTGGAAACTGACACGCCCAATTTGGATAAAATGGCAAAAGACGGGGTGATGTTTACCCGCGCCTATACGAGTCCCGTGTGCACGCCGTCGCGCATGAGTTTGTACACCGGCACGTACATGCCGCGGCATCAATTCAGTAGCGTGCTGCCGATTCATGTCGGCAGTAACATGGCTGTTGATACGCAAGCATGGCCGACCTATGCTCAGACGCTACGCGCTGCCGGCTATGCTACATCGGTTACCGGCAAGTGGCAACTGGCCGGCCTGGAGTTTCATCCCGACCATTGCCTGCAGGCAGGATTCGATTCCTGGTGCGTGTGGCAAATCTGGAAAGAAGATTATGGAATTAAATCAAACAGGTTGATCGTATTCAAACCTGCCAATTTATTTAGCCCACACCCTGCCCCAATCAATCATTTTTCCACAATATTTTTTGGAAATCTTGCATCTATTTTATATTTTGGTGATCATTTTTAATTCACCTTTAAACGTGGAAAGGAGCAATCATGAATTTACTGAGAAGAGCAACTTTATTTATGCTTTTTATCGGCTTGTTCAGTTGCGCGCAAGATGATAAAAAGGAAGGTTTTGTCCTTCATCGCGGCTTGAATGCCAGTCATTGGTTGTCACAAACGGACAAACGCGGTGAGGAACGCAAGCAGTACATGCTGGAAAAAGATTTTGCCAAAATCGACGAATTGGGATTTGATCATGTCCGTCTTCCCATTGACGAAGTGCAAATGTGGGACAAAGAGGGAAACAAACATCCAGAGGCGTGGGAATTGATGCACAACGCTATTCAATGGTCATTCAAACATGATTTGCGCATCATTATCGATTTACATGTCTTACGCTCGCATCATTTCAATCGCCCGGACAGTCGCAAGTTATGGGAAGACAAATCTGCACAAGAAGAATTCATTTCATTTTGGAAGCAACTGTCAGCCGAGCTAAAAGATTATCCCAACGACAAGCTGGCCTATGAACCGCTGAACGAAGCAGTTTCCGAAAATCCGGATGATTGGAACAATTTGATCAACTGGGTTATTTCTGAGATTCGCAAACTGGAACCGGAACGCACGATCATCATGGGATCCAACAACTGGCAGACGGTTGGCACCTTCAAGGACCTTCGGGTGCCGGATGGCGACGAAAACATCATTCTCAGTTTTCATTACTACGAACCGTTTTTGCTAACGCATTATCAAGCGCCGTGGACCAATCTGGAGGATTTGACCGTGGAGATCAATTATCCGGGTATGCTGGTGGACACGACAACATACACAAACCTTGATCCGGACGAACTGCAAATCGTCAAAGAACGAAACGGCTATTGGGATAAAAAACGAATTGAGGAGGACATTCTACAGGCAGTTGAAGTGGCACAGGAACACAACCTGCCGCTGTTCTGCGGTGAGTTTGGCTGTTACCCGACAACAGACATGTCCACACGACAAGCATGGTACCGCGATATGATTGCCATTTTCGATAAACACGACATTGCCTGGGCGCACTGGAATTATAAAAACGACTTTCCGGCGGTGGATGCGGAAACGCTGGAGCCGATTGAGGAGTTGACGTCGATTTTGATAAAGTGATGAGTTGATGGTGTTGGCCGGGTCATTATTGGCCCGGCTTGCTTTTGTCTTGTGATTCATCATTTTGAATTTCCGTATGTTAAATATATTTGTGGATGAAGCAAGACGCTGTATTGCAGAAAATACAATTTTCAAATTTGTAGCACACCTGAGAGGTGTACTACGATTGTCCTGGCTTCATTTAACGAGTATCATTTTTCGGGTTAACCGGTCATCTCCTGTGCATAAAGTGTACAGGTAAATCCCGGTTGGCAAATTCTTTGCCTTGAACGGAACCCGGTGCACACCAGGCTGCACTCTTTCAGAGATCAACATACGCACTTTATGACCTTGCACATCGAAAATTGTTAATTCGACAAATTGCTCTTTTGGCACGTTGAATTGAATGGTTGTACTGCTATTAAAAGGATTTGGATAGTTTGAACATAGAATAAAATCTTTTGCGGCCTGTATTTCTTCCACCCCTGTCGCGTTTTTATCGATATAGGTCACATCAAGATAGGGCCGGTGATTCTCATTATACTCGCTCGCCTTGAACCCAATTTGCGTTTGGCCGTCATTGATTACCAGCAATCCGCAATTCTCCCGCGTCCCGTCCACCCATTGTTGAACAACCGGCGTGATATCGGCTTCCGGATAGAATGTATGGTCCCAATGTTCTTCACCAAATTGATGCAGAATGCTGGCAACCGGCATGTCAAGGTCGCAATCACCGCCTGGCGTCCTCCACAGTGAATCTTCCTGAGCGCGCATCCAGGTCACCTCGTTTTCCAGCCAGGGCCGGGTGACGCAATAGATTTTCAAATGCTCGTTTTCGTGATAATTGGTTTGATTCCACACGTAAAAACCAAGTTTCGCCTCAAGAACTCGTTTACCCTTTAATTCATCCGGCAAATTGAAATTGATAATAAAATGATCGATGCTGCTACGATAAGGCTCGCCACCGTAATTGCTATTCGGACTGTCAGCAAACAGGAAACTGTCGTTTACTTGATTTTCGTTTTCTAAATGAATGGTATTTTTCTCATTCGAGGGATCAAGCGTGGTGGCTTTTACAGATGCAGATAAATCAGAAGAGTTGCCCGCTGGATCGAAAGCTGCAACCTGATAAATGTAAGTCGTTGCCGGCGACAAGGAGACATCGGAATACGTGGTAGCATCGGTTTGGGCGATTTCAATCCCGTCGCGGTAGATAACGTATCCGGCAACAGCAGAATTATCCGTCGAGGCGTGCCAGGCCACATCAATTTGATTTGACGACACCGGCGTGGCGCTAAGTCCGCTAGGAACAGACGGTGACTGTGTGTCCGAAAGTGTTGTGGCTTGCACGGCCGCACTTTTTGGCGATTCGAGCCCGGCACCGTTAATTGCTGCAACGCGATAGGTGTAGGTTTTATCAGGCAGACAGGTTTCATCGGAAAAGCTGGTGGCTGAAATATGCGATAATACCTGACCATTACTATAAATGCGGTACTGCGACACACCGGATTCAGGGTCCTCGCTCGCATCCCATTGCAGATCAACTCGTGTCCCACTCACAGCAGTTGCTATCAGGTTTTGAGGAGCAGTTGGCGGCGTTTCGTCCTGCACCGGACCAGTCCAGCCACCGAGTCGCGCCCACAACCACCAGGCTGCATACGCTTTTTGATTGGCATTGAGCGGCTGACTGTGCGCCGAGCCGCAGTCATACCAATCCACACCTTGCGTGTGTGAATTCTGCCACTCGATCGCCCAGTTACCGCCGTCATAATTACAGGCATCATCCACATATAGATCGCCGAAATAATGACCATCCGGGTCATAGCACTCGATATCGTAAAAATCGAACAGCACTTTGCCGTTTTGCTCACAATATTCTCGGATTTGTTGATTTCGCTGGTGCAGCGTTCCGGATAAACCGGAACCGTCAGCGTGACCAGTCATGTAAACGAACGTCACATCCGGGGAATCCTGTTCGAGCCGGGACATGGGCTGCAGATATTGATCCATCATTTGAGTTTCAGAATACCCGGAAGCTTGACCGCACCACGACCACATGATCACATTCACGTCCGCGTGCGACGGATCATCCAGATACTCGCGGGTTTCTTCCACCCAATTGGGATAGTATCCGCAATCGTGATCCAGCCAGCCGTCCCCGTAGCCATCGCCTTCTTCAAGATCGAGCGCGCCATTGCTGCCGCCGTTATTAAAGGCAAAAATATTGTCCGGCAATGCAAGTCCTTTGCCGCCGTTGTTGGCAAACTCGATCAATCCGCGCATGCCGTCGGTGATTTGACTGCCATGCGATGTGTGCCCGTAGGCAATATGCAACGATGCTTTGGCATTTTCGATGGCTGTTTGCGGGATGTGGGTGATATCTGTGCAGGTATGATCGATAATTATTTGGGAGTAAAGAACATTCGTGCAGCACAAAAGACAAAGTAAAAATTTCATCATAGCCTCCCTGTTAGTGGTTAGTTCAATTTAAAACATCCACTCAAAAAAGCAAGCAATTTTAGAAACAATCCGTAAAAGCTCACTGATGGGAGGAAATCTTTATAGCATTTCAACATAATGGGCTAAAGCTCATTATGTTGAAAGGTCATCTTTAACCCCGAGCTAAAGCTCGGGGCAATATTTTGACCCCCATACAAGTGGGGGTTATTATTGAGATTCTTTAACAGGCACTTTAGTGCCCAAATATAAAAACTTCCACAAGCCTGAGCTTTTACAACAATCCGTTCCTCACAAAAAATGAATCAAGTGTAATCGCAACTTGCATATTTCATATTTTTCTCTTATCGTAACAGGACATAGATTTTATTAGCGAAAACATGAGAGGTATATTGATGGCAACGTATGAGAAAAAAGTATCAGATATTTTCCATTACCAAACCAATCTGATGAAACACTTTTCCGAGCTGGTCCCAATAATTTTCAACGAATCCGAGCAGTCTTTTAAAAAACGCATGAAAAAAAAAGACAGGCAATCTACCGATGCGATGTTGTTATGCGACATCGCTTTTACAGACTATTTCTATGAGGAACTTGATGATTGGTTTCTATCATGGGTTGTCAACAATTATTCACACAAATTCACCAAAGAGGAATTAGCGCAGATGGCATCCTGGGCGCAATCTCATCTGGACTTTTACGAGGCGATTGAACCACAGCCAGGAAAGGGAATTGAAATTCAATCAATTTTTACGGAAAACAGATTCTTTTTAAAAGACATCAGTACCTCTCATTCTCTGACAAAATGGGACATCTTTGTGGCACGGTGTTATCCATGGAAAGACCAATATTTTGCAACAGGGACGATGCGAGTCTTTTTACCGCGATATCGAAATTATATTCTCGATCGTTTAGCTGAAGAATTCATAAAATACCGTACAGAATATGGAGATGATGATTATTCCCATTTTGCCAAGGACCGTTGGGAGGTCTTTTTTAATATTCAACACGAGATTGAGGAGCAGAATACAAACAGAAAAATATTTACAGCTTTTGGTGAGTTTGATCCCAGGGATGTTATTTTTAATGTGCGAGATATAAATGCTGTGTTAAACAGGTTAAAAGATTTGAAAGAATTTGAATTCAGCGAACAAACCGAAAAAAGAGATCGCAAAAACAAAAAACAACATATGCCGCAATTCCAATTCAATTGGTTGACAAGTGGACAAGAAGATGAAATCAATAAAATTCGTTTGACAAATCAGGAAGGCATTGTAACCAGTATGGCACAATACGATGAGGATGGCCAGAAAACAGGTGTCGAACTTTTAGGCAACTTTGCCGTTGATCCATATCTTGCCAGACTCACTGTGCACTCTTTAGAATTAGCCGAATACGCAAAGTCGAGGCTTCCCCGGTTGTTTGATCATCACATCACCTTTAAACGGCTCATTAAATCGCAGACTCCAAAACAGGAAGAACCACAACCTGAACCTCAGCAAGTGGACAAAGAGCTAAGAGAAAAAATTGAGAAACAACTTGTCCATGATTATGTAACTCATATTATAGACGAAAAGATACCCATGCTGAACAACAAGACTCCCAGAGAGGCGCGGAAGGATCCTGATTCATTGCCATTGCTCATTCAATGGCTGAAAGAATTTGAGAATCTTGAATCGAAGAAAAAACAAGATGGAACAATTTATATAGATGTGGATAGATTGAAAAAAGAGCTTGATATTACTTTATAGATCAACAAACATGAGTAATAGCCTATGAGCGAATAATTATAGGCATTTTCATTTGAATATAACCATGAGTTGCTTAATAGTTCTCAGAGTAAATAAAACTGCGATATGCAACCATTGATAATTTAGAATCGACGGTTTTGCAGGAGAATTGAATGTGCGACGCATCATAAAGCGCGTCGCACATAAGTTGGAAAAGTTATAAACAGTTGCGCCATCCACGTTTGTGGACGGGCTTTTTAATTATTCTTCTTCCAGCGTGGCTTGTGCCGCAGCGACACGTGCGATCGGTACGCGGAACGGAGAGCAGGACACATAGTTCATGCCAACTTTGGCACAGAACTTGACGGATTTCGGTTCGCCGCCGTGTTCGCCGCAAATGCCGACCTTGAGGTCTTTGCGGGTAGCGCGTCCTTTTTGTGTGCCCATTTCAACTAACTGACCCACGCCTGCCTGATCGAGCACCTGAAACGGATCTTCAGTCAAGATGTTCTTTTCCATGTACACAGGCAAAAATTTGCCGGCGTCATCACGACTGTAGCCGAATGTCATCTGGGTAAGATCGTTGGTACCGAAAGAAAAGAATTCAGCCGTCTCGGCAATTTCGTCGGCTGTCAGTGCCGCGCGCGGCACTTCGATCATCGTGCCAACCATATAATCGATTTTCTCGCCTCGTTCTTCAAAAAGCTGATCTGCGGTCTGGCGGATGATTTCTGCCTGGGTATCCAGTTCAGTTTTATTGCCAACCAGCGGCACCATGATTTCCGGTTTGGTATCGATTCCTTTGGCTTTGCAGTTCAAAGCAGCTTCAAGAATAGCCCTGGCCTGCATTTCTGTGATTGCCGGATAAGTGTTTCCGAGTCGGCAACCGCGATGTCCCAGCATTGGGTTGAACTCGGCCAGTTCCTCGACCTTGGCTTTCACGTCTTCAGGACTGACACCCAATTCCCTGGCCATTTCGGCCTGATTTTTTTCATCGTGCGGAACAAATTCGTGCAGCGGTGGGTCCAGCAGACGAATGGTCACCGGATAACCGTCCATGGCTTCAAAAATGCCTTCAAAGTCTTCGCGTTGATAGGGCAGAATCTTGTCCAATGCTTTACGGCGGCCGTCGTGGTCTTTAGCAAGAATCATTTCGCGCATCGCTTTGATGCGGTCGCCTTCAAAGAACATGTGCTCGGTTCGGCACAAGCCGATGCCCACTGCACCAAATTTCCGCGCTACAGACGCATCGTGAGGAGTATCTGCATTCGTTCGAACAAGCATTTTGGTGTATTTGTCAGCCAATTCCATCAGTCTGGCAAAGTTGCCATGCATTTCCGGTTCCATGGTTTTCACCTTGCCTTCAATGACTTCGCCAGTAGTTCCATTCAGCGAAATCCAGTCACCTTCGTTAAACGTTTTTCCGTTTACAGTAAAGGTACGTTTTTTGTAATCAATTTTCACCTCACCGGCTCCAGACACGCAGCACTTGCCCATACCACGGGCAACAACAGCCGCGTGCGAAGTCATACCGCCGCGGGAGGTCATAATGCCGTTGGCGGCGTGCATACCGGACAGGTCTTCCGGAGATGTTTCGGTACGTGCCAGAATAACTTGTTCGCCGTTACCGGCCCATTCTTCAGCTTCGTCAGCAAAAAACACCACGCGACCTGTTGCCGCACCCGGTGAGGCTGGCAAACCTTTTGTTAGAATGTTGGCGTTTTTGTAATCTTTTTTATCAAAAATGGGATGAAGCAGCTCGTCCAGTCTGTTCGGATCAATGCGTTTGAGTGCGGTTTTTTCGTCAATTAATCCTTCTTCGAGCATTTCAACCGCCACGCGCACCATGGCAGCCCCGGTGCGCTTGCCGTTTCGAGTTTGCAGCAGCCAGAGTCGTCCCTCTTCTATAGTAAACTCGAGGTCTTGCATGTCTTTGTAATGTTGTTCAAGCTTTTCTTCGATTTCTTGAAGTTGCTTGTAAACTTTTGGCATTGACTCTTCGAGTGAAGGATATTTTGATTTTCGCACATCTTCAGGAATGTTTTGCCGTTCAGCCCAGCGTTTTGAACCTTCTTTGGTAATTTCCTGTGGCGTACGCACACCAGCGACAACATCTTCACCCTGTGCATTGATCAAATATTCGCCGTTAAAAATGTTTTCACCAGTCGCAGCATCGCGGGTAAAAGCAACGCCGGTTGCAGAATTGTCACCGGTATTGCCAAAAACCATGGACTGGACATTGACAGCAGTGCCCCATTCTTCAGGAATGTTGTTGATTTTGCGATAATAAATAGCGCGCTTGTTATTCCACGATCCAAAGACAGCGCCAATAGCGCCCCAGAGTTGATCCCACGGATCTGTGGGGAATTCTTTGCCAATGCCTTGTTTTACTTTATCTTTAAACTCATGGACCATGCGTTTCAGATCGTCGGTATCGAGTTCCGTGTCCAGCTCAACGCCTTTTTCTTCTTTGATTTTTTCGATAACTTCTTCGAACGGATCCATTGCGTCTTTGCTTTCTGGTTCCATTCCCAAAACAACACCGCCGTACATCTGGATGAACCGGCGATAAGAATCCCAGGCAAAACGCTCACTTTTTGCCTTTTTAGCCAAACCCTGAACAGTCTCATCATTCAAACCGAGGTTAAGGACGGTATCCATCATGCCGGGCATAGAAACCCGGGCGCCGGAACGAACGGAAACCAGCAACGGATTTTCCTTGTCACCAAATTTCGCCCCCATGATTTTTTCAATATGTTTGACGCCTTCTTCAACCTGCGGTTGAATCTTTTTTGCCGCTTTTTCAGCGCCTTCCCTGGTCCACATTGTACACACTTCTGTGGTGATCGTAAAACCGGCAGGCACAGGGACACCAATACGGCTCATTTCTGCAAGATTTGCTCCTTTTCCTCCTAACAGGTTTTTCATGCCGGCAGAGCCTTCAGCCTGGCCTCCGCCGAACTTGTAGACATATTTTTCAGCCATTCATAAACTCCTGTAATTTTATTGTTCGTGTAAATTCGTTAAATGATCGCAAAAAAGAATTTATAATTTAATAAATTTATTCGTTAAAAGAAAATTAAATTCCTGGCGATTCCGGTTTTAAGATTTTTTCATATCGTTCTTTGTTCTTTACCAGTGAAACAGCTTGTTGCAGCGTTTCATCTCGTTCGAAACTGGTGACATACGACGCGTCGTTGCCGAACAGCTTGGCAGTTAATTCGCGCTTGATCATGTATTCTATATCCTCTATGGATTCCCGCCTCTCCTGCTCTTCGACGTTTTTGAAATGTTCACGCAGATCACCGAGAAGCTCGATAAACTGCTCAGAGTAATTTTTGGATTTGGCAATACTTTCCAGACTGTCAAGTTCTGCCATTCCGTCAGGTTCATAATTAAAATCGTTTTCCTCGATAAAATTAAAAAAATTGTTCAACATTTGGTCGTCAACCTCAAAATCGCGCGGTAAATCGGCATGATCGGCAGCATATTTCAGACTGAAATTGAAAAACATCGATTTGAATCTCAGCATAGAAACATAGCGGGTGGTCGTTGGATTTTTACTTTTAATGTCTGGTTTTATGCCACCGCCACCGCGCACCTTGCGTCCATTTCGAGTGTAATAAATATCATTATTCACGCTATCGGTTTCTGATGAACTCGAATCTTTATTGAGGAAAACCGAACCTTTACCGCGTTCAAACACTTCCGGGCGTTGAATCAACCGGCCACTGGGCAGGTAATATTTGGCTGTGGTCATTTTGAGTTGTTTCTCGCCGCGCCGGTCCAGCGGCATCACACTTTGCACCAGACCTTTGCCAAAAGTTTCGGTGCCGATGATGACGCCTCGATCCAGGTCCTGTATCGCACCTGCAACAATTTCAGAAGCAGATGCTGAATATTGGTCGACCAAAATCACCAGCGGCATGGAACTGAAAATCGGGGTGCCAGTGGTGTGGTACTCTTTGTGGCGATCTGCAGAACGGCCTTTGGTATATACCACGAGTTCACCTTTATCCACAAAATTGCCAGCGACATCGACTGCCACATCCATCAGTCCGCCAGGATTACCACGCAAATCTAATATCAGTGCTTCCATACCCTGGTTCAGCAATTGTTCCAGCGCATTTCGGACTTGTTCGGCGGCACCGCGGTTAAAGACGTTCAGGTTAATCAGCCCGATACCAGGTTCCACCATGCCTTTATACTGGATGTCAGAGATGACAATCTCATCCCGAATAAGGGTCATTTGAATCGGTTTATCAGCGCCAACTCGTCGAATTTTTATAGTGACTTTGCTGCCCTTTTCTTCACCGCGCAAACGAGACGCTGTTTCGTTCAGGGAAAGTCCTTTTGTAGACTCGCCATCAATCTCAATAATCTGATCGCCTTCTCGAATGCCGGCTTTTTGTGCTGGACTGTTAGGAAAGGGTTGTTCCGCGCAGGTTGGCCAGCCATTGCGAATGGTGATGCGCATTCCGACACCGTAATATTTTCCCTCAGTCATTAATTTTAAATTTTCTTTACCTTCTTTTTCCAGAAAAACGGTGTACGGATCAAGCTTGTCGAGCATGCCATTGATTCCGGCGCGCATAAAAGCTTCCGGATCAATGTCCTCGACATAATGATCGAACGTCTCTTTGTAAATTTCACCAAAAATTTTGATATTTTGTCTTGTTTCGGAATAGAGGTCTTGATTGTTCTGGCAATGCAATCCTGTAGACCAACCGATGATAAAAACAATACTGATAATGCTGGCTGTGGCTAAAATGCTTTTGAAATATTTTTTCATAATATTCACCTGTTGTTTTTAATATATGGGACATGTCCTAAAAGAGTATGTACTATTTTCTGATGTACGTTATCGATAGTATCATGACCTGAAATGACTCTGAATCGATGCGGATGGCGTTCAGCGATTTTTAGATAACCCTGTCGAACAACTCGTTGAAATTCCAGTCCTTCGGATTCCATACGATCCTGTAAAATTTTAATTTTTTTTATACGCTCGAATACAATTTCAGGTTTCACATCAATATAAAATGTAAAGTCCGGCGATAAACCGCACGAACCAATTCTATTTGCTTGCTGGACAATGTCCATATCCAGTTTTCTGGCGTGTCCCTGATAAGCTGTGGTCGAATCGTAGAATCGATCACAAATAACGATCTTGCCTTCATTCAATGCGGGTTTTATTTTCTGTTCAACCAGTTGTGCGCGTGCTGCTTCGTAGAGCAGTAATTCGGCCCACGGTGATATAGCCATGTTTTCCCTATCCAGCAGAATATCGCGAATTTTTTCTGATATGGCTGTACTTCCGGGGTCACGCAGGGTCATCACTTTAAATTTTCTATAACACAAATAATCCTTTAATTTTTCCACCTGGGTTGATTTCCCGCTGCCATCAATGCCTTCGAATGTGATAAATAATCCCGATTGTTTTTTTTCATTTTTACGCATGTTTTGGTTTTCCGCGCCAGGAACCTTTGACAAATTTTACATAATTCAAGACAAACCGAATCGTTTCATCCGCTGTTTGTATTCCCCACACGCCGAACAAACTCCATCCCAGAATAAACGCAGACACGTAATTCAAGCCAATTTCGAAAACAAGAACAAATGCCATCACACTGAACATCAACCATTGCAGATTACCGATGCCACGCAGGTTCCCGCTGATCACGTTATTCAGCGCTTTGGGTATTTGTGCCAGGGCAAAAAGGTAAATTACCTTCCGGCCAAGTTCTATGGTGGGCGGGTCTGTGGTGAAAACTGTGATAAACACTTGTGAAAACGCCAGCATAAAAACGACCAGAATGCCAACAAACATAATCATCACCCGGTGCGCTGCGTATGCTGAACTCTCTGCTCGGTCATGGTCTTCCGCACCAAGATTGCGGCCCATGTGACTCATGGCTGCCAGACTAAATCCCAGGTACACCATGGACAAAATGTTTTGAATGCGCATAAAGATTGTATGAGTTGTCAGGGCTGTCACGCCAAGGGCTGCGACATAACCCATCACAACAAGCTGCCCGGCTGCCCAGGATGCCTGCTCAACTGTTGTGGGCAATCCTTTCTTGAAAAGATTCTTAAAGCTCTTCAGCCGGGGCCTGGTTAATTCACGAAACGATAAAATAATAGATAACTTGCGGCTGCGAAGCAAATAAAAAGTAGCAGTGAATCCCACGGTGTGCGAAATTCCCACAGCCAGAGCTGCGCCTTTGACCTCCAGTCGGGGCAAACCGAACAAGCCAAAAATGAGAAGCGGCGCAAGACACACGTTCAGGAGGTTAATAAAAAGATTAACGCGCATGGAATATTTTGTATCGCCAATGGCGCGAATAATTCCGGTGCCGACAAAATTTGTAACAATGAAAAGGGCAAAATAAGAGATGGTTTTTATATATATTTCACCAGCAGCTTGCGCGGATGCTGAACTGCCACCTTTGATGATTTTAAACAGATGGACAGCACCAAAGTGCCACACCAGCGAAATGGCTATAGCCATAATAATGCCCATCATCAAGGCCTGGCCGAAAATATGATTCGCTTCATATTTTTCTCCAGCTCCGAGATGATGATTGATAATTAAACCGGCTCCGACCACAAATGTCAAAAGAACAGCAAAGAATACCACAATCACCTGAATGGCCATCCCGTGTCCTGCCAGTGACGCAGCCGATATTTTACCAATAAAAATTGCTTCGATCGTCCACATTATCGTTTGGGAGGCCAAATCTACTGCAGCAGGCAATGAAGTCTTTAAAAAGCTTTTGAACGGAGAATATTTTTTCACGTTGGGTTTTTCCGGTGTATCCGATAGCTATTCATAGTAATCAAGGCCAAGATGGGTAATGAGATCTTCACCCATGAAATGACGGAGTGTGTTTTTCAGTTTCATCAATTGAATGAAAATATCATGTTCCGGATACAATCCTTCAGCCACCATGGGACTTTTGCAATAAAATGACAGCCATTCCTGAATCCCGGAACGTCCTGCCCGCTGGGCAAGGTCAATGAATAGCGCTAAATCAAGAACAAGCGGTGCGGCGAGAATACTGTCGCGACACAAAAAGTTGACTTTTATTTGCATCGGATAGCCGCACCATCCGAAAATATCAATATTATCCCAGCCCTCCTTATTATCGCCGCTGGGCGGATAGTAGTTAATGCGAACTTTGTGATAAAGATCGCCGTATAAATCCGGATTTTTGTCTGGTTGAAATATATATTCCAGCGCTGAAAGTTTGGACACTTCTTTTGACTTGAAAGAAAGCGGTTCATCCAACACTTCCCCGTCCCTGTTGCCGAGAATATTGGTAGAGAACCATCCCCGGACACCAAGCTGGCGCGCTTTTAATCCGGGAGCCAGCAATGTTTTCATGAAGGTTTGGCCTGTTTTAAAATCCTTGCCGCCAATAGCCACGCTTTCTTTTTTAGACAATTCCAGCAAGGCTGGAATGTCAGTGGTCATATGAGGTGCACCGTTAACATAGGGCACCCCGCATTTTAAGGCAGCGTAAGCATAAATCATACTGCTGGAAATGGCATCGTGATTATCTTGCAATCCTTTTTCGAAACTTTCGATAGAATTCCACACCGGATCATAATCCAGATAGGTTTCCGTGCTTCCGCACCACACAATAACAACCCGATTGAGGTCATTTTCTTTTTTGAAATTTTCAATATCTCGCATCAGTTGTTCAGCCAGGTCCATTTTTGATTTTCCGGTTTTGGTATTCGGACCATCCAGGCGTTTGACATAGCGCTGATCAAAAACTGCTTTCATGGGCTGGATAGCTTCGAGCTGAGGTTTTACTTTATCCAGGTCTTCTTTTTTTATTACTTTTGCGTATATTGCCGATTCGTACCCATTGTCCGGGGAAATATCCCACCCACCGAATACAATGTCTTCTAAATCTGCTAGTGGAACAAATTCTTTAATTTTGGGCACTCTGTCTTCTGTTCGTTTGCCCAGACGAATTGTTCCCATTTGCGTTAAAGAGCCGATCGGTTTGGCAAATCCGTTACGAACCAACTCTGCTCCGGCAATAACGGTAGTGCCAACAGCACCCAGTCCCGGGAGCAAAATCCCGAGTTTACCCTTTGGCTCTTTAATCTTTACACCCTCTTTTTCAGTCAATCTACTTCTCCTTTCTGTTAATTTTCCCCGGTAACGTCTCAGGAACCTGCCGGGGCCCAGGATCAGGAATATGGTGCAATTAATTTTATGATGTCCTAATCATGACCGGTATTTTGAAGTTTATCCCATTTAGCTGCATTTTCTGATTTATAAATATAAAGAATTCGCTGTATTGCTGTAATGTTTGCAAAAAGCGCAATAAAAAAGATCACAAAGATCAGCGTCCAGTTTGAAATGAGCGCTCCCACGCCAAGGAGAACGACGCGTTCAGGTCGCTGCAGAAAACCGACTTTGCACTGAAAATCGAGCCCCTCTGCCCGGGCCCGGACGTAACTGACCATAAGAGAACCTGCCATCGCTAAAACAATAAACAAAGTAAGCACGGCAGTGAATTGCGGACTTGCAAGCTGGATGCGGACGAAATGATAGCCCATTCCTAAAAAAATAAAAATTTCCGAGTAACGATCCAACGTTGAATCGTAAAGCGCGCCAAAACGTGTTACCCGGTTGGCTGCCCGGGCAACTTCTCCGTCAATCATATCGAAAAAACCGCCCACCAGCAATAACAATGCAGCAATATGAATAGACCCAAAAGCAAACTGGTAGGCAGACCAGATAGAAAGAAATAATGAAACTGTCGTCAAATGGTTTGGATTCAGTCCAAGTCTGACACAAAACCGGATCAGCGGTTCAAACTTTTTACGAAAATTATCCTTGAATTCTTCTAACAAAATTTTACCCTGCTTTTTGTTTTGATTTTCCTTTCCGCCCCAGTCCTTCAGCAATAACAACAAACTCTCCTTTTGGAGTAATTTTATCAGGATGTTTGACAATGTCATCCAAATGACCACGGACCACGGTTTCGAACTTTTTGGTCAGTTCGCGGGCAACGGCCACACGCCGGTTACCAAGTGTTTCCAGCAGATCGTTAAGAGTACGAAATATCCGGTGTGGAGATTCGTACAAAATGATAGTCCTTGGCTCGTGCGAAAGTGCTTGAAGCCGTGAAGCCCGACCTTTTTTATGCGGCAAAAATCCTTCAAAAACAAACCGGTCGGCAGGAAGACCGGAGATAATAAGAGCGGTGAGAAACGCCGATGCACCCGGAATGGCTTGCACATTTATATTCTCAGACAAAGCTTCTCGAACCAGATAAAAAGCCGGGTCGGAAATACCCGGTGTGCCGGCGTCAGTGATAACAGCTATGACCGTTCCGTTTTTTAATTTGTTGATCAGACCCGGCGTGACCTTTTTTTTATTGTAATCATGGTAGCTTGTAAGAGGAGTTGTGATATTGTATTCTGCCAAAAGTGTTTTGCTGGTTCGAGTATCCTCGGCAGCAATCAGGTTCGCTTGTTTGAGCACCTCAATTGCCCTGAATGAAATATCTTTTAAATTGCCGATAGGTGTGCTGACAAGATAAAGCGTTCCTGCTGTCAAATTGTGTCCTGTGTCCTTTTGCGTATACTATCCTTCCCGGCACTGTGGTTCTAATATTAAAAGAGGCCTTTGCTTTAACTCTTTCTGATCCAATGTTAGATTTCATTTGAGTTCGTTATTGTTATTGGAACAAGGATTCAAATGGTATGTCTATTTTTACAATCTTTCTAACTTTCCTCTTGATGTAACTTTATATGAAAACGGCCTTTTCTCTGTAACTGCTATTTTGCTGATTTTAAGCCAATGCTTTACAAGCAAACTCACCATATCCCAAATAGAATAGTAAAAAATATTGGTGCAGATTTTCCAGTATTATTAATCCAATACGAAGAACAAACAAAACTAAAAATATTAACAATAAATAGGCAAAAAGTCAATAAAAAGCATTTCCCTTCATGAGCTCGAGACATTGGTCGCATTGCTCAGGTATGCATACTTCTTTGCGCAAGTGAACCAGCCCTTGTTGCTGGCAAGCCCTTTTGACGCAGTCGGATCCGCCTTTTGCATAGCCAAATAATTGTTTGCGCATTTTTCGGGTGATTTCATTGTCGCTCAATCGTGGATAGCGTTCAAAAATATCCATCACTTTGTTTTTTAAATGGCGGTCGTCAGCTTCCTGTGCGTACGCCAGCAATCCGGGTAAAGCAACGTTTATCACAATGTCGCGTGCACGCTCCTTACCGATGAGTCGTGATTTTTTCGTTGACTGGTTTTCCGGCATGGCTTCGGTAAAACTGTAATGTGTCGCCCAATAGGATGAGGTTTCTATAATAAACAGCTTTTCCAGTTCGGAAAAGACCTTGTGCGCTTTAGCTGCTTTGGTGCACAGAGCTTGAGTGAGAGATTCGACAAATCCTTTGTTCATAAATCGATGCACATATTCGGCAGCGGCTGCTATGCGACGGGTGGGGAAATTTTGCGGCCGAAGCCGGAAGAATTGCCAGGATTCCGGTCTTAAAATATCGATTTTGGCTCTGAGAGGACATGCGTGCCAATAAGAGAGAAGTTCCTGTTCGTAAGAATTTCGGTCTTTTTCATTCTGCCACTTTTCCGGCAACAATCCTGCACCGCCAAAGAGAAAGGCTTCGCATTTTCTGCGAGCCACGTGTGGCGGATCGTTCCAGATAAATTGCCAGAGTGTGTCAACAGGAAGGGTAATAGCCAGCCGTCGAAAGGGGATCTGGTTTTTAGAATAGCCGAGGGCTTCGCATAACCAGCAGTAAAACAGTTGATCCCAGGAATCCGATGTTCTTCTCTCGGCAAAACGCGCTGCTTTGATCATTAGCCGCTTTTTGCCCGCCTGTTCAAGAATCGCGCGGATAACAGATGTGTCCTTATCCCGCAAAGAACACTGAACATGAGCTGGGCCCTCCTGTAAATCAGAATAAAGTTCCAGTTCTTCGGCTGTTTTTTCGAGGTAATCGTCAAAATTAAGCGCGGGTACGGCCTTGCCATTTTCACATACGGTGCGAAAGTGGTTCGGGCAACTCATAGTCACGATGTGAAGAATCACGTTGTTGTAACGCGGATCCCGATGGTGCCCGTGTGCGTACCAGTCTCCGGCAATAGCATGAATTTCGACATCTCCTCGCAAGAGTTCACCATCCAGACGAATGAGAGCATCTAGAAAATCAGGCCCGGCATCATAATTCCGGGTGCCTTTTTCAACTATTTCAACACTATGTCCGTTGATAGTGGATAGATCATATTTTTCAAAACTGCGATTGAGCCACAGGTGATACAAAAAACCTTCTCGAGCGGGTTCTTTTATTTTTTTCATAATTCCCCCGGGATAGATGATTATTGATTGGGCACGTTTTTCACCAGCAGTGTCGGGAAAATGGTGCCGTCCTGATTGATGAGTGTTTTTCCCAGATTTAAATGCCGTGAGTAAGCATTCAAAGAATCAATGACAGTTTTGCGAGCTATGCCTTTGAGAATCTGCGGTTGAAACTTGACTGTTGCGTTGTGGACGTTTATCGGAATGACAGATGCGTATATCAGCCCTTCATCTCTGATTATTGCCCGCAAAATAGCACTGGTCCGTGCTGTTTCACTGTAAGAGCCAAACACGTAATTTCCAAGACTATAAGCAATGAGCTTGCCTTTATATAATTCAAATCCCTGCAGCACATGCGGATGATGGCCGAGAACGAGATCCGCTCCGTAATCGATTGCCTTGTGTGCGTATTCTATCTGATACTTTTTGGGCGTTGTTCTCTTTTCCTGGCCCCAATGAAAGCTGACAATGGTGATATCAGCCAGGTCTTCGCACGCGGCGATCGTTTCTCTCAACCGGTGCGGCGTTGGATAGCACGTGCCGCACCGGTCGGTTTTGGCCCAAAAAATCTTTGGGAAAGTCATTGAGAATCCTGCAAAAGCAATCTTTTGGCCGTTTTTTTCTACGATTCTCGGGGCACAGGCGCTATGTATATTTTCGCCGGCACCGCAAAAAGACATACCAGCCGAATCAAGCGTAGCCATGGTTTGTATCAGACCCTCTCTACCATAATCGAGGATATGATTATTAGCCAGTGTGACCACATCAAATCCGGCATTCTTTATACCTCTGACAAAGCTGGGTGGAACTTTAAAAGTGTAAGTCTTATCAATATGACATGAATCCGAGGTAGTAAACGGCGCTTCCAGATTCGCAATGGCAAGATCTGCTGAAGAAATAATTGACCTTGTACTGTCAAATGCAAAGTCGTAACCATACTCTTTTACCAGATCAATGATCCAGGAGCTCATCATGATGTCGCCAACCGCAGCTATGGATATCATATCAACCGGGGTTATTTTTTCGTTATGAAAAGACCGCGCCGGACTTTGACCGGACTGCCAAAAGTCCACCGCTTCGAGCCTGACAAACGAGACCAGTACAAATATCCCGGTTGATATGGCGGTTAGAAATGTTTTATTGTTGTTTTTCCTTTTTTTCTTCATCAATTATTTTTGCGTCTTCGGCATCGGATTTGTTTATGGGCTCTTTATTGGTATCATCTTCAAGAGAAACAGATTCAGCCTTTTCTGCAGATTCTGCTTTTTGTTTTTCCTCTGCCTCTTGTCTTTTAGCCCGTTCAGCTTCGCGCTCCTGACGTTCCTTTTCTTTTTCCTGCTTTATCTGCTCTATCTCTCTTTCTTTTGCTTTGATTTTATCTTTCCACTCTGTGATCTGTTTGACAATATCCTTGACCTCGTTGTTATTTGCTACGCTTTTACTTCCCTCACTTGATAAAATTTCATACGTTTTTTGACCCAGCTCTTTGTGCAATTTTTCAATTTGACGGTTAAATCCGACAATATCCACTTTAAGCTTGCCAATTTTTCCGTATTCTTCAGTTTTGTTAACGACCTTTCCAAAACCGTCCCGAATATCATCTAATACTGATGTCATAATTGTTACTCCTTTCTTTTTATGAATAATTTTAAGCGACCACTATTATATGGCGTGGCCTAAAAAACATATCTTTTTAATTTTTGAAAATTTGCCTGACGTTAGACGAATAAAGTAAACACCACCGCTCACTGCCCGGCCTTCATTATCATAGCCGTCCCAGTATCTGGAGTAAGAACCTGCGCTGAACCGCTCCCATGCAATGGTGCGTACGTGCTGTCCCAGAGTGTTGAATACTGTGATCTTTGTGTATTCTGTTCTTTCTCTTACCGGGATTTCAAAAGCGATTTCCAACTTGTGGACAAAAGGATTCGGAAATGCATTGGCCAGGTTATAATCTATTGGAGGTTCTTCACCAGGCAAACGCAAGAGCGCAGCGTAAATATCCAGTTTTCCCCATCCCCAGTTATTATTGGGAATCGATCCGACTTTATTATCAGCATTAGCCGAGTTGGTAAGAATGTCTTTGATTTGATTGGCTGTAGCTTGCGGATGTAGCTGATAAATTAGAGCAATAGCGCCAGTCACGTGAGGAGCTGCCATGCTGCTGCCGCTCGATAATCCGTGTTTTCCATCCTGGGCAATAAGAGCATTTGGATAATTTGAGTTAAATTGTGCAAATATGCTTTCATCGTCAGAAGGATCAGTAAAAACCGATTTTGTACTGGTAACGATTTGCCCTGGCGCTGTTAATTCGGGTTTATAACGACCATCGCGTGTGGGACCATTGCTCGAAAAAACAGCCAATTCACCCAGGTTAACGTCGTTGTGAGCATCATACGTTAAGTTGTTGCCGTCAAAATCAATCCAGGTGCGTTTGGTTACAAAAGCTCCCACGGTAATGACATTTTTAGCTGTGCCGGGAATGGATATTTTTCCTTCATCAACATTGCCTTTAACAAAGCTGACAGGCATGCTGGCATCAGCCAACCAGATATCAACTGTTCCACTGATACCGCTCAACCTCAGCGTCCATTTTCCAGGCGTTGGAGTCTGGGTACTCTTTTGATCATAGATCTGAATGAAAAATTCCCTGTCTCCATTAAATGGATTGATCCCTTGTTCATAATCGTCATTGCCGGTATTGTAAAAACCATTCCAAATATAAATTGCACCTTCGCTGGTCTCCTCATCAAGAACCTGTCCCGGTAACACCGGACCATAAGAATTGTCATTCGGAGTGACGAGTTTCACACCAACTTTGGCGTCGCCGTCGTACCAGCCGTCAAAAATGATGCGGTCGTTCTGCGCGCCAGATTTTGGGGTATAATCTTCTGCCGTAAACGTGATGTCTGAGGAGGAAACATCCCGTGATAACGTTGACCTTGCATGAATATTTTCATCGCCAGAATTGCCGCTCACGGTGACTATTGCTTTTCCGGGTATCCCGCGGCCTACCAGACTGTCAATGATCCGTTCCATTGGAGCAGTGCCGTCGTGAGCGCCGCTATGGCCGCCCAGACTTAAATTGACCGCATAAGGCTGGTTCAATACCGTGGCAATGCTATCGATAAAAGAAAGAGCGGTGATTTGGTCTGAAACATGAAATTCGTTTCTCTTGTCGTCGGTTGTTGCCTTGACAGCAATAATATCTGCTCCCGGAGTCATACCAACATATTTACCGTATGCTACATCCTCACTGCCATCTCCGGCGGCAATACCCGTAACATGCGAACCGTGCCCGCTAATGTCGGTAAGAACGAGATCGGTTCCTGCTGATAATGCGGAATTAATGTCCTGCTCGTTGTAAAGCACGCCGCCATAGATTTGGCCGGACTGACTCAGATCAAGGACATATTTTATGCGCGTCGAACCGTCCGGATGGCGAAAATCATGGTGCTGCCAATCGATACCGGAATCGATGATACACACTAACGTACCATCACCAGTCAAACCAATCTCGTTTCTTGACTTGACAGACCGGACTGCCGAACCGCTCTTGTCAAGAAAAGGCTTGCTGGGCAGTGGATTTTCAACATAGATGACAAATGGTAACCGTGCCAATTCATCGATTTCGCTAACATTGCAACGAACCACTGCAACGCGGCCAATATGAGAAACGACTTTGAATCCCTCATCGCGGAGTTCATTCACACCGTTCTCCACTGTAACGACAACATCAATTCGCCTGGCTGCAGCAGTCTTGCGAATATTGTAATGTTCATCCCTGACGTTCTGTGAATGCTGCGACAAATAGGTGAGCCGAGGATCCAATTTGTGGACCTGACCCAAAAGCGCAGTCGCGAGCAGGACAAAGAGAATTAATATGTGTTTCAACCGATTCACGTTTACCTCATATCGAACTTTTGCTATCATCTATCATTTCAGGTATGTCATTTTTTTGACATCCTGAAACTGTACGCCGCTTTCTGTTTGTGCCGTGATTTTGTAAAAATAAGTTCCGGCGACATGATCCGTTGCATCCCAGTTTAGCGAATGCCGCCCAGTTGCAAACTCGGTATCTCCAAGCACTTCAATTTGCTGACCAGCCGTATTGTAAATGCTAATTTGTAGTTCTGCTGTCTGAGGTACAAAGAACTCGATTGTTGTGCTGGGATTGAAAGGATTCGGATAGTTTTCATAAATCCGGAAAAATTTAGCGACTATTTCCGAGTTTGGCATTACCTGGGTATCCTGATGAATCTGAACAAAATCGATCCCATCACCGCCTAAACTGCCGGTGTAAATTTTATCCTCAGCGTTGTTCCAGTGTTCGTGAACTCCGAGACCTGTGAGAAGCGTACCGTCATTTTCAGGATCGTATTCAACGTCTTCCGGCCATTCGTTCGGGTCAGCAGCCTGACGAAGATAATCATCCGCGCCTGGCATATTGGGATACGTTTTCTGATGCCGTGTACGGACAAATTCCGCTTGCAAAAAATCCAGACACACTGATGCGATAGCGACCTGATCCTGTGACACGAAAATTGATGATGGCCAGTCATTGTTAAACGGTGACATTTTAAATTTTTCCGGCGCATCATTCGCATCCGGGCCGCCCCATAATCCGTCTACCAGAATGAGCATGGTGTTGTTACCCAGCTTGTCGTGGCCCATGAGATCGACCTGAACGCGGTAAAGCCCGTAACCGGCACGTTTGGGATTGGTAACAGGTTGACCATCCGGATTCACCAATCCATTATGCAGATGTTTGGCGCTGGCTCGGGTATGAGAACCAAAATGATTTTTAGCGATCAGGGTCATGCCAGCGCGGTGATGTGCCTTGAGCGCCGGAACGTTGATCATATAATCTGCATTTTCAATGCATTGATAAAATTTGTCCTGATAAATTTTTGCTCCCTGGGTGGCGTCGTTCCAGGTGCCTTCTCTCAGGACGCTACCGCGGTCTGAATAAAAAATCTGATAATTTCTGCCAAACCGGGTTTTTCTCCGGCCATTGCCTCCCCGCTTGCACATGTAATTGACATTTTTGAATTCATCGTGCCAGACATCGAAAACCGGTTTTGCAATATCTTTCATTGGATCACCGACATAAATATTCTCCTCGGCAACACCAACCTCATTGACCAGATGGCGCAATAAAATCAATACCGGCTGCGGCGATGTGCGGGCCATCCGGTAAGAATGCAGCTTTGTGATCTTGTATGAGCTGTTGACATCTGAACCAACAGAGTTGATTTTGATCATTATTTTCTCGCCATCCTGATAACCATGTTCGTCTCGCTCGTGGGTTTTGTTGAAATTGGTGAACATGGCATCCCATGCCTCTTTTAAAGTCGATTTCTCTGTAAGAGATAAAATCGATTTGGTGACCATACGTTCGATGATATCTATGTCACTGTTTTTGGAGAGATAGTAGGCATCGTTCCAATTGTTGGAGCCATTCTCATTCGTTGCATCCGGGTCCCAGTACCACACCACCCGCCCCGGAATGACGCCCTTTCCTTCACCAACCGGATCATTTACACGCAATTGCGTTTTGGCAAAAACCGGCGGATCCGCAGGCTGTGTCATAAAAACGCTGAAAATAACTCCGACAATGATGAAAGATGCCGCGGCAAAATATCTGGCTTGTTTCATGTATTTTTTCGCTGAGCGGAAAGCAAACAGCGATGAACCCAAACTCAGCAGCCAAACCACAAATCCGGATGCCAACGGAGCGGCTGCTTTCATGCACGGATAACTAGCGCGACTCGGCCTGGGCAGTACCCGGACGAGAAACCACAACAAGGCGGCAAATCCGGTTAACGGAACAAAAAGGCGGGTAAATATTTTTCTGAACAACTTGTGTAAATACATACAATACCTCTGTGTTTACAACATATTTTCTTTTAAAATCATTCGGGGAAAACGTCTGGATATTTTTAAAACCAAATTTTTCCAGGCTTTTATTTCAAAAGAGTCATTCGCCGGGTTTTATGAAATTTATTTATACCATCATCAACAGTGAGTTGATAAAAATAGACACCGCTCGGCGCTGGCGAGCCATCTGCAAATGAACTCTGCCACAGCGCTGCATGACGGCCAGAGTGCTGAAATCCGTGAACCAGAGTTTTTACTATTTGACCAGTAATGGTATAGATGCTCAGATTCACTTTGGCATCTCGGTCCAGATTGTAGACGATTTGCGTGGCCGGGTTGAACGGATTGGGATAATTTTGCTCCAACGTATAATTATCACAAAAGAGTATGCTTTCGTTCACACCGGTTTTTCGGGTAACGGAAACGAGTTCTATACCGTCACCGGTACCCAGATTCCGGCTGTACTGTTTTTCGACCGGATTATTCCAGTGCTCGTGTACCCCCAGACTGTTAATGACCTGACCATCGCCATCCGGATCATACATCACATCTTTTGGCCACCAGGATGAATCGGCTGCCTGGTGCAAATAATCATCCACGCCGTCCCATTGCACATAAGTGTAGCGCGGCGGATTGGCGTTTTCATCTTCTTGCTGAAATTCAGTCTGCATAAAATCCAGACACACAGACTCGATCGCCACCGGGTCCTGGGAGACAAAAATAGACGAACTCCAGTCATTGTTAAACGGCGCGCTCTGGAATTTGACCGGCGGGTCATGCTCATAAGATGTAGCCCACAAGCCATCCATAAGATAAAGCAATGTTTTACCGCCAAGGTGACCGGCTGCCATCAAATCGACAAAAACGCGATATTTTCGGTAGCCCAGACGCAGCGGGTTGCTATAATCCGTTCGCATCAGGCCCTTGTGCAGATGACCGGCAGAAGAACGAGTGTGTGAGCCAAAATGGTTCTTGGCAAAAAAGGTCACTCCGCCCCATCGATGTCCCTTCATGGCCGGGATGTTGATGACATATTCGGCATTATGAATCTGATCGTACACTTTATCAGACCCGGCCTCGTCCATGACCTCGCCGCCATCCGAGTACCAGATGGATTTTGGTGAACGCGATGTGGCATGCACCAGCCTGGCCTGATGACCTGTGGTGATGCAATTGACTCCAGGAAAAGCGTCCAGATATTTATCAAAGCAATGCTTGTACATGTGACGCATCGGATCGCCAACGTAAATATTTTCCTCCGGTATGCCAGCTTTGTTGACCAGATGTTTTAAAAGAGCCAGCACCACCTGAGGTGAAGTATCGACCTTGCCATAGTTATTGGTGTTTCGAATAGAACCATCGGATGTCATGTCCCCGCTGTTGGCGTGCACAGAATTAACTTTGATGAAAATCTTTTCGCCATCGCTGTATCCGACATCGCCTTTGCCGTGAGTACTGTTGAAATAACGAAAAATAAACTCCCAGCTTTTTTCTAGCATCGGTTCATCTGTCAGATTTTTGATAGCGTCATTGAGCATCCGGTCGACAACCGCCTGGTCACAATTTTTATCTAAAAAGTAACCATCGCCATAACGACTGGGGTGACAGTCTTCATTTGTCGCATCGGCATCATAAACCCAGACGACACGACCCGGGCAAACCCCTATAGCTTTACCAATCGGATTATTCGGTCCCAGTGGATCGTTAAAATGCGCATAGCTCGCCTGGATATCGGTGTTCGTGGGCAGTACAGTAAAAATACCGGCGCTCAATGCAAAAACAAACAGCAACGCCGCCGGAATGATTTTGGATTTTTTCAACCAGTCCCGTGCTTTTTTATAGGCAAAAACAGAGCTTAGAAATCCGCCAAGCCAGGTGACAAAAGTAACAGCAACGGGAAACGCGACTTTCATGCACGGATAATACGCCCGGCCGGGTTTTGGAAGCACTCGAATAAGAAACCATAAAACGGCAGCCAAGCCAATGAGAGGTAAAAATAAATTTGAAAGAGTTGAGTGAAATGTAAATCCGGTTATTTTCCCTGTTCGAGGACAACGCGTAAAGAATCGTTCATTATTTTGCATAAAGCCACCTCTTGTATTGAATACAAATCAAAATACATAATTTCTGATAACGATACAAGCAGGAAATTTGCACTTGAAGCAGAAAAGTTCTAAAAAATGAGTTTGCCTGGAACTTATAAAGGGGGAACAAATAAAATACCCTATCGTTTTTATTTTACCTCATTTGAGTGTATGAGAAATACACTTTTGGTCTGTAAAATGTTTGATAGTTGTTACTGAAAATCGTACATTTTTGTTTTCCGAAAAATAGGAAATTATAACATGAGAGAAGAAGGCGTTGTCATTTCCACATCAAGAGACCTGGCGGTTATTGAGCTTGAACGCGGCGAATTCTGCAAAAGCTGCAATGTCTGTGACGCCTTTGGAGAGGGCAAAATGTACCTTGAGGCAAAGAATCCCATGAATGCCCGGGTAGGCGATAACGTCCGGGTAGAAGTGGCTTCGAAACATGTGCTGAGTGGTGCCTTGCTCATTTTTATATTACCAATTCTGGCTATGATTGCCGGATATTTTGCCGGACGGCATTTGTACCCGGGACCAGGTGAGCTTCCCGGCATCATCGGAGCGTTCACCGGATTTGTTGGTATGTTGATTTTCAACCGGTTTGTTTCTACCAAAAAGTCAACTATACAAACTAATGCTGTCATCATTGGGTATGGAGCATCTGGTAGCGATAGAAACAAAAAGGATCACTGAATGATAAAAAAGACTATAATTTGCTTTGTCATAATCTTATCAGGATTGAATGTTGCATTTGCAGCCGAGGATTATATCCTTCTTTCCACCAGCTCGCAGAGTTTGACCGTTAAAGTCACGCCTGACAAATGGCAGTTGCAACGTCTGGATACTCCGGAAGGTGTTTTCACAAAGGCCATTTTCAACTGTGCGCAGTTTAACGAGAGCATTGGTGAACCTCTCTTGCCCAAACGTATACTGACAATTGGTGTCCCGCCAAAAGCAGACGTTTCAGTTCAGATTATAGATACCCAATTCAAAACATTGTCCGATATAAAAATTGCTCCTGGTCCGCAAACTGAAGAGACAGAGTCCGGTTATGTTCGTCATTACGAACCGAACGCCGATGTGTATCAAAAGACTGATTTTCTGCCGCAAAATCTCGTTGATATTGAGGCGCCGGTGCCGTTCCGTTCGGGCAGGATTGCACAGATTGTCGTTCATCCGTTTCAATATGCGCCCGGTCTAAATACAGCGCGCCAGTACACACAAATTACTTTTCGGATAACATTTTCTTCAGCTCCTTCTCAAAACACCCAGCCTGAACGCGTATCGAATGATGATATTTTTCAAAACCTGGTAATCAACAAAGAACAAGCCAAAAACTGGACGATGCCTGCCAGGCAAAAGCTAGCAAAAGCTTCCACTTCTTTTCAAGGTGAAAATTGGTACAAAATTTCTATCTCCACCACAGGCAACGACAGCAAAGAAGGTTTTTACAAAATTACCGGTCAAACCTTGCAAGACAAAAATATTCCTATCAGTGAAATCGATCCTTCAACCATTCAACTTTTCAACAATGGCGGGAAAGAACTGTCTCGAGATGTGACCATCGCCAAAGACGATGAACTCACAGAAACGCCGATTCTCGTTGTCGGCGGTGAGGACGGCCGTTTTGATCCGTCAGATTATATCTTATTTTACGGTCGATCTTTGACTGGCAAAGAATTTGACAGTGAAAAAAACCAATTGCGGCATTACATCCATCGTTTTGCTTTTGACAATATTTACTGGTTGACATACGGAAAAGAAAAGGGGCGGCGAATTGAGAAGCGTTCGTCTTTGCCTCTCGCCAACTTGCCGGTTCATCCTCATTTCCGCGATGTAGTTTGGATCGAAGAGGAAAAACACAATATTTATCATTCCGGGGCGACCTGGCTCGGCTACGAGCTGGCTCGCAATAAAAATTCCTACTCGATGAATTTTCAACTCCAGGACGTTGTGCCTGAGGAAGAAGCATCATTTCGATTTTCTATCGCTGCAGCATCGTACGGTCAGCACCAGTTTGGCGCCTATGCTAACGGGAATTTTTTAGGCTCGTTTGAGCAGCTCGGGGGTTCAAAATCCTATACATTGAACGAACACGATTTTTCCACTGGTGGTGTGTTGATGGATGGAGACAATACGGTGAGTATCAACTATACGACCGGTTCCCAAATCATGTTTGCCTATGTTAATTGGATTGAAGTGGAATACAAACGGCGTTTCAGAGCTAGAAATAGCAAGTTAATCTTTCACTCTCCCCTGCAAGAAGAACCTGCCCGGTATCAACTGCAAGGACTTTCCGCTTCCAATGCCAGGATATTTGATGTCACTCATATCGATCAAATTGCTGAGATAGAACCTGCGTCCGGAACCGGTGACGCTATCGAGTTTGCAGACCAGAGTCTGGCATCGGATTTAAAGCGCTACGTTGCTATCGAGCCGGGTGCTTTTGTGAGCATCGATACATCGGCGATCAAGCGCGCCGAGATAGCTCACCTTCGTTCGAAGCGTCAAACAGAATATATCATCATCGTTTTTGATGATTTTTATCAGCAAGCGTTGCAGGTCGAGAGCCTGAGAGAGGACTGGAGTCCAAAATCACGCATCGAAACTAAAGTGGTGAAATATTCCAGTGTCATCAATGAATTTGGCTGGGGAATTCCCGATCCGGCCGCTATTCGGAACTTTCTGGCCTACGCCCAGCTTCATTGGGGCGAGCCGCAGTATGTTCTTTTATTGGGAGACGGCCATTTTGATTATAAAAATATCCTCAATACAAATACGCCGAACCTGATCATTCCTTATGAAACCGATGGACATTCTTACTATAATAACCGGACGTCTGATGATTGGTTTACCTACACCAAAGGCGTGGATGCTGGCATGCAAATGGCCATTGGCCGAATGTGCGTGCAAACTGTGGATGAGGCCCAGGGTGTGGTCGATAAATTGATTGAATATGAAACAAATCCCGATTTCGGTGAATGGCTGAAAACCATAACCGTTGTGGCTGACGACGAATTGACAGAAGGCGGTGTGGGCACTGAGGATGACCACACCCAACAGGCGGAGACGCTGTCGGAATATTATGTGCCGGACTTGCTGGACGTGAAAAAGATCTATTTGATGAACTATCCCGCTGTTCGCACGGCCAGCGTATCCGGTGTGACAAAACCCGCAGCAACAGATGCACTGCTGGAGCAAATTAATCGTGGCACACTGATTCTAAATTATATCGGCCACGGCAACGACGATTTGTGGGCGCACGAGCGCGTTTTGCTAAGAACGCGTGATTTTGATAAAATTCAAAACGGCAAGCGTATGGCCATGTGGGTGGCCGCCACTTGCGAGTTTGCGCAGTGGGATCAGGCTGAAGAACAGAGTCTGGCTGAAGATGTATTGAACGCCCGCGGACGCGGAGCAGTGTCTATGGTCGCCTCCGCACGCCTGGCTTTTTCATCCGATAATGCTGCTTTTAATTATCGGCTTTACAGAAAGCTTTTTCAAAATTATCAGGAAACCGGTCAATCGATGCGCATTGGCGATGCGGTATTGCTGGCAAAGAAGGAAACGGCTGGTCGCGTCAATAAAGAAAAATATACCATGTTTGGCGATCCGGCCATGCGATTGTGCACGCCACGTTTTCGGGCCGTGATCGATGACATTGAACCGGACAGCATTCAGGCACTCAGCCGAATGAACATCCGTGGTCATATTGAAAAAGAGAATGAAAAGTGGCCCGGCTTTAACGGCAAGATGAAAGTAAAAGTTCTGGATACCAGAAAAGAATATACATATACCATGTCCAATGACTGGGACGTGAATTACATGATGGACGGAAATACGCTTTTTCGCGGGATGGCAAAAATAACGGACGGCCAGTTTGATGTTCGATTTATCGTCCCAAAAGATATTTCCTACGGCGGCTCGGACGGCCGTATCAGTCTTTATTTCTGGAACGACGAGCATTCCGGCACAGGTAACAAGAGTAATATTAACGTTGGCGGGACGGCTGTGAATCTGGTCGATAATCAGGGCCCGTACATAAAAGCCTATTTCAATGATCCGGATTTTGTCCCGGGCGATTACGTTTCTACCAGGCCAACGTTGCACGTCGAGATAAACGATTCGCTGAGCGGTGTGAACACAGCCGGCGATGTGGGACATCAAATTAAATTGACGATTGATGAAGATTTTGCCAACTCGAAAGACATCACGGAATTTTTCAGTTATGATGAAGGAAGTTATACCTCGGGCGCATTGGATTATACGCTCTACGACCTGCCGCTAGGTGAGCACACGGTGCATTTGAAAGCGTGGGACAATTCCAACAACTCTTCTGTCATATCGACCCGGTTTGTGGTTGTTGATAATTCGGAACTTGAAATTCGCAATCCACTCACTTATCCGAATCCAATGACAGATGACTGCACGTTCCGGTTTGAATTAAGCCAGAATGCCGAGGTGTCCATCAAGGTTTACACTGTTGCCGGTCGGCTGGTAAAAAAATATCCTCTTGTTCCATTTCAAGTGGGTTACAATGTTTATCCGGAAAGCTGGGACGGACGCGACCAGAGCGATGATGTGTTGGCAAATGGTGTGTATTTTTTCAAGATCCATGCAAAGACAGCCAATGAAGAAAAGACAGTCACTGCAGATAAAATCGGCAAGTTGATTATTGCGAGATAAAAAAAAGCGGTTCCGATAAATCAAAACCTCCTTTTAAATAAACGATTAGCTTTTCGTCCTTAGCCCATTTGATTGTGGTGCCAGTCGCAGCCGTAATTGCCGGTTTTGTATTCTTCCAACTGGCCTTCATCTGCTTTTGCTTTCGCAATCTCGTGCAATTTTTTTAGTTCTTTTTCTGTCACCGGTTTAAAATTTCGTGCCGTATTAATGTCCTGGCGCAGATTGTCCCGCGATTGGATGCCACAAATCAACGTACTCACTGGCAATGATAATGTATAGCGCCGCGCATCCCTGGCGCTAATGCCGAGTTCTCTGACGATAATTCCGTTTTGAGCAGCAAGTCCTTTCATGCCTAAAATGCCAATGTTGCGTTCCTTTGCCACAGGCATGACGTTTTTCTGAAAACTGTGATAGTGAGCATCCAGCACATTGAGAGGCATCTGAACCGTATCCCACTCGAAGGGGCGGTCCAGCATGTCCAGGTGATACTTTGGATGTTTGTGACCTGTGAAACCGATATAACGGACTTTGCCGGCTTTTTGCGCTTCTTTGGCTGCTTTGATAGCGCCATTTTCAGAATCGAAAATGAGGTCCGCATCATCCGGCCATTTAATGCCGTGGAATTGCCACAAATCGAGCCTGTCGGTTTTTAATCGCCGCAGACTGTCATCCAAATGTTTGAGCGCTCCCTTGTAATCGCGAGCGCACACTTTGGTCATCAAAAAAACCTTGTCACGGCGATTGTTGGAAGACAGTGCTTCGCCCACAAGTTCTTCGCTGCCGCCTTGATGGTAGTCCCAACTGTTGTCAAAAAAAGTAACGCCTTCATCAATTGCTTCGTGCATGATGGAAATAGCTTCTTTTTTATCTTTAACATCACCGATATCCCAACCGCCAATGCCGATTATGGAAACCATTTCACCCGTTTCACCCAAAGGTCTTTTCGAAATACCTTCGGAGCTTTCAACCTGTCTCGCAATCAATGAAGAACCAAGGGCAATCCCGGCAAGTGATGTTTTTAGAAATTCACGTCTGTCAATATTGAATATAGGTGCCATTTTTTACCTCTTGAATCGTTTGCATGATGGAAATAATTTGTTGACTTTACATAGAACAAACATCATTGTTTCTACTGCGAAAGTTTTTCTATTCGTTGAGCCATGTTTATATCGTTCTCTGTCACCCCTCCGGCGCTGTGCGTGGATAGGGTAATGTCGACCTTGTTCCATCCGTGTAAAAAGATATCCGGATGATGATCGGCTTTCTGCGCAGCCTCACCGACTTTGTTGACAAAATCGAGTGCCTGATCAAAATTTTTCAAGGTGTATGAACGTTTAATCGAATTATCTTTTGCCTGCCAGTCCGGCAAATCTTTGAGTTTGTTGTTTATTTCTTGAGCTGAAAGTACATCCATGATTATGTCCTCCGTTTGTTTAAATATTTCCTTTGGTACTGTACTGAAACGAACAGCCGGAAATCTTTATTTCATGGATTTGCAGAACATTTTTAAAAACATCCCTTTTTCAAAATCCATAAACTCAATTAGAAAAATTAATAATTGCTTCTCAATGTTCTATTTTTAAATTAGAGGACAATTATTTTACAAACGAAAGGAGCGTTTATATGAAACATTTATTGTTCTTCTTCTTAATCGGTGCGTCGATTCTTTTTGCTCAGGATGAATACCATCAGAAGCTGCTCAATCAACTGGAAACGGAATTTGATGTAACAGATGGTGAATGGGTTTTAAGCGACAATGAGAAATCGACAAACGGAAGACTGCAAGCGACAAATGTAAGCAGAAAAACGCTGGATTATTCCGGAGAACATCCTTTTTCAAAAGTGCTGCAACTCACTGTTTCGAGCCGCGGGGAAAACGGCTGGGACAATGCAGTTCGATTTCCCAGCAGCAAGGATGTCAAAAAAGGCGATGCGTTGCTGGCTGTTATCTGGATGAATAGCATCGAATCAGACGAAAAATACAATCATGTTACACATAAATTTGAACTCACATCAAACCCATGGACCCAGTCACTGATTTTGGGTGCAGATATCAAGCCCGGCTGGCGGCAATGGTTTCTGCCGTTCGAAGCCGAGGTCGATTATGATGCCGGACAAGGCCGTTACCAACTGGACATGGGTCACATGAAAGGTGTAATCAAAATTGCCGGACTGGCAGTTATAAATTTCGGCAAAAAGTATGAGGTTGATGATCTGCCCATGTCAACGCATCACATGGATTACGACGGTCGTGAGCCCGGAGCGGCCTGGCGGACAGAAGCGCTTCAGCGTATTGAAAACATTCGCAAAGGCAATTTATCGGTAAAAGTGGTTAATAAAAATGGCGAACCGGTTAAAAACGCCGAGGTGGATGTGTCGCTGCAAAAACACGAGTTTGGTTTTGGTACAGCAATCTCTGCGCGCTGGTGGCTGAACTCCGGCAGTGACAGCGAGACGTATCTCGAAAAGCTGGAAGACCTGACCGGCGACGGGCGCTCTTTCAATGCTGTGGTTTTTGAAAACGCATTGAAATGGCCGACATGGGAAGGCGACTGGCTCGGCACCCCGGAAGAAGTAGCCGAGATCGTTGACTGGCTTCGCAGTGGAGAGTACAGAATCCGGGGCCATAATCTGGTTTGGCCGAAATGGCGCCATTTGCCGGATGATATCGAACAGCACAAAAACGATCCGGATTATATTCGCGACCGGATCAAAAACCGCATTGCCGATGTTGCCGGTTACCCGGGCATTAAAGGGTATATCGATGAATGGGATGTGATTAACGAAATGGTGCACTGCACGGACCTTGAAAATGTTTTTGGTACCAAAGATATTTACACCGAATGGTTTAATTGGGCGCACGACGCGGATCCGAATGCGCTGCTTTATCTCAACGAGTACAGCATCATTAATGGTGGTGGTCACGATGTAGAGTCCCGTAAATCGTATCGAGAGATTATTGAAAAACTCATTGCCGATGGGGCACCATTGGGCGGCATCGGTGTTCAGGGCCACATGGGCGCCAATTTTACCCCGCCGCAAAAAGTCCTGGACATCCTGGATGAGTTTAAAAAGTATGAACTGGATATCAGCATCACCGAATACGATGCCTCCGGTGCTGCCGATGACATTGCCGCCGATTACATGCGCGATATTCTAATCGTCGCGTTCAGCCATCCCATGGTGAAGAATTTTCTGATGTGGGGATTCTGGGACGGATCGCACTGGCATTCTGATGCACCCATTTTCAACCAGGATTGGACACTCAAACCTTCGGGCGAGACGTTCATCGACTGGGTGTTCAACAAATGGTGGACAGACGAGTCCGGCAAAACCTCACGGGACGGGTTTTACCGCCCCAATGCATTTTACGGTCAATATACGATTCGAGCCGAGTTTGACGGCGAAACTGCGGAAAAGCAATTCACTTTTTCAAAAGATCAGAAAAATGTCGAACTCAAACTGGACACGGACTTGACTTCGGTTTCAGGTGAATCTGCTACGCCTCAAACTTTTAAGCTTTATGCCAACGCGCCGAATCCGTTCAACCCGTCCACAGACATCGAGTATGCCTTGCCGGAGAACACTTATGTGAAACTAACTGTGCACAACCATTTGGGACGTGTGGTGAAAACTCTGGTCAACAGGAAAGAAGCAGCAGGACATTATCGGGTGAGATGGAGCGGTGTCAATGAATTAGGCGAAAAAGTGACGAGTGGGGTTTATTTCTATACCTTGGCCATTGACGGACGAGAATCCATGTCACGCAAAATGATGCTGCTCAAATGAGACCAACACATTTGTAGTACACCTTTCAGGTGTGCTACAAATTTAATAAAATATAACCATAAAAGCGGACGACATTGCACCCGCTTTTATGGTTTTTTCAGTTTTTTAAAGGGTAATGAATTTGGTAGATACCTTGTGATAAGCATTATCTTCTACCAGTTTTTTGCCACTTAGAATCCACACCATACGTAATAGTTTTACTATTTTTATTAAAAGCAGAGCCATCCCGGCTTCACCTGACAGGTTACGTTCGTATCAATTTCTTCTTCAAATTTAACAAAAACAATGTTTAATCGAGTCGATTTCCCTTTTTGTTCTATATCGAACAAAGAAGAGGTAATAGCCACAGTGGATTCAAGTTTCAGTGTGTTGTTTGTTGTGACCAATAGCAGATCGTGAGGTTGGCAAAAACTTTTGATATCCCATAAAAATGCAAAGAATACGCAAAGCATTAAAAAAGCGCTTTCAGGTGATGTGATTCAGGAGTGCAAAAATCTCGTGCGCCCACAGGGAATCGAACCCCGAACCTACTGATTAAGAGTCAGTTGCTCTGCCTAATTGAGCTATGGGCGCAATGGTTATAGGGTGTATTTAAAATAAAAAAGGCCTCGCAGCCTATAATTGTGAGGGTGGCGGGAATCGAACCCACGACCGACGGCTTAAAAGGCCGCTGCTCTACCTAGCTGAGCTACACCCTCAAAGACGATAAAGTTATTAAATTTATTTTAAAGACGCAATAAAAATTTATTTAAAATATTTTCGCAAATTATTCCATAATGAGTAATATAACTCAAAGTTTAAAAACTTTTTAGTCATCACAAAATATTATCGTTGAAATTTACCGCTTGAATCATTAACATTATTTCCTAACTCTAGTGCAAAAAACAATTTTTAAATATGATACAATTTATAAAAAAGCATAAAACATTTGCAGTCCTGCTTCTTCTCGTCATGGTTGGCGTTATTTTTATCATTGGCCCCCGCAAGATCGCGCGTGCGGCTCAAGAGTCCTATAACCGCTGGGCGCTGTTAACCATGATCCTGGATAAAATTGAACGTTTTTATGTCCGAGACACTGACCCGGATAAACTGCTTAACAATGCTATCGATGGTATGTTGTCCGGATTGGATCCATATTCGCGATATCTGCCGCCAGATAGCTACACTGATTACGCTGTCAAGTATAACGGCTTTTACGGCATTGGACTGAAATACACGATGATTTCGAACAAGCCGGTTATCACCTCACTCGTTGACGGTGGCCCGGCAGAAATAGCTGGCCTGTGTCTTGGTGATCGTATTCTAAAAATTCAAAACAATTCTGTAAAAAATCTCAACGCAGGCGATATTCATCTTCTCCTGAGTGACGACTTTAATGGCCCTGTCAACATGTCTGTACTTCGTCCGGTGAAGAATGATACTCTCTCTTTTGAGCTGCCGCGACGGAAATTAATGCTGCAAAGCATACCTGCGTCTTTTATGCTGGATCAACATACCGGATATATTAAAATTTCAACATTTACAGATTCAACCCCCACCGAACTGGATATCGCCTTTGCCGAACTCAACGGTAAGGGAATGAAAAGGCTTATTTTAGACCTGCGAAATAACAGTGGCGGCGACCTAGAAGCGGCTGTGAATGTCGCTGACCGTTTCATCGAGGGCGAAAAGATAATCGTTTTCACCAAGGGCCGAAATCACCAGGCCTCTAAGCAATATACAGCCACGTCAAAAGTTACATTGCCAGCTCTTCCGATTATCGTTTTTGTCAATCAAGCATCGGCAAGCGGCGCTGAAATCCTTGCCGGGGCAATCCAGGATTGGGATCGCGGCTTGATCGTTGGCAGGCGAACATTTGGTAAAGCATTGGTGCAAACCGAATACAAGTTCCCTGACGGCTCTGCCCTTTTATTGACGACAGCTCGTTATTATACTCCATTAGGCCGGTTAATACAGCGAAATCCATTATCGCCAGACGGACAGAATGATTCTCAAAAAAAATACACCACTCCGGGTAGACGGACCATTGAAGGCGGCGGCGGTATTAAACCTGATGTACAGTTCAAATCTGATAAACAAAAAATGTCTGAAATATTTAAACGGTTGTACTTTGCCGAAGAAAACTATTTTTATCAATTTGCGGATAATTACGTCAATTCTTTATTCGAAGAAGAAATGCTGGATGATTTACAAAAATTCGCCACAGAGTTTGAGATCTCTGACGAAATGTTGTTGAATTTTCATCGATTTCTCTTCAATTCTGGTTTAAAAATTGACCGATACGAGTTTTATGAGAACCAAACGGAAATCCGGAATGCCCTCAAGCAAGAAATTGCAGCGCGAATATGGGGGGAAGAGGGACGCCAGCGAGTTCGGATCGAACACGATGAACACATTACCATGAGCTATGATTATTTCCCCAAAGCCCGTGAACTTTTGAATCTTTAATGTCCGCTAATGTGCCGCTTTTTGTCATTTTTGCTTTGACCCGTATTCCATATTTTATTGATATGACATGCAACGGCAAAACAATCAAAAAATTATCAAATGCATCCTGCTTGAGAATCTGCGGAAGAGAATCTTAAAAATATGGACAGAGAAAATCCAAAGTTATCAGTTGTTATACCTGTGTTTAATGAAGAAAAAGGTCTGCTTCAATTCATAGATCAACTCGAAAAAACTCTCGAATATTTGAATCAATATGAACTGCTGTTTGTAGACGATGGAAGCAGTGACAACACCTGGAAAATTATCAAACAAAAGAACCAATCAAATAATAGAGTGCGGGGAGTGCGCTTTTCCAGAAATTTCGGCCACCAGCCTGCCATAATGGCCGGCTTGAGAGCTTCGAAAGGTGCAATAGTGGGCATTATGGATGGTGATGGCCAGGACCCTCCAGAATTATTAAAAGAAATGTTCGAAAAATGTATCGACGGCTATGACGTGGTTTATGCCGTACGGAAAAAACGGGATTCCGGTCTTGTTAAAAAACTGGCTTATCTAATCTATTATCGAATAATAAACAGAATCGTGTCTTTTGATATGCCACTGGATTCCGGTGATTTTTCGGTTATGAAACGAAAAGTGGTTGAGTTTATCACTCTGCAAAAAGAACAATTTCCTTATATCAGAGGATTGAGAAGCTGGTATGGCGGCAAACAACTGGGCATCGAGTATAATCGACCCGGCCGTACAATAGGCGAAAGCAAATATTCGTATAAAAAACTTTTCATTCTTGCCATACAAGGGATAACCTCGTTTTCTAAAGTTCCATTAAGAATAGCAACGGTTATCGGGGCAATTATTTCATTAAGCGGTATAGTTTATGGCCTGTTTAATATCATCAGAAAACTATTTTTCGGTCTTCCCTACCCGGGTTATACTTCTCTAATTGTGGCTGTTACTTTTTTAGGCGGTTTGCAGATTCTGTTGTTGGGTGTCATTGGTGAGTATATCGGAAATATATTCGAAGACCAGAGAAGCAAACCCCAGTACATTATCGATGAAGGGATCGAATAAGTGAATCTTAACCAGTTAAAAGAATATGATTCGCTTGCTCAAAAACATTGGTGGCTGGTGAGCAAATATAATGTGCTTGTTGCATTAATACAAAAATATGTCGATTTTGGTGATTCTCAAAAAATACTCGATATAGGCAGTGCCGGAGGCGCGTTTCTCGATCGATTGAAACCTTTAACACCGCAACGATATGCTCTCGATATAAATCCTGATATTTTGAATTATTTAAAGGAAAAAGATCCGACAATTATTACACAAGAAGGTGAAGCGAATAGTATTCCGTTTCCTGATCATTTTTTTAATGTAATTTTCTTTATTGATGTGTTAGAACATTTGGATGATGATCTTGGCGCACTCCAGGAAATCAATAGGATCTTAAAAGAAGATGGTTATATGGAGATCAGCGTACCCGCGTTTAATTGCTTGTTCGGTACGCATGATACGTTGTATGGCCATAAAAGAAGATACACAAGAAAAGAATTAAAAAATAAACTGGAAGAATCCGGATTTGTTGTTGAAAAACTCAGCTATATTCAACCGTTATTTTTTGCACCACTCTGGATTAAAAGAAAAATATTCCCTACTGATACAGAGAACGGAGATTTCTCAGAAACGACTCCCTGGTTGAATTCAATTTTAACAAAAATTCTGACTATGGAAAAAGATTTTCTGAATTATATCGATTTTCCCATCGGAGCAACTCTAATTGGCGTCTGTAGAAAAAGGAGAGTTAAAAATGTTTAGTTTCCATACAAAGATGTCCCTTTTGAAAGCTGTCATTACAAAAAATAGTCCATTTTATATCCAATTTTATGTGACCGGAAAATGCAATTTGCGCTGCCGTCATTGCGGTATTGTGAATGCGAATAAAAAAATACGTGATGTCACTTTGGATGAAATTGAAAAAATCGCCGACAATCTTGTTGAAATTGGCGCAGGCGTGGTCGTGCTGATGGGCGGTGAACCGTTTTTACGAAAAGATTATCCCCAGATTGTCAAAATATTCGTTGACAGAGGACTCGATGTCAGACTTCAGACAGCCGGTATGCGGGTGGCGACTCCGGAAATGCTCGAAAAGTGCGTCAAAGCCGGAGCAAAGGATATCAATATTTCTCTCGATACGCTGGACCCAAGAAAGCAGGATTACATTAACCGGGCACGGGGTTCCTGGGATAATGCAATCAAAACCATTGCTCATGTTTCGCAATTGTTTCCTAAAAAAGATGCGTTCACTTGCTTTGGCACGGTTTTATCCGCTTTTAATTATGCTGAAATTCCGGTTATTCTCAAGTTAGCAACACGCATTGGCTGGCACTTGTCTCTTGTTCCGGTTCACATACGCCAGCCCGATGAAACCATGGCTTATCGAAGCAGTGACTCGGAGTTTCTTGTCGATGAAAAAGATTTTAATGAACTAGAAAATGTATTTTCATCATTACACAAAATGAGAAAACAGGATTACAATCTGTTTGATTCAAAAAAATATCTCGAAAGTTCACTAGAATTCATGAAAACAGGACAACCGACCTGGAGATACAAAGGTGTTTGCGATAGCCCGAATCTTTATTTTGCCATCCGGCCTAATGGCGATTTTGCCATTTGTGCTGACAAACAATTGAAAGAAAATCAAGTTTCTGTCATCGATCCGGATTTTCCCGGCATTTTTAAATCAAAAGAATTTAGAAAAGAAACTCGCAAAGTAACCAGCCAATGCAAAGGATGTCAATACGGAAGTTATCCGGAAATGACGATTTCATCACGTTATCCGAGTGGAATGTTGAACAGGCTGATGAATGCGGTCAAAGTTCAGAAATGCGGCATAAAAGCCTATACTTACGAGGAGCTGATCCAAATCATTGACGAGGTTAAAAGCGAACATCCCGAAGTTTATGATATTGAAAAAAACATGCACAAATACAATAACTGGCTGATTTATGAGAAAGAACCTGTTTTAAAGTGATCTAAATATTTCAACAAGGCGGGACAATTTTCAGGTTGTTTTAATTTTGATTGGAAAAAGGACGAACGCGTGATACACGAAAAAAAAGTAATCGTTGTACTGCCAGCCTATAATGCGGAATCAACGTTAAAGATGACGTATGAGGAAATCCCTTTTGATATTGTTGATGACGTGTTGATGGTCGATGACGCCAGTGCCGACAGCACCACCAGAGTGGCAGAGGAATTGGGAATTACGACGTTTATTCATAAAAAAAATCTCGGATACGGTGGCAACCAAAAGACGTGTTATAAAGAAGCTTTGAAACGAGATCCTGATGTGGTTATTATGCTCCACCCAGATTACCAATATACGCCAAAATTAATTGGCGCCATGGCCTCGCTCATCGCTATCGGACAATATGATATGGTTCTCGGATCACGGATTATCTCAGGCGGCGCGTTGAGAGGCGGAATGCCGGTGTATAAATATATTTCCAACAGGTTCTTAACCGCATTTGAGAATATCATGCTCCGTCAAAAAATCTCCGAATACCATACCGGATATCGCGCCTTTTCTAACAAATTGCTGACCAACTTGCCGCTGGACCAATGCTCGGATGATTTTATCTTTGATAATGAAATTATTGCCCAGGCTATACATTTTGGATACAGAATTGGCGAAATTTCGTGCCCGACAAAATATTTTCCGGATGCATCTTCCATTAATTTCAGCAGGAGCATGAAATATGGATTAGGTGTATTAAAAACGTCCGTTTTGTTTGTGCTCAATAAATGGGGACTTTACAGGCATCGAATCTACAAGCTGAATCAGCAACTCAAAAGCCGGGAAAGCATTGAACAGAATGTCACTCCATAAACAATTGACCCTCTCAAATAAAACAATCCGTTATGCTGCAACTGCCGGACTCTTTCTCCTTGCGCTCATTATCCGGTTGATTCTGATCCATCACCGCTGGATTAATCCGGATGAGGGCGCGCATCTCATGGATGGGCGGTTTCTGCTGCAGGGCCTGAAACCGGTTGTTGATTACGGCTCCCGGCAACCGCTCTATGTTTCCGTGCTTGCCTTTTTTCTGAATTCTTTTGGCATCTCATTTCCTATTGGCCGGCTTGTGCCTATGTTCTCGACACTGGGGTCCGGGGCACTTTTATTTTTAATCGGCAAAAAGCTATTTTCATGGCGTGCCGGATTCATCGCCGCTGCCCTCGGTCTCTTTCTTCCGTTGACTTTAATCTGGTCTGCGACCGTTAAAACAGAACCGTTAACTATCTTTTTGAGCTGTCTGGCTGTTTATGTTTTTTTCAAAGCTCTTGCCGTTAAAAGAGGGCAATGGTTCTGGATGGTTCTCACCGGAATTTTTTCAGCATGCGCATTTTATGTACGTCAGCCCGCTTTGTACATGCCTCTCGCTATCTTTCTGTTTATCATTTTAACCAATTCTGATTGGAAAGAAAAGTCCAGCCATCTCTTTTACTTTTTTGTTGGTTATCTGGCTATAGTGCTAATCTTTTTTATTCTCTATTCGGAGATGACTGTTCAGGATTTTCTGTTTTCACAACTCAATCCGCTTTACCTTGTATGGAATCGACTTTTGCATATTTTCGGAGCTGTGCCGGAACAATACCGTATTGTTGACTCGTCGGGGTTTC
>CAZSMC010000003.1:57570-81468 GCA_964607755.1 uncultured Cytophagia bacterium | reverse complement strand
CATATTTTCGGAGCTGTGCCGGAACAATACCGTATTGTTGACTCGTCGGGGTTTCGTATCCTGGGCCAGGACATTGACTATACGATAACTGCCTGGCGGCAAGCTATTTTTTTATCCTTTTTTGTGATTATTGCTGCTTATTTTGCGTTTGTTTTTATAAAAAAACAATCTATTGAAAAAAAAGAGTATTTCATTTTCCTACTCTTCTGGTTCGGGTGTGCCTTTTTATTATACCTTTATCAAACCTTGAATAAAAGTTTTTACACACAATATTTTACCGAAATGCTACCCCCGCTTTTTTTGCTGGCTGGTTTTTGGTTGGCTGAGAAAACTCGCCAATGGTCAATCAGAAAATTTATGTTCATTTTGTTTGCCGCGGCTGTGGCTTTTGCGTGCGGATTTGTAGGGCAACGAATTTTCTGGCACATTTATTTTGGCATCGGTGGCTATTTGATCCTGTCCGCTCTCGTGGTATGCGGATTTATGGGCGCGGTTTTTTCACTCCCTGTTAAACGTATACTGTTGTTGACTGCTGGCAGTACTGCAATAATGACCGGCATTCATCTTTTATTTTCCATACTAAATGTTGAGGCGATCTTTACAGGAATTGCCAGTGTTATCGCTTTTTATTACCTATCTTTTGCAATGTTAGAGAAAAGCTGGTTTGAAGAACAATTGAAGATTCGAGTACAATTGATGACATTTTTCTTTGCCTTTTTGATCACCGCATTTTTTTCGGGGCATGTTATCACATTCGGATATGAAGCGGTGTGGACTCCGGAAACCGTTTATAAGGTCAATCATGTTTTGCGCCAACACGCTGACCCGGATGACCATGTCTTGAGCGGCGGCATGATCTGGACTTTTGAGAGCGGATTGAATCCGTACCGGGGAGTTTCTCATCCCACCCAGTTTTTAAAAAAGGAGACCGACGATTTCCAAACCGAATTTCAAGCCAACCGGCCAGAATACATCATTCTTGACGGCTATACCCAACGCAAACTTTCGCGTTACTGGAATTTTATTCAGGAAGAAATGGAAAAATACTACAGCGAAATAGCCCGAATCGAGGGCTCACAATATCCGGTGCGGATTTATTCGTTTTCAACATTTCCGCATAAAGTACCGAGCTATTTCTCCCAATTACCAAATTCGCTGGAGTTAACCGAATGAGCCTGAGACAAAAAACAATCTCTGGCGTGCTGTGGACCGGTGCAGCCAAGATGAGCATGCAAGTTGTTCTTGTCATTATTCAGGCGGTTCTGGCTCGTTTGTTGAGCAAGGCCGATTTCGGGATTGTGGGAATGGCAGGACTGATTACCGTGGCCATCGGCATGGCCAATGACAAAGGATTGGGCACAGCTATTATCCAAAAAAAAGAGTTAAAACCACCGCAACTTTCCACCATGTTCTGGGTGAGCATCCTTTTCGGACTCTTGCTTTACGGCGCTTCGGCTGCGGCGTCAATCCCGATTTCGTTGTTCTTCCAAAATCCACTCGTCAAGCCAGTCATTTTGGTTATTGCGCTTGGCTTTTTCATTGGTGGATTTGGTATCGTGCACAAATCTTTGCTCACTCGTCAAATGCAGTTTAAAAAACTCGCGATTATCGAAATCAGCTCGGTCACCGTTAGCGGTATCATTGCCGTTATTTTGGCTTTTCATAATTTTGGCGTTTGGAGCCTGGTCGCCAATGTTTTATTGCGCGATTTATTTACCGTAATTGGTGTGTGGATTGCCTGCACGTGGCGTCCCAAATTTCATTTTGCTTTTCGTGAATTTAAAGAATTTTATCGTTTCAGTTCAAATGTGTTGACAAACGATGTGATGATTTATCTGGTGATGAATGCGGACATTACCATCATCGGCCGGATACTGGGGGAGGTTGCACTCGGCATTTACAATTGGGCGCTTTATCTTGTCAAACTGCCGGTGCAGCGGATATCAGGCATTGTCGCCAAAGTGGTTTTCCCGGCATTTTCACATGTTCAGAATGACATGAAACGATTCAAAACCGGTTACCTTCGTTCCATGACGTTCATCTCACTTATCACTTTTCCGATGTTGATCGCTCTTGGCGTGTTTGCACGAGAGTTTGTCGTTGTATTTTTAACGGAAAAGTGGATCGAGGTTGTGATACCTCTGCAAATTCTGGTGCCGATGGCGATGCTAAAATCTGTCGGCACAATCAAAGGTTCAGTTTTGATGGCTGTCGGCCGGCCGGACATTGAACTGAAATGGAATGCTTTTTATCTGCTGCCTCTCATCGGCGCTGTATGGGTTGGAACCCGGTGGGGACTGACGGGCGTGGCAGCGGCTTTTTCCGCACTCTATCTGGTTACCTGGCCAATTATCCAGGATATTACAAATCGGCAAATAAAGGTATCCCCGGCTGAATTTTTATCCGCATTTTCAGTAACAGGGCCTGCAACGGCAACCATGTTGCTTGCTGGCTATATTTCGCGTTGGTTTTTAAAAAATGTGCTCAATTTTGGCGATCTGATTGTATTGTTATTAGGCTTGTTGGTTTCGGGTGCTATTTATTTAGGTTCATTACAGATTTTGGATCGTAAGCTGATTATTGAATTGAGGTTGTTCATTCGACAAAAGAAGACATCGGCCGAGGTGGCATGAAAATAGCTATCATGGGCATACGCGGCATTCCGGCAAATTATGGCGGATTTGAAACTTTTATCGAAGAAATGGCTCCACGGCTGGCACAAAAAGGTCATGATGTTACCGTCTACGGTCGTTCGAATAATATTGACTATGATAAACAATATTACAAAAAGGTTCGCATAAAGATATTGCCAACTATTTCGCACAAATACTTTGATACCGTGTTCCATACCCTCATCTGTACCTTATACAGTTTTTTTATTCGATATGATGTGGTTTTTGTCTGCAACAGCGCCAATGCCGCGTTTTGCTTTTTGCCACGATTAATGGGAAAACCGGTCATTTTGAATGTAGACGGTTTGGAATGGAAACGGCAAAAATGGAACCAGGCCGGACAGCTTTTTTACAAGCTCTCCGAATGGCTTGCAACTTTTATCCCCAATACCATCGTTTCCGATGCACGTGAAATTGAACAGTATTACCAATCACGGTTTAACAAAAAATCTTTTTACATTCCTTACGGTGCACCGGAAAAGCCGGTCAAAACTATGGAGATTTTACAAAAATTTAACCTTCAGCCCAATGAGTACATTTTATATGTCAGTAGAATGGAGCCCGAAAATAATGCCCATCGGGTGGTGAAAGCGTTTAAAAATGTAAAGACGAGCAAAAAACTGGTTATGGTCGGCGATGCACCTTACAGTGTGGATTATATTCGCCAGCTCAAACAAACGAAAGATGATCGTATTGTTTTTACCGGTTACGTGTTTGGCCAGGGATATCGCGAGCTGCAGAGTCATGCCTATTTTTATGTCCAGGCAACCGAGGTTGGCGGAACCCATCCCGCGTTATTGGAAGGCATGGGCTATGGGAATTGCATTCTCGCTAACGACGTTCCCGAGCATCGGGAAGTACTGGATTCAACAGCACTGTATTTTTCTCGAACCGATGACAATGATTTGGCAAATAAAATGCAGTTACTTGTTGATTTCCCTGACAAGATCAAAAAGTATAAGAAAGCAGTTAAAAAACGAGTCATTGAACGTTATAACTGGAACCGGATAACCGAACAGTACGAAACTCTTTTTAAAAAAGCAGCACGAGTCGCATAAATGAAGCAACAGTGGTTGACAAAGCATCAGAGGCTACTCATTCTGGCCCTGCTCATTCTTGCAGCGGTTTTGCGTTTTTATGCCATCGATTTTGGCAAACCCTATCTTTATCATCCCGATGAAATAAAATTAACAGCTCAGGCCGGACGGTTGCTGGATGCAAAATTTATGGACAAACAAGCCTTTTTTAGCATTCAGGTTTATCCGCCTTTTTACACGTATATGCTGTCCGGGTTCTTGATTCTTCCAATAGGATTTGGCTTGTTAACAGGTCAGTACCAATCCCTGCAAGCGGTTAAGATAGCTTTCGAGAACAATCCTTTTCCATTTTATTTGTGGAGCCGGATTCTAGTGGCGCTGTTGGGAATAATGACGGTCTGGGTTTTGTACCATCTGGGGAAAAAATTATATGATGAAAAACTTGGTCTTTTAGCTTCACTTTTTCTTGCTGTTAATTTCCTGCATGTCCGGAATTCTCATTTCGGCACAGTAGACGTTCCGGCAGCATTTTTCGGCGTTTTTTCTCTTTACAGTTGTGCTTTTATGCTACGGGACTCGAAAATGCGTCATTACATCCTTACAGCAATAGTCATGGGCGTTGCCGTGGCAACGAAATTTAGTATGGTATTTTTAGCGTTGCCTTTTCTTTTCGCTCATTTTGCCCGTGCCCATCCACGGCAATGGCTAAAGCACAGTATGGACAAACGTTTTTTGAGCGGCATCTTTGCCGGTATAATTTCTCTTTTGATCGCTTGTCCGTTGTTTTGGCTGGATTTTCAGGAAACCTGGGGCGGGATTTTAGGAACGCATCGTTTTGAGCAAGTCGGCAAAATCGGCAGCGGCGGCGGCTTTTTATCCTACTGGACTGGCAACCAGGCGCCTGGTTTTGGAGTATTTTATCCGAACTCCATTCCGGCAACGTTCGGCGTTCTTTTGACAATTCTTGTCATTGTCGGATTAATTGTTCAACTTGTCCGGCACCGAAAGGCTGATTTATTGATTCTCTCTTTTGTGCTGCCAACATATTTCATGTTTGAGGATATGTCCATTAAAGCCATGCGGCATATAATCCCGCTTGCACCATTTTTTATGCTTGCCGGTGCGGTTTGCCTGAGTTGGTTGCATGCAAAAATTAAAAATTCGCGCAAAGCCTGGCTTTTCATCGCTATCATTGTTGCCATAGTCGGCATGGAGAATGTTCTGCATTCACTAATATACATGCACAGACTTTCCCAAACAGATCCACGGACAAAAGCATCGTCATGGATAAAGAACAACATCCCGGAGAATGCGACAATTTTTGTCGAATCATTTCCCCCAACTATATTGCTGAATGATGCATCTTGTTATCAGATCAACGAAACCGAATTGACTCGCAAATCTGTGAATGTAACTGGCGAAATAAAAAAATTGCTCAAATCGTGTGATTATTGCTATTATATTTCCGATTCGTTTACAAGACAAACATTTAAATGGAAAGATACAGTATCCCGTTATCCGGTACTTGCGCAAGAACGCATGGACTTTTTTCAATGGATTGCAGAAAATAGTCAGCAGGTAAAAATATTTCCAACAAGAAATAACAATATTCAACCGGCGATAAATATTGTCAAATTTAAAAATGAATAGTTTAAAGAAACTTCTCATTTTAATTCCGGCTTTTAATGAAGAAGAAAATTTGCCAACGGTACTGGAGCAGTTACAAGCTCTGTCCGAGAGAACGAAAGAATTGGGATGGACTCAACACATACTTGTTATTGACGACGGTTCGGATGATGAAACGGCCAGGGTAACAAGAGAATGTAAAATTAATCTATTGCAACATAACGTGAATTTGGGATATGGCGCAGCTCTGCAAAGCGGCTTTACTTATGCGTTACATGAAAAGTTTGATGGCATTCTGTCGATTGATGCAGATGGACAGCACCAGCCGGGCGATATTTTACACCTCTTAAAAATGTTCAACACTGGCAATTACGATGTCGTCCTTGGCTCGCGTTTCGTGGAAAATACCGGTTACAAAACCAACTGGCCGCGTCGACTTGGGATTTATATATTCAGTTTTGTCTTGAAAATTTTATCAGGTAAAAAAATTGCTGATGTAACAACAGGTTTTCAACTGGTTTCACCCAGAGTGGCCGCTTTGTTTGCCAAAGAATATCCCCACGATTATCCTGATGCCCAGGTACTTTTATTATTGTCCATGACCGGATTCCGCATAAAAGAAGTGCCAATTGTTGTTAAACAACGCACATCTGGAACCTCCATGCACGGTGGTCCCATAAAATCGCTAGTATATCCGATCCGTAACGTCCTGGCCATTTTTGTCGTGCTGCTAAAAGTGTCCCATCATACCAAATTGTTCGGTAACCCAAATTAGAGTCAAATCATTTTGGCTTCAAAGTTAAAATATTTATGGATATTTATCCGATCCAGACAGCGGTGGTTTATATTTATCATCGCACTGATTATCCGGCTTTTATATGTCTTTCAACTGGAGGACAAGTGGTACTATTATGACACAGTCCACTATGACACGGCTGCACAGAGTATTATTAAAGGAGAGGGCTTTGGCCCCGGGCTCTACTATGACAATGAATACCAGTATTATGCTCTTGAACCGACCTTTCCGATTTTCCTGGCAGCTATTTACCAACTGTTTGGTCATCATTTTATTGCTGTTCGTCTTGTTCATGTCTTGCTTTCGCTCGTGCATTTATTAATTCTCTACCAGTTGGCAAAACAGCTTTCCGAAAGAACTGGTCAGTGGGTCATGCTTGTTGGCGCGGTCTATCCTTATTTTATTTATATTACCGGCTTGCTATATGTCACGCAACTTTTTACCCTTTTATTAACATTAACAGTTTATCACTTTTTTCTCTATTACGACAAAGGGAGCCTTAAGTATTTATTTTTTGGCTCGTTGTGGCTGGGACTGTCTGCGGTTACAAAACCAGTGATGATACCCGCGGTGTTTTTGTTCGCAGCATGGATTTTATTACTACCCAATCATCAGTTCAAAACAAGGATCAAACATGCAGGCCTACTTTTTGCAATGACCATTTTGCTTCTAGTGCCATGGACGATAAGGAATTATCTGGTGTTCGATGTTTTTGCCCCGGGACGAGCGTGCATGGCTGAAAAACGTGTGTTGAACGGGATGAGACTTTATTTCGAACGAAAAGAAGCTTTGAACAAAAAGACCCTTGATGGAACCACATTTTCCGTACAATTCGATTCGACAGAAACGTCACACCTTTGGAATTGTTACGTGGACGATTCTTTGTTTGCTGTCATAGAACCACCAGATAATTTTAATGTAATAAATAACAAATATATCGGTCTGTTTTTTTATGGCGGGAAACCTTTGTCATTAACCCGTTTTAGAGCCTGGAAACAAAAGCCGGAAAAGCCAATTTTGGATACTTTTAAGAATAAACCACTGGTCAATTCTGCTGAACTGACGTTTTCAGATACGTGTATTATTGTTGATTCGACAAAAGAAAAGTGGGATTATGCTGCCGTTTATTCAGCAGAGAATGCATCATATTTGGAAATGACTTTTACCCAGCCCGTGAAACCGAAAGATATACAACGCATTGCTTTTTGGATCGATGTAAACGAACCATCTCTTGACGCCAGTGGAATCATGATATGGCTTCGTCCGTGGCGACACGTAGATGTCTGGTCTGTAAAGAACGGACAACCGGAGAGTTCGATTCCTGTAAAACACCATTATGAGAATAAAGAATCTTTCAGTATATTAGACCTGATGCACAAATATCCAATACAGTTTTTTAGAGGTCATTTTATTGAAGAATTTATCAAATTTTGGTCTCCAGCTATAACCAGAATAACGACTCATGGCAACAATCCGGGAAAATTAGCCGAACAGATCTCCATATTGTGCATGACACCTCTTTTAGTGCTGTTCCCTTTTGGTCTGTACCGGTGTCGAAAAAAAGTGCCCTGTCTGCTTTTATTTTTGATCCCAATGTTAACTGTCTCTTTAGGATATTCTATATTTTTTGCAGAAATACGCTACCGGATTCCGGTGGATGCATTTTTGATTATTTTGGCTGTTTACGGTTTTGAAGGTATATTTAATAAAGTAACGAGGTTCACATGATTTCGGATATTGGAATATCTTTACGAGGGAAAATTATACTGGTTTTCCTCGGAATTTGCTTTATTGTCTATATTTTTTCCTTGTTAAAGAAACGCAAAATTACCGAGTCTCTGGCGCTTATCTGGCTCGCTGTCTCGATTGGTATGATTATTGTCGTTTCCAGTCATCGCTTGTTGATGGGGCTAACTCATTTGCTTGGTGCCGAATATCCAGCCTCAGCCCTGACAATGATTGGCTTATTATTTCTCATTTCCTTGATGCTGTATTTTACATTAAAAATCACCACATTAACTCATAAACTGAGAAAAACAGTCCAGAAAAATGCGCTACAAGTAATGAATTTAGAGAAACGCATCAAAGAGCTTGAACAAAGTGATATCTGAAAAAAGAAAGAAAAAACTATTAATAGTGCTCGACTGGATTCCGCCACAAAATTGGCAATTTGAAGAAATCTTGTCCCGATATTTTTCTGTTGACATGCTATATAGTCAAACACCAAAGGGTTACGATAATATTGTTGAAAAAATAACAGGATTATGGAAGAGCTATTTTTTAACAAGCTTGCGGGCCGCGACCAGAGCCTCTCAATATGATGTGATCTATTCATGGCACGCTGTTATCGGAATGTTGACCAGTTTTTGGCTGCGGTTTTTTTTTATCAATGAACCAAAGCTCGTTACCGGTCAGATGATCATTCCTGAACGTGTCTCTTTATTTAACAGGTTTTTCAGGATTCCTTTTACAAAATGCACTGTCAAAAGGATTGAAACTGTTATAGTGCACTCCAAAATTGAGGCATATCAGTTGAAAAGTTGTTATCCATATACAAATTTTGTTTTCGTCCCGCTGGGCATCGAACAGAATATTCGTGAAACCGGAGATGATAACTATATATTTAGCGGCGGAAGGAGCAACAGAGACTATAAGACGCTGTTCAAAGCAGTTGAGGAATTGGACTATCCAACAAAAATTGTAGCACAAAAATTTAACATATCTGGTCTTGATGTTCCGGAAAATGTTAACGTATATTTTAATGTTTTTGGAGATTTCTTTGACGAACTGTTGGCGAGAGCCGCAGTTGTCGTTATCCCGTTAGACCGCCCTGATGAATCCTCCGGTCAGCTTGTTTTGTTGCAAGCCATGTCGTACGGAAAACCAATTATCGTAACGGAAAACAGAGGGCTTTTAGATTATATAGAGCCAGGGAAAAATGCTTTTACCGTACCGCCTCACGATTATCATTCTCTCCGAACAGAACTGAAAAATCTTTTTGAGAATCCACTCTTGAAAAAAATGTTAGGGAATAATGCCCGCGATGCTTCAGCTCAGTTTACTCAGGACAAACAAGCTCAACGGATTGCTGAATTATTGACAGATGCTTAAATGAATAGAACATTTTCTAAAATTTTGTTGATGTCTTTTGGCATTGCCATATCTATTGAGCAAGGATTTACCATTGTTTTGGGATATCTGCGAACCGGTATTCCACGAGGGGCGGATATTCTTATGCCAATAGACCTCGTCTGCTATGCTCTTCTCCTTTTTAAGCCACACAGAAGAACACATTTCAAAAGAAAGTGGCTGGTTTATTTTGGCGTTGGTATGGCACTTTTTTATCTGTTATGGTCGTTCGGAGGAGAGTTTGTTGCTTTTGAAAAAGCTGATTTTCGCTTTGGATTTGTCCACCTGGCACGATCCATTTTGATTTTTGTAACCATTATGACCCGCATCCAGACCAGGGATGATGTAATCGATATTACAAAAGGAGTGGTGTATGCGTTAGGTTTCGAGGCTTTGATTGGGATATGGCAATGGCAAATTGGTCCTGTCTCTCTTCCATATTTCGATATTAACAATACCTGGCGGTCAACAGGTACAATCGGTGTTCCGAACGCTTATGGTCTTTATATGGCCGCTCTCTCACCATTAGCTATACGTCTTGCCATGTTTACCCGCTTGAAACCAAAGTGGCTGTGGATTATCATCTCTGTTTTATCCATGGGCGCATTGTTTGCCTCTTTTACCAGAGGCGCCTGGCTGGCCTTTGCTGGAGCCATGATCGTATTTTTTATTGTCGATTTTAGGGATAGAAAACTCAACAGAAAGCAATTCTATAGCCTCCTGGCTGCAATTCTTATTAGTTTGAGTTTTACTTTTATCAAATACGGGCATATTATCATGGAGCGGATGTCCGGGGCCGAAGAGGCTATTGTCAGCACAAAAAAACATAGCCGGGTCAATCTTGCCAAAGATGCGCTTCGCATTATTGGTGAACATAGTGTGACTGGAGTCGGACTTAATAATTATAGATATTATGCTGATGATTCTATACAAGGCACACGTATAGTTCACAATGTGTATCTGCTTATTGCGGCTCAACAAGGTATTGTTGGGATTCTTATTTTTCTTGTCCTCAATTCAACATTTTTTTTCTACGGATTACGCATCATAAAAACCCGGGATGGAATTCTTTATCATATCGGTGTGGCAGGATTAACCAGTATGTTAGTATGCCTGGTTTATTATTTGGTTGCACCAGATTATCGACTCGTTTCCATAAAACTTCAACACTGGCGTATTTTGGCAATGCTGGCGGTCATTCTCATTGCAGACTATGAACACAAAATCTATCTGTACCACCAAAGATTGAAGCGACAACGAGGCAACGGTTTGAGCTCCAGAAGAGTGAGATCACCACGGCATGAAGCAACTCCATAAAAACATAAGTTTTACCGGAGCAAGTAAACTCTTTACCACTGCTCTGGCTTTTATGCTTGTGCCAGTTGCCACCAGACGTTTAGGGCCTGACCATTTTGGTATTTATACATTAGCTACCACTATAGGGTTTTTCGTCACGCTTTTAGCTGATTTCGGCGTGTCCACACTTGTTACTCGGGAAATATCAAAACATCAAAATATTGCTTCGCCTCTGTTTTCAAGAGCATTGATTCTCAAAGTCTTATTAACCCTTTTCTCGGTTGCATTGCTGGTTATCTATTTTACTATTTCGAATTACTCTGATCTTGAATTAAAAACGATTTTGATTTTTATCTTGTCATCCCTGCTGGGCACATTTACTCTCGTGGCCTATTCAGTGTTCAGAGGATTTCAGTTTATGCAATATGAGGCTCTGAGTGAATCCCTGGATAAATTTATTTCTGTCACTATCGGGATTAGCCTTTTAGTGCTCGGCTTTGGGGTAAAAATATTTGTAATTTCGTTTGTCATTGCTGCACTGGTTAAATTTCTCTTTTCTTTCCGGCTTTTACATAAAAAATTTATAAACTGGAAATTGCGATGGACACCCAGGCAATCTGCGATAATTTTTCATGCTTCTCTGTTTTTTGGATTGTCCAGGTTCCTGGCCATCAGCTATAATTATCTCGATATTTTAATGCTCAAAGCCATGAGCACCATAACTGATATCAGTTTTTATTCAGGAGCTTACAAGCTGCTGAACCTTTCTAGTATTATCCCAACAATTTTGGCAACAGCTTTTTTACCGCAATTTTCAGAACATTTCAGCAATGATAAAAAATTAAGTGAATTGTTCTCAAAAGGTGCCGGTTATTTATTTATTGTAATTTTTCCGTTAATTCCTATTGTTCTATTTTATGCAAAGCCTGTCATGATTCTTTATTGTGGCCCCGAGTTTGCGCCGAGCGCACCGGCTTTTCAAATTTTGGTATTGGCTACCGGAGCACAAATGCTTAATATCTTTTTCGTTCCTTTATACGCTGCCATTAATGCACAAAAAAAAGTGGTCCACTTTCAAATTGTTGGCCTTTTGGTAAATATCACTTTAAATCTAATATTAATTCCGAAATTATCTTATATCGGAGCCTCTATTGCCACAGTTTGTACGGAAGTTGCTATTTTTACGCTTATTTATTTTTGGATTAGAAAGAGATTAGGTTATCCAATTTTCCCAGGTTTTAATTTTACCGCGAGAACTCTTGCGAGCACAGCAATAGTTGTTGGTGTAATTCTTGCAACCTTGTATCTAAAGATATCTCTTATCCCGTCACTCTTAATTGCGATGTTGATTTATAGCGGAGCCTTGCAGCTCTTTCATGTCGTCGATTGGATAAGAACACTGAAAACAATAACCAGGATGGTCCTGAAAAAGAATTGACATTCCCATGCCTCAGACGAAAATTGAACGGTTGAAAAAATTTTATCAGGATAATACAGCTCTTGTGACATCGCCATTCATTGACAGTGAACTGAACGTTAATAGTTCGCTATTCCAAAGTGTCCAAGAAAAACTGTCGCTCGAGTTTCAGGACAAGCGTATCATCGACCTGGGATGCGGTACCGGTGTTTTGTCGACTTTTTTTTCAGATCATCGCCACTATATAGGTATTGATTTGAATAAACGGCCTAACTTTAGTATATTATCGGACACTAAAACCAGTTTTGTTCAGGCCAATGCCGTTGAACTTCCTTTTGCTGCCGGCTCTGCCGATATCGTTATTTGCATGGATAGTTTTGAACATTTTCCGAACCCGCAGCAAGCAGTGCATGAAATCAAAAGAATACTTGATCCAAAAGGCGCGGTTTTTTTATCTGTTCCAAATTATGCAAATGTTGCCGGATTTGTAAAGTGGTGGTCTGAACAATATGGAGGCTATGATAAAAATACCTGGGCTCCGTTTGATTTTTGGAAGAGCGAAGAACTCGAACATTTCGTCACACTGGCAAAAATCAGGAATTATTTTCAAGGAGCTGGCTTTGGTTCATTTAATAGAGTGGGCTATAAATCTGAAATTGTTGTTGGATTATGTCCCTGGGTCTGGCATCCGCGCATGCCTGCGAAGCTAACATCCCTAATATCAAAATGTTTTGTTCCGATTGCTCCAATTATAAATAAAATCTATCCTGCAAGCAGTCTGCATTTATTCTGGAAAATACAATGATTTTGATTATTCTTATTTTTTAAATGATAAAATAGCAATAGACGTCAGGATTGGAAATTAAAAAATAGATTACTGTTGCCTACATCCATCTGGATCGTTACTGAAAGATCTCTTGTATATCGATTATCATTGTTTTCTTATTAACACACGGAGCCATAATTCACTTAAAAAATATAAACAGCTATACAAAACGAATCAATATTTACAATACAAAGGCACGGATGTAAGTGTCAAATATTAACAATATTAAAGGCGCCCTGGATCAACCATCGTTAGAGGATATCAAACATGAACGTTCGGAATATGAATTTTAGATATCTGATGTTATTTTTTTTAGCCGCATTCGCATTTTTGCATATTTATGGCATCAATAAGCTTGTACTCAATAGTGATGAATTGCATCCTGCCAGGGCTATCGTAGGTACTGACTGGAGTATAACCCATTCTCCCTGGCCTGCAGATGCAGAAAGAGAGTATTTTAACAATTGGCCAGTACAATTTCCTCCGCTTTTTGGTCTATTGACTCGTCTTAATGTAAGCATACTGGGCGTTAATCATACCGCATTACGATTATGGCCGGCATTTTTTTCGATTTTAGCTGCTCTGACAGCTTGGTTTCTCTATTCAAAAAGGTGTTCCCGTAACTATGCACTATTGGCTGTCATATTACTAGCCGGTGTATCGGACAAGTTGATCTACTATTCCAAATTCTTCAAGCATTACACTGCCGATGTTTTTCTATGCACTCTTGTTGTTCTTTTAACATTGAATCTATTAAAAAATAAAAAATGGCTTTTGTGGGTGCTCTTTGCCCTTACGACTTCTGTGGGATTATGGCTTGGATTCGCATCCATCTATGTTTCAGCTTCCTCTTTTGTTGTTCTGTTCTTAAATGTAATTAAAACGCATTCATTAAACGCCAATTTGCCTAAACTCTCGTTGTCGTTTTTGTTGTTTTTGCTTTCTTTTGGTTTTTTATTCTCTTTTAATATCTCAAATGCTGTTGATAATGATATTTTTATTAAAGAATGGCAAATGCAAATTTTCAATTCAGAAAAAATCACAGATTTTGGCTATGTTTCGCACTATTTGACACGGGTTGTATACCACATTCTATTACTGCCCTATTACTTTTTTTTAAATTCGGTCATTGCCGCTGTCATTGCGAATGGGCTTATCGCCATCTGGGTTGTTAAAAAATTCCTGCATAAAAACTGGCAGGATCTGCTATTGGTTCTCTTGCCGCTCGGACTGGTTATTTTGGCCTCGCTTTTGGGCAAATATCCGTTTTCAGCAGACCGGCTTTCTCTTTTCCTCCTGCCATTGTGGATTATCATGATAGTCGAAGGATTTGTTTTTCTTAAAAATGAAATAAAGAAAAAATCAACGTTACTGTATTACACTACTCAGATTGCTCTCTTTTCTTTCATTCTTTTCTCTCTTTTTATCAATACCAAAAGGGTCTTGGCATTGGATTATGGTGGAGGCAGAAAGGTTGATTTGTTGTTTCAAACTTTAGCAAACCAGGTACAAGATGAAGATGATGTCTTTTTACATTGGGGCGCTATTTTACCGTTTTACTACTATTTTACAGACCATGGCGCCGGATTTAAGAACAAATACGCGATTCCTCAATCCCCTGATGACAGTATCAATGTGATTTATGGTGAAGAACACTCTGTTACTAATGATTATTCAGATATGTACGAACAAATATCATCGACACAAGGGCGACTTTGGGTATGCTTTTGCCATTTATGGCCCAGTGAAAATATGATAAATTTAATTACCTTATTAGATAAAAAGAAAAATAAAGTCACTGAATATAATTTTAAAGGCTGCAAATTAATATTATATGAAAACGCTGTTGACCAAAATTAAGGCAATAACCCGTTATGCAGATTTTAGTATCTTTTTTATTTCTATATTGATTTTAACAGCGCTTTTTTAACGTTATCTTTAGTTTTTAACCGAAAGTTGTCGGTCCATTTCAAGTAATCGAATATGTGTTTTTAGTGTCTGTGCGAAAATATAGGATATTCGTAACACTCGCAGCTTATAAAAAAAATGAATAAATCTATCAAGCGATCGTAAATAATTCAGAGAGGTGTTAACATGTTAAAAAGGTATCCATTCTTCTTGATGGCCGTATTATTTATCATGTCAATTCAAAATTCATGGTCACAATCAAAATATGAGCCATTTTTCCCCAGAACGGCTGTATATTGCACATATCAGGGATACATTGATGCACGCATTCATCGAATGGCACAATATGATATGGCGTATATCTATGGTTCTGTAGACAATAGCGGCAGTCTATTTGCCCAGAGATTACGGGAATTACATCCTGATCAAATTATAATGGCAATGGGACTAAATGGTTTGTGGTTTAGTGACCCACCCGATTATTATTTGTATAGAGCTTATCAAGGAATTCTGACAGAGCCTGTTCAGCCTAATCAGAGGGTTATCAAAGTAGACCGCACAGAAGGTATTGCACAAGGTCTTAATGGAAATTGGAATTTATGCTATGCTGTGATAGGTGACGATATTATTAACGTAGAAGGAGTGAGAGGTGACACAGGAATTGTTGCCCAGAATGTGTCTGATAGCTTTTATAATACAAGTCATTCACATTCCATTGGTGACACGGTATACAGTCCATTACGGCTGGCAGGCCCCGGGATTTTTATGAACCTAAGTCAGTGGGCACCTGAAATAAATGGACTCTACCCATGGGAATATCTTGCCGAAAAAAATTTCAATGAAAAAATTGATTATGCCTCCGGACTATTTGATGGATTCTTTCATGATGCTTTTTATGATAAAATTTATCTTGATTCTCATTCCTGCGACATGAACAGGAATGGGATAGACGACTATGATGAATTCGGCGGGACCAGACATAATGCCGGTGTATGGATTAATAATCACTATAGCCAATATCTTGAAAAATTGATAAGCAACGAAGTCGAATTAATGAATAATATCCAGCCGGATGGTCCCAATTTATTTGGAGTAAATGCCGGTGGAACATTAGATTCTTTTAGAGAAGAATTAAATGGTCATTGTTATGAAGGCTTTTTAAGATGGGCAAACTGGTACTATCTGAAAGATGATTGCATAGAATGGATGCAATACAATAGTTCTAAAAACAGACCCAGCACCATGTTCATTGAGGATTACATACCGGAAAAATGGACACATAACGGGAAAGATAGATTCAATAAAATGAGATTCGGGTTAACAACTGCATTGCTATTTGATTGTTATTATGGTATGACATTTGGAGACTGGTACTATATTATGTTCTGGTATGATGAATTTGAAACCAACCTGGGTTTCGGGATATCAGAACCCATACAACTTGAAAATGGATTGTGGATAAGATATTTTGATAACGGGCTCGCTGTCTGTAATCCAACAGGTACAAATCAGACTCTTTCACCTGCTAGTTTGGATGGACGCACATATTATCGTTTAAAAGGAGGGCAGGATCCTGAGACCAACAATGGTGAGATATTTGACGAACCTATAGAAATATATGGGCACGCTTATGGGACCGACCTTCGAGGAGATGGTATCATAATGTTTACAGAGCCAACAACAGCGGTTAGTGATATTATTGTTGATAATTTTTATAACAATGATACATCACCAGGCTCGAATCCTGTCGAGTTATCCGATAACTGGAGGCGATATGACAGCAAAATGAAGACAGATATAGAAAACAACAATCCCTTTTGGGCTCAAATAAACGGAGGCATGGTCGTTGGAAATTTTGACGAAGCCTATGGTTATCATGCGATCCAGGGCGGAGATGGTTCAGCACAAGCCATCTGGCGGCCAACTATAGGCGTTGCTGGTTACTATGAAATGGCAGAGTGGCACGGTTGGCACGGTGATACAAAATCTTCTTTTCAGGAAGCTACGAACGTTCCATTCGAGATTGTTCTAGACGGTGAGACAAAGATTCGCGGCATTATCGATCAAACAAAAAATTGTGGACAATGGAATGTGATTGGCTATGGCTATTTATCGGAAGGGTTGAATAACTATGTTAAAATTACCAACAACGCAGACGGCTATGTCATCGCTGATGCCATACGTTTCCGGTATTTGGGTGAAATAGATCCGGATACAACGCCACCGGATCCGCCTTCTAATGTCCGAATCATTGAGTGATGAGTGCTTTTATAATATGATTTTACAATGTGTTAATAACAACGGTTCGAATGGTTTTACTTCCTCTCTTAAATGTGAGGGTTGAGGATATGCAGAATGAAGAGAGATATCAAGATTTTATACTTAAACTATATGCAAGACCTGTACGGCAGTTCAATTGGCTCGACAGTAAAGGCTATTGAACTGCTGTCCGCCTTAAAGACCTATGGTTTTAAAATTTTATTTGAATGGCGTTGCGCTCAAAACAACCGTAAATTCAGGCAAGAAAACCATGTCAAGAGTGTTACTCATTATCCAAATTTTTTGTTTTTAGCAAAAAGAGTGACTGATGTATTTCGTGATTTTTTAAAAGAACTAAATGTATTAAAAAAAGTCAAACCTGATCTTCTTATCATTCGCCTGGATGCATATCGAATTTCCGGTATCTTTCTCTCTCGCATTTTTCAACTACCTCTATTTATTGAAGCTGACAATGCCTGTTCCTATGAGTGGATTCAATTTCATAATATTCCTCGTTCTGCTATCCCCTGGCTGCTCAAAGCTGAAAAATATCTTCTGAGACAAGCTTCGGGTGTATTTACCCAGTCAAACGTAACTAAAAATTATTTAACAAGCACCCATCGGTTAAATACTGAAAAATTCCAAGTGATAACAAATGGCGCAAAACCAGTGAAACAGTCTGTTCTGACAAACCGGCAAAAATGGATGCACGAACTAAACATTTCGGAGACCGATCTCATTGTAGGATTTGTCGGTTCGATGCATCACTGGCACGGCATGAATGAAATGGAAAAGTGTATCAGCGATATCCTGGCCGATTATCGACACGTAAAATTTCTTTTTGTGGGCAGTGGCGGCGCACAGGCTCAATCTTTCCGTGAACGATTCCGCCATAATAAAGAGCGGGTTCTTTACTCAGGAACGGTAGATCATGATCAGGTACCGGAACTCATTGCTCTTTTTTCAATCGCTCTGGCACCTTATCCGGCCATTCCATTTTTTTATTTTTCTCCGGTTAAACTATTCGAATATATGGCCGCTGGCAAGCCAATCGTCGCGGCTCGAATTGGCCAAATAGCGGAAATCATTCAACATGAACACACAGGACTGCTGTACGAGCCCGGCAATATTCCAATGATGAAAAATCACATCATTCGATTAATTGAAAATAAAAAATTGCGGCTTACGCTAGGTTCAAACGCAAAAAAAGAATTTGAGCAACATCATACGTGGCAACACAAAGCGAGTGAACTAAACGAGTTTATCCGCAAAAGAATGAGACTGAGGTAGTAACGTTTTATGAAAATAAAAGTACTACAGCTTGTGGAAGGTTTTAACTTTGGCGGCGCTGAAACCAAATTGCTTGAATTGGTTCAAAATATGGATGCCCGGCGTTTTGACACCACGGTTATCAGTCTGGGCCTCGGAAATGAAATAAAAGACCGGTTCCAGCAATTAGATTGCCGGGTGCTCACTTTTCAGCGTCAACATCGATTTGATTTCGGTTTGATGAAGCGTTTAAAGAAATTCATTCAGGACGAAAACATCGATATTGTTATGACAACACTTTTTTACGCGGATGTATTGGGGGCCATGGTTGGACACAAAGCTGGTGCCAAAGGTGTGTTTTCCTGGGAAACGATTTCTTCGCCAAAATGGCTCAAACCCCATCGTCTCTGGGGATATCGTTATGCGATCAGGCGAGCTGATAAAGTCATTTCCGTTTCTCAAGCAACGGCAGACTGGCTGGTGGCCAAACGCAAAGTGCCTCGTGAGAAAATTGAGATTATCCCTTATGGAGTGAACCTGAACGAATTCAAATCAGAACCACTCACAATTAAACGACAAGATGTGGGTATTCCCGAAAATCATATCGTTGTGGGACAGGTTTCACGGCTGGATGAACAAAAGGGCCACCGTTATCTCATCGAAGCAGCTCAACGCATTGTGAGAAAAAATGAAAACGTAACTTTTGTCCTCGTCGGCGATGGCCCGAAGCGAACAGAGATAGAACAGGAGATTGAAGAAAAGCGATTAACGCATCATTTTGTGCTGCTTGGCTTTCGTCGTGATGTACCTGGATTATTGCGTCTGTTTGATATTTTTACACTGCCTTCTTTATATGAAGGCCTTCCCAACGTTGTACTCGAAGCCATGGCATCCGGTCTTCCTGTGGTGGCCACGCCGGTGGACGGCACAAAAGAAGCAGTGGTTAATCAGGAAACGGGTTTGTTTGTGCCGGTGAAAGATCCTGAAATCCTAGCAAATACTCTGGTTGAGTTGATAAATAATCCGGAGAAAAGAAAAAGCTTTGGTAAAGCAGGACGCCAACGTGTTGAAGAAAAGTTTTCCCTCCGTCATCAAGTGCGCAAATTCGAAGAACTCTATACAAGATACGCTACTGATTAATGCTCTGAAAAACGGGACTGCTATGAAAATCTTGATGATACATAAATTCTATTATATTGAAGGCGGGGCCGAGCGCTATGTTTTTAATTTAACGCACCTTTTGGGAAAAAAAGGCCATACGGTTATTCCATTTGCCATAGATCATCCAGATAATTTTGAAACACCTTATCATACATATTTTGCTGATTATTTTTCCCCAGAACAGTTCTCCCAAACCCGAAATCCTTTGGCACGAATCAAGACTGCGCAACGGGTCATTTACAATCGCAGCGCACAGGAAAAATTAGCTCAGCTGATTAAAGATACACAACCGGATATCGCCCATGTCCACTCGATTTACCATCATCTTTCTCCGTCGATTTTGCAGACGCTAAAGGATTTTAATCTTCCTGTAATGATGACCTTGCATGATTACAAATTGGTATGCCCAAATTATATTTTTCTGGACGGGAAACGACGAGTCTGTGAGGCATGCCAGGGAAAACATTTCTGGCAGGCTACAGTTAAAAAATGCTTTCGGGATTCTTATGCGGCCAGTTTTTTGACCACGGTGGAAGCTTATTTTAATTATTTTAAAAAAAGCTATAAAAAAAACATCGACGTTTTTGTTTCTCCAAGCCGATTCCTGGCAGAGAAAATTTCTCAATACGGCTATGCTGACAAACCTGTGCTGGTTCAACCTTATACTTTAGATATCCGCGAGTACAAGCCATCTTTTGCGCCTTCAGATTACTTTGTATTCATGGGACGATTGACACACGAAAAAGGCGTGCACTTTTTGCTCGATGCGATGCAACAGATCAAGGGTGCGTCGTTGTATATCATTGGGACAGGCCCTATTGAAAACGAACTACAACGACGAATCGCCAGTGAAAACTTGACGCATGTCAAAATGCCGGGCTATAAAAGCGGTGACGAGTTGAAACGCCTTGTCGCTGGTTCCAAGTTCACCGTTGTGCCCTCCGAATGGCATGATAATTCTCCTCTTGTTATTTATGAGTCATTATCATTGGGCAAGCCTGTGATTGGCTCCCGAATGGGAGGCATCCCGGAACTGATTCAGGAGGATATAGATGGCTTTGTTTTTGAACGCGGTGATATTTCAGGTTTTGTCAATATGGTTAATTCCTTGATCCATGACCAGGAAAAACTTGTTTATATGGGCAAAAAGGCCAGGGAAAAAGCTGAAAACAATTTCGGATTTGACGCCCATTATAAAAAAATATGTGAATTGTATGAATTAACCCGTTCTGTCACCTCACCTGAAAATTAATTCCCCCGAGTCTGTTTATGTTATCCAACACAGTTCTTCTGTAATATTGAAAAACATGCTGCTAAAATAAAACTCGTATTATCTTTCTCAGCGCTGGCATAGTCTTTGTATTTTATTTTCTTATCATGCTCAATGTTATTGTTTTTTAATGAATTTCATCACTTTTAGTGAAAATCTATTATACCACTATGAAACATTAATTGGGATTTGTTTTGTTGTGAAACAAAGCCAGAGTTTATTGGAGGTTGAACGTCATGAAGACGAGACAATCAGTTCATTTAATTCTGACCAGTTGTATTTTGTTGACGATATTCATCGCGACAGCTGGCGCCACGACCGATGATTTTGAGAGACCTGGCCCGGCGCTCGGAGCAAACTGGGCAGCCCATTCTGAAATGGTTATTCAAAATGGTAATTTACACAATCAATCATCCACCACAGGCTGGAACACCTTTCTGGCTGTTTATAATGTCACTGGTGCCAATGAGGCAATCATTCACTGGCCACAAGACGGTGACGGTGTGGATGAAACAGGGGCTGAGCTGGGAGGCGTGGCAATTGTAAACGCCTTTTCAGCGGCATCAGATGGTTATTTTGTTTACATTTATGCAAATGAAGCAAGGCTATATAGAATCCGGGGCGGAAGCCCGACGAGTTTGATACAGGATGTACAAGTATCAACATCTGTGTCCCCCGGGGATGATTTCAAAGTCAGTTGGAATGCAAGTACATATACTTTCAACGTGTATGTGAATGATACCTTTATCGCAAGTTTAAGAGACCCGGGCCAGCAAGTAGATATCACAAACGCCTACGCCGGTGTTATGCTTTATGGTGGGGATAGTTTTAACAATGACGTCGAAGCCTTCACAGCTCAATATGTCGAACCCACGGTGGATGATACGCCTCCTGCCCAAATAACAGATTTATCCGCTACAGCGGTTAGCTCTTCTTCGATAAGTTTGTCATGGACCGCTCCCGGGGATGATGGTAATACAGGTACAGCCTCAGACTATGATATCCGTTACGATACAGAAGATATTACATCGAATACAGATTTTGAGAATGCCACGCCATTGGCAGGCATTCCCTCTCCGAAACAAGCTGGTCAGAGCGAAAGCTTCATGGTGAATAATTTACAGGCTTCAACGACATATTATTTTGCAATAAAGACCAGCGATGAAGCGGACAACTGGTCACCTCTGTCCAATAGCGCTTCAGCAACCACAACCGATGACGGCGGAGGCGGTGGTCCCACAGAAGGATCTTGTGTGACTGATCATTTTGACCGGGTCGATTTGGGTTCATTTTGGAATGCTTCAGCAAATCATATATTAGAAAATGGTGAACTTACTCTGGCTTCTCCAACAGGTGGGTGGAGTAATGTTGCCATATATCAAAGAAGCGGAGCTATTGGTGCAGGAATGCGCTTTAGCTCTGAGAATGCCGATTTTTATAATAATGACGCCATTCCTGCCGGATTATTAATTTTGGCTGATAATCCTTCTCCGGACATGGCGATTGGATATCTATTATATCGAAAAACCAGCGAACTCTCTATTTATAGAATTCAACCTGGCTCAAACCCTCAATATGTAGATGGACATAATGTGTCGCAACCACGTCCCGGGCCTGGCGATCTAGTAAAAGCCGAAATAGTAGATAATGGAGCGACAAAAACAATTACATATTTAATTAATGGCGTCCAGGACGCTCAGTTTTCAATCTCTAACACTTCGCCTCTTGCTGACCTTTATGTCGGCATTATTCAATACGGAGGTTCAAATATATTAAACAATATTGATAGCTTTACAGCCTGTTTTACAGGCGGCGCTGGACCTGTAAATCTTGAAATTGTTGCCGGAAATAACCAAAGCGGACTGATTGAAACTCAATTGCCAGAACCGCTTCGAGTACGGGTGACAAATGAGAATGGCGAACCATATGAAGGCGCCTTGCTCGATTTCCAGGTGACAAACGGTCAGGCACGGCTTGATGATATTGAGGATTTCGTGTTCAACGGACGAATCTGGAGCGAGATAGAAGATGGCCGATTGCAAGTTCCAATCGCTTCTGTAGAAGATGATGGCGATGCGTCTGGTGGAAAATATGTGACGACTTCATGGACTTCTGGTTTTCGAAATAAACGCGCTGTTGAAGTGCCGTTTTATGTGCCTGAACGAGCAAATTATGATATCTATCTTCGCTATAAATCTCCCGATGGACCGGGTGATACAGGCGGCGTGAAAAATAATGCTTATGTGAGCATAGACCGCCAGGATTCTGTATTTATTGAAGTTTCTGCTCCGATGGAAAATTGGCGCTGGTTCAAAACAATAAATTCTACACTGAGCAGAGGCATACATACCTTTAATATTATTATTTATGAACCGGGGTGGGACTGGGACAAAATACTCGTTCAGAAATCATCTCTGGAAGCTCCCTCGCCTAATAGTATGGGGAGCACTGGTCCGGATTTCCCCAACGTTACCGATGCGGAAGGAACAGCGCAAACTCATGTTACTTTTAAAACCAATGCTGATGACAATGTAGTTGTCGAGGTATCCGGACGCAAGAACGACGGAACCCACTTGAATGGTTCACCAGCCCGGTTCACCCTGGATCCCCTGGCTGGGCCGGCTTTTTCAATGGAACGGGACCCCAGTGTTCCTGAAGATCCAATTACTGCCACACCCGGACAGGATTCTCCTCCATTAAAGGTAATTATTAAAGATTCCTATGAAAATAGAAAATCTGGCACCACGGTAAACTGGAGTATCACCCAGGGAGATGGAACATTAGCCGAGACGCAAACCGTATCGGGTCAATTAGGTGTGGCTGCAAATACGTTGAAATTAGGCTATCAAAAAGAAAATTATGTGGTTCAGGCAAAAGTAGAAGGACTGGAAGGCTCTCCAGTAACCTTTACGATAGAACCAACTGAACCGCCTCATTCGATGGTTGCTATTAGTCCAAAGACGATCCAGCAAGCGAATGCCAATACGACTCTGGATAGTTTATTGACTGTTCGAATTCTCAAAGAGGACGGAAGTCCATTCGAAGGATTTCCGGTTGAGTATGTAGTAACGCAAGGCCAAGGCAGTCTAAGCAGTGTAGGCGGACAGGAGAACCAGCAATCAATAACCATTCTCTCGGATATTTCCGGATACGCAAAAGCAAAGTGGACATTGGGTCAACCAGGTTCTAATATAGTTGAAGCCCGTGGCGGTGATATCATTGGCTCACCGGC
>CAZSMC010000003.1:4052-57470 GCA_964607755.1 uncultured Cytophagia bacterium | reverse complement strand
AGCAATAACGTGGCAAATGCTGTAGCTTACCGTGTTGATTTACCTTCAGAACCACTGAAAGGTTCGCCGGTTATTTTCAAAGCCACAGCAAAGCCTGCGCCGGCGCATGCATTGGTCAAGATAGATTCTACAGATAACCAGGAAGCTGATGTTGGACAGGCATTGGATCTTCCGCTTCAGGTAAAAATAATAGATCAATTCCAAAATCCGATCAAAGATCATCCGGTTACTTTTACCGTCCAGGGTGATGGAGGAGAGCTTCAGGACGATACAGGTAAAAGTGCCAGCAAAGTCGTAAAGTCCGGAGCAGATGGCATCGCATCTGTTGTGTGGCATATGCCTGAAATCCCTGGTATTTACAGCGTTGATGTGTCTTCACGGGATAAAGAGGGAGATATGCTCTCAGGCAGTCCGGTGTCTTTTTCAGCAAAAGCTAATGTCGGCAAAGCACACCGGATGAACCGAATCACAGCCGATAGCGTGATCATCGATATTGTTGGCAAAACGCTCGATGAAAAAATCAAAGTGCAGATCGTAGATCAATACAATAATCCGGTTATTGGCTACCCGGTGACTTTTAAAGTTAAAAAAGGCGACGGATTGCTCAATGGAATTAATCAGGTAACAGTACCAACCGCTGACCTGGGCTATGCTGAAGTTGAGTGGCAATTAGGTACCAGCGCTGGAATTAGAAACAATGTGATTGAAGTTACCGCGGCTGTGGAAGAAAATCCAAAAATTACTTTTACCGCATCAGCGCGGCCCGACGTGGCATACCGGCTCGTGCCAGATTCAAGTTTTACTCATCTCGGCAGTGTAGGTTCGTTTTTGCCGGACCCGGTGCGGGTCAACATCGTGGACAAATATGGAAATGGTGTAGCTGGCCGTAAAGTCAATTTCACTCTCGAATCTGTTGATGGAAATATTGGTTATTTGAACAGCAAAGGTACGACGTCTGTTACTGAAACGTCCGATGACAAGGGATTGGTTCAGGTTCGTTGGGCGTTAGGTCCAAAAGTGGGTTCGCTTAATAATCATTTGCGTGTCGAGTCCCAATTAAACGGAGAACACCTGGTCAACTCTCCGTATGTTTTCAAAGCATCCGCGCAAGTAGGCGAAGCTCATGAACTCGTCAAAATGACAGATGATACTACCCAGGGATTAAGCAGTATTGTTGGTAACACGCTTTCCGAATATCTCAAGGTACGGGTCATTGATGCGTTTGACAATCCCATAGCTCGTCATCCGGTTCGATTTGAAGTTCTCAGCCGAGAAGAAGCAAATGGCGGATCCTTGGATGGGAAAGTGGATTCCATCAAGGTAAAAGAAACCGATTCCAATGGTATGGCTTATGTGCATTTCACGCTTGGCCAAAAAGCAGGGCGCAAAATCAATCGTGTCCAGGTATCGGCTGAAAAGGTAACTGGTGGTCAACATCTCGAAGGTTCACCTCTGGTCTATGAGATAACTGGCTTGTCAACAAATGCGACGGCGATGGAAATTGCTGATGGCAATAACCAGGAAGGAACGGTCGGTCAGTTCTTGCCCCGGCCAATAAAAGTGTTAGCCAAAGACCGGAACGGCAATTCTGTTGAAGGACAACCCATTCATTTCCAAATCATTCCTCAACATGGTGAATTGCCAGAGGTGCTCGGAGCTTTGGGACCAGGAACGGTAATCGATACAACTGTGAATACTAAAGATAATGGCATTGCCAGTATACAATGGCGCCTTGGTCATTTTGTCGGTACTTATGAACTGCGTGCGACCTCTCATGGTCTTGAGGGTTCGCCACTTACTTTTAATGCCACAGCCATAGCTGATGTCACAGATCCAGATACCTCTCAAATTGCTGTTTCGCCAGACCAGGTAACTGTGTCTGAAGGCGAACAAAAAGCTGAGGTTCAGGTGACGCTTCGTGATCGATTCGGAAATCCGGTTGTCAACAAAGCGGTTATGGTTAATGCATCCGGAGACGATAATCTTATCACCCAACCGGCATCGACAACCGACGAGAATGGACAAGCTGTTGGCTATATTTCTTCCAAAGTTGCTGAAAAAAAATACATTACAGCACGAGACCAGAACAGTGGTGTGGATCTCTCTGATAGTGTCATCGTTGCATTTGTTCCATCAGAAGCATATAGCATCGCTAAAACCCGTCTTAATTCCGGAGACGGACAAAAACGTAACGTGGGAACGGTCTTGCCGAAAACGTTAAGAGTGCTCGTGACCGATAAATTCGACAATCCAATTTACGGCGTACCTGTGACTTATTCTGTAACTCAAGGCGGTGGCAAGCTGGTCGAAAATCAACCTGTCATCACTGACAGCTCTGGAATTGCTCAATGTCATTTCCAGCTAGGTGAAAAGCCGGGTGCGAATATCGTTAAAGTCAGCGCAACCGGATTGGTGGGCTCACCACTTCACTTTAATGAATTTGGTGAAGAACCAGAACGGCTCGTTGGGTTGGAAAAAATTTCCGGTGATAACCTGAAAGCGGGTCCAGGACAGCAATTGCCTGAAGAACTTGGTGTCCGGGTCCTCGACGCCAACGGCTGGCCAGTTTATGGAGAAAATGTCAAATTTGAGGTTTTGCATAACAATGGCAGCATTGTCTCCTCGAATCCGGTAAAATCGGATATGTATGGCGAGGCTCATGCCAAGGCACTGGTTGGCACGAATAGCGGTTTGAATATTTACCGTGCAAAATTGACCAATTATCCTCACATCACAGCAACGTTTTACGATACCACTGGCATCGTTCCTGGCTCTGGCGCAACAACGATCGAATATGTATCCGGCGATAATCAATCCGGAACAGTAGGGCAAACATTGTTCTCACCGCTTGTTGTGCGCACGGTGGATGATTTCGGAAATGTCATTCCCGATGTACCGGTGACTTTTACAGTGGTTGAAGATCAGACCGTTGATGGGGTGGGTATGCTGGAAGGTGGTGTCAAAACGCTAACCAAAAATTCGGATGCTGATGGCAAAGTGGCGGTCTATTATACACTCGGCATGAGTGTTGGTGTTAACAAAATCCGGGCATCATCCCCGAATTTACAGCCGGTTAATATCGAATTTACTGCGACGGCAATCGGCGATACACCTCATTCAATGGAGAAACATTCCGGGGACGGTCAAATCGGCGAGATGGGTAAAGTGCTGTTATATCCGATCAAAGTGATGGTAAGAGACAAACACGGTAATCCAACTCGAGGTGGCCGGGTGTCATTCTATGTGCTGGAAGGCGGCGGTTCGGTGATTGAGCCGCAACCTGTAACCTCGGCCATGAACGGTATTGCCAAAGTAAGCTGGAAACTAGGACCTCGTCCGGGCGCTGTCAATAATACACTCAAAGCTGTGGCAGACCTTCAAGGCGGCTCTTTCATCGAAACCTTTACAGCCGAAGGCGATCCCACACACTGGCCTGAATTGCAGTTGCCGGGTGAACAAGAAGTGACTGAAGGCTCGACAGTGCGATTCGACATTTCTGCTACTGACGGCGATGGTGATCAGGTTTTTATTAAAGCGACGAGTATCCCGGATAGTGCCGAGTTTATTAACAATGGCGATGAGACATACACATTCCGTTGGGTTCCCGATAATTCTGTTGTCCAAAGTCCGGATACCAAGAAAACATTCTATCCGACATTTGAAGCCGTTGATGTCCGAGGTGGCAAGGATATCGATTCGGTCAAAGTCGTGGTCCATGATTTCAATCATCGTCCGCTTATTACCCATTACTGGCCTCAGGGCAATATCGTAAAACCCGAAATCAATACGGTTCAGACCGTCGAATTCGGTGTTGAAGTCAGTGACCCGGATGGCGATGTCCTCACCACAACCTGGTACATTGACAATAACTTTGCTGCGTATGGTCAGGTATTTAATGCCAATTTAAACGAGCTTGAACGTGGTCAGGTTTTTTCTGTCAAAGTCCGGGTCTGCGATCAAACCCTGTGTGCAGAGCATTTTTGGAGCCTGTTTACAACCAGTGTGGAACTGACCAGTTTCCAGGCAAAAGTAGAAGCGTATAAAGGTGTTGAACTTACCTGGGAAACGGCTTCGGAATCGGGTAATGCGGGATTTAATGTACTGCGCTCTCTGAGCAAAGAAGGCGAGTACAAAAAAATCAACACTGAATTAATTGAACCCACTCCGGATGGAAATTATGCCTATCTGGACAATCAGGTCGTGGCAGGAAAAACAATTTACTACAAGATAGAGGATGTCAGCATTGGCGGTGTGAAAACAACGCACGGGCCAGTCAAAGCTGAGACGCCGTTGCCGGATGAATTCAAAATAGCGCAAAATTTCCCGAACCCGTTTAATCCGATAACGACCATTCGCTATCAACTGCCACACGATGCTCACGTGCAAATCCATATTTATAATATACTCGGTCAGAGAGTTCGAACTCTGGTCGACCGGAAGATCAAAGCGGGATACCATGCTGTCATGTGGGATGCTCGCAACGATATTGGTTCACAAGTAGCTTCCGGTATCTATTATTACCGCATCGTAGCAGGTGACTTTAGAGACGTGAAAAAAATGGCCGTTTTGAAATAAAATTTATCCCTCATACTCATGCTCTAATTTACCTCCTGTGCCCCTGGTGTTTTCATCAGGGGCATTTTTATTTTCTAACCAATTTTTTTTATTTCTGTCCTCCGTCCGGTTTTAAAAAGAAAATTAGTGTTGCAATTTTGCGACTCTATTACTATCTTGACAAGTATAAGAGAAGGAATATTAGAAAAATGACGACTAGAAATATAATTTCTGACGACGCAACACGCATCATCCTCGATAGTATCTCCGATGGTGTTTTCACTGTAGATCATAATTGGAATATCACGTCATTCAACAAGGCGGCGGAAAAAATAACCGGCGTATCCAGGGAAGAAGCCATTGGTAAACAATGCTGCGAGGTTTTCCGTTCAAATATGTGCGAAACGGACTGCGCGCTTCGTCGCACAATGCGTAAAGGCCGGCCTTTTATCGACACGTCCACCTATATTGTCAATACGCAGCAGCAACAGATTCCTGTGATTGTATCCACGGCCTTGCTGAAGGACAGTCAGGGAAAAGTTATTGGCGGAGTGGAAACTTTCCGGGATATGACCCTGGTAGAAGAGCTTCGTCGCGAACTGAATTCACAATATCAGGTTGGTGACATGATAAGTCACAATCAAAAAATGCAGGATATCTTTGCGATGCTACCTCAGATTGCCGGGACAGATAGCACGGTTCTCATTCAGGGTGAAACCGGGACTGGCAAAGAGCTTTTGGCAAGAGCCATTCACGACCTAAGCCCCCGCTGTGAGAAACCATTTGTCGCAATAAATTGTGGCGCTCTGCCAGACACTCTTTTAGAATCCGAGTTGTTCGGCTATAAAAAAGGCGCATTTACCGGCGCAGTGCGTGACAGAGCAGGGCGGTTTTCTCAGGCCAAAGATGGCACCGTTTTTCTCGATGAAATCGGCAGCACCAGTCCCGCCTTTCAGGTTCGCCTGTTGCGCGTTTTGCAGGAACAAACCTTTACGCCGTTAGGCGGTGACCAGCCGGAACGAGCCAATGTTCGCATTGTTGCCGCTACAAATGAAGACCTGGACATGCTGGTGAACGAGGGATCATTCCGACAGGACCTTTTTTACCGGATTAATGTACTGCGGATAAAACTCCCACCTTTGCGCGAAAGAAAAGAAGATATCCCCATACTTGTCGATCATTTTATTAACCGTCTTAACCAGAGCCGCGGGAAAAGCGTATCCGGTATCAGTCAGGAAGCTTTGGCGCTTCTCATGTCTCATGATTATCCAGGCAATATCCGCGAGCTGGAAAATATTATCGAACACGCTTTTGTACTTTGTTCAAAAGAACGAATAGAAGCTTCATGTCTGCCGGAAAATATTCGCCCTGCGCCCACCTCTTCGCCGGGCATCATGTCTTCCACCATCCAAACCGTGGAAAAGCAAACCATTTTAGAGACGTTAAAAAAGCACAACTTTAACCGTCTTGCCACAGCGAAAGAACTCGGTATTCATAAAAGCACTCTGTTTCGAAAAATTAAAAAATTGGGTCTCGAGCTCCCACAAAAAGACGGCCGATCCGCATAATAGAAATGCATTTCTGCAATTCTATCTAATCACAGAGTTGCATAATTGCAACTCTATTGAAACATTCCTTTTTGGTTCATGTTAAACAAGTCCTTATAAAACAATTATTAATAAGCTCTTAATATTCAGCGCCGCCTCTGGCATATCCCTTGCATAAAGGAAAGGCAAGGAGGTTCTATGAAAATCGGCGTGACAGTCTGGCAAAATCGCATTTCACCGCTATTTGATAGTGCTCAATTACTTTGGCTATGTGCTCTCGAATCGGATGCTATAAAAAACATTGAGCATCGAAGATTACAAACAGTTTTGCCTGGACCTCGCGCAGAAGAGCTTTCTGCTGCTGGAATAGACGTTTTAATTTGTGGTGCGATATCATTGCCATATACACGTGCTATTGAAGGTCGTGGAATACAAATTGTGCCTTTTATTTCAGGCAATGTGCAGCACGTACTCGATGCCTATATTCAGAACAAATTAAATCAACCGCAGTTCTTTATGCCAGGCTGTGGCTATCGCCGCCGCTATCGATTACGTGGCGGACGATTCTGAAAAAGATATGATAACTTTTTTCATTAAAAACAAGGAGGTGACAATTATGCCTGCGCGTGACGGAACAGGACCCCGGGGCCAGGGCTCGAGAACCGGTCGTGGTCTGGGACCTTGTGGAGATGGAACGAATCAATCAGGAATAAACAGTCAAAATCAGACATGGAGTCAGCGCGTGGTGAATGGCCTTTCCTCCATGTTTGGACGTCGCCGCGGCCAGCAAGGCGGCGGTCGTGGCCACGGCGGCAGAGGTCGAAATCGATAACTTACAATGTAAAGGAGGTTATTATGCCAAGAGGAGACGGAACAGGTCCTGCAGGAATGGGACCAATGACAGGAAGAGCAGCCGGTTATTGCGCCGGTTACGGAGTCCCGGGTTATATGAATCCTGTACCCGGACGCGGCTGGGGATTCGGTCGCGGATTGCGATTGGGATTCCGCGGTGGCAGAGGACGCTGGGGTGCCTATGCCGGTGGTTATGCGCCACCTGGGCCGATTTATGCACCGGCACCCACATCTTCGCCACAACAAGAACTGGATGCTCTTAAAAATCAGGCCGACTATTTTCGCAACGCACTCAACGACATTGAAAAACGTATCGAAGAGCTGGAAAAATCAGGTTCAGATGAATAACAAAATATGATTGCCGCCAAGAAAAACATGGCATCCGGAGATTGCAAATATATTTTTGGATCTGTGTCTACGAGAAAGTTCGGACACTCGTTAGTAGTTGACCTGATACCCCACAAAACGTGCAGCCTCGATTGCATTTTTTACCAATTGGGGCGCACGACTTTTCAGATTGTAACTCGAGCACCGTTCAGTTAAAGATTCAGCCCTCTGAGATAAAGATATCCCTATTTTTTCTATGCTGCATGTGAATGAAACCGCAAAATAGTTCTGATATTTATTAAACCAACAAAAAATTGTGTCACAAAAAAATAGAAAAAGCAGTATATTACAGCCTGATAAAATAATGAAAAGCGAGGACAGCAATGGTTAGCAGATCAAAAATTAATTTTGTTATCGATGCGTTGATGTTTTTGGACATGATGGCAATCGGCGGTTTGGGGTTTTTAATGAAATATGTACTCGTGCCCGGCGAAAAGCGATGGGACATTTATCATGAAAATGTTGATCTTTTTTTCTGGGGATTAGACCGTCATCAATGGGGCACTATTCACCTCATTTTGGGATATATTTTATTGGGACTTTTGGTGCTTCATATTGTCTTGCACTGGAATCAAATATTATGCATGTTTCGTGGACTGGTTCGTCGAAAGAAAATAAGAGTTTTTCTCGGTTGGATTTTCCTTCCCCTGTCTCTACTGTGTCTGCTTTTTGCATTCTTTGTACCGATTGAGGTTGAACCTGTTGAACAGGGCCGTGGCAGACGTCAATCCTTGCAATCGGATAAATCCGCTGGCATAGGAAATACCCTTCAAGATATTCAGCATGAAGAACACGAGCGCCAGCGCGCAGCGGATATAAATGTGCAGGGTTATATGACTCTGGCAGAAGTTGCTTCTGCTTTTCAAATTCCAATCGACACATTGAAAAAAGAGTTGGCATTGCCCAAAAGCACACCACGCGGCGCCCGCCTTGGACAATTGCGCAAGCGATACAATTTTGTTATGAGCGATGTTGAATCTATAATCCTGAAATATCAGGACAGATGAGATTTGAAACATTTGACACGATGTAATTTTTCAAAATGTGATAAAAATATTTTATTCGATTTTATTACATGGGAAAGCAACAACACAGATCACCACAATCCTGTGAATGATATGCCATGTGTCCCATGAATAAATTTTTACTTTAGGAACATTTCTCATCAGAGTGGATTGAATAATATTGTCACGGTAACTGGTTGAAATGCGTACGCTATTAAATGCACGAACGCGGTGAATCCCTTCCTGACCAGGTGTTGCCGTATGGCACATATTACGCATCCTTTTAACCGGCGAAAAACCATTGTAATTGACCTGCCTAATTTTTATTTTACTCCTGCCCAGATTCTTGTTTTGGATGAAATCCTTTGATCAAAAACTTGCTATTTATTGATTAATTTTCTAACGTTTATGCAACATAAAACACCAAAGGACTTGTCATGGAACAAATCGTTCTTTATTCCCACCGGATTATTCCGGTCTTGTTGATGATTGGATATGCTGTACTTTTTATCCGGTTTTTTAGAAATCCACATGGAGATCCGGCACCTGTTGACACGGCAATGGCCTATGCAATGAGATATTTACTCATTTTACTTTATGTTTCCGGTCTGCTAATGTCCTATTATCTTGGACTTTTAGTCAATCGTGTTCACCATGTGTTGAGTCTGGTTCCTCTGATCGGCTTGATTTTCATACGGTACATTCCCAAACTTTTCAGAAAAGATATTTATTTAAAAACTTACGCGTGGTTTTTTCTGATACTCTTTATTTTTATTCTCGTGATTTCGTTGACCGCACGCCTGAGCTATTTTCCACAGATTTAGAACGCAAAACTCAACTTTGGGAAAGGATAAACAACATGACCAACGATGCTTCGATTAAAACGCCTCCGCGTGGATTCGCTATCCTTGCTCTTTTAGGTCCTTCTTTTGTGTGGTGTGCAGAATATATTGGTTCCGGAGAAGTTATTCTTTCGACACGTGTCGGTGCTATCTTTGGACCAGCGGTCTTGTGGGCCGTGGTTGTCGGTATTTTCTTAAAATATTGGATTGGTATGAGTGGCGCACGCTACACCGCCTGCACTGGCGAGGGCATGATTGACATGCTTTCCCGCATGCCAGGTCCAAAGAACGGGGCGGTGTGGATGACACTGGTGGCTCAGCTTGCCAGCGCCACTATTTCTATCGGCTCGATAGCTGCTGCAGCCGGTGTTTTTATTAACAGTCTTATTCCTATTTCACAATCCTTTGGCGGCTGGTTTGTGACCATTTTTGCCCTCATTGTAGTCTGGTCCGGGATTTTCAATATTTTGAAAATTATTATGAGCCTGTTCGTTGCCGTGGTGATCCTGGGCGTTCTTTATGTAGTTGTAACTGTTTTTCCAGGTTGGAACGAAATCGGCCAGGGATTTTTATTCAGCATGCCATCTGTCCCGGATTGGGCAACAGATTTTCAGGGCGTGCACAGCAATCCCTGGCGCGAAATATTGCCGCTCCTGGGCTGGGCAGCCGGCGGTTTTGCCAGCCAGGTGTGGTATACGTATTGGGTTCTTGGCGCCGGTTATGGTGCAGCAGCCGGTCGCGGCTACGGACAGCCAGCAGATGAAAACATGCTGAAACGGATGTCTCGCGCTACAGCGAAAAAAATCAAAGGCTGGTGCCAGGTGGTTTATACCGACGCAACATTGGCTATGGTCATCGGGAACGTAACCACAGTTGGATTTTTACTTGCCGGAAGCGGGGTGCTCGGTCCCATGCACAAGGCGCCGGCCGGCCCGGAAGTCGCCACTACACTGGCAACGATTTTTTCCTCGAGATGGGGTATTTTTGGCGGAATACTGTTCATGATATCCGGAGCGGCGGCTCTTATCGGAACACAAATTGGCCAGTTAGCTGGCTGGCCGCGGTTATTAGCAGATACTTTTCGGATTTGCTTTCCGGCTTTTAAAAAACGATTCCAATGGAAATCACAGTTCCGCCTCTTTTTAATTTTCTTCTTTATCACCAATATGATTATCGTTTATACCTTTGGCTTAAAACCAGTGATTTTAGTAAAAATCTCAGCTATTCTTGACGGATTGCTGCTTACACCGTTCCAGGCTATCTGGGTATTTTTAGGCTTGTACATTGTCATGCCGAAAATGTTATCAAATGAAGCGCACCAGGTACTCAAGCCGCACTGGATTATCGCTGCCGGATTGTTTATCAGTTTTTTGGTTTTCGGCTATTTTTGTGTTTTCCAGATTCCTTTTTCATTGTCATAGCGCTACATAAATATGACCTGCCTGTATCATTGTGAAATAAACTTTTGGAGGTTCGTCATGAAAAAAATGATGTTTGCAGTGCTTTTTATTTTTCTCTTCCAGCCAGGCGTGACTTTATCACAATTCTTTCCTTTTCAAAATTCGGGATTACCTGTCCACAGATGGAAAGCCGGGCCTGAAAGCTGAGTATTATAACAATACAGAATTTGACGGCGAGCCGGTGACAACACGCATCGATAGCAAAGTGAATTCAAACTGGGTTGATCGGCCCGTCGACAACATAGGTACAGAGAATTTTTCCATACGCTGGAGCGGTACGTTGACGCCTCCTGAAACCGGCGAGTATACGCTGGCATTAACCGGTGACGATGGATATCGGTTGATTTTGAATAATGAAACGGTCATTGAAAACTGGTCTCAGCACGCATCCGAAACGCGGCGCACCCAAATTGAACTGCAAAAAGGAACACCGGTTGATCTTGTCATTGAATATTTTCAGGGTCCTGGCGGTGCGGATATTCGTTTCGAATGGTCGCTTCCTAATGAAGATGCTTTTCAGAAAGCGGTTGATCTGGCTGCTGAATCCGATGTGGTGATTTTTACTGGCGGCATCTCACCTACCCTGGAAGGCGAGGAAATGAATGTGGATTACGAAGGCTTTGAGGGCGGTGACAGGACAAAAATTCAGTTGCCCGAGGTCCAACGAGATTTATTAAAGAAATTAAAAGCAACCAACACACCAATTGTTCTTGTCCTGTGCAGTGGCAGCGCCCTGGCTGTCAATTGGGCTGAAGCTAATGCTCAGGCTATTTTGCAGGTCTGGTATCCGGGGCAGGCAGGCGGAGACGCGCTTGCTGATGTGCTATTCGGTGATGTGTCGCCTTCGGGCAAACTTCCGGTTACGTTTTACAAGTCTGTGGAACAACTGCCGCCCTTTACTGACTATGTCATGAAAAACCGGACGTACAAATATTTTACTGGTGATCCTCTTTACCCCTTTGGGTATGGCTTGTCTTATACTACTTTTGAATACAGTGACCTTTTACTTTCTGAAAAAGTCAGCCAAAATGATTCGGTAAAAGTGTCCTTCAAGCTCAAAAACACCGGTAATTATGCCGGCGCAGAAGTTGCTCAGGTTTATGTCCGCGATATGGAAGCGTTTGTTGAACGGCCTCTTAAAGCGCTGAAAGGTTTTGAAAAAGTATTGTTAGAACCCGGCCATAGCCAAACCGTAAACCTCTCACTTTCACCGGAAGCTTTGGCATATTATGATAGCGACGCAGGTGAATGGAGGACCGCACCGGGTGAATTTGAGATTCTTGTTGGCTCGTCATCCAACGATATCCGGTTGCAAGGAATTGTAACATTAAAGTGATATGGATACCCATCCGTCGCACAACCTGATGGTGTGCGACGGGATGGTTATGATTTTAAGAAGCCCCTTCTGAGAATATTAGAAATTTATTTCTAAACTGATGAATCACTCATCTTTAACTTTATATTTTGACGGGCATTTCAGTAAAAGTTTGTTCGCCTCAAAAACACCGTCTTGACGCAAATGGCCTTCAGCGACAACGTGCTGAGCTTCACGCAATTGGTTCGGTATAAGACCATTATAATAAATGTGCAATGTGTCTGTATTTTCAACAAGATTGAAATAAAGCTCGATATTCTCAGCATCCCAATTAATTGAAAATGGATCGATCGTACCGCTGACACGCAAACCTTGCTGAGAATCATGTTGCCGGGCTTTGAGTTCTGAGACCGTTAAATAATATACAGCAGAGTCATTAAAACCGGTCATTATAAGCACGACTAGTGCACCAACAATAATGACCATTCCGATAATTATTTTGGGTTTCATAACACAATTTCTTTCACCGTTTCTTAAGTTTCAAAATCTTATAAATGGTTGAATGCGATCAAAAGAATCGTTATTTTTACTATTGCAAATAAAAAGAGTTCTATGGTTTTTCTGTAACAAAATTGGAACGATTGACTCGTCTGAAAATATAACAAACAATGCCAAAAGAAACAACCCATCAAAAAATTTGCGTTCAAATATTTATTTATCAATAAAGATTTTTAACTATTGTCAGAGAGGACGGGATGCAATCATTTTTGCTAAAACTCAGCCTGATTTGTATCATCGCCGTTGTAATTATCATTATTTTGGGCGAACAGTTGTATCCGTTTTATGATCATTTTGGTGATCCTGCCAAAGTATATGCCCATTTGTTTCAATACTTGCTGTTAATCATTGTCGGTGCCCTGGCTTTGGTTGTTGTCAGAACAGTGCTGGGGATTCTTTTCATTGTGCTTACAATCGCGGTCCTTTTTATCTTGATCTATACCGGCGTTATTCGTTTGGCATTATTATTTTGAGGTTTTATTTGACGAATATTCATATACCTTTGGTTTCAATAATTCTCCCTGTTTATAACCGCAGGCACCTTGTTGAGCGGGCTATTCATTCCGTTGAAAACCAGTCCATTAAAAATTGGGAATTACTTATCATCGATGACGGCAGCACAGATGGTCTTGAATCCGCTATCTTGCCGACTGTGCAAGAGAAATCTCAATACCGTTATTTCAAGCATGCGCGGCGCGGCCTGTCTGCAACGCGAAATATAGGTATCCACGCCTCTCTCGGACATTATGTAACTTTCCTGGATTCGGACGATGAATACAAGCCCGCCCATCTTGAACTGCGAATTGATTTCATGCAAAAACATCCTGATGTGGACCTTGTTCATGGAGGTATTGAGCTGGTTGGTCCGGAGCGCACGCATTATGTTCGTGACGCTCGCGATCCATCCCGAACGATCCATCTATCAGAATGTTGTGCAGGCGCAACTTTTTTCGGCAAGAAAGAGGCTTTTGTGAAAAGCGGCCGATTTAAAAATCTGCCCTATTCTGCAGAGTCCGAATTTTTACCCAGAGTTTCAGCCATGTGTAACGTAAAAAAAGTAGATTTTCCAACATATCGATACTATACTGGATTGCCGGACAGTATCTGTTCACAAAAAAGATTAACATGAACAAATTTCAAAATACTAAAATTTTCAGACCTGCATGGATCGACGCGGATCTTGATGCAATTGCTCAAAACGTACAGAACATAAAAAAATTTATCGGCGATACTCAACTCCTCGCTGTGGTCAAAGCCGATGGTTATGGCCTTGGCGTCATACCTATCTCGCAAACTGTTTTGGAAAATGGCGCTGACAAACTCGGTGTTATCATGCTGGACGAAGCCATTGAATTGCGCCAGGCAGGAATAACAGCTCCGATTCTCAATATGGGACCTGTGTTCCCTGACCAGGCAGAAACTGTGCTCGAGCTGAAATTGGAACAAATGGTTCATCGTCAGGATGTAGCACAGGCTCTTTCCAAAGATGCCGGCAAAATGCAAACCACAGCACAAGTGCATATCAAGATTGATACAGGGATGAGTCGCTATGGCGTGCATTTTAGCGAAGCGGCGGAGCACATTATCCGGTTGTCAAAATTTGATCACATGGAGATTGTCGGCGCATTCACTCATTTTGCAAAATCGGATGCTGTGGACAAGAGTTTTTCCTTGCTGCAGATCGAGCGCTTTAAAAACATTCGACGAGAATTACAAAGTCGCGGTGTGTACATTCCAACATGGCACATGGCAAACAGCGGCGGTACACTGGATTTGCCTGAATCACATTTTGATATGGTGCGAGTCGGGTTGATGAATTACGGTTATTTTCCTTCACAAGATGTCCAGAGACCATTCGATCTTTATCCGGCGATGCACGTTCGCGCCAAAATTGTTGCCATAAGAGAAATCCATCGCGGCGATACGGTGGGTTACGGACGCAAGTATATGGCAGAACGCAACGAGCGAATTGCCGTGCTGCCAATCGGCTATGCCGACGGTTACGACCGCAAGCTCAGTAAAATAGGTCAGGTTTTATTGAATGGCCGCATGGCGCCGATTATCGGTGGGCTGTGCATGGACGCTGCGTTCATTAAAATCACTGAATTCCCGGATGCTGATATCGGTGACACTGTCACTCTCATGGGAACAGACGGCGAGGAAGAAATATCTCCCCATTTTATTGCTGAACTGACAAACACTGTTTCGTATGAAGTGATATCGACATTTGGACGACGGCTGCCACGTGTTTATTGGCGTAACGGCAAAGTTGTCAAAGTGGATAACCGTTTATTGCAAAAATGAATGGGAATTTTTCTTCAATCTCGAGGTCAATTTCTTCAACACGATTAACTTTCTTGAACATTGACAAAGCATTCTAATATTTTCCCTACGTTACACTATTAAAACCGGATGACGCGTGCTGTTTTTCTGGCAATTTTTTTCTGATAATGCTGTATGTCCAGGTAGAATTCATCCTTATGCTGCCACTCCTCTAACTTTGTCCATGTCTGTTCAATTACAGATTTTTCAAAATCGAATATTTTCCCCAGATAATCTCTTTTACCAGCCAACAAGTAAGAATCTATAAATTGAGGAAATGAACTGTTATGATAAAAATGTTTCTTCCGATTTCTCATTATCTCATTTAAAACAGGATTTCTACCGGTGCAAATCCCTGGTACTTCGCCAGTTACAGGCCAAAGCGGTACAGCCGTTCCAGCTATCGGTTCACCGAGTATACACCACATCGTCGATAACGTCACGTTCTCGCCAGGTTTTACTCCGTGAATGACCAGAGAAGCAACAGTGTTATGCTGATTCAGACTTTTATCTGTTGGCACCAGACCTATTGGAGCCTTTTGGCAAGAGCTCTCAAACGGCAGAGGGTAAGGTTCACATTGCAGACTCGTTAGATCGCGTGAAAGTCCCCGCAATAACGTTTGAACAGAAAGCTGATTATACTGCGCTGCGTATTTTAATAATTTGTTCGCCCGGTGATATCGCCAAAACTCTGCTTTGCAGGTGTCGTCGCCTGTCATGGTAAAAGAATCCCGGACGAGAAAACCGCAGAGGTCTTTCAATGGATCAAAAGCATTGAACTTTTGCCGGTTTGTTTCATACATGGCGCTATTGCCAAAGGCATCAAAACAGGCAAAAGAAGCGCCAGGATGAATCCGGCTAAAATCAAATTCGTTTAGCAGAATTTCAAAATCGGACAAACGGCCGCACCTCCCGAGAGCCATTTTGATGAAAAGGCCTTCCTGATAATGTGACGTATCTTTTGCAGTTTTTGCAAAAGTGATAGCAAAGCCCGCTGTGTTGAGTCCGCCCCACACATTCAATGTGTCATTGGCGTGCACAAGCCCGGTAAAGTTGTATCGAAAGCCGCTAAAATGATGCAGCGCGACTTTATTGTTGTCGCTGTTTATGTTACCCCATAATAACGGGCGTCCGTCCGGGGTTATCTGGGAGGAAATAACAGCGCAAACGCCTCCTGTATTTGCGTTTGCTGCAAGTGGAAAAAGGAGAGAGGTAAAAACGAGCAGCAGAAAAGGATATTTATTTAATATCTTTTTCCCCATAACTGTATCCTTCTTCGAGCAGGTGTCTTAGCTCTTTTTCTGACAAGTTAGTTTTCAGTTCACCCCCCATTGCCACGGAAACCTCGCCGCGTTCTTCAGATACCACAATAATCATCGTGTCGGATTCCTGGGAAAGTGTCAATGCTGCCTTGTGCCGCGTGCCGAATTCCAGTTTACCAAAATCTTCCTCGGAAATTGGCAGCAGGCATTTGGCTGCTTCGATGATATCATTTTGAATAACCACTGCTCCATCATGCAAAGGAGACCGTGGATTGAAAATAGAAATTAATAACGGGGTTGATACTTCGGCTTGCATTCTAATTCCGCTTTCGATAATACTTCGAATGCCAGTTTCTCGCACCAAAACGATGAGTGCGCCATAGCCGCGGTCTTGCAGTGTGAATGTGGCGTTAACCACCTCTTCCACTACTTTACTGCCGCTCATTTTGACAAACGTTTGCACGAATCGACTTTGACCAATATAAATCAACAATCGCCGGATTTCTGGCTGAAACAGGATCACAAAAGCCAAAAGCCAAACGGTGCGAAGATTTTCGAAAATCCAGCTTAATCCTTTCATTTGAAATAATGGAGCAATCACTGAAAAGAGAAGCAAAAGAAAAAGACCGACCAGCATTTGCACGCCGCGCGTTCCCCGTAAAAAATGATATACCCTGTAAATTATATAGGACATTAACGCAATATCAAGAATGTCCATAATTGTTACCGGGACAAAGCCAATGTGAAACAGCGTGAATCTCATGCCCTCCACTCCTTTGCCGGTTTTTTGCCAATAATTGTATCTGCGATAGTGACAACCCGTTTCATTTCCTTAACATCGTGAACTCTAACGATGTGCGCGCCATTAAGGATGCAAGCTGTTACAGCAGCGGCAGTGCCTTCGATGCGTTGGTCTGCCGGAAGATTGAGCACTTTGCCAATGAATGATTTTCTGGAAGGCCCAACCAGCAGTGGGCAGTCCAGCTCGAGAAATGCGTGCAGATGGCGAATGAGGTCGAAATTGTGCTGCAAGTTTTTTCCAAAACCAATTCCGGGATCAACAGCGATGCGATTTTTTTCAATGCCATGATCCATTAATTTTTGTTTCTGCGCAGCTAAATAGTCCATGATATCTTTTATCAGGTCATCATAATGGGGATTGGATTGCATGGTCCTTGGCTCGCCCTGGATGTGCATAATGACCACACCGGCTTTGGCGGAACGAGCAACATCGATCATGTCCCTATCAAAACGAAATCCACTAATGTCATTGATGATAGATGCCCCGGCTTGCATTGCCGTACGGGCAACTCCGGATTTAGTCGTATCAATCGAGATGGGAATATCCAGCCGGGAGGCTATACCCTCGATGACTGGCAGAACGCGCGTTTTTTCATCTTTTTCCGATACCGGCTGAGCGCCAGGACGTGTGGATTCTCCTCCGACGTCGATGATGTCAGCCCCGTCTTGAGCCATGTTGAGAGCATGCTCGACAGCTCGATCTGGCTGATTGTATTGACCGCCATCTGAGAAGCTATCTGGTGTCACATTGATAATCCCCATGATAAGGGTTTTGATAGTAAGATCGAGTTCGTAATCTTTACATGCCCATGTCTGGTGTGAAGCCATTGTGACTCCGATTGGAATAAAAAAACAGAGCCGTAGATTGTTCTTGCGGCCCTGCTTTTAATTTATAAAGTTTATCAATTCGAATATGCTGACACATTCGAATAAAGCATTTATTAACTGCTCGTACTTGCTGGCTCGGGTTTTTTTCTTTTCTTTTTCATAGCCGAAGCATTTTTCTTGTTTTTTTTAAGAGGCGGTAATTTCTCGCCATTAATAATTTTTTCAACCTCTTTGCCGTCGAGCGATTCGCGCTCAAGCAATGCATTGGTCAGACCGTGAAGCTTGTCTTCATTTTCTCGAATGAGATTATCGACATCCTCAAAAGCATCTTCAACGAGTTTGCGTATCTCTTTGTCAATAACCTGAGCTGTCGCTTCGCTGTAATCACGATGCTGCGATATTTCACGGCCTAAAAAGATTTCATCCTTTTTCTCGCCATAAGTGAGCGGGCCGAGAACATCGCTCATGCCCCATTCGCATACCATTTTGCGGGCGAGTTGCGTCGCTTTTTTGATATCATCGCCGGCGCCAGTTGTCAGTTCGTTAAAGACAATTTTTTCAGCGCCGCGCCCGCCAAGTAATTGACGCATCATTGCAAGACAATATGATTTTGTATAATTATGTCTCTCATCAAGCGGCAGCGTCATGGTCGCGCCCAGTGCGCGCCCGCGAGGAATAATAGTTACTTTGTGAATCGGGTCTGAGCCTCGCGTCAATTTTGCAACCAGTGCGTGGCCAGCTTCGTGATATGCGATGCTCTTCTTTTCTTCATCGCTGATTAACAGACTCCGACGTTCGGTTCCCATGAACACTTTGTCTTTGGCTTCTTCCAGGTCTTCCATGCCAACACGTTTTTTGCCTTTGCGAGCCGCTAATAACGCAGCTTCATTGACCATATTTGCCAAATCCGCTCCGGAAAATCCGGGCGTTCCTTTTGCCAGGACTTCGAGATCAACGTTTTTAGCTATAGGAATATTTTTAATATGCACTTTTAAAATGCCCTCACGTCCACGGACATCAGGCCGGTTCACCACGATTTGGCGATCGAAACGTCCGGGGCGAAGTAGCGCAGAGTCGAGCACATCCGGCCGGTTGGTGGCTGCGATAACGATCACACCTTCATTCGGATCAAATCCATCCATCTCAACCAAAAGTTGATTCAGCGTCTGTTCGCGTTCGTCGTGGCCACCACCGATACCTGCGCCGCGCTGCCGTCCTACCGCATCGAGTTCGTCGATAAAAATTAAACAGGGTGCGCTGCGTTTTCCCTGTTCGAACAAATCTCGCACACGCGAGGCACCAACGCCAACAAACATTTCAACAAAATCTGCGCCGGACATGCTGAAAAAAGGAGCCCCGGCCTCCCCGGCAACAGCTTTGGCTAATAATGTTTTACCTGTTCCGGGAGGTCCCAAAAGCAGGGCGCCTTTTGGTATTTTGCCGCCAAGGTTCTGAAATCTTTCAGGTTCTTTTAAAAACTCGATGATTTGTTGCAATTCCTGTTTGGCTTCTTCTGCGCCGGCCACGTCATCAAAAGTCACTTTGGGGTAATTTTCATTAATCATTTTTGCACGTGATTTGCCAAAGTTAAAGATGCCCTTTTGGCCGCCAGCTCCGGTATTCATCCTCCGTATGAGAAAAATCCAAAATCCGATAAGAAGCAGCCACGGAAGCGCAGTGAATAAATAGTGCCAGAATCCGGGAGTGTTTTCTTTGATATTAATAGAAATATTATAATCTTTTCGCCATTTTTCCAGCGTCTCATAGTCCGGTGCTGTGGTCAGGATAACCTTAAACTTGGCAGGTTCACCTGTCTGATCAGATATGAGGTATTCTCCTGTGATAACTTTATCTTTTATAGTAATTTTTTCAATCTTGTCGGCTTCGAGCTGATTCATAAATTCATTGTAATTCAATTCATTTTCAGCGCCTCTGCCGCCCGAGAACTGCTGTGAAATTAAAAGAGCGACAATGAACAATCCAGTCCAGAAAAGCAAGGACCTGGATGCCTTGCCCCATTGCGGACCCTGAGGTGGCTTGTTCGGGCCACCAGTGCCCTTGATGTTTCCTTGTTTATCTTTTTTATGATTTGGTTTTTGAAGCATAATCTAATTATCCATCCAATTTAATATATTCAATCCATAACATACACTGCTGGCAGGTTTCGCAATATTTGTTTATAGTCCAAACCAAAGCCAACAACAAAATCATTCGGTATTTCAAAACCGACGTAATCAATCGCTGTATCGGTTTTTGCGTTATCCTTTTTAAAAAGGAGTGTGACGTATTTAAGAGAAGCCGGTTGAAATGTCTCTATTTTTTTATGCAAATATCGAATCGAAAGTCCTGTGTCTATAATATCTTCAACGATGAGAACGTGTCGATCTTTGAGGTCTGCATCAATATCCTTGAGAACTTGTACCCGGCCGGAAGACACTTTGGCATCTCCGTAACTGGAGAGTTTTATAAAATCGATTTCCAGATCCAGTTCAATAGTACGGACCAGATCGGCTATAAAGATAAAACTCCCGTTGAGTACGCCAATAATTATTGGAATTGTACCGCGATAATCGTTCGTAATCTGTCGACCTAATGATTTAATGCGACTTTTTATTTCTTTTTCCGAAAGCAGTGTGCGGAATGTGTTATTGTAAACAACCTTTTCGTATTCAGATTTGTTTTGCACCGATTAATTCCAATCTAAATATCTTTTTCGTGTTTGGCTTTACTTTAAAGCGATCATCCAAACGGTAACCGCATATCCAAACAATGCCTTTCTTGCATTCCAATACTGGAATGTCCGTTCGCCTATAATACTCAACTTTGTGATCAACATAAAAGTCTGATATGTTTTTATGTCCCTTGCCGTTAATCGGCAAAAAGGAATCAGCTTTTTTAAAAGACCTGACCATCACAGGAGGTTGCAAGGCATCCGCGTCAATCCACTCTGTAAACCGACTTTTGCCTGAATAATCAGGCGAACGTGTCTCAACAGTGATGCGCAACTCGTAATTGTTCCATAACTTGTGGTTACCAATCAGCGATTTCAGTGACACGTGATGAAACGGTCTGCTAACATTGCCAATAATGAGGTGATTGCCGCTTACAAGCAGGGATAGCTTGTCTGTGATGTTAAACCGTTTCCCGCTTTGTTTCTTTTCAATAAACTGCTCGATGTTTTCCAGTCGTTGAGAAGTCAATAGCTGTGTGTCGTGGTGCAGATATTCGAGCGAAAAATGTAACATAATTTTCTGTAAAGATTTAAGATACGCTAAATACTTTTGAATATCAAGAATAATTTTCTCGCTGTCTTGATATACCAGACACTGTTGAAAACATGTCTTGCCCTCTTTTTCTAAAAACTCAGTAACCTCGGATGCGTGACAAGACATTCTATTCAATGCAGAAACGATGCCGGGATTAAATTCTTTTTCCAGCAAAGGGATCAGGACATGCCGGATTTTATTTCTTGTAAAAGAAATATCCCTGTTTGTCCTGTCCTGGCGAAAGTTGAGATGATTTGATTTGGCATAAGATTCAATCTCATCCCGCGATGCCCACAACAAAGGCCGGATAAAAGGACCCCGGCGAACCGGAATACCTTGCAATCCGCGGATACCGGTACCTCGCAAAATATGATGTAACACAGTTTCTGCCCGGTCATTGGCGTTATGAGCTATTGCCACTTTACTAAAACCGTCTTTTAAGAGATTTTTAAAGAACTCGTAACGGGCCTGTCGTGCCGCCATTTCAATCGAGATTTTCTGTTGCTGCGCCTTTTCAGCGACATTTTCTGTCGATATATGAAACGGAATATTGCTTTTTACACAAAATGTTCGAACGAACCGGGCGTCTTTATCAGCTTCTTCACGCAATTGATGATTAAGATGGATAGCCTTTATGTTCAAGGTGAATTCAACGCGCAGTAGACGAAAAAGTTCTAAAAGCACCATAGAGTCAACGCCGCCGGAAACTGCGACGAGAATCGATTCACCGGTAGAAAAGAGTGCGTTTCGTCTGTTAAATTGTAGAAAAAGTTGTAAGAAATCATTGTTCATGAAAATTCATTTATAACCACAATGGTGCATTTTCCTTGTACCAATCTATCGCCAGTTCGAGTCCGGTAAACACATCATATTTTGGTTCATATCCAAGATGTTTTTTGGCTTTAGAAATGTCTGCCAGGGAATGTTTGACATCACCGGCTCTTGGCGGTGAAAAATTTGGTTCAATATCTTTGTCCAAAAGTTCACAAATTTTTTGGTAAATTTTCAAAAGTTCAGTGCGTTCACCGCAGGCAATGTTGTACACAGTGCCGCAGGCGCTTTTATCAGCCTGGCACGCCAGCATATTCGCCTGGATGACATTATCTACATAACTAAAATCACGACTTTGATGACCGTCTCCGAAAATTGTTGGCGGCTCGTTAATTATCAGCTTTTTCACAAAAATCGGAATGACTGCTGCGTAAGCCGAATTCGGGTCCTGGCGCCTGCCAAAAACATTAAAATACCGCAAGCCAATAATCTCTATGCCATAGATGTCGTAAAAAATACGACCGTACATTTCGCAAATGTTTTTCGAAGCCGCATAGGGCGAAATCGGATACGGGCGCATGGTTTCCACCTTGGGAAGTGTTTTGGAGTTCCCGTAAACAGAAGATGACGACGCAAACACCACACGCTTGACACCAGTGTCACGTGCGGCAATAAAGATGTTGAGTGTACCGTTCACATTATTGTCATTTGTGGTGATGGGATGAGCAATTGAGCGTGGCACAGACCCCAGCGCGCCCTGGTGTAAGACATACTCTACGTCCTCGCACGCTTCTCGGCAGGTATCCAAATCGCGCAAATCACCTTCGACAAGGCGAAAGGAATCGTATTCAAAAAAAGCTTTGACATTATGACGCAACCCGGTGGAAAAATTGTCAAACGCAACAACCTCATGTCCCTGTTCAAGTAAATGTTCAATAATGTTCGAACCGATAAAACCGGCCCCTCCTGTGACCAGGTATTTCATCATTTCCCTCGCTCGAAAAAGTAACAGTCCTAAAAATACAAAATTCACTCTTTTTTATCAATTTTAAAATACTGATCGGAAAAACAATTTCAAGACAACCGGCACCATTTAAAAGTGCAGGTACTTGGAAAAACCCCTACTCTAGCCAATCCGAGCAGTCCCAATCTAACATCCGTTCCAATTGCTTAATTTCATATTCAAATGTATAGTGCAAATATTTTTTCTCTTTATCCGTCATAATTATTTTGCGTTGCATTGTATGCACAAGCTTGTTCTCGATGACCGGGAACGGATCAATGTTCAAAAATGTACTTATACGATCAAGGGTCTGTTGAGGATGTTGACGAAGCTCCTTATTCCTTAGCACAAGGACTTGTTCTTGCGGAAAAAAGAGCCATAGTCTGCGCAGTTGCTCGCTGTAAAATCCTCTTGAAATATATGAAAACGGCCGGTTCTGAAACGGCAAAGACATTCTGCACGTTTCGGTTTCCTGGGTGATTGCTTGCCAGAAAGAACGCGTATCTTTGCCCCGCAGGTATTGCATATTCCAGTGAGAAAAAGCCCGCTCGATCGGATTGCGCAAAATGGCTATCAATTTTATATCAGGATTGTATTCCCAGATGCGGCGGGGGGCATCTTGCCAGAACATATACGATGGAGTCACTTCTCCTAAAATCTGACCGGAATGTTTTGGCGAAAAATAATAATGATAAATTGAATAATCTGGTTTGTTGAAATATTCTTCATTATCAAAATAATGCAGTTCTTTTTTCTTTGGCATACAGATTCCGGCATGCTGGCGCAAATAATGGTCTAAAGCTGTTGTTCCGCCTTTTTGGGCGCCAACCACAATAAAAGACACTTTTGGTAAAGAACGAAAAAACTGTTTGACCGGCCCTCTCAGACGTTTGATTACATTCATGTTGTGTTGCGGGTTTTTGTCATTGTAAATTTCTTTGCCATGAAAAGATAGACTTTTTTCACCTAAAATGCAAACCTGCACAGGCCATTGTTTATCCGATTTCCATTGTCCGGCAAGTGGAACGGCATTTTTTGGATAAATAGCATTTAAAATTCATGGAATTCTGTTGTCCAAAATATATTTTCTCTTTACATTAAATATTGAAAAACATCACAAAAAGAGGAGACAATGAACGACGCTCATACAAAAATAATAGATTTGCCAACCTTGAAACACGTTTCCGAACAAGCCAAAATTGAGAAAAAAAAGCTGGTTTGGACGAACGGTTGTTATGATATTCTGCACGCAGGACATGTGCGTTATTTAGAAAGCGCGAAATCGTGCGGTGACATTCTGGTGGTCGGCGTGAACAGCGACCGGTCGATCCGCACTGTCAAAGGGAAACAGCGGCCCATTGTCAACGAATCCCAACGCGCAATTGTTATGGCTGCATTGACTTGTGTTGATTATATTATTATCTTTGATGATGATTCACCGGTTGGCATTATCAAAGAAATCCAGCCGGATGTGTATGCCAAAGGCGGCGATTATACAATCGACACGATTAATCAACAGGAACGCCGGTTAGTGGAAAGCTACGGTGGCGACATTGCCCTCATCCCCGGAGTCGAGGGCATGTCCACGACAGAAATAATACGCAGAATTGTTAAAGCTTATGGCAAAGAGGAGTAAATATGGCTAAAATTCCGCCGGAAAAAGTTGATCAGGTCCGCGAGGCTAGCGATATTGTCGATGTGGTGTCCGGCTATTTAACCCTTCGCCAGCGAGGCCGGAATTATTTCGGCTTGTGCCCTTTTCACAACGAAAAAACACCATCCTTTAGCGTGAATCCCGACATGCAGATCTTTCACTGTTTTGGCTGTAGCGAGGGTGGCAATGTTTTTACGTTTATTATGAAAGTTGAGGGTCTTACTTTTCCGGACGCGGTTAAAATACTGGCTCAAAAAGCAGGTATACAACTGCCGGAAGATGAGGAAAGTTTTGACAGCTATCGCGAAAAAGAAGCACTGTTTTATGCGCTCAATATGGCGGCCGAGTTTTATCTGAATTCACTAAAATCCCAACCAGCCGAACGCGCTCAACAGTACCTTGAAAAGCGCGGCATCACATCCGATGATTATGAACTTTTTGGCATCGGTTATGCGCCTAATGCCTGGGATAATCTTTTAAAACTGGCCAAAAAAAAATCATTCAATCCGGAAGTACTGGAAAAAGCCGGACTGGTGCTCAGAAACAAAGACGGCACTGGCTATTACGACCGGTTCCGCGGCCGCATCACTTTTGCCATTCGCAACTTGAGCGGACAGGTAGTCGGATTCGGAGCTCGCAGAATGGTTGACGATAACACGCCAAAATATATCAATTCCCCGGAGAGTGAAATCTATCAGAAACGGTTTCTGCTTTACGGACTAAACATGTCACGGGATGCCATCCGCCGGCATGACGAAGTGGTGATTGTTGAAGGCTATACAGATTTTACCAGTTTGTGGAAAACCGGCATTCAGAACGTAGTCGCTACATCCGGCACTGCATTGACTGAAGACCATGCTGTGCTGTTGCGCCGCTATACCTCCAATGCGGTGATGCTCTACGACGCCGATGCGGCCGGCGCTGCCGCCGCGCTCCGCGGTGCCGATATTTTACTTGAAAATGGTTTGGATGTCAAAATCTGCATGGTGCCGGGCGGGTCCGACCCTGACGAGTTTGTTCGCGCTAATAGTGAACAGGCCGTGAAAAAACTTATTTCCACGGCAGTGCCGCTCATGGATTACAAAGTAAAACAACTGGAAAACCGGGTCGATAAAAGCACAGTCTCTCAAAAAGCCGATTTAACCCGGCAACTTTTAATCTCGATGTCAAAAGTTAATGATCCCATTCGGAGAGCGTTTCTGGTGCGCGATTTGTCCAACCGGTTGCATATCGAAGAAAAGGATCTGTGGAAAGAAATCGGTCAATTGCAGCAAAAGCGGCGCCTTGGCGTCGTCAAAACAGAGGAGCCACAGAGTTCAGAAGACGATTTTTTTCAAACCACCCGCGGATTATCAGAGCTCGGTTTATTGGAAGTCGCATTGAAAAATCCATCCCTCATCACTTTAATCTTGCAGAACATAAATTTGGAGCATATATCCCATCCTGAAATCCGTGACATCTTTACCCGGCTGCAAAATATGGAAATAGATGAATTGACTTTTGAACCGCAATATTTTCTGGCAGCAATCCAAAATCAAACCATTGCCAGCCGGTTAACAAAAGTATTGATTGAAGAAAATCCGCACCCGAAACCCTGGAATTTTGCCCGCGATTGCCTTATCGGTCTTCAACAATCAATTATTACCGAGCAGCTCGAACACATTGAGCATCAGCTCGAAATCGCTAGCGACAAAGATGCAAAAAATGACTTGAAAAAAGAATTGATGATTTTACTGGATGAACGAAAAAAAATCCTGAGAGGTGAATATATTATCGAGGAGCAGCAGTATTCGCACAGCGATAAATAGATTTAAAAAGTATCTGCGTATTACTATTGAAAAGATCAAGGTCCCCAGGCATCTTTTAGCTTTTGGTCTTTATATTTTCGGAATGTACCGGCGTGGATTTTTAAATGCGATCAATATTCGATTACAGAAATACGAACTTTATTTTAAATCTCTTCCCAAATCATTCGATGGTTTGACTGTTATGATTATGGGAGATTTCCATATCGACAGTCCGTTGCCGCTGTTAACGGCTATTCAACACATCACATCTCAGGTAAACGCCGATGTGCTACTTTTACTTGGCGATTACCGTTATGACATAACCGGACCGTACGAAGAAACAATGAAAAGAATGCGCGATGTGGTGAAAAGCTGCCGTATTAAAAAAGGACGTTACGGGATTTTAGGAAACCATGATGAAGAAGCCATGGCTGCGGAGTTTGAGGAAATGGGAGTTCAGATGCTGCTCAATTCTACCGCGGTTCTTGAGCAAAATGGCAAAAAAATTTATCTCGCCGGGGTTAAAGATCCGCATTATGAGCAGGCAGATGATTTGCCTGCTGCCATGCAGTCTGTGCCTTGCGGAGCCTTTACCATACTTTTATCTCATACTGCCGAGTTGTATAAAAAAGCGGCAAAGTATAATATTGACCTTTATTTATGCGGGCATACACATGGGGGACAGATCGCCTCTGCAAAATACGGCCCGCTCATCAAAAACGAATCCGCACCGCGTGAGTTTGCGCGCGGATTTTGGAAGTACAAAGGGATGACTGGTTACACTACCAGCGGCATCGGCACCAGTGCCGTGCCAGTGCGTTTTAACGCTCCGCCCGAAATCGCACTTTTTACATTGAAATGCCAGCCAGAAAAGACCTCCGCAGAGGAAATCAAATCATCATGAAATCCCGTGTGAATGAACCGACCATCAGTATTCAAAATAATGACATCGTCCGGCCAACGCTTGTCGAAGTGAATCTGATGCGGCTGCGGCAAAATTTTCGAGTGATTCGACAGCATGTCCAGCCTGCAAAAGTAATGCCTATTCTCAAAGCCAATGCCTACGGTCATGGATTAGTACGCATCGCCAAATTGATGGAAAAAGAAGGCGCCGATTATCTTGGCGTGGCTGTGCTGGAAGAAGGCATCCTGCTACGGGAATCCGGTGTCAAAACGCCGATTCTGGTTCTGGGCGGCGTGCTCGGCAATCAAGTGCCGCATTTTATCCGGTACGGACTGACCATCACAGCCTCGTCGATTACCAAACTGCAGCAAGTTAATGAAGCGGCGGAGCACATGGGCGTCCGCGCCAAAGTGCATCTCAAGGTAGATACCGGTATGGAACGCATTGGCGTGCATTATTACAATGCAGAATCCTTTTTGGAAACTGCGCTGCAATGCAGGCATGTTGAGGTAGAGGGCATTTTCACTCATTTTGCCAACGCGGATAGCGCGGATCTGTCGCATGCAAAATTGCAGTTGGAGCGGTTTCAGGAAACGCTTTCATTTTATGACAAACATTCCATCCAGCCGCTAATACGGCATGCCGCCAATTCCGGAGCCATCTTGCAGCTCCCGGACGCGAATCTTGACATGGTGCGGCCGGGAATTATGCTATACGGTGTGTATCCATCAAATGAAGTTAAGCGGACAATTAAAGTCCTACCTGCCCTGTCCTGGAAATCACGGGTGGTTTATTTCAAAGTCATCAAACCGGGGCATCCGGTGGGCTATGGCTCGACGTGGCAAACGGATCATCCTGTCAGGGCGGTCACGGTGCCGGTTGGTTACGGCGACGGCTATTTCCGGTGCATGTCTCACAAAGCGGAGGTCGCTATCCGGGGTCAGCGGTTTCCAGTTGTCGGTACCATTTCAATGGATCAGATTGTGGTAAATATCGAGGATGCCAGCGCTTATAACGGCGATGAGGTCGTGCTTATCGGCGAGTCCGACGGCGCAACAATCACAGCAGAAGAATTGGCGAACTGGGCCGGTACGATTCCCTACGAAGTACTGACAAACATCAATACGCGGGTGCCACGAATTTATTATAATGATTGACATCATGTGCGAGCATGGAGAGCCATAATTCAATCAAGATAAACCTTTTGAAATAAATCGATTTGTCGCTTTCAGGAGTCAGATTAACTACCTTTGCAAAAAGTCATAAAATCATCCAAACTCATGACCGGAATGTTATGAGCATGTGCCTGCTCAACTTGCTGTTGATTGTTATATCCCCAGCCGGCAAGAATCGCATGAACTCCGGCAGATTTCACTGTGATAAGTGTGGTGATCTGGTCATCAAAAAAGTAAGCCCTGGATGGCTCAATTTTTCGCGTTTGTAAAATGTTTTCAATGATTCCCTTCTTCGTACGATTACCGCTCGTATCGAAAAGATTGTCATCAAGAAGCTTGATATTGTTGACGTTGAGAATTTTGCGAACAAAAAGCAGTCTCTTGGTCGTGACAATGTAAAGATTGGCCTTGTTCGGATAATTATCTAAAGTTTTCATTCCATTATACAGCGGAGTGAGCTCAGTCCATTGTTCCGGCTTGTTTTCAGCATAAGAAAGCCGCTGACTGGTAAAAAGCTCGAGAAATATCCTTTTCAAATCAATATACCTGGCTTTAAAATCATCAAAATGCTTTTGGTTATGGATAGGAACATTTAGCGCCAGCGAGTACATGATATACACATAATCTTCGCCTTTTCGAATAAAATTTCGGATTTCACGCGCTTTATCAATCCAACCTTCGGGCAGTTCGTTAGGTCGTTCGATTGTTGGCTTTTCTGTAAACTCGGCGTAAGCATTATATCCGCTCACCAAACATTCCTCAATACTGTCAGCAATAACGCCGTCAAAATCAAGTGCCAAAATATCTGTTTTCGCATTGAAAGGTTTCATGCTCCTCCGGGAGGGTTTTGTATGGGGAGTGGTCATTTACAACCGCTCCCTTTATGTGTTATGATTTTAGAATGTTTTCAATTTGTTGGAGTTCATCGTCTGAAAACGACCGGTTTTTCAGCATAGCCACATTGTCTTCCAGTTGCCGAACACTGCTTGCCCCGACAAGAACTGAGGTCAACTGAGGAGGGCGAAGATTCCATGCCAGCGCCATCTGGGCCATGGATTGTCCGCGTTTTTTGGCCAGTTCGTTTAATTTCTGCACCTTTTCGATTTTTTCTCTGGTAATTGCAGATTTGTCCAAAAAACTATACGACTTGGAAGCTCTTGAACCTTCCGGTATACCCTGTAGATATTTATCTGTGAGCAAACCTTGTTCCAGAGGTGAAAACGTGATACAACCGATCCCCTCTTTTTCGAGCACATCTAAAAGTCCGTCCTCAATCCATCGGTCAAACATGGAATATCGCGGCTGATGAATAAGACACGGCGTGCCCATGTCGCGCAGCATTTTTGCCGCTTTACTGGTGAGCTCGGGCGGATAGTTGGAGATACCAGCATAAAGTGCTTTGCCCTGTTTAACGATCAAACTTAATGCGCCCATTGTTTCTTCCAGAGGCGTATCCGGGTCTGGACGGTGATGGTAAAAAATGTCAACATAATCCAGTCCCATACGCTTTAAACTCTGATTCAGGCTGGCGACGAGATATTTTTTTGACCCCCAGTCGCCGTAAGGTCCTGCCCACATATCATAACCGGCTTTGGACGAGATGATCATTTCATCGCGGTACGGCGCAAAGTCCAGTTTCATCATTTTGCCAAAGTTCTCTTCGGCTGATCCTGGCGGGGGGCCATAATTGTTAGCCAGGTCAAAATGAGTGATGCCCAGGTCAAAAGCGCGGCGTGCAATAGCGCGGCCATTTTCGAACACATCAACGCCCCCAAAGTTGTGCCAAAATCCCAGTGATACAGCCGGCAAATCAATGCCGCTGCGGCCACATCGATTGTAGACCATTGAATGATAACGTTCTTTTGCTGCAAAATAAGACATAATGCTCCTTTCAGTTTTCAATCAAATCAGATGTTGACAGTGAAAAAGGTACGTCTTCCGGATCACTTCCCCATTGTTTATTCGGAGAGGATCCCATTTTGAATTCTAACATTCCTCCCTCGGAAATAATTTCATGTCTAAACCATGGTTTATTGAGAGGCTCGCCATTTATGCTGGCTGATTGTATGTAAACATTCTTTTCAGAGTTGTTTCGTGCAATTCCACAGGTAAAGCACGTGATGCACCGGCTGGTTGCCATGGGCATATTGACCCATTTTGCAAGCCACCATTTCGGTCATTTCGTGAATCTCGTGACCGTAATGCTTGATCTCGAAATCCGGCTCAATGGATACCAGGGAATCCAGTTTACTGCAAAACGCCTCGCGGCCGCCCATCAAGTCAATGAGACCGGCAATGTCATGCATCACTGACCAGGTATAATGCCAGGCGCTGCCTTCTGTAAACGGATTGCCCCGGCGAATGGATGAAAAGTCAGGCTCCCATTCTCCTGAACTTTTACAGCCGCGCATAAATCCAACAGACAGGTCCCAGACGTTTTGATAATTCATAGATCGTTTATAAAATTTTGTCAGCAACCTGCTCGCCACACAAAGAATCGGCGAGCCAAGCGACGCAAAAGTCATCGTAAGCAAATTTTAGCCTCATATTCTCTTCTTTTTCGTTTATGTTCAAGGATTGGTTTTACTTTTGCGATCGCGGTACATTTTGGCCAGGCCACCGCCAGATGTTTCACGGTACAAACTTGGCAGCGCATGGCCGGTTTCCAGGCTTACTTGTATCACATCATCAAATGAAATTTTGTGAAGGCCGTCTGATAACAACGCCATGTGGCAGCACCCCATTGCCCGGATAGCGGCGTGGGCGTTGCGCTCGATACAGGGAATTTGCACCAGTCCAGCCACTGGATCACAGGTCAGGCCAAGGTGATGTTCCATCCCCATTTCTGCGGCATACTCGATCTGTCGCGGCGAGCCGCCCAGTACATGCGTGGCGGCTGCTGCTGCCATGGCGCACGCTACACCTACTTCGCCCTGGCATCCAATCTGGGCGCCGGAAATAGACCCGTTTTCTTTGGCCAGGTTGCCGACCAGTCCTGCAATAGCCAATGCTTGCAACAACTCAGACTTGTCCATGTGTCCGGTTTTCTTTAAATAGTACAGCACAGCCGGAACTACGCCGCTGGCGCCGCATGTTGGGGCCGTGACAATTGTTCCGCCGGCTGCGTTTTCTTCGGCTACAGCGTGAGCATACGCAGCAAGCAAACCATCTTCACGAAAATGCGGCCCGAGCATCTCAACTTTGCGATGAAGCGATCTGGCTTTGCGCGGTACACCAAGTCCGCCAGGAAGCACCCCTTCTGTTTTTAGACCCTTTTCAAGAGAAGCTTTCATGGCTTGCCACATATTTTCCAGAAAAGACCACATTTCTTCACCTTCATAACGCAGCACGTATTCCCATAACGATTCCCCGTTTTGCTCTGAATTTTTGAGAATGGCATCAAATGTGGTGAGCGGATAAATGTCGGCATTTTTCGCTTCCGCTTCATCGTCGCTTAAAGCACCGCCGCCAATGCTGTAGGTTTCCCAACGCTCAATAACGCTGCCGTTTTCATCGAGCGCTTCAAACGCCATACCGTTGGGGTGAATAGGCAATTCCTCATCCGGCTTCCAGATGATGTCGCTCAAACGGTCTTTGAGAACTTTTGTCAGGACGCTGTGAGTGAGATGACCTTTGCCGGTGGCTGCTAAACTCCCGTAAAGTTCGATTCGAAACGAGTTGGCTTTGGGATGGCGCTTTAACGCCTTTTCAGCGGCCCGCTGAGGTGCCATGGTATGACTGCTTGATGGCCCCTGACCAATTCGATATAATTCGCGTAATGATTTCATAATTTTATAAAAACAAAAGTTTTTTTCTTATACCAAGCACGAACCATTGTTCTCCATTGCAAAAATTTTCATTTTATTTCACATAGAATTTTCTTTTTAATCGCTTGCTGGCAAACAGGACAAAACGGCTGCAAACGTTTTGAAAACATGATACAGTCAATCGCAGGTCGGAAAAGCCCGGTGGCTGAATAACCGGCGCCTTCAAAGCAGCCGATAACCCTAGCACAGGGATCATTTTCCATCACTTTTCTGGCTCTTTTTTGGAGCTCTTCCTTTGCACTGCCCGATTTACCGCGCTGCACTGAAATCAATGAATCAAAATGAGCTTTATTCCACGGTGTCGGAATGGGAGTACCCTTTTTAATTAAGGATGCCCATTTAGGTTGAGCCGGATTGAGAAGCGCCGTAATATTAGGTTCCCACGGTTCCACATCCGGAAGGTAAATATCGTTATAAGCGACAGCAGAGGTATAGTACTCGTCAGCCAGACCGGCAAAAGAATGGCCAAATTCATGAATAAATACATAATCAGACCACCAGTCCGGTTGCCCGGGTTGGCTGCCGGAATAGCATGTTGCCATGGTATGAAAAATGCCACCGCCACCATATCGGTCAGAATTGAACAAGATGTAAATGTGATCATACGGCACCATTGCAGCAACATCGTGTATCTTTTTGTTGTTTTGCGCCAGCACATACCGAGGCACATCAAAAATATTGTATTGAACATCAAAAACAGTGCGTTTCCATAAATTTTGCCTGGGTTCGTCCACACCACTTTCCGGCGAGACAACATCTATTCGCCACACATTGAAATCGTTGCAATGCGTTTTAAATGGCTCTGTCTCAAACAAGATTTTTATATATCTATCTACTGCGTTTTGATATTGCGTTAGATCATTTTCCGTATAGCCATCTCCCATAATTAAAAGATCGACTTTGTGTTCCGGCTCACCGTGATCAATGATTTTTTGTATCTGAAAAGGAAATGATTTTTGTTCTCGATTTATCAATCGAGAATCCGGTCGAATGGTTGTTTCAAACAATTCGGTGAATACGTTTTGAGGGTTTCTCTTTTCAATAAGCAAACGAACCGGATAGATGGGATATGGACAGCGCGCGGTTTCGTGAAAAGTGCGACAGGTTCCCTCCAGCGCCTCACCTGTTGTTTGCCACTCGCCAAACACAGAGCAATATCCCCTGGAAAACAGCAGATCATTCGAATCCTCATCAATTATTTTCACCCGATAGTTACCTAAATTAAGCGTATCAATGAGAAAAGTGCGAGAGCCGGGCCAGGCACCTTCTTGATAAACACAATCAAGACTGATGATTTCCTTGTCAGCAGTGCCGGTGTGGAAATAATCAATGCGCATTGTCTTATCATAATCCAAAGAGGCTTCCGAGGCGTGCAGCACTAAAAGTTCCGGAAGAAAAAGTAAAAAATAATAAAAATATTTCATCGTTTTTAGCGTTTATTCTATTTAAATGACATGTTTTAAAATTCAACAAAAAGTAGCGTAAATGAAAGAGAATAGCAAGCGTGAAATTTGAGATATTCAAAAAGCTTTGTTGCAGGCGCCTTGCTATATTCGCAAGCTAATTTTCCTGTTTGACAATTCAATAAAATATTATACATTGGTAGTAGAATTACTTTTAAAGGGTTATCCCGAAAAGGAGACCAAATTATGAGTTCTATTTTAGTGGTTGATGACGATAAAGTCGTGCGAACGCTTTTAGAGAGAACGTTAACTTCCGCAGGTCACAAGGTAAAAATTGCTGTAGATGGAGCCAAAGCTGTATCAATCATTGAAGAAGAAAAAGTGGATTTGGCTATCGTTGATATTCTTCTACCGGGCATCCTGAGCGGATTCAAGGTAATTTCAAAAACAAAATCCGTGGCACCCGGAATAAAAATTTTAGCTGTAACCGGTCATGGGCGACAAAGTCATGAAAAAAAAGCAATTGCTCAGGGTGCGGATTCATTTATGGTCAAACCAGTTAAACCTAAGGAGCTTTTAAAAGAAGTTGACAGACTTCTCGAACTTGTAGAAACTGTACCCCTCAAAAGTGAAAAGTCAACTTCTGGCCCTGCAATGCAAGCTACGACTACCGCTCAGCCATCGCCGGCAAAACCTGCACCTGCCGCGCATGCAGGACAACGGGAATACATCATTTTCCGGTCCATTCCTAATGAAGCACGAAAAGCAATTCTCCAACTCGGACAATCAAAAAAAATTGACAAAAACGCACATTTTGATGTTGATATCAATTCTATTTTTGTCATCTGTAAAAAAGGCCGTCTGGAATGCAATGTCAACGAAAAAACCATTTATAAAATGGGAATAGGCGATGTACTCGGAGAAAATTTACTTTTCCCATACAAAGATGCGCCGTTGCACATTCGCCTGAGTGCAAAGAGCGACTCTGAAATTATCATGATTTCTAAAAAAGAACTGATGAATTATTTAAAAACCAGCCGCAATGTTATGGTGCAGTTTATGGCAAATTGTTTGACAACGTTTTCTGAAAAGTTTCAAAGTTTAATTGAAAATATTGAAAAAGGCGAAACCAATGTCGGACTGTTTGGTTAAAATTCAACCTGCGCACTAGTGGAGAAACTTGTCAATTTGGAAATTGAAGAATAAATACAAAAGGAATTCAGCATGAAAATTACTGTCAACAGAGAAACAATTTCAAAGGAGATATGCGAACAGGAAATTCGTAACAAAAAGCGGGAAAATCCGCACCTTAAAGAAGATGAAGTAAAGAAAATTGCCGAGCAGAGCGTGATCGATTGGACGATTATCCGTCAGAATGCCACTAAAGAAATTACGTCCATACCAACTCAATTGATTGAAAATGAATATGAAAATCTGATCGTAAATAGCGGCGGAGAAGAGCAGTTTTTAAAACGTTATAATCTAAAAAAAGAAGATGTCCCCAAAGTCAAAAAAGATATCGAGCAGAATATTAAAGTAAAGCAGTTTTTAAAACGACTAACCCAGGATGTTCGTGAACCCAGTGATGAAGAAATTGAAAAATATTATCACGAACACAAGCAAGATTACACCATTCCCGAGCAAGTACACGCCGCCCACATTGTCATGCAGCTAAATCCGGCAAATCCAAAGGTGGCTTTTAATGAAATGAAAGAGATTCGGCAGAGGCTTCTTGATGGGGAAAGTTTCGCCGCACTTGCTGACGAGCATTCCTCTTGCCAGGATGAAGGCGGCGACCTCGGTTTTTTCTCTCCAGGCAAAATGGTGGAGGCATTTGATACGATTGTTTTTTCTATGAATGTTGGCGAAATCTCGCCAGTGTTTCAAACCCAGTTTGGTTATCACATTGCCACTGTTTATGAAAAAAAACCACCACAGTTGAAACCGCTCGAGGAATGTCGTGATGATATTGTCGACAAGCTGAAAACCAATGAGGGTGATGCTTTAATTGCTGATTGGGTAGATAATCAAAAAGAAAAAGTTGACATCAAAGTTGTAGATGAATAACAAAACAACGGCGTTCCAACGGTCGTCGTTGTTTTTGGCACCGGAAACCATTGAAATGGTCTTTCCACAATTAGTCCTTGCTTTACGCCCGCTCAGTTAATATATTTAACAGTTTTAAGAATATCCCTCTGGAAAAAACAGTGTGAGGATGAAAAGGGTCATTCAATATGATTATTACAAAAGCCAACATTAGCGCGTTTCGTTCAATCTACGAGCTATCGTTAAATATCGATCCAAAGACAAGCGTCTTGATTGGAGCAAATGAAAGCGGCAAAACAAATATTTTACGAGCTTTTGAAGCTTTTCGCTCAGACATTTTATTTGATAGCAGCCTAACTTGCCAGTATTCGAATAATTATTACCTTGGCAAGTGCCCGGTGATAACGCTCGAATTTGGCGGCATTACTAAAGAAAACCGGCAAAAGCTGCTGCGAATTTCCGAGCGATTCAAAGATATCGAATCTTTTCAGATCACTCGAGATGGCCCCAATAATTCAGACTATCATCTGGTTATAAATGATAAAGTTGTGGAAAATGTCGACACGGGGCAACTGCTAAAAGTCTTGCCAAAAATATTTTACTTTAGCAATATTCCGCTGTTAAAAAACAAAGTGGATTACGATAGTTTGTTATCCAACAGTTCAGCGTTTTTAACAGAGCGAAACCTGTTGCGCATCGGTGGCATTGAAGATTATGAAATCCTTTTTGAAGACAGCTCGCGCGGCCGGCGAATGGCTGAAGAAGCTGGCCGGATCATAACCGAACAGCTTCGGCGCGTCTGGACGCAAGAACAATCGATCGAAGTGAAATTTCATGTCAATGGCAGAATTCTGTATATCGATTTTGCTGACTCTACAACTGTGCTGGATACGCCTGAGAGTCGAAGTTTGGGATTTCGTTGGTACTTGTCATTTTATGTGAATTTTATCGCCCAGACCTTTGACGGCCGTGCGAATGATTATATTTTCCTCATTGACGAACCGGGGATTCATTTGCATCCTGCAGGACAAAAAGATTTGATCAAAGTGCTGGAAGATTTGGCATTGAAAAACCAGGTGATTTATACCACCCATTCTCCGTTTCTCATCAATCGGCAACACCCTGAACGCGTGTTGTTAGTGATTAAGGATAATTCCGGTACCAAAATCGATAGCAAAGCTTTCCGCGATAACTGGAAACCTCTGCGAAAACAAGTCGGTTTGACAATAAGCGATCTTTTCTTTTTTAACGATGACAGCCTGGTTCTGGAAGTGCCAACCAGAAAAAAAATGAATTTGCTGAACAAATTTAAAGCGGATAGTGATTGATGAGTCGTTCGCTTTGTGACGTGCCTGGCATTCGCGTTGGCCATCAACAAAATGATACAGCGCGGACAGGTTGTACCGTTATTCTTCCAGAAAAGAGTGCTGTTGCTGGCGTTGATATTCGGGGAAGCGCTCCTGGCACCCGTGAAGTCGAATTGCTGCACCCCACCCGGTTAGTTCAATCTGTGAACGCCCTTTTACTGTGCGGCGGCAGTGCTTTCGGCCTGGCCGCGGCTGATGGCGTGGTGAAATATTTGCACGAACAAAATATTGGATTCGACACAGGCATTGCCAAAGTGCCGATTGTTCCGGCCGCGGTCATTTTTGATCTCGCCAAAGGCGCGGTATCCACCTGGCCGGATGCTGAAATGGGATATCAGAGCTGTCTGGCAGCTACAAATCAATATCCTGGTGAAGGCAGAATTGGTGCGGGCTGTGGCGCCACAGTAGCCAAAGCCGGGGGACTGGACAGGGTGTCGCCTGGCGGAACAGGAACCTGGTCAGAAGAGCTTCCGGGAAAGGTAATTGTCGGGGCTTTGACAGTTGTCAATGCTTTTGGAGAAATCATTGACCCGGATAATGGAAAAATTATTGCCGGAGTCAAATCGGGAGAGGGCCAGGGTTTTACGCCTTCTCTGATGCTTTTAAAAGAAATGCAACGCAATGTATCATTTCAGCAAAACAATACCACGCTCTCGGTCATTGCGACAAATGCTGCCCTGGACCGTCAACAAGCCACAAAAGTTGCGCAGATGGCACAAAATGGCATTGCCCGCGCCGTAAGACCGGCGCATACCATGATGGATGGTGATATTGTTTTTGTTCTGTCAATCGGGGATAAAGTTGCTGACGTGAGTATCGTGGGTGCTTTTGCATGTGAGGTGGTAGCTCGCAGCATTGTCCGAGCTGTACGAAAAAAATCGTGATTCGGGCAAATCTGAATTAATAAAAAAGGGATGGCTTAAAGCCATCCTTTTTTCTTTGCTATTTTTTTCTCACTATTCTTCTTTTGCTTCTTCTTTAGATTGTTCAATAATTTGTGCTTCAATTTCCTTGGGAACCGGATCATAATGAGAGAATTTCCGGGTATGCGTTGCCCGGCCACCTGTGAGTGAGCGCAATGTGGTTGCATAATTATGTAATTCAGCCAAAGGCACTTTAGCTTTAACCAATTGAAAGCGCCCCTGGGATTCCATGCCGCCGATCTTGCCGCGTCGAGCTGAAAGGTCGCCCATTATATCACCCATATTCTCTTCAGGACATTTCACTTCCACATCATAAATCGGCTCGAGCAGAATGGGTTTTGCATCCGACATACCTCTTTTAAACGCTTCTCGTCCGGCAATCTGAAACGCAATATCTTTGGAATCAACCGGGTGCTCTTTGCCGTCGTAAACAACAGCCCTGACATCGACGATTCTGTAACCGGCAATGGCGCCTTCCTCCAGCACCTGTTTGATTCCTTTTTCAATCGATGGAATAAATACCTGAGAAATAGCACCACCAACAACTTTGCTTTTAAATTCAAAGCCTTCTCCGCGGGGCAGCGGTTCAATTCGCATCCATACTTCGGCAAATTGCCCTGCACCACCGGATTGTTTCTTATGGCGATACCGTTCATCCGCATTGGCTGTGACCGTTTCTCGATACGGAATTTTCGGTTTTTTCGTATCAACAGCCACGCCAAACCGTTCTTTCAGTCGCTGCAAAATGATATTGAGATGCAATTCTCCCTGACCGGAAACGACGGTTTGATGCAACTCTGCATCGATGTTTACTGTGAAACTGGGATCGATTTCCTGCAGAGTATGCAGTCCGTTGGAAATCTTTTCTTCATCTCCCTTTGCTTTTGGCGCCATTGCAATCTGGACTACAGGGTCCGTGAATGTGATCGCCCTGAAGGATACGGTGCTTTTTTTACCGGTCAATGTATCGTTCGTGTGTGTGTGTTTTAATTTAACCAGAGCTCCGACATCTCCGGCATTCAGCACACTAATTTCCGAGCGATCCTTGCCGACCATGGCATACATTTGCCCAACACGTTCGGTAGCGCTTTGTCTGGCATTGTTCAGTTCATCACCCTGTTTTAATTGACCAGAGTAAGAGCGGATTAGAGACAACTCGCCAACGTGTTTGCCGGAAATAGTTTTAAAGACCAGACCGGAAAATTCTTCATTTGGATCGCAATTAACTTTTACTTCTTTTTCACCTTCAAATGCCTGATAAGGTGACCGGTCTACCGGGGATGGACTGTATTCACTTAGAAAATCCAGCAGAGGCTGGACGCCTATATTTTTCGACGCAGCGCCGCAAAAAACAGGATAAATCCCACGGTTCAACAAACCTGCTTTCAAGCCCTTGACTATATCCTCTTCAGAAAGTTCACCTTTTTCAAAATATTGTTCCAGAATTTCGTCATCACATTCGGCAATTTTTTCAATCAGTTCAATGCGCAATTCATTGGCACGGTCAGAAAGATCATCTGGGATAGGTTCTTCTTTGTATTTTCCGCTGTTATCTGTTTCGAACGTCAGTTTTTTCATGCGCATCAGATCAATCACAGCATTAAAACCTTCGCCCTGGTTGACTGGAAACTGAAATGTGATAACGTTATTTCCATAAGCCTCTTGTAATTGACTGAACGCTGCGTCAAAATCGGCGTGCTCCCGGTCCAGAAGATTAGTGAAAACTATTCGTGGCGTCTCATATTCGTTCAGTACTTCCCACGACAAGTCAGTGCCAACTTCGACGCCATTAACGCCATTGAGCAACACTATGGCCAGGTCTGTCACCTGCAGCCCGCAACGGACTTCACCGATAAAATCCTGGTAACCCGGCAGGTCCAGAAGATTAATTTTTTTATTTTTCCACTCGAATTGTAAAAGGGTGGCGCCTATTGAAATCTGACGCTCAATTTCATCGGCGCGGTAATCAGAGACCGTTGAGCCGTTTTCTACGGTTCCGAATCTATTTGTAGCACCTGCCGAGTACAACATTGCTTCGGTAAGAGTGGTTTTCCCTATTGACTGGTGTGATACCAGGCCAACATTTCTGATATCATCAGGGGCATAATCTTTCACTGTTGTCCTCCTTTGTTAAACGCGTGCATTGCGTTTATATTTTCATACTTTTTATTTGACTATATCGTTTTCCACAGGACTTGCCTGGGGCCTGTTTCTCAAAAATCGTTTTAACATTCGGCCAGTCGCACTTTTCGGCAATGAAGAAACGAACTCGATGTACTTTGGACATTTGTACACCGGTAAAACTTTGCGGCAATATTCGGCAAGTTCTTCGCTTGTTATACTATTATTTTCTTTTAAAACTACAAATGCCTTGACTTCAGAATCCTGAACTTTATCAGGAACAGCTATGACAGCAGCTTCCTCTACACAAGGATGCTCGATAATGTGTTTTTCAACTTCGCTCGGGAAAATAGAAAAACCACCTTTTTTAATAATATCCTCTTTGCGTTCCTGGACAAAAAGGTAATGATCGAGATCAAGATAACCGATATCGCCGGTGATCAGCCATCCATCCACCAGACGATTTTTAGTTTCATTCGGCTGATTGTGATAACCGGACATCAGGCTCTGATTCCTGACACAAATTTCCCCGCTGCTGTTGGGAGGCAAAATGTTTCCATTTTCGTCACGAATTTGTACTTCTGTGCCGACAATCGGCAGGCCGTTGGATTCCGGTTTCCGGTCTCTGTCGATACGGGTACTTGAAACCAGAGGTCCGGCTTCAGTCAGGCCGTATGCCTTGAGCACATAAGTGTTAAATTTATTTTCAAATTCCTGGATCATATCCAAAGAAAGAGGACCGCCATAGCTCATACAATATTTCAACGACGGCACATCCATGTTTTCTATTGGAGCATCAATAAGAGCACGGTAAATATTTGGTACCGCTGCCATGAGCGTCACGTTGTTTTTCTGAATCGTGCTGATGAGGCTTTCCGGTGCAAACCGCGCCATGAGCACCAGCTTTGCCCCGGAAATAAACGAGGCATTCATGACCATTGTCTGACCGAGCGGATGGAAAAGCGGCAGCACAGCCAGGGATACTTCATCTAAAGTGATCAAAAACATCTCCCGGCAGGTCATGGCATTGTTCAACAAGGCTTGATGAGTTAATTCTGCACCCAGCGGTACATCAGCAATGCCAGACGTGTAATTGATAATGGCCAGGTCATCTGGATTCACAACTTCTGGTTCGCTCAACGGCTCAGATTCTGCCATGAGATGTGTAATAGAGTAAGTGCCTCGAGGAATGTGATCGCCAAGGATCAAAAGGTGTTTGCACAATTGCGCTGCAGAAAATGCTGGCATGATCTGTTTTAAAAAGCCCTGCCATGTGATGAGAAGTTTTGCTTCACTGTCATTGAGTTGGTGCATAATCTCATCAACATTGTTCATAAAATTCAGCGGCACACCAACAGCCCCGCTTGCAAAAGCAGCATAATAGCTGATGCAAAAGTGAGGCACATTGGGAAGCATGATCGCTACCCGGTCTCCCTTTTTTATTCCAAACCGCTTTAATCCGCTAGCCAGTCTGAATATAGATTCTAAAAGTTGCGAGTATGTTATATGAACATCATTGAATACCATGGCTTCCTGCGATGGCATTCTTTGGGTAACTTTTTCAAGTTGTGATAACAGATTCAAGGTCAACCTTTTTTTAAATAATTATGAAAAAAACATGAAAACGTTAAAATACTTTTAAAATTACAAAATGTCAAGAATATTTTCCTTGCGTAACTTTAACTTTTGAGAAATTTAGAGAAAGATAAAAAAAAGACAGCAAAACAGGACTGTTATGACCGCGGTCAATGATCATCGTCGTCCGATAATTCAAGCTGTTTCTATTGTCTGTGATAAAATTCGCTTGATCAATTGCTATTTCTTGTAAACGCTCAATATGATCCGCGCTGGCTCGCTGATGAGTACGGGAATGTTCACGCCATCTTTGATTTTGAATGGATCAGGATAAGGGTCTTCCAGATCGTGATACATCCAATAACCCGGTTCAAAACGCGATTCATTGTTAGCGCCCTCTTTGCCGCCTTTTTGCGCGGTGACGATGGTTTGATCCTGCCAGTTTTTTATTTCAAGCAAAACAATATATTCTCCGGGCTCGATATATTGTTTTTTATCATTTTTGCCTTCCCAGTAAAAAATATACCGACCTGTTTCACCCAGATAATCGTCTACCAGGATAATGATCCGCTCTTTTTTTCTCTCTTCTTTGAACGGATTTTTGCAAAACAAACAAAGCAATCCGGTTAAAATAAGAAGAATGAGCGTGAATTTATGTAAAGGATATTTTTTCATAAGCACGTTATCATATCGCCTCATGTTCTAAATGAAGCGATATGTTTTAACATATTTTGTATTTTTTTAAGGGCAAACAACCGATTCAGGATTTCAATTTTCTAAATGTTTTACTTGTTAATCCACTTTTCGATCCAATCAAAAACCTCAACCCACCATAATCTGGCGTTTTGAGGTTTTGATACAAAATGCGTTTCATCCGGGAAATAAATCATTTTTGAAGGGACACCCATTCGCTGCAGCGCTGTGAACATTTGAAAGCCCTGCGTTACCGGAACGCGGTAATCATGCTGACCATGGATGACCAGCATTGGGGTTTTGTATTTATTAAAATTGTCCACATAATACGACGGCGACCATTTTTCGTACAGTTCCGGATTTTCGTAAGATGTGCCGCCAAATTCCCACTCTGGAAACCAGAGTTCTTCGGTGGCGCCGTACATGCTTCGTTGGTCATAAACACCGGCATGGCTGACCAGCGCATCGAAGCGGTCCGTATGCGTGGCAATCCAGTTAACCATGAATCCGCCGTAACTGGCGCCGGCCGCGGCAATGCGGCTGTCGTCGATAAAATCGTATTCCTGTAAAACATAATCCAGACCGGTCATCAAATCTCTGTAAGGTCCGCCGCCCCAATCTTTGCTGACCGCATCGCACCAGTCCTGACCGTAGCCTTTTGAACCGCGAAAATTCACCATCACCACCACATAACCAGGTGCAGCAAACATGGACGAATTCCAGCGGTAATGAAAATCATCGCTCCACATGCCCTGTGGCCCGCCATGAATAAGGTAGATAAGCGGATATTTTTTCGTTTCATCAAAGAACGGCGGCTTTACCAACATGCCATGAACTTCTTGACCGTCAAAGCTTTCGAACCAAAAATCCTCCACAGGATTCATTTCCAATTGGTCAAGCAACGGTTTGTTTACGTGTGTAATTTGGGTGACATTAGACTTTTTGGTGTGCAGTGATAAAATCTCATACGGCATAACATTTGATTGCCGGCGAACATATAACATCCTGCTCGCCGGGCCGATATTTATATCAGCGTTCACATGGTTTTCCATCAATTTTTCGATGGCATTTTTTTGAATGTCAACTCGGTAAACCGTTCTCCGGCCGCGTTCCTGTGTGTTGAAATAAAGACATTGACTATCTGATGACCATTTGAGTTCGAGCGGCGAAAGGTCAAAGTCTGTTGTCAGGGACGCGCGCAATCCGGTTTGACGGTTGTAGAGAATGATATCGTATTGATCGGCTTCAAAGCCGGGACGCACCATGGCTTTGTAAGCAATAAAATTGCCGTCCGGTGAATACCGTGGCGCGTTGTCAACGGCCTGGTTTTCTCCGGTCAAATTCACCGTGTCTCCGCCGGAAAGAGGAACAAGATAAATATCATTATTTGTGTTTATCGTTGGCATATCTGTTTTGTTGCTGACATACGCCAGTTCTTTTCCATCCGGGGAAAACACAAAATCCTGATCGCTATTCAAATCCAGCGGCGGAGCGTCATAATCTCCGGGTGTCACATCTGTGGTTGATTTATCATTCAGGTCATAGACAAAAACGTGCGTCCTTTTGCCGTTTGTCCACCGGTCCCAGATGCGAAATAAGAGATGATCGACGATCCGTGCTTTGACGTGTGACTCTTCTTTTTGCTCATCTCGTTGTGCAGTTTCATTCAAAGAGTGCGCATCCGGATAAACGTAACTGGTAAAAGCCAATTTATCTCCAGTTGGCGACCAGATAAAGCGGAGCACATCTACTGGAAAATCCGATATTTGCACCGCCTCACCGCCATCTATGGGCAATGAGTATATTTGCCGCGAGTCGTTTCGGGTGGAAATAAAAGTAATAGCCGATCCATCGGGCCTCCAGCGGGGGTGACCATCATAGGCATCATGGGTTGTCATCCGCTGCGGAATACCGCCTTTAATCGAAATCATCCAGATATCAGTCTGACTGGAATTATCTTCCATACAGTATTCTGTTTGGGTGAACGCAATGCACTTACCGTCCGGCGAAAGCTGAACATCACTGATGCGTTTCATAGCCCACATATCTTTAACAGTCATGATGCGTTTCTCAGCACTAAACACCGGAATCATGAATGAAAGCAGCAAGCAAATTAAAAGACATAACCGTAACATATTGAATCCTTTAGTTTAAATTTATGTTGTCTTTGCATTACACAAGCTTTCTAAAATCTTCCACAGCCCGTTCAACGCCTACCAGCATGGCTCGCGACATGATACCCCACCCGATATTATATTCTTCGACATAAGACACATTGGTAAGCTCGCGGAGATTTTGTGCGTTCAAGCCGCGCCCTGCTGTCACACCAAGACCGATTTTATTGGCCGCAATGGCAGCAGAGCGGATTTGTTCAATGTGATCTGCCATTGTTCCCAGGTCATCGATTCGCTGAAGCTGGGCGGTGTTGAATTGAATATAGTCTGCCTGGGCTCGCGCAGCCGCCTTGATTTGTTGCGGTTCGGGATCAATGAGCATCGTCACCACAATGTTATGAGCATGGAGAGTTTGGGCGACAGATTCGACATAGTCCCGGTTCGCCACGGCATCAAGAGAATTTTCCGGTTTGTCTTCCTGGACAGACGGCAGCAGCGTGACCATATCCGGTAAAATATTAATCACTTTTTTCACCATTTCATCTCTCAGTGAAATGGCAATGTTGAAATGGGTTTGCACCACTTCTTTTAGCACGTTCACATCCCGGTCGCTAATATCGAGCCGGTCCTGACGAAGGTGAGCCACAATCCCGTCAATACCAGCCATCTCCGCAGCAATGGCAATTGCAATGGGATCTGGCACCCGGTCTTTTTTATAATTACGACATCTGGCAACCTGATTAACACATAAACATAGACGAGCCATCACGATCTCCTGTCTGTTAATGAACCAATTCTGAAACTTTGACAATTTGAATACCTGCAGCATGAAACTGGCTGATCATTTCCGTTAAAACCGAAAATGTCGATTCCCGGACATGACCGATTGCAATCACCTGTCCTTTCTGTCGCGCCAAATGAGCCGCACGCAGGAATTGATTTCGAATATATTGTTTATCTTCTTTGCTATCAAGAAAAAGATTATTTTGAGCCGAAGGCACACCCATCCGCCGGGCTTCATCGTAGGCAATGCTTTTTGTACTTGTTCGGCTGTCGATAAAAAATTTCCCTCTCGAGCGCAGTGTGCTGAGAACAGCTTGCATGGTGGCGCGGTTTTCCGTGGCTTTTGAACCCATGTGATTATTCACGCCTACTGCTGCGGGTAGTGAAGCTAACGCCTTTTTAACCCGCATGGATGCTGTTCCGGCTTTGTGGGAAACGAGGATGACGAACGGCGATACATCAAACTCTGCATTTTTCGGCTCCATGGGCAGATGCAGCAAGACTTCTTTTTGATACAGAGTCGCAATACCGGCTATTTTGCCCGAATTTTTGAGTCCTGGAATGATAGAGATAGTAAGAGGAATGTCGAGCGATAAAAAATTTCTCACCAGCTCATTTTCCACATAGCCAAAATCATCGATGATAAGCGCAATGCGCGGGTTAGCTGAAAATGAAATTGGTCTTTCTACAAACTCATAATAGCCGATAGGAATGCTGTCTTTGCCGATTTTAAGGCGTATTGTTTTCGAGTCAATTTGTCGTCCTTGCAGAACGGCAGCGTCGATGCTTTCAAGATCGCTACGGATATTCCTGTAACACGACAGCACCGGAAAATTTTCCGGCACATGGATAGTGTACACAGAATCCCGATAATTGATATCGCCGGCAAAAATGTTGTATCCTGAAAGTGTGTCGATCACTTTGCTGGTTATCTCTTCGATCTCGGATTGATTGAGTTCTTTTCGCGGTCTGTTGCAGACTGGAATAATCACCACAATAACCAGTAAATGGAGTGCAGTGATAACGGCTAATCCCCACAAGATAAACGAACGCACCTGAGGTGTTAGCTTCGCAAGACGCGTAAATCGTAACGTTCTGCGTTCTTTTCGTTGCGGAGGCTGGAATTGTCCAGGACGGCGTTTCATGCATTATTTCCCAAAAACAGCACGCAGATCACTCCACGTATGATTATCTCCTGTAGAAAAATCACTCCAGCGATAGATATACCACAAATCTTCATTCGTCCGAACCAGCCGGAATTCGACCTGTCCTTTCATATTGTGGACGCAATCGATTTCCTGGCATTTATAATGAACCTCGAGCTCATAACTTTGAAACAAGATAACGGAATCCTGGAATGTGTTTTCTTTCAGCGTTGTCAAAGAGACTTTTGGGATGGAATCTTCCGTCACATAGGCAGAAAGCTGATTGAGATAGTTAAACTCATCCTGCTTGTCCCAGTGTTCAAAAAGCCCGGGATTGGCATTGGCGACCGAGGGTTCAGCAATATAACGAAACTGCTTTTCTGAATTGGACGTATCTGCCAAACATTGCATATAGTTGGTGATATTTTTTTCGGAAATGGCGTTGCGCAAATTCGCCAGTACATAATTGGGTGACGTCGGTTGAACCCATGTGGACTGATCGTTTTTGGGAGGTTCTGGCTTTCGTGTGGCAAAGGGATTATCACACAAAAGCGCCAAAACCATCATAAATATGGCTAAAAGAAAAACAGGTTTTACCTTTTTCGTTCTGAATAAAGTCATCGGCATAATTTTTTCGCCATTGAAAATGTGATTTATTTCACCTGTGAAAGTTTTTGTTACTCATCCCAGTCCAGCTTGCAGTCTTCGCCGATTTGGAAAGGAGCTACTTTATGTTCTGTTCGCAGCGTAAATAATCGCTCTGTTATCTGATCACGGATATCTTCTGGTGAAACAGGATGAATGTACAGTCCGGTAGCGCCCTCAATGCCGGCGTGCCGCGCTATTCGCCATTTAATGGTGATATGCCAGGGAATGTCTACCGGATAGTCCGGCGGCGCATAATACCACTCCTCGTTGCAAGCAAGTCCCGGCCCCATCGCCGCATGAAGCGCGTGCAGCAGATCGCTCATTCCGCGGCGCTCTTCTGACGTGGCTTCATATGGACGTTTTTTCTTTTTCAGAACCACACTCATCCCGGGAAATGGATGTCCGCTGTCGGCAACGGCTATGGCATGGTCGTTCTCACAAATCACCAGATTTTGAGCCTCTCCGAGATGAGTGAAATAGTCCCGGAAAAAATCCGGGTTGTTTTGTGCCAGGTTGGCGGATTTTTTAAGATAATGCCCCCACCGGTCCAGTCCGATAATTTGCCGGTGCAGATGTTCGAACGACGCGCCGCCGTGTCCGCCCCAGTTTGTGTAAACGCACACATAAGTGACGAACGGATTGTTTTTATAAATGTCATTGACGCTGAATATGGTCAATCGGTTGAACTGATCGACCTCTTCCGGACTTAATAATCCGGTGGAACAGAGTTGAGCATCATTTTCAGCCTGGTCAATAAAATGCCTTTTGGAAATTATGAGCTCGTGAGAACCACCGAAAAAAGCATCAGCAACGTCCAGAGAAGGATCGGAGATCAGTCTTTCCAGTTCTGCCTTGTTTAAATTGACTTTTTTAAATTTTTCCCGTACCAGATCGGCGATGTGCTGCCTGCCTTTATCGCTGCTCAGATATTGTTCTTTAAAATGTTTATTCTTTGGCGATAGCGCATAACCGTAATTTTCTTTCCAGTAATCGACGGATACAATTTCATAAAGATTAGCAATGCGCCGGAAATCAGCCGGCGTTTTGAAAATAGAATCCGGCAGCAACTGGTCATATAACCGCCATTCGTCATTTTCATGTTTCAGGCGCGATTTCTCCGGCGTGGTTTCCCATGTTCGCGCCTCGCAGAAAGGACAATAGTCTTCCGGTTTATGGTGATTAATCGGTTGAGCAGATTTGTGGTTTTCCGTCAAAATCGGGCGGTACTTTCGCGCCGGTGCATACCACGCCTGGCTTTCAACAACCGGATGCCGGTAAAGCACGGTTCCGTCTCGATAATATTTTAAAAGTCCGGAAAAATCAGTCATTACAATTCGAGTGTTTTATCCTTTATTTGACAAACTGACCAACAAAATACTGCGCTTGCAGCGGCTCACCTGTGGCGCGCTCGATCATTTCATTCCACGGGTAAATTTTTCCCACCTCAAAGACGCTGGAACGCAGGAAATTGCCGGTCTGCTTGCTTTCCACATAACTCACCCCGGCATCGGATTCACGTTCCATCAAATCATAAACGATATAATGATGCAGTTGCGAAGCGAATAACTCTCCCATCAAATAGTTGTGATAATAACAGGGAGCGAGGGTGAAATGAATTTTGGCGGCCCAGTCTGGCTTATCACGTCCGGCTGGTTTTTGAACTTTTTGATAGCGTTCAACCTTTTTCCACCAAAGTGAACGCACATCCTGGTCCGGGTTTTCGTACAATGCTTTTTCAAAGTTGAACATGACCATAGCCCAGCGAGCAAAGATCAGTTGTTTGAGCTGCGCGTATTTGTTTGCAGTCTCAGCAATACGGTAACGCTCGTCGTCCGAAAGGCCGAGCATCTCCTGCATCCAGTTGGCGTTGCGGCTCAACCTGCCAAAAAACATGGCTACGCCTTCGGTGGTAAACGCGTGCGCCGGTTCGCGCAAAATATATGGTGTGTCCATGTCCATGTAAAAATCGTAAACGCCATGCCCTAATTCGTGCAGCATGGTTTCCATCCATTGTTCATTGTTTTTCACGTTGCAAAGAATCCGCACGTCACCCCGGCTGTCTATGTCCGTGCAAAAGGCATGCGGATTTTTGCCTTCACGTTCGTACAGATCACTGCTGTCCAGAATGGCTTCCACCGGAAGCCCGATGCTGCGGTAAAATTCGCGGGATAATTTGACAATGTCATGATCTTTGTAATACGTGTCCAGATCAATGTCGTAAACCAGTGGTGTTTCCTGAAAAAACGGGTCGTGATAATGCCATGGCATCAATCCTGCCACGCCAACGCCGTATTTTTTTGCCAGAATGGAATCCAGTTCTGCTTTAATTTTGGTAAAAGGTGTTTCGGTCAACGAATCGAGTTCGCTAAACAACCGGCTGATATCTTCCACATCCTGTTCGTTGGCCTTTAACCTCATGGTATGAAAATTCGGAAAGCCGAGTTGCTGAGCACCCTGGTTGCGGAGCTTGACTACCTCGATAATATCGTCAGCCACAACCGCGCCGACTTGCTTGCTGGCTTGCCATGCTTGCATGCGTTTTCTGGAATCAGTTTCCTCTTTCAGAATGTTTCTGATGTCGTTGCTGGTTACTTTTTTGCCATCGATTGTGCCGCGAAAAGTGCTGAATTTCTGCTCGATGGCTGTTTCTTTTTCCACAATCTTTTTAAGCAGCGTGGAATCCATTTGATTGGTCAAAAAGTTATTGTACATCACGTCAAGCTGGCGCCTGAGCAGCGGCTCTTGCACCTTTCCCGATTCTTTTAAAGACTTGAGCTGAGCAAAATCAGCAGAATCGCTGTGGATTTTTTTGATTTTCAGATTCAGGCGGCTGTAGCGTTCATAGGCTTCTTCTTTACCGGTGATTGCGGCTTCCCAATACGCCAGGTTCGCCTTTTTATGCAGCGGCTTTATTTTCTCAAGATATGTCTCGATAAATTGCACCATTTCTTTCTCCTGAGGGTTTTTACCGCACTGAACAACAGAAAGTACCATTATCGCTAAAAGCAACAACGCTGTATATTTTTTCATAGTGCCTCCGATGGATTAATGCTGAAGTCATGAATAGAAAAATTCCAAGTTCATAAATGTCCTATTTGTGATATAATCTCTTTTGCTGAAAATAAATATTATCTCGATATCACTAAATGACCTTATCTGCTTCATTATAAACCATTTCTATTTGTTTGAACTTAAAGTGTTTATCTTTTTGGTTTTTTTCATTAGAAAGATCAGGGCAGTCCCCTAAATAGTATTCAGAAAAAATTTTGGCTTGTTCATAAGTATCTGCTTCCAATGTGACCAAATAGGTTCTGGTCAAAGCAACTTTAAAAGTCTTCATGAAATATGTCCCGTCAAGTCCGAGTTTTCATAATTATTACAATATAAAAAATAATACAAAAATTGCATCCAAATTACAAGCTAAATGTAACAATTCTATCCAACGCTAAACTGTGGTTTTGGTTGCAAGTTTGATGAAAATATTGTAATATGTGGTTAAACAGTGATTAAACAACAAAATAAAATAGAATTATGAAAAAAGGCAATAAAGAGATCATCATTGTAGGTGACAGGTTGCTTATTGTGCCGGATGTCGGCGAAGAACGCAGCAATGCCGGACTGTATTTACCCAAATGGGCTGTGGAAAAAGAGTCCATTCAGGGTGGCCGGATCGTCGAAATCGGCACTGGCACGCCCATGGCCAACCCGGATGATATTGAAAATGAACCGTGGAAAGCATCTCAGGATTACGAGGAAGAGACCACCACCACCATGCAGGCCAGGGTCGGGGATTATGCCATCTTTTTGCGCAAAACAGCGGTGGATATAAAATATGAGGGTGATCAATATTTGATCGTGCCGTATTCTGCGATTCTGATGCTGATTCGTGAAAATAAAGAAAGTTAAGCCATGGAGTTTCGCCTGCCTTTTTCAAAATATCCGTATCGCATAAAAGATGTCAATAGAATAACTACACCGCGATTGCTTGTTTTTCATGACCGGGTGAACGATAACATTCGAATAATGGAGAACCTGCTGCACGATATGAATCCTCGAGTGTCATTAGCTCATCTCTGTCCGCACATTAAAACGCACAAATCCTTGTGGACGACGAACACGCTTTTACAACATGGCATTTCTTTTTTCAAAACCACGCTGAATGAAATTGACATGCTGTGCCAGTCCGGTGCGGACCGGATATTTATCGCTTATCCGCTCTTGCAGCCGGACAGTAAAAAACTCGCATTTTTAATAAAGAATTATCCCCTGAAAAAATTTTATGTCCAATTATCGTGCCCGGAGCACATTGCTATTTTGCAAAAGGTGGCAAACACATTTAATGTCCAGTGGAATTATTTCATCGATGTAAATGTTGGCATGCATCGTACCGGTGCAAAACCTGAAAACATATGGTCTATTTACGATGCAGTTAAAAACAAGCCGGCCTTTCAATTCGCGGGACTCCATGCGTACGGCGGTCACATCCACCAGCAAAATCAAGCCGAAAGGCAAGTCGAGGCGGAAAAGAGCTTGCGCCAGGTCGAATATATCGTGAAACTATTTCAGGACAACGGTGTTCAAGTACCTGTTATTATTGTTGGTGGAACGCCGGGTTTTTTGCACGATGCCGTTCTTTTAAATCAATTGAATATTGATGCCGATGTGTTTTTATCTCCAGGTACATGGATTTATTTTGACACGGTGTCAAATTCGATGATGCCGGATACGTTTACTCTGGCTGCTTTGGTTTTGGCCCAAGTTATGGATCGCCCGACACCGGACACGGTAACGCTAAATATCGGGCATAAACGCCTTGGCGCAGACCTGGGACCTGTTGATGCTTTCAGCGTTTCTGGTATGACATTTCAATCATGGAGCGAAGAGCACATGGTGGTCAGTGTACCGGAATCAAAAACATTAACTGTTGGTGATTATATCCTGCTGGCGCCAAAACACATCTGTCCCACTGTTAACTTATGGGAGTATTTCACAGTTATCGATATAAACGGCAAGGCAGAGATCGAGCAATGTCCGGTGGATGCGCGAAACCGTTAGTTATTTAGCGGGAAACTGTTTCCCCTTAAATCGAAATGACAACCAACGTACGGGGCAGGGAGATCATTTGTATTGCTATTAAGGCAGCGTAGCTGACCTTCCATTTAAGCTCTGTGACTCCCTGCCCCGATATTTGAATTGCGAATAAGATGAGAGCTGAAAAAAAGATGCTCATAACACCTGATTCCGGCAAAGTATCGTGTTGATTGTTTAAGAACTAGAATTCTTTAATCATTTATAACAAGCCAGACTCGGAGGAAAAAATAAAAATTGTGCTTTCGAGTGCTGGGGGCAATAGCAGAAGGAGCAATAGAATGAAAGTTATGATAATGCTGTTATTTTTCATCCTCACTGTTCAGTCGTTCGCTGTACCCATTACCGAACAACGAAGCTATGAACCTGTCGTGGTTCGCGGTAGCCGGATTTCAGCATTCAACGGGATTCCAATCGATGATATTTATATGTACACTTATGACAGTGCCAGCCAGTCTATGCACATGATCCCGTTTCAGATTGATGAACGCATCCGAACGACAGATCCGTTCAATGAAGACACGGAACGTCACAGTTATTTCATTCACGATAATGATACTTTGGATCATGACGATGAACTAGTTTTTCTCGCCCGCGATCTTGGTGCAAAAGCACCAGCACACATCTGGATCGACAACGGCGAGGCATTGAACAACGAGCGAATTGAAGTCCAGGTTTATGATCCTCAAAACCCTGACCAAAAAGCCTATGGCTATTTGTTCCATTCTTCGACTATAACAGAACCTGTGCCCACACCGTATGAATTCGAATTTGATCCGGAACAGGATATTGTTCGCAACAGCAATTACGCCGTCCGCATGGGACGGCCCGGGGGGCTGATTGAAGACATTACTTTTTTCTCGCCTCTTGGCTCGGTGCAAGATGTTTTTGATACTCAGAAAATACGATTGGTCGGAATCATTAACACCGGACTTGTTAATTTAACGTTCGGCAAGGGCGGATTGCAAGCGGCAAATGAACGTGATTTTTTTTACATCTATCCGTTTGAGGGAGATCCCAAAGCTTATCTTGGCTATACGCAAAAGCCGGTGGTTCGGTTGAGTCGGGAAGTTCGACAAACACTGCGCCTCGGGGCCATCCCTTTGGATGATATGGCATTTTATGTCACAACAAAGTTTTACCCGTTCAGCGGTTCACTCGAAGGAGGCGGCAGTTTGAATGCTGCGAAATTAAAAGAAATGTTTCCCGATGCTGACGATATATACATGGAATTCGATGTTGTTCGTCAATCCTGGGATTTTAATGAAAACGCAGTTGGGATGAAATTTTACAATCCGCGAAATGATGGCATTCTCATCGACGGTTCGTCGGATGAGGTCGATCGCACACTCGAATATGGCGATACGGTCAGCACCTGGACTATGGCCAGCGG
>CAZSMC010000003.1:0-3952 GCA_964607755.1 uncultured Cytophagia bacterium | reverse complement strand
TTGTCTGCGAGGTTGATTACGGTCTCACGCCGCTGCCCGGCAAGCTGGCGCTGACTGTACGGTTTTTGAACGAACCGCCAGAGGATACCGAGGGCATTTATCTGATGGTGGCACCGGATTTTCCGCCGCATGCGATTAATGAAGTGTATCACAGTCCCAATAGTTTGCCAATCCATCAGGACACTGTTTACACCGAAATGGCGCTGCCCTACGGTCATTACGATGCTCTGGCATTGTGGTGGTACAGCAAAAAAACCGAGACGAACTTGGCAGATGTCCTGGCCATTCCGATCGATATTGGAACGGAATTCAGGCCGTTGGGATTTAATATCACTCGTGAAGATCCGGTGTTTGATCTTGAATTAATAGCCAACTGGCGCAAAGTAGACCGGGATGCTGCCATCGAGGGCGATATCCACTTTAACGGCCCGTTTCCTGCCAACACCGAAGCCGTCGCTGTGGCCGCCTTTAAGCGCAAACCGGAAAAGAGCGTGGATTATCTGATTCAGCTCAAGTCCCTGGATTTCAGTATCGACGAGGGTGAGAACCCCTACCATTTCCGTCTGCCGGTGCGCAGTGGCAGTGTTAATTTTATTGCCGTTTTCTGGCTGCCATCACGTGCGGCATTGACAGCTTTTCAGACTGTGGGTATTTATGAAGATCCGGAACATCCGGGACAGGCCGGATCGCTTTCGCTGGATTCCGGAGAAACCGCCACAGGCATTGATATCTTTGCAGACTGGTCGAACATCGAAGAATGAGTATTATCTTCCGCCCAATCGCTCCAATGACTTGATCAGCGCCTGAGTCCCATCCTGGCCTTCGCCATGTGCCTGGCAGCCCATAAAAAGTTGATGCACCAGACTCAGAGCCGGAACCGGCAGCTTGAGTTCGCGGGCTGTTTCCAGCGCCAGGCGCAAATCCTTTTGCTGCAGATCGATCATAAATCCTGGCGCAAAATCGCGGTTCGCCATTTTGGGTCCGAGGTTCGACAATTGCCATGACCCGGCCGCGCCGCTTTTCGTCGCTTCGATCATAGTTTCAGGGTCTACGCCTGATTTTCTCGCCAGCAGCACAGCCTCGCATACCGCCATATTTGTCACCGATACCAAAATTTGATTGCACAGCTTAACCGCCTGGCCTTTGCCGTTTCCGCCAACGTGGGTGATGGTTTTGCCCATCGCTTTAAAAACCGGCAGGCAGCGTTCAAAGACATCTTTTTCTCCGCCGACCATAATCGCCAGCGTGCCGGCTTTGGCGCCAGTGTCACCGCCGCTGACAGGCGCATCCAGCATATCTACATTCTTCTGGTAGAGCTGTGCGGCAATGTCCTGGGTTACGGTTGGCGAAATGGTACTCATATCTATGACCACGCTGCCCTCTTTGACGCCATGGATAACACCATTTTCGCCTAAAATGACTTTTTCCACATCGGGCGTGTCCGAGACGATAGTAATAATCACATCCGACCTGGCAGCGACATCAGCAGGAGAGTCGCCAGCCTGAGCACCCTCCTGAACGACATCGTCCATTTTGGATGTCGTTCGATTCCACACAGTGACCTGAAATTCAACTTTTAACAGATTTATGCTCATTGGTTTGCCCATAATCCCGAGACCGATAAATCCGATATTCATTGACCACTCCTTTCAAGTTTAATTTAACAAACAAGTAATCAATGTAACAAATATCGACTGAAAAACAAATTTGGAAACAATTTTGTACTAGCATGTGTTGGATATTTTATAATGCAATTTAATCAGACTATCACAACATGATAGATTAAAATGGAACAGGATATTCCAAAGTGGCTGAAATGGGCGCGTGAACTGCAAAGTCTGAGTCAGACGGGTTTGACCTTTGCCCGGAATCCCTACGAAGTGGAGCGCAATAAACGCCTGGCAGAAATTGCCAGTGAAATCCTAGAATTGCACACCGGACTTGAGAGAGAAAAACTCATTGATGATTTTACCAGCCAGCCTGGTTATGCCACGCCTAAAATAGATGTTCGCGGTGCAGTTCTTCGCGACGGTCAGATTTTGCTGGTCAAAGAACGTTCGGATCAAAAATGGTGCATGCCCGGCGGCTGGGTCGATGTCGGCGAAGCACCAGCACGCGCCGTGGCCAGAGAAGTGCATGAAGAAAGCGGCTTTAAAGTTGAGGTTAAAAAAGTCATTGCGGTTTTAGACGCCAACCGTTCCGGACGGCCGTTGTCTTTGTATCACGCTTTTAAAATTATCTTTCAGTGCGAAATAATCGGTGGAAAAGCGCGCCAAAGTCATGAAACCGGAGACGTTAACTTTTTTGATTTTGCTAATGTGCCAGAGCTGTCCGAAAACCGGACCAATCATAAACATTTAAGAGAAGTCAAAGCTCACCGGGATGACCCGAATCGCCCCACTGCTTTTGATTGATGTTTTTATTTCTTTTAAAAAAACATTAACACGGAATTTATGTTCATCACTTATTTTTGATTTTTTTAGAGAATAACCACCAATTTTCCAGGACAAATCCCCCTCGTCACTTTACAATTCCTTAATAATTATTTTCCTACTATTTAACCTCTTCTTTATTTTGCACTAAAACGTGATCTGTACTTTATCCAAACTTTGGAGGATGAGTATGATCAAAGTGATATTGCATTTTCCCAGCTATGTTTTGGCCGGTATGGCGTTGGGTATTTTTTGTGCAAAAATAAGTTTGGTCGTGACTGGAGGAATAATAACATGAAAATCTCATACTTTACAGAGAGTCTCCCCCCGAATACGGATGGTGTTGTAAAAACGCTGTGCCACCTCATCGATACGCTGCAAAATGAACGCATAGATTTTCAGTTTTTCAGCCCGGTCAAGCCGGACGAATCTTACCCGTGGCACAATAAAGTTATCAAAGTCAGTTCAATACCTTTTGCACTTTACAGCTACTATAAAATGGGCTTACCGTACTTTGACGGCCTGGATGCAAAACTGGATGTATTTCAGCCGGATTTAATTCACCTGGCAGCGCCTACACCGTTGGGTATATACGGTTTGAAATATGCCCAGCGAAAAAATATACCTGTTGTCACCAGTTATCACACGCATTTTATAGATTACTTTGCCTATTTTGGTTTACAAAAGTTACAGAAAATGGGCTGGCAGTATCTGCAGTGGTTTCACAACCAGTGTTTACGCACCTATGCGCCATCGCCGAGCACTGTGAAAGAGCTTGAAAATCGAGGCATTCAAAATGTCGAGTTGTGGCAGCGGGGTATCGAGCTGGACCGGTTTTCCCCGGCTCTGAGAAGCACAGAATTGCGGCAGTCCATAGGCGCAGAGAATAAACCGATTTTACTTTTTGTGGGCCGGTTGATTAATCACAAAGACTTGGACGATTTGGTTGCTGCATCCAAAATTTTGAAACAACGTGGCCATGATTTCAAAACCGTGCTGATCGGAGACGGACCTATGCGGGAAGAACTTGAAAATCAATTGCCTGATGCGCATTTCACCGGATTTATGCACGGCCACGAGCTCGCACAATGGTACGCAAGCGCAGATATTTTTACCTTCCCGTCAACAACCGAAACGTTCGGCAATGTGATACTGGAAGCTTTTGCATCCGATATCCCAACTGTAGGTGTAACTGCCGGCGGTGTCGGAGATATTATTACTCATGAAAAAGATGGTTTGCTGGCTCGGCCGAAAGATCCAGACGATTTTGCGGCACATATCGAAAGGGTGCTCGAACAACCGGGTGTGGCAAAGCGTCTTGCCCAACAAGCGATAATAACGGCTAAAAGTTATAGCTGGGACGAGATCAACCGGAAACTGTTGCAAAGCTACGGAAAAGTTGTTGCCTCACATAGCAGGATGCAGTTGAACGCAGCTTAGGAGTCCTGATGACTGGTTAAAAATTAATTTTATAAAAGTTTATGACCTCTCTTGTGATTGTCTTCCTCTGCAACAGCAAC
>CAZSMC010000002.1:145196-172267 GCA_964607755.1 uncultured Cytophagia bacterium | reverse complement strand
TTACTCTATTCGATGACAAACAGGTGTCACGAACACATCCTCTTTACCATCATAAATGCCATCCATCCCGGAATTCCGGTTTGACCAGTGCGTTGGCCTCTTGGTTATTGGCAATGCGCAGGTTCTCGGGATCCCATTTTAATCTGTGGTTTTTAACCCGCATGGCAATGACGCCTAACAAGACCATTTCTGTCAATGGGCCGCCGTAATCAAAATTGGCGTTGGCAGGATCGTCGCCTTTGCAGGCGTTGATCCAGTCGCGATGATGACCGTCGGAGCGCTCAAGCGTTTTGGGCGGACGATCGTAGGCCTGCATTTTGCTTTCCGGGAAAATGCGCAATCCGCTGGCGCCGTGCGAACCGTGGATCATTTTACCTTTACTGCCGATAATGATTTCGCCGTTGCCGCCCAGTTGCCGGCCCTCTTCAAAGTCATCCGGAATCGGGGGCAGCATGCCGCCGTCGTACCAGGTCAGTTTCACCGGCGGCATGCCGTCGCGTTCGGGAAACTGGTAACGAACAATCGAAGCCACCGGATAGGTTTCCCTGGCGACTTTTTCCTGGTAATGCGTGGTATTGGCTTCGATTTCCACAGGATGGCCGAGCTTGAGCGCCCAGAACGACGGATCGAGAATGTGGCAGCCCATGTCGCCCAGAGCGCCGGTACCGAAATCGATCCAGCCGCGCCACATGGCCGGAACATAAGCCGGATGATACGGCCGGTAAGGCGCCGGACCTAACCATAAATCCCAGTCCAGGCCTTTGGGAACCGGCGGTGTTTCTTCAGGTCGAGGCATGGCCACCGGAAACGAAAATCCGCCGGAGGGCCGGTTGCTCCAGGCCTGGACTTCGGTCACATCGCCGATAGCGCCGTCCCGGATCCACTCGCACATCAGACGGATGTGTTCCGACGAGTGGCCCTGGTTGCCCATTTGCGTAGCCACACCGGCCTGGCGCGCCGCTTCGGTGACCTGGCGCACTTCCCACACCGAGTGAGCCAATGGCTTTTCGCAATACACGTGTTTGCCGCGGCGAATGGCTTCCATGGTAATCACGGCGTGCGTGTGGTCCGGTGTACTGACAACCACGGCGTCGATGTTTTTGTCTTCTTTATCCAGCATAACCCGGTAATCGGAATATTTTTTCGCCTTTGGGTATTCCAGGAAGCTTTCGGATGCGTGCTGCTGATGCACATCGCACATGGCGACGATATTTTCGCTTTTTACGCCTCGCAGGTTGGCGCGTCCCCGGCCGCCAACACCAATCATGGCAATGTCAAGTTTGTCGCTGGGAGCTGCCCGTCCCGTCCGGCTAATGATCCCGCCAGGCACGATGGAAAAAGCCGCACCTGCTGCAGCGGTTTTGATAAAATCACGTCTCTTCATAAATCACCTCATCGATCGAGAATTTTGTTGATGCTATTTTTGTAAAACATTATTTCCGGTAAATGAACTTGCGATAAAACTTTCTGCGTCGTGTAATCCTTGTCCTTCGAATGGCGCGTTCAACCGGCGAGGTTTTTTTGCGGAAAAAGCCGGCCTTGTAATAACGAATGTCTTCGACAGTATAAAATGCTTTCGGATTATATTTGTTGATCAATCTGTCAATTTTATACAGGTCCGATCGTTCGATAATCGAGTAAATGACATTCACTGGTCCATAGTTACCCTGGGCCGGAATATTGGTCACCCCAAAACCGTAGCGGCGCATGGCTTTTAACAGCAAAGTGGCATCTTTTTGCGTAATGATTCGGACAATGATTTTGCCAAGGGCGAGTTTTTGTTCGATAATTATGCCAACATAATTGCCAAAAGCGAATCCCGCCGGATAAGCAATAAAAGCCACCGGGTTTGTTATGTTTTGCATGATCTGCTGAATTGCCATCAGCCAGATGGCGATTTCAAAAAATCCCAGAATCGGAGCGATGATTTTTTCGCCCCGGGCAATAAACACGATCCGCAGCGTGCCGATGGATACATCGACGATGCGGGCAGTAAAAATCAACAACGGCAGAATGACCCATGTCCAGAGTACAGAATCGAAAAATTCACTTTGCATAAGATCACTAATTGAATGATAAACAGTTACTCGACTTTTTCTACGGCCTTTCGGGTCGCTTGCAGCAGTGGTTCTGCAGAAATCGGCTCACCCACAGCTTCGCGCATCCAGGCGTTCGGTGTCAAACGTCCTATCCGGCACATGCGTTCCATTTCATCCCCCAGATTCCTGTTCTTGAGAAATTCTTCAATCTGATACATGATAATGTGTCCGATCGAATAATCCGGCAAATACAAGCCAAAAGCAATCATGTGCGAGTAAATAGCCAGGAGTATAGAATCCTGTTTGCCAATCAGTGGTGCATAATACTCGTTCCACACGTCTTTAGCGATATCGATAACAGCGGTTTTCAATTCCTCCGGCGAAGCGTTCGGGTGATCGTACAACCAGTGCCAGACGCGCACATCAACCAGGCCAACAGCGGCGATTTCGCACGTCGACCAGAACGTATCCAGGGCCTTGAGGTGCCCGGCTGACGGATCGGTAAACTCTTGTCCCAGGACCAGGCGGTCGCGGGATTGAAAGACAAAGGCAAACGCTTCTGTAAAAGCCGTGTTGGGGACACCGTTCAGCATGTAATGATCCACTCTGTTCAACGAAAAAACCTGTTCAACATTGTGACCGAGCTCATGAATGGCAATGTTGAATCCCTTGTACGTCATGCCGTCTTTGGGGATGCGTGTTCTCAAGTGCGCATTGTCTTCGCTGCGCATGGCGCCGGTGGCGTGCCCGGCACCGCGTGACGGATCGACGTTGATTTTCCGCGCCAGAAATCGGGAGGTCCTGTCATCAAAGCCAAGGCGTTGTAGAATAACCGCAATGTCATTCTGAAAAGCGCGAACAGTGGGATAGCGTTCGCCGACGATGCTGTCGAGTTTTGCTTCGTTGATTTCGCTCTGAGGCTTGAAACCATTGTACCAGATGTCAAACGGCTCGAGGTCGCGGCCAAGACGGTTCGAAATCAGTTGCGCCACTTTTGGCGCCACCGGATCAGTGAGCACCGAGGTGACCAGATCGACAAATTGTTCTTCCAAAATCTCCCGGTTTTTGTTGAACCGTCGTTTTATTTTTGTCGGGAAATCCGGATAGTACGGATCGGTTTTCTGTTCGGCCTGAAAGATGCTCAAAAACTTTTTATATCGAGTATTGGGTTCCGGTTGATAAGCTATGGATTCATTGTTATGATAAAGTTTATCCGCAAGCGGATTCCATTTATATTGCCGATTATCGATCATTTTTTTAGGAATATTTTGGGTGATAATGTCCTGCATCACCTCCTGAATTATTTGTTGGCGTTCAAAGCCATCGGGATTGGCATACTGGGCTTTGAGCTCGTCTCGCAATCCCCAGTGTGTGATCAGCTTGAGACCTTTGGGAAAAAGCTGCTCGCCTTTGTCATTGACGAGCTGGTGCATGTAAATGTTATAGTTGGCAATGTAATCATCCACCTGCACATACGCGCGGGATAAGTTCTGTACTATTTCCGACGGAACGCGGGAGGCAAATTCTTCAGCCAGGCGAGCTTTTGCCCATTGCTCGCGGGTCCAGTCATCGCCCAAAGACAGTTTTTGTTTCAGCGTATACATCGGAAAATTGAGCAGCGCAATAAAAGCGATTTTCGTTACAAACATATCGGATTGAATGTGGGCAAATGGATCGTACTCGGAAAAAAGGTAATCCACCGGCAAAAGATAATCCATTTCCAACTCGACCGGCATACTCAGGTCGCGATTGATTTCGTGATTGTGACCGTAAAGAATTTCCAGATTGCGTTCGAAACGTTGAAAGGTTTGAGTCAGAGTGTCCCTGTCTGTAATAAAATGTTTCATGCAAAACGATTTGAAATCCGGAGCCGAGCCATCCTCCTCCCACCAGCGCTCGGCAACCTGGTTAACGCCGGTTTCGATTCGATCCGCTTCTTCAGGATAGGCACGCGTCAGTGCATCTATCGTTTCGTTAACAGTTTGTTCGCTTATCTCACTTGCCATAACTATTCCTGTCATGCATAAAAAATAAACAATAATCGCTTTCATCTTTCCTCCGTTTTCAATTCAAGGCAATATAAAAGATTCCGGAACGAAATCAAAAACAAAAAGACATGAAAATAAAAATGGCGTGCAAAGACTCTTTACACGCCATAAGAATGTCAAACAGTGAATAATTTACCAGGTTCCTGAATCGACTTGTTCTCCGTCCTGGAATACTGTCCATGTGCCATTGCCCTCAGCGTCCCACTCGAATTTTTTCATTAGTGAAAATTCACCGTCAGTGGATTCATAGAGTTCCAGCCATCCGGCGCTGTTGGCATCGATCTCGGCAATGATTTTAATACCGCCCTGGTAGCTGGACGATTCAATATTATAATGATGCGTTTGCGAATCATCTACGTACCACGAATAGGTCATAATCACATTCGAGGTGTTGTCCTCATAGACGGTAATGTCGTTGCTCTTGCCATCTTTGGACTGTTCAGCTACCATAAACAGCCAGTTATCGTACGTGGTTTCGCCGTCTGTACCGTCGTATCTCACTTCCCAGCGATATTTATTATCCACTTCTTCGACAGTAAGATTAACGGTTAACTGACCGTCTGTCCAGGTATATTTCCATTTGCCGCCCATTTCAGCAAGATCATTTGCAGATCCCGGGGGGAAGAGCACTCCCATATAAGTATTGCTCAAGCTGGATGCCATGGAGTAAAACATGGAGAGCTCTTGTGCTTTGGGGTTCGAAGATTGCGTTATCTGTGACGGCAGAGTGGGGATATCAGCCTGAAATTCCGGTGGTTCTTCTGTCTGGTCAGGACCGGTACCGTTTCCGTTACCATTATCCTCACTGCACGCCCAAAAACCGAGCGAAGCAACGAGCATTAGCATAAATAGTTTTTTTAGCATCTTGCACCTCATTTGTTTGTTTTCGAGTTACCTGTCATTAATTCGTTCTTTTATTCATGTTGCGGGAACAATAGAACTGGTCAAAATATTCAATAAAACTATGAGCGCGGCCCAAAAAGTACAGTGCCCAGACGCACCAGGTTGGTTCCCTCTTCAATGGCGATTTTATAGCTGTCACTCATGCCCATGGACAGGATTTTCATTTCGACGTTTTCTATCTCCTCGGCTGCGAGTTTGTCGAACAGTTCTTTTGTTTCTTTAAAACAAGGGCGCAGTTCTTCCGGATCATCCAGAAAAGGTCCCATTGTCATCAAACCCTGTACCCGGATGTTGGCAAAGGAGTTGATGGAGCGAATGAGATGTTCTACTTTTTCCGGAAAAACGCCGGCTTTTTGTTCTTCCCGGCCGCTGTTGATTTCGATCAGAACCGGCATTTTTTTATCAATAGCTGCGCATCTTTTATCCACTTCTTTGGCCAGCTTGACTGAATCGATGGTTTCGATTATGTCGAAGAGCGGTACCGCTTTTTTGACCTTGTTTTTCTGCAGGTGGCCGATCATGTGCCATTTCACATTATCAGTGACCTCCGCTTTGATGCGCTCTGCTTCCTGAACATAGTTATAACCGATGATCTGAATGCCGCCCTGAATTGCGGCCTTGACCTCATCAGCGGAACGGGTTTTGGCGGCAGCTTCCAAAGTCACATGCGCGGGAAGTGAATCGATTATGGTTTTAACGTTTTGAGTGATATCCTGGTTATTCATAATATTCTTCTTGCAAAAGTGATGTTTTGTCCGGCGGACAATGTTGTAAATTTATATTTAAAAGTCAACAGTTCTCACACATTTTTTGTAAAAGCTCACTGATGGGAGAAAATCTTTGCAGCATTACAAAAGTGGGCTAAAGCCCGTTATGTTGAGAGGTCATCTTTAACCCCGAGCTAAAGCTCGGGGCAATATTATAGCCCCGACTTTCAAGTCGGGGTTATTATTGAGATTCTTTAATAGGCACTTTAGTGCCAAATTTTAAAACTTCCACCCAAGACTGAGCTTTTACGAAAGTCCAACAATGTTTCCGTTTTTATTGATATCAATTTGTTCGCCAGCCGGGTGTGAGGGCAAACCGGGCATGGTCATCATATCGCCTAATATGGGATACAGAAATCCGGCGCCAACCGCCGCCCGAACCTCCCGCACATGAATGAGAAAATTTTCCGGCCGGCCTTTGAGATTTTTATCATGTGAAAGAGAAAGATGAGTTTTTGCCATACAAATTGGCAGATCATTCAGCCCGAGCTCTTTAAAGTGCTTTATTTGCTTGCGCGCTTCAACGCTGTATTCGACCTGGGCAGCACCGTAAATGTCACGGGCAATGGTCTCGATTTTATCTTCGATGCTCATATCCAGTGAATATAAAAACTTGAAATTATTAGGCAGGTTGGCGGCTTTGATCACAGCTTTGGCCAGAGATTCGCCGCCGGCACTGCCTTGTGCCCACAATTCGCTTTCCACGGCATCTTTGGCTCCGGCATTGATTGCCGCGTTTTTTATCACCTGTATTTCCTCGGGCACGTCACTGTCAAAGCGGTTGATAGCAACCACCACGGGCACGCCGTGTTTTGTGATGTTTTCGATTTGTTTTTCCAGATTCACAATGCCGCGTTTGACAGCATCCTGATTGGGCGACAGCAACGCGTTGTCCAGCGGTTTACCGGCGACAACTTTGACATCACCGCTGTGCATTTTTAACGCGCGCACTGTGCAAACCATCACAGCCGCATCCGGCGTTTTGTCCATTTGCCTGCATTTGATGTTAAAAAATTTTTCCGCGCCGATATCCGCACCAAATCCGCTTTCTGTAACCAGATAATCGCACAGCCGGAGACCGATCATGTCCGCTAAAACCGAGCTGTTGCCGTGAGCGATGTTTGCAAACGGGCCGGTGTGGACCAGCGCCGGTGTGTTTTCCACAGTTTGAATCAGATTAGGCTTGAGCGCTTCCTTTAGCAAAACGGTCATCGATCCGGCTGCCTTGAGCATCTCGGCTGTAATCGGTGTATCGTCACGGGAATAGCCGACAATGATCCGTCCCAACCGTTCGCGCAAATCATGTATGTTTTGGGATAGTCCCAGGATAGCCATAATTTCGCTGGCTGCGGTAATGTCCCAATGAGCTTCCCGAAGAACACCGTTCGATCTTTTGCCAAGACCGAGCATAACGTGCCGCAGTGCCCGGTCGCTCATATCCAAAACTCTGGGCCAGGTGATGGAGTATGGATCGATGTCCAGCGGATTGCCATGATAGATGGAATTATCCAGAAAAGCTGCCAGCAGATTGTGCGCTGACCCGACAGCGTGATTATCGCCGGTAAAATGCAGATTGAAACTTTCCATGGGTACCACCTGGGAATAGCCGCCACCGGCGGCACCGCCTTTGATGCCAAATGTCGGGCCCATGGACGGCTGACGAATGGCGCACACTGCTTTTTTGCCGATCCGGTTCAGAGCCATGGACAAACCGATGGTTGTCACGGTTTTCCCTTCACCCAACGGCGTTGGCGTGATGGCCGTAACCACAATGTACTTGCCTTTTTGATTGTCTTGAATGCGGTCGAAAATGGATAGATCGATTTTTGCTGTGTTGTTGCCGTATTGTTCGAGTTCCTTGCGATAGACGCCAAATTCCTCGGCAATTTCAGCAATGGGATACAGCGACGCTTCCTGGGCAATCTCGAGATCGGATAACATGATGATTCTCCATTATTATATTGCATTTTTCCTCAAAGAACAAGATATTAAAAAGCCGATGATTCAGTTAAAACGTTATAATGACATTTATCAATATTATACAGAATTGGAGCTTTTATGCGATTTTATCCGCCGGTTATGATTTTATTTTTTATTTTTGCACTTTTTGGGCTGGTGTTTTTCTTCATTTTGCTTCAGCTTCACATTATTACCATCGCGTTTGAAAAGCTGGGATTCAGTACTTTTACTGTTTTTGTCATTCTCATGGGCTCATTGATTGGCAGTATGATTAACATCCCGGTGAAGGAGCTCGAGTGCGACGAGGTTATCCAGGAGCCCGTCAAGTTCTGGGGAATGCGTTACCGCATTCCGCAAATTAAACCTTCTTGCACAGTCGTGGCTGTCAATATCGGCGGTGCAGTGATTCCCACTCTGGTATCATTGTACCTGTGGATGCGCGGCGGGCTGCTGATTCCAGTTATTGCAACAGCTATCGTTGCACTTGTCGTCAACAGCATTTCCAGACCGGTCCGCGGCCTGGGTATTGCCACGCCCATTCTCATACCACCGCTGGTCACACTGATTGTTGCTTTTATCCTGGCTTCGGGTGATGCGGCCAGAGTCGCTTATATTTCAGGCACAATGGGTACAATTATCGGCGCAGATGTGATGAATCTCCCCAGAATATCCGGGCTCGGTGCCCCGGTCGCTTCTATCGGTGGCGCGGGTACGTTTGACGGCATTTTTATCACCGGTATTTTAGCTGTGCTGCTGGCCTGATAGTCAAACGGGAATCACGAATATATCAAAGCACGTTTTGATTTGGGTAAAAATCCCAAAACACAAATCTCAAATTTCAAATAAATTACAATATCCAATATGGAATAAATATCTTTGCAAATTATTCCACCAGATAATCTAATCCCTCTGAAAAAGAGTGGAGGGTGATGTCCAAATCCGTGGTGAATGCTTTGGTGTCGCAGACATTATCCTGAACCAGCATAGTAAGCCGGTCATTGTCCAATGGGAAACCGGGCAGTGGACCTAACAATGAAGTCATGATCCGCGTCAGCCACATGGGAAGAGGCACGATGCGGACTTTTTTGCAGATCGCCCGGCCAATCTCTCTAATCTGCTCGATATAACTCAATGTTTCCGGTCCACCAACCTCGTATGTTTTGCCAACTGCTTTTTCCATAGTCAACGCATGGGTAAATCCTTTTGCTACATCAAAAACAGAGACCGGTTGGTGCCGGTACAATCCGTTGCCGAACACCGGCATGATGCCAAACGGCGAGAAACGAATGAGATTGGCCAGCATGGTGTAAACATCATCACCGGGACCGTAAATAAAACTCGGCCGGAAGATGGTATACTTTAATCCGCTCTGCCGGACAAAGTCCTCAGCTATACCTTTTGATTTCAAATATGTTGTGGGTCCCTGAACATCGGCGCCGTTTGCACTCATGTGGAGGAACCGTTTCACTCCATGTTCTGCAGCAGTTTCGAGCAGTCGCCGGGTACCCTCGATATTTATACGCTCAAAAGTGATGTTCTTGCGCTTTTTCTCTTCAATGACAGCAATAAGATGAATGACAGCTTTGCAATTGTCGAGAGCCGGTTCATACGTTTCAGGAATGAGCAGATCTCCAACCACCGGAGCAACTTCGATTTTCGCCATCGCCGAAGCATCTTTTTCCCGCCGGACGAGAGCCCATACATCATGCCCGGCTCGCTGCAGTTCTCGCATTATCCATCCACCCACAAAACCAGTACCGCCGGTAAGAAAAACGTCCATCTAAGCCTCTTTTTATTTTGTGATTTTCTTATGTGGAAACAGGATACATTATTATCGGTATTCCGGAAATTGAGAATAAAAATCTGATAACAATTTGGATGGTAATCATTTGAATGACGTTTAAGTTGGTACCGGTTAGGCAAAAAGCCCTATCCGAAAATCACAAAAAACAACACAGTCACAATAATCATAATCATACCGCCAATGACAGCATGACGCATTTTTTCTGTGCCGCCGAGGACAACAGCCATACCTTTTAGAAATGTATTTGAAACCGTTGCCAGCAGAATCGTTCGTGCAGCGATTATTTCGTCCAACCCGTTTGACTGTGAACTCAGATCGGCAACAGACAGAGCAATAGCATCCACATCTGCAAGGCCGGATACCGCACCGGCAATGTAAATGCCGGCATCACCCAGATAGGTTTTCGCTATTTTTGACAGCAGCAAAACCGCAGAAAAGATAATGCCAAATTTAATCGCCGGACTCAGTTCAAAAGGGTTCGACAAGCTTACTTCGTGACTCGAGGGTTCACCTTTCTGGGATGTATAAAGAAAAAATGCATACAGCAATCCTACTGCAACTGCCACCAGCACAGGCAGCCATAAATGTTTAAAAAGCGAGCTATTCACTGCAACCACAATGACTAACAGACGAATGTACATAACCGTCCATGCCAGGATGACCGCCTGAGCAAAAGCGGTTGAAAAGGTGGGATTTGTCCGGCTGCGCTGAGTAAGTGTTAACGTGACAGCGGTGCTGGACGCCAAACCGCCCAATAATCCCAGCAAACCAATGCCTTTACGTGGTCCAATGATTTTGATCAGCACATAACCCACAAAACTGATGCCGGAAATAAAAACCACTAACAACCAGATTTTATACGGATTGAACACATTCAGCGGCTCCGGGCCAAAATCTTGGTTGGGAAGCACCGGCAAAATGATCGCTGAAATCATGGCAAATTTTATCACGGCAATAATATCTTCGCGGGTCAAATTACGGACAAACTGGTGCATTTCAATTTTAAAAGACAGGATGGCGGTAATCGCCACAGTTAATGCCACAGCCAGTGCGATAAATTCGAGATAAACAAGTGAGCCAGCCAGCATGGTGAGCAGAGCGGCAAACTCGGTTGTCAGACCTTTTTTGCTGGCTTGTGCCTGGGTGTAAAAACCAAGCGCGAGCAAGAGGCCGCCCAGCAGTATGATAATGACAAAAGGCCAGGCCGAACCGAGCTCGCTAGAGAGCATGGCTGCGGCACATCCGATCATGCCCATCAACGCCATGGTGCGGATGCCGGCTGTGAGTTCTTTGTCTTCGCTCTCAAAAGCATATTCACGCTGAAGGCCAACAAGCGTGCCAATAACAAGTGAAATGGCGAATTTTAAAAAGATGTTATAATGCATTAGTCATTAAAACTGTACGTTAAACCAAGGTTCAAATAAATTACTGTTTTTTTTACGTCAGAACCTGACGAAGGTACTGCTACTCATGAATATGGAGGAATGAGCCAATCACTAAAACGAAACTCTCTTATTTCCCAACCGGTCGATAAAAAGAATTCAAAAGATTTCAAAAGTAAACGTGTGCCTGCTGTGAAACGGTTAAATGACTTTTGCTTTTCATACCAGTATAAGGAAAAAAGTTCAAACGAGTTTTCTTGTAGATCCGGCACCCAGAATTTTTGCCAGGCCAGAAATATCGGCGCTTGCCATTTTTGGGAACGAAATGTATATTCTCCGCCAAATGAAATCTGATGCGCTTCACTATAACCTGTTTCGTTTATTGACAGACAGTGCCATGACAGTCTTTTTGTTGAACAATTGAACCGCATAGGATGAAGAGAGTGATGCATTTTCTAAACCGGTTTCTGAAAAGGTAGAAGCATCCTCGGTGGAATAACGGGTCAGTTTATAATCACTCTTGTCCAGCGTTGTGCTGATCAACAATTGGGGACTTGTACAAGCTGCAAGTCCTGCCGGATTTTGTAAGTCTGAGCTAAAATCAGGCGCTGCTGATGTAATACTGCCTATGGTTCTGGCAAAGTAATGATCGTTGCCATAAGGTGCAAGAATGCCATGATACGCAGAGATTTGAGCGAAAATTTGAGTACAACAGAAGAATAGTAAAATAATTGTCAAATTTTTTTTCATGGTTGTTTTCTTTTATGACACTCCCTCGACTATTGTTTCGCACCAAGCCTGTACAATAAAAACCAATTCAGTTATTGAAACAACATCAGACAAAATAGATTCGAGTATCACGATCGACTGCATAACTGCTTCATGAATTTGCTGTTCCAATCGACTGAATTGGTTTCATAAACGGTACTGAATTATTATTTGATGAATAACATGCGTTTCGTTTCGCTAAAATCGTCTGTTTCCAATCGATACAGATAAAGACCGCTATTGTGCTTCGAAGCATCAAAGGTTACCGAATATGTACCCGGAGCTTGATTTTCATCAACCAGAGTAGCTACTTTATGACCGAGTACATTGTAAACAGCCAAATGAACTCTGGTTTGCACAGGAATGGAATAGCGAATACCTGTGCCTGGATTAAATGGATTGGGGACATTCTGTTCAAGCGTATACCCGGATGGTTTGATGTGCGAGACGTTTTTCACTGCGGTTTCAGTATCGCTCATTTGCACCAAACTTATATCATCGATGGTAATTTCAAACGGTTCACTGCTATTGCTCCCTGCTTTAATACCAAAATAGACATCAACAGGCTCGCCCGAGGTTCCGGGAGCAATGTATTGCGTTGTATCTTGACCATCGCAAGCAAATTTTCGAAATGTACCGTCGACCAAATCCCCGCTGCAATCTGTAGTTGAATTGAATCCGATGAGCAGGTCCGAGTTGGTTTCCCCTGTGGGCGTCCAATCCTGGCCTTCTATTGGCGCTTCTTCGCTCAGATAAACCTGGCACCAAAAACCATCAGCTAAGTTACCGCTGACGTGCCGAAAGCCCCCGTTAAATTCGTACGTCGCGCCGCCAATCAGTTCCAGCTTTTGCCATATCAATCCATTGCAAGACTCTCCCTGGGCATCGCCTTTAATTATCATACAGTTATTATGGCCGAGAGCCGGAGCGTTTTCCGTTGAATCCGACAGAATGACCTCGAGTGACTGTGGAGCTCCCAGGTCATAAACAGACCAGCTCTCATCGTTTTCAAAATCACCGTTCGTGATTAGATTGGGTCGTAACGAGATATCGTCAACCAAAATTTCAAATTCTGTTCCGCCCCAACCGGCGCCAGTTTTCAGGCCGATAAACACTGGCACGGTTTCTCCGGCTTTTGCCGGTGCCCGGTATAACACAGTATGATTTGGATCGCATGCATCATCCATAAAGGTCCCGTCTACTGCCAGGCCAGGGCACCCTGACCATGAATTAAAGCCAAGCATACGATCCGAATGTGTGTCGCCTATCGGAGTCCAATCAGAACCATCAACCGGTTCTTCTTCGCTCACATAGATCTGAAACCATGACCCCTGATCAAAATCCCCGTATAACCCGGTCCATGCCGCATCACAAACATAGGTTTTGCCACCCTCCAGTTCAACTTGCTGCCAGATAAGGCCATTTATCCATTCACCGCTTTGCAACAGCCCGTAAATATACAGGCATGCATCGCCACTTCCCCAGGTCGGTCTTTCACCAGTATAGGGGAATAGAAATTCAACTTCATCCGGTGTGCCACCATTATAAATCGTCCAACCGGTCGTGTTCTCAAAGCTGCCATTTTCTACGACATTTTGTCCATAACCAGGAGAAACGGTCACTACTAACAAAATACACAAACCTGTTGATACTAACAATGATCTGGTCGTACGTTTCATGAGTACCTCCATAATGTTTAAAAATCTAAATGGATTAAAAACAAACGGTTGATCTGAATCACCTCCTTTCAACATCGATTTAAAGTATAATAAAAGAATTGACTGATAAATGCAAGTGATTAATTCAACCACTGACGTAATCGATGAAAGGGCTGAGCATGACGATGTTTTTAAGGGGAGATAATTGTATTATCAGGTTATAAATTGAATTGAATTGAATTGATGTGATTGCCCATTGTTAAGGACTTGATGGTAACGTCTATGTTTGCCCCGAATCTGTGGTTTTGTAAATTTCTCCATTATTATTAACAATCCAACCAATTTTTTCAGAAGGAAATGAAAAAGATATGAATGTTTTTGCATTTTGGATGAGCATTTTGCTATCCTTTCTGTTTATTGAATATTTCAATTCTCTGCCACATCCTCAGGTCGTAACAACCGATGCCCTTCAAATATTGTCAATATTTCGATACGATTTTTTGTCAATCGATAAATGATTCTGTATTTTCGGGCAATAATTTCTCTGATCTTTTCACTTTCAATTTCTGGCACTATCCGGCCAATTTTTGGATGATCTTTAAGCATGTCCCCTTGTTCTATTAAAAAATCAATAAACGAAACCGCTCTTTTGGGACTATCCCTCGAGATATAATCTTTGATTTCTTTTAAACGTTTTAATGATTCGCGAGTCCAGATGACCTGCATATCATCATGCTCTTTTGTTATCGAGTTCAGCTTTAAGTTCTTTTGTGGTATACGTGTCACCTCTCTCTATGTCAGAAACGCCGCGATGAATAGATTCAATGACAGATTTTTGGTACATTAGTTCATCATAATCTTCCGGAGATACAAGCACACCCGCTGGTTTTCCCTTTTGAGTGATTACCATTGGACGACCAGTGGTTTTCAATTCTTTGAGATATTTCGAAACCTTGTTTTTAAAATCTCCGACAGGGATAATGTCATTTGCAATATTTATATCTTTCATTTCAAACTCCTTCATTACGATCTGGATTTTGAATATAATTTAATTTTTAATATCGTAAATGTAAATCAATTTTTTCATCATATTTTCGATTTACTTTCCGGGGGTATAAACCGAACCCGGCTCGTCAAAAATTCCAACTCACTATAGCACTTGAATGGCAAGATGGACAATGGTAATTTCCTTATGTTGAAAAGGGAACACAGAAAAAGCGAAATCAAATGATTCGCCCGGATTGTGAATTATGCTTTTGAAGATTCTAATTAAGTGATAGCCACATTGATGATCTGTGAAAATCCGTTATCTCTGTTAAATCCGTGTCCTATTTAAAATTATATGTGAACGTGATTTGTTTTTCACTTTAGTTTTAAAAATCCAAAATCATGACTAGAATTCATCAGAGTTGAAAAATTCATAGAAAATTCCTTGATTGGCAATCAAAATTTATTATATTTAACTTAAAACTTTTCGGATAAAAATATGACATAAAAAAAGGATGATTTATGCGAATTGTAAAGATTTTATGTTTTGTGACGTTCATGACGTCTATAGTTTTTGCTCAAACTGGTTTGGTAGATGATTTTCAAGATAACACCCTCACCGGCTGGAACGAAACCCCGGATTACGACTTGACCGAGGCGAACGGTGTGCTTCAGATCGACGCGAACAAGCGCGATACCTGGAACAGTTTTACTTTTTCCTTTTCAGCGCTGGATATTTCAGAACATCCGTATGTGAGTTTAAAAGTCAAGGCAAAACGCGATTTCAATCTGGGATTTTCTGTGTGGGATGGTGCAGATAATTACGAGTATCCGCCGAAGATGTATCAGGAAATTGTCGCTTCTGAGCATTTTGTAGAATATGTTTTTGATTTCTCCGGCATCGCCGATAAAGTTGATTTAACAGATGTGGTCATGCTGAATTTTGTTTTTAATCCAGGCGGCGCGCTGCGTTTTAATGGCAAGGTCTGGTTTGATGATGTCCGTATCGGCGAGGCAGCTCACGTCTTCTCATACATGACTACGATTCCCCGGCAATCGCATTACATCAATTCCGCAAAAGCCCTAGTGCCTTTTCGCGGTGTCGAAAATATCGTGCAAGGCGACCAGCCGCTCAGCATAACCGCTTCCAGTTCCAACACAGATTTGATTCCTGATCCCACAGTCCATTATACGCCGGGTGAAAAAACAGGTACGCTCGAATATACGCCCCAACAGGACAAATCCGGCACCACAACAATTACGGTGCAGGTCACCGGTAATGCACCCGATCCGAAAATCGTGCCTTTTGATGTGGTTGTGGAAAACAACAAGCCGCCAACGATGAATCCGGTCGATGATGTTTATGCTTCTGCCGGAACGCCTATGGACATCCGACTGACCGGCATCAATGATGGTAATCCGAATGCAGAGCAAAAAATCAGCCTCTCCGCTGCAAGTTCAGATACATTGATTCTGTCTCATCCTGTCATACATCACGATAGTACGAGTCCAAATGCTGTACTTGCTTTCAAACCAAAAGATGCTCAAACCGGCACTGTGATGGTCACCATTAAATTAAAAGACAATGGCGGTACTGTAAATGGCGGCGTGGATAGCTCCTCCACGAATTTTCAAGTGACAGTTTTCGATGATGTGAATGATCCGCCAACAATCGCCCCGATTGACAACATGTCTGTCCTCGAAGGTTCTGGCGAACATCACCTCACCTTGACCGGCATCGATGACGGTGATGCCGAAGCAGTGCAACATTTGATCATTACCGCGAAAAGTTCGAATACGTCTTTGATCCCGGATCCATCAATCAATTATTCGTCACCGGATTCCACGGCTTTGCTCAGTTTTGCACCTCATCCTGGAAAAACCGGATCAGCACAGATTACTGTGACTGTTGCGGACGATGGCGGCACAGCGACAAATAATGGAGACGAATCTGTATCCACCAGTTTTATTATTGAGGTCCGTCAAAAGCCCACAGTTGGTTTTGAGGATGAATTTAACGACGGCGAGCTGGGTTCAAAATGGCCGCCGGACTGGGGCGTTGGACCGGGAGAAGGATCACATCGCTGTTTCGAAGAAAACGGTGTGATGCGCATTGAAATCGACAAGACCCGCTCCGGTAACAAGTGGGCGGGACTGTGGTACAGCATCCCGGAAGAACTGGATTTGACCGAGTATCCCTATGTCAGCATCACCATGAAAACCGATGTGCCGGGCACGGAAATGTTGATCTTTTTATGGGATGCAAATGATCATTACAACACAGCCAAGACAGTTCGCCATACGGTGACAGACGAGTATAAGGAATATTACTTTGATTTCACCGGTCTCAACTTACAAGGCGACGGCACGGAAGTGGATTTTTCCCGCATTAAAGCATTGCTGTTTAATTTCGATCCGGGCGGCGACGATCCGCTGTTCCAGGGTAATTTCTATTTTGACGATTTTCGCGTCGGCACGTACGCCCATCGTCCACCGGTCACGCCGACTGCAACCATGGATCCGATCGCAGATTTAGCGCTGCCCAAAGATGCGGGTGAGCAGCAAGTCATTCTCACCGGCATCAGCGATGGCGCTGACGGTTCGCATCCAGTGACTTTGACCACGCGAAGCAGCAACAGACGGTTGATTCCGGACGCGTCTGTCAGTCCGGTAGAAAATGGCAGAGCCACATTATCCTTCAAAGTGTCTCCTGGTCGCACTGGTTCGTCAACGATCCGGGTGACAGTCACTGCTGACAGTTCCAGGCGATTGACCAGATCGTTTGACATCAATGTGGTTCCGATGCGCGATGTCGATGCGGTTAATGTGGATGTCAATTTATCTGAAGAATTTCAGACCATTGACGGCTTTGGCGCTTTTATGGGAACAGGTTCCGGCATGAAAAACGAGCAGGTGTTGAATCTGGCCGTTGACATTGGCATGAGCGTCGCCCGATTCGGCGTGATCAATAACGAATTCGAGCCGGTCAATGACAACAGCGATCCGAACGTCATGGCGATGGAACATTTCCACACCTCGGCTGTACCGCTCAGAACCATACGCTGGCTGCGCGATAATGCCGATGTCGATAAATACATCCTGTCCTGGTGGAGCCCACCGGCGTGGATGAAGCGCAACAAAGCCTTGTCAGCGGAATACTGGGCTACAGACAACAAGCTGGAGCCGCATTATTACGAGGAATATGCCGAACACGTGGCAGCAATGATTAAAATGATCAAAAACGAAACCGGAATCGATCTCTATGCCATCAGTCTGCAAAACGAACCACAATTCAACGAGCCGTATCCGTCGTGTCAAATTAATCCCCGTGAAATGCGCGATCTTATCAAAGTTGTCGGACCGCGATTGGAGCGGGAGGGACTGGATACAAAAATTTATTGGGCTGAAGCCTTGCCGCCGCAAAATTCTATCGACGATTATATTTTCGCGGTAAAAAATGACCCTGAAGCGGCAAAATATGTCGATATTGTAGCGACACATAATTATGACGAGGACGGTATCAACGTTGGTGGTCCCGGTGCAAAACAATGGGCACAGATTTATGAATGGGCTCAGAATCCTGATCCAGCGTTGCCCACCTGGATGACAGAAACCTCGGGCCATGCCAATACCTGGCAGGGTGCGTTAAATTTAGCTGGAAATATTTATAATGCCCTCGGCTATGGCAATGTTAGCGCCTGGATTTGGTGGAGTTTTAATGCGGACAGAGATTCTGAACGATACGGACTGGTGGTAGATAATCAGCCCACATCGAGGTATTATATTTCCAAACATTATTACAAATATATCCGTCCCGGTGCGGTGCGAGTTTATACACTATCAGAACACGAGGATGTGCCATGTCTGACGTTCAAAAACCCGCAACTCGGCAAAGTCACCGTTGTTATGATCAACAAGAGCGCCGCGCCCCAGGTCGTCGGTATTGCCGGACGCAAGTTGCCGTCTTTTTACGAGCGCTACACGAGTGTGCAGCACCGGTATTTTGCCAAAGAAGAACCGGTGAATGCGGGCGAATTGTTTTTGCTGCCAGCCAACTCGATCAGCACACTTGTTGGCGATTACGATCCAACTGTTGTTGAGGATGAGGCGGAAACACTGCCAGAAACCTTCAAGCTGTTCCAGAATTATCCGAATCCGTTCAACCCCACGACAACGGTTCAATTTCAGGTGCCAAAAACCGGTCATGTTCATCTGAGTGTGTACAATGTACTCGGGCAAAAAGTTCGGACGTTGGTCGACCGGGTCGTGCCCGGAGGAACGTACAGCCAGCAATGGAACGGCACGAACGACAACGGTCAACCTATCTCTACCGGCGTGTATTTTATTCGATTCCAGGCCGGTGGTTTTGTAGATGTGAAAAAGGGATTGCTGGTGAGGTAGATGAAAAAGAGATAATGTTCTCGTTGTACAAATATTCATACAGTGAGTGGTAAAGTGAACATTGATTCTGTCCAAAAGTAAAAGTTATTGCATTGACATTGAAAAATTCTTAATTTTTCATTGTTAATTGGGATATTTTTCGAGGTAATTCAAATGAATAATGAAAAAGAACTGTTATCCAACGATAAATTTTTATCTGCTCTTCGAAATCTACCAAAAGAAAAGTTAGAAGAGTTGATAGATTTCGCTGAGTTTCTCGTACAAAAAGAAAAGATGAATAAAAGTAGCAAAAAATCAAATATAAATCACGATCCGATTTTAGACATAATTGGCATTGCAGACGAAGAGCCATTTGCTAATATAATAGACCATGAATTATATGGTTAGATAATGAAAGTTTTCATAGATACATGGGGCTGGATAAGTTTATTTAATAAAAGAGAAAAACGACATCAAGATGTCAAAAAATGGTATAATGATTTTAGAAACAAGAATGGGGAAATATATACAAGCGATTATATTCTTGATGAAACATATACCCTTCTTTTTCGTCGCACACCATTTGAAATAGCAGCAGAAGCAGTGAAAAAGATAGATGCTTCCATTCGGGCAGGCTATTTGCTTTTAGAAAAGATTAGTATCGAGCGGTTTGAAAAAGCTAAAAAAATGCGCTTAAAATATATAGATAAACCGTTGATTTCTTTTACTGATTTTACTTCTATTGTCGTAATGAATGAAGAACATATTACATTAGTTTTGACTGAAGATGATCATTTTACATATATGGGGTCCGGTTTGATAAAAGTACCTGAATGGGAATAGTGACTGTATCTTAAAACGATGTTCAGTAATCTAATCGATCAGCTATTTTAAACGACCAGAAAAGATGATATTAAAAAAGCTGTACCCTTTTATCCTCCGCACAGAATATTCTGTTCCATCGATAATCGACTGCGCCGCCAGTATGCCGCTTTCAATCGCAGGTGCAATGCCTTCCCCCATATCCGGCGTTGCCAGGCCGGCGGCATCTCCGATGACAAAAGCATTATCTTTTCGTAAATTGTTCATTTTATGGCGTAGAAAATACGTATATCCCCGGGGGCGATATTGAAGATTCTCAACCAATTTCTGTCTCGCCAACTTTTGCACAAACAGCTTCCAGTGCTGCTGCAAGGACTGTCCGCGTGAGATGAGGGCACCGGCTTTGGCGCCAATGCCGATGTTGAGATAGCCACCTTTCTTTGGCACATACCAGGAATAGCCCGGTAAATGGTGATCGAAAAACCAGAGATGACACTTCCTGTCCTGATAATCACATTTAAATTCCAGCTCCAAAGTGGTAATTTGATGTTCCCGTTGACGCGGATTTTCCTGGCGGAAAATGGTCCGGTACACCGGACAGCTCGGTCCGCCGGCTCCGATTAAGTATTGACACCGGTATGTGTCATCAATAATGTATTCATTTTTATCACAATGAATATTTTTAACCTGATGAACACATGTTGGCGCGCCAGCTCTTTTCAACAGGAGATGATCAAATTCTTTTCGCCGGATGGCATATTGTGTTGTCGGGACAGGCAGATGATGACCATGCAAATAAAAATGCAAAGTATTGAAACGAGTGAGTTGTCCGGGGTAGGATGCGGGATAAAGCGCCAATTTTTTCAGAACACCGGGAGGAATCCATCCGGCGCAGAGTTTGTCTCGCGGGAATGCTTTTTTATCCAGAATAATGGTTTCAATTCCAGACTTGCAAAGTTTCCACGCGCAGCTCGAGCCGGCCGGGCCTCCTCCGACAATAATGACTTCTGATGTGATCATATATGAGGTCTGCTATCGTAAATCATATAAAACATTTTTGAAATTAACAACAAGTGATTTAACCACAAAGTCCTCAAAGGCGGCGCAAAGATCACCAAGAGATTTGTTTTATTATGTACTTGACTCTTTTTTCGTTTCTTATCAAAATTCTTTGAGCCCTTGGTGGATTCTCTGTGAACTCCGTGGTTTGTCTTTTTCTTCTAAAAGAACATCCTGCTTATCCGTCACAACATATTTGAAAGATGGCCGTTCAACTCACCCGACAAAATGGTTGCGCTTTATGCGGCCTGTTCATCACCACCTGCCAAAGCTGATTGTGCCGGGCACGAAATCCGCCGGCGCTGCTCAACAAATAGTAACGCCACATGCGATAAAACCGGTCGCTATAGTTTTTCTTCAGCTCCGGCCAGGCGTTTTCAAAATTGTCGTACCATGCCATCAATGTCGGATCGTAATCCGGACCAAAGCTGTGCCAGTCCTCAACAATGAACAATCTTTCCATGGCTTTGGCAAGCTGGGCGATTGACGGCAGTTGACCGTTAGGGAAAATATACTTGGTCGTCCAGGGATCGGTGATGGCAGAGCTGAGATTACCGCCGATGGTGTGGAAAAAAGCCAGACCGTCCTGTTTCAACGTTTTGTCGACAATTTCCATATAGGTGCGATAATTTTTACTGCCAACATGCTCCATCACACCGATAGAAATCACCCGGTCATACAAGTCGGTCACGTTGCGATAATCTTCCAGCCTGATGTCCACAGGGAGTTGCTTGTATTTTTCCTGAGCCCATTGCACTTGTTTTTCTGACACTGTAACGCCGGTAACATGCGCGCCGTATTTCTCAGCGGCATAAGCGGCAAAAGCGCCGAATCCGCAACCCAATTCCAAAACCTTCATGTCCGGTTGCAACCCGATTTTTTGACACACCAATTCGAGTTTGTTTTCCTGGGCCTGGTCAAGATTGTCGGCATTTTTCCAGTAAGCACAGGTGTAATTCATGCGCTTGTCGAGCATAGCCTCGTAAAGGTCGTTACCGATATCATAATGCTGCTGGCCAACCTGGTAGGCACGACTTTTCTTTTGCAGATTAAACAATTTAGCCTGCAGAGCATGCCAGTACAATTTCGCATTGCCCTTTATTTGGTCTGGCAAATCCGCACTTAGAACGCGATAAATAAAGCCATCTAATTGCTCGCAATCCCACCAGCCGTCCATGTACGCCTCGCCAAGACCGACAGAACCCTGTGCAAGCACCCGTCGATACAAATTGTTGTTGTTAACCTGAATATCAAAAGGTTGGTCGCCGTTGACAGTAATGCTTGCCGTTGCCAGCAAATCCCGGAAAAGTGTTTCGGTATTGTTTTTTCCCATGGTTTACCTCCTGCTTGTTCTTTGATATTTTACATAAAATTGAGGATAAAGGCAAATAAAGATTGAGGTTTAAATTAATTTGTATGTCATTCAATTCAATTCAAGTCTAAAGGAAACTGCAAGTATTAGCAAATGACCTTTTTTGTCATTCCATAGATTTAAATCCATTTTGAATGCTGCTGAAACTATCTAACAGTAAACCCTAACCCGGATAAACCGAAAAAATGTTGGAAATCTTTTGCCAAACTTGGTCAATAATTAACTTGTAAGATACTATATGTAGGTTGTGTGCCAGGTTTTGTTGGGGCTCACAGTCGGGCTGAATCTCTGGATGAACTTGGAACGAATCTTCAAGAGGTTATTGCCATGTTATTAGAAGGTGAGCCCATCCTGGAAACTGAATTCGTTGGAATCCAAAATTTAATATTGGAATAGTGTGTGAGTAATGTTACTGTTTTAAAGCGTTCAGAGGTTATTACTATTCTCGAAAAATTAGGGTTTAAACAGGTTCGAAAGCGCGGTTCACAGAAGCAGTTTCGACATCCGGACGGGAGAAGTACAACGGTTCCTTTTCACCAGGGGAGAGATATTTCACATATTTCACTCTCGTTACGCCAGTGCTCTGGCGGAATGCCGATTGGACGCTTTGCGTCTTTTTAGTGGGTGATGCAGAGCGTCTTGTCTGTGTTTCCCCTGAGTCAAGATGGGGGCTAAAGCCCCTGGAGGATTAAGGGGATCTGAACCACGCGCTAAAGCGCGTGGCAATGAAGTTCGCACGGCAATGAACGGTCTTTTCGTTACGGCAGTGCTCTTGCGGAACGCTGATTGGACACTCTGTCCTTTTGACCTGTTATGTAGAGCGTCGCGTCTGTGTTTCTACGGAAACTGGGGGATGAGAGAAAAATGGACCACAAAACACGCGGACATGCGCGAAAATACAAGCGGTTTCTTTTGCGAAGGGGCGTGTTCGATACCGAGTAATCCATCAATCGATAAATCTTCATCTATTGATGGCCAATGTATGCCACACCCGGATGGGGATATTTCATATTTTTCTTTGTCAATTTTAAAAGCGTTCGATAATTTATTTGAAATATTTTCTAATCGAAAATTAAGTTTTACGAGATTTCATCGCATCTTTACTGATCTCGATAATACTGCGATTAATCCATAAATCTTTTTGCCATTCTGTATAATCGAACGGAGATTTCATGATGAGGGAAATAGATCTTTCAGCTTCAACATCTCCCAACTTTGAAATTAATGCTTGCATACCTCCTAATTTAAGTTCTTCATCTGTTATCACAATTCAATACTCCTGATAAAATTGATAGAATCCATGAGTTTTATATTCACAAAGGTGTTTAACTTGTTTTAAAAACTTTGGTAAGGCAAGGTCTACATAACAAAAAGCAACTGGATGAACGGGGTCATGCGTATCGTCATTTTGCAGCGTAGTAGATAAAAAGCTGTAGAAAGCTGTTGCAGCATAACCATTAAAATAGAAAGAAATATAATTTAAAGAATGTATGAAATCAACTTGAATTAATCATTCTGCTCTAATTTTCTCATTGTGTTTTACGATCTGTCAATGTACATTGTTTATGTACAAAAATTGAAAGATTATTATGGAAATCAATGGTAAATCTGCTCGCAAACGATTCAGTGAGTTGCTTTATCGTGTTTATGAGGATGAAGAAATAATTAAAGTGTTAAATAATGCAGGATTTTAATCATGAGAAAATTTACAGCAATTGTGGAGAAATGTCCTGATACTGATCTATATGTAGGTTATGTGCCAGGTTTTGCAGGGGCTCACAGTCAGGCAGAATCTCTGGATGAACTTCGAACAAATCTTCAAGAAGTTATCGCTATGTTATTAGAAGAAGGCGAGCCCACCCTTGAAACTGAATTCATTGGCATACAAAATTTAATATTAGAATAAATTATGGGAAATATTCCTGTTTTAAAACCTTCCGAGGTTATTTCTGTTCTCGAAAAATTGGGATTTGAACAGGTTCGGCAACGCGGTTCGCATAAACAATTTCGACATCCGGATGGAAAAAGTACGACAGTTCCTGTTCACCAGGGGAGAGATATTTCACCTGTACTTTTACGACAAATTTTAAAAGATATTGGGGTGACAGTAGAGGAATTCCTATCAAAAAAGTGATCTCTTCCTCGTTCCGCCAGTCCTCTGGCAGAACGCCATTCGGATGCTATCCGTTCTTCCTCGATCAAAGCTTTGACACAAGATAGATTGACTTATGTCAAAGCCCTTTCTTTATTTTGTGAAGGAGCATGTTCGATACCGAGTAATCCATCAATCGATAAATCTTCATCCAATGATGGCCAGTGTATGGCATAGCCCGATGGTGATATTTCATACTTTTTCAATTTGGGATGCATTGGATAATTTGTTCGAAATATTTTCTATGTGAAAAACATATTCTTTATCATCCACTTTTAAAAACATTTTGTTTTCTTTAAATTTAATTATTTGGACATTATGGATTTTTCCCATTCTTTTTCTTCTCTTGAAATTTATCCCATTCATTTTCTATATTTTTAAATATTTAAATATGATAAAATTTATTCCCTTTCAAAAGTACAACAAAAACTTTGCCTCATCCCCCTTCCCTCCGTATCCCCAATTTTTGCATTTTTTTATGCAAGTTTGTTCTGTCAATGCCCAGTGCAGCCGCGGCTTTGGCAACGTTCCAGTCGTAAGCTAACAAGGTATTGGTCAAAAAAGTGGTTTCGTATTGTTCCATGGCACGGCGATAGGACACGGCGTCCGGTTTTTTGCCGCCGGGTTGCAGTTCGTCCAGCACATCAGCCGCCTTGATTTTATTGCTTTCGCTAAAAATAACCAGCTTGTTCACAACAGAACGAAGCTGGCGTACATTTCCCGGCCAGGAATATTCCATCAATGCCATGATGGCCTTGTCTTCAAATCCCAGCAGGCACCGGTTGTGTTTTTCGCAACTTTCCTTGAGAAAAAAGTCAGCCAGATCGGCAATGTCTTCTTTGTGATCTCTCAACGGCGGTACCTGAATATGAACATCCTTTAGCCGGTAGTACAAGTCTTCGCGAAAATTAGAATTGTCAACCAGAGATTGCAAGTCACTGTTTGTGGCTGCGATAATGCGCACATCGATCTTGTGAATATACGTGTCACCGACAGCTTCGATTTCCTTGGCTTCCAGGGCGCGCAATATTTTGGACTGCGCTGCCTGACTCATGTTGCCGATTTCATCCAGAAACAATGTGCCGCCATTGGCCTGGATAAATTTTCCGGGTTTGTCAAACGTGGCACCGGTGAATGATCCGCGTTTGTGGCCGAACAACTCGCTTTCGATGAGATTATCCGGAATCGCCGCGCAATTAATTTTGATGAATGGCTCGTTCTGGCGGCGACTGCGCATGTGGAGTGCCCGCGCTACCAGCTCCTTGCCGGTGCCGGTCTCGCCGGTGATGAGCACGCTGGTGCTGGTGGGCGCGACTTTGTCAATCATGGTGTACACCTTTTGCATGGCCTTGCTTTTCCCGACCATTTCGTAACGCTCCATGATGTCCTTGAGCATCCAGCGGTTTTGGTTGGCAAGGTGCCGCTTTTCAAGGGCATGCTCAGCCGTGAGCAGCAGGCGGTCCAGAGTCACCGGCTTTTCGATGAAATCATACGCTCCCAGACGGGTGGCTTCCACGGCCCGGTCAATGCTGGCAAAACCGGTGATCATGATCAGCGGTACGTCCGGCGCAATGCGCTGGGCCTGGCGAAGCACCTCCAGGCCGTCGACATCTGGCATGACCAGATCGATAAAGCCAATATCCGGTTTTTCAGCTTGAAGAATCTTTATGGCTTGAGCACCGTCTTTGGCGTGGATAACGTCATAATTTTCGCTGATAAAAGTGTCCCGAAGTTCATTGGCAAATGTTTGATCGTCTTCGGCGATGAGCACATATTGTTGATTACTCACCCTGATCCTCCTGTTTATGTTGAATTTTAAGACTCGTCTCTTTTGATTTTTCCTTCTCCAGCGGCAATCGAATGGTGACCGTGGTGCCGATGTTCTCGCGACTGGTAATGCTGATGTCACCGTTATATTTTTCAATGATGGTTTTGGCAATGAGCAGTCCCAGACCCGAGCCATATTCGGATGTCGTATAGCCTCGAGTGAACAATTTTTTATATTCCGATTTCGGAATGCCATAGCCGTCATCAACTACTTCTATGACTGCTTCCTCGCCGCCGCCATATTCATGCAATGGATTTTTCTGGGAAGACGCCATGACAAGAATATTGCCTTTTTCTTTGGCGGCCGCGACGGCGTTATCCAGCACATTGACCATGGCTTCGTTGAACTGGTTTTCATCCAGCATCACCGGCAGCTCTTTTGCTTCTATCTCCTCACGAATTGTGATGTCCGGGGATATGTTCTTTTTATATGTCTTGATGAGACTGGACAAGGATTTGACCAGATCGGTTTTTTTCATATTGCCCTGGTCCAACCGGGCCAGACGCAAAAAATCATTGACGTCGTGCCGCACGCGCTCGATTTCCGTGAGAATTGTGCGAACGTACGGATCGTAAATGTCGGTTTGCTCGGGATTGTTTTTGTGAAATTGGCGCTGAAGTCGTTGAACCGCTAACATCACCGAACCTAACGGCGTTTTGGTTTTGTGAACCAGTCGCTGTGCCAGAGCGGCCCAGATTTGCAAACGCTCAGTTTGCGCCGATTCTGACAGGTCAATGAGCAGAATCTGAACGACTCTTGAAGTGATCCGCGACATTTCCACAGCAAAGCATTGTTTCTCGCCGGACTCGCCAAGTAACAGTTCCTGCTGATGAGCGTGTTTGCCGCTGGAAGCAAATTGTCGGTAAATCGGAAAAAGAGGAGATAATAACGTGTCGCTTATCAAGTCGCGCAACGTTTGCCTGGGCATCTTTTTGAGTTCGAGAAGCGACATGACGACGGCATTGCACCAGAGCACTTTTTCTTTGTTGTTGACAAGAAGCGTGGCCACCCGGCCAGAGTCGACAAGAGCTTGCGGCGTGTTTTGTGAACGCGGATTGTAAAGATAAATGCCGCTGATAACCAGAGTGAGAATGAATAAAGCCAGCAGACCGGCGAGTTCCAGCCGGCCCAGATTCAACCGGC
>CAZSMC010000002.1:135179-145096 GCA_964607755.1 uncultured Cytophagia bacterium | reverse complement strand
CTGCGGGCAAAAAATACTGCAATGATGTCCAGCACTTGATCATTATTGACATCGTGAGTTAAGAAATTGATATAGGTACTGGGACCGTAATGCTTCCAGATTTTTTGCACTGTCCCATCCATGTTCATCACAATCAGATAGGACTCATCCCGGCGGAATTGCCCAAAGAACGGACCATCGCCGGCGCCGCCCAGTGAAACGAGGAATTGAGGATTGCCGTCGCTGTGGAAATCGACAATTTGAAAGTTTTGAATCATCGGAGCGAACCGGCGGTCGAAGATCTTTTCATGGGTGTGCAGGTCGTAGGCAAGCAATGCCCGGGGTTGACCGTCCGAGGCGGTGTTAATGTGAAAGACCAGATCACTGCGGCCGTTTTTATTTATATCGCGTGTCGTAAAATATTGAATATGAGAATTATGCCAGCGGCCGTCATTGTTGTTGTCAAAGCCGCGGATCGTTACAAGGCTGTCTATGGTGTGCATGCGGGAGTCAAAAAGCCGGACCCTGCCGTGATCTTTGGCAGGATAGTACAAACAAAAGCGAACCCGCTGCTGCGTGGATAACGGGGTGAGATACGAGTGTTCGGGACTGTATTCAGGTGGCAGGTGTTCGCCGTAATGGGTATAAAGATTGGAATTCAATTCACGAACAACAAGAAATGGTCCGTAATTTTTATCCTCCCTGATTATGGCGATTTCCGGATCGCGGTCCCGGTCAAAATCATCCACGACAAAATCCAGAACCGCACTTTTTTCCCATTGATATTTTTGTGGTTCAATAATCCGTGCAGCACCCGGCTCCCATTCCACAACCTCTGGCTGCGGAGAATTCTGAGCCAGGGCTGCGCCGAGTGCAAAGATGAGTATATATGAAATTCGAGAAAGCATGTGATAATTTTCTGTCATGGGATTGTTTTAATAATATGAATGATTTTGGAGAAAAAAACAAGGGGAATACCACTTTTTCAGTCAATTTTTTAACGTTGATAGTTATATATGGGTTTTGAAATCTGAAACCGTGCATTGTTGTGTTGGAGTCAGGCATTTCGTACCCCCCTTATCACAGCGAAAATTATTTACTCAGCCGGTGAAGTTCCCCCCTCTAAAACGGGATCTCTCTCCCTCCCCCCGGCTATGAACTTCACCGTGCTGTTTTTTTAATTTACAATAGTTGTGCCAGAAAAGTCAGGATGAAATAAATCTATAAAAAATAATATGATAATAACAATTAAACGTATTGTGTTTGTTGCAAAATGTTCACTAACCAGCCGAATTGGTTGCAAAATCTTCACGCTTTATCAACTTGACCGGAATGATTTTGAACGAGGTGTTCTAACGCATCATCATAATCGGAAATCATATTCGACCAGTCAAAGCGGGCGACGATATGCGAGCAGTTCACTTTTACACCGGATTGAATAAGATGCCGTAATCGCGCAACCAGATCCTCGTAATCGGTGTAGAAAATGTCATCGTTTGTCCCGGCCAGCAGCTCGGGATAGGCCAGTCTTTTTGGCACGAGCGGTGTGCAGCCGCAGTACACCGCTTCTGCCAGTGCCACGCCGAAAAAATCATGATTCGACGTTACCGGCACAATATCGCTTTGCCATAGGAGGCGCGCATAATCGGCAAACGAGTCAGCATGACCAAAGTGAATCAATCGATCTCCGAGGCGGAACCGCGCCTGTTCAAATTCCTGCGGAGCCTGGCGAAAGTTTTCGCCGCACACAGCCACGCGAAAGGAAAATCCTTCATCGGCAAGCTGAAAGAGGGCGTGGAAAAAATCTGTGGGATTCTTGTCGTATTCCCATCTGTGATTCCACAAAATGATGGGCGGACCCTCCGGTCGCTGCGTCCGGTAGGCGTCGAATCGCTTCAACGACAGTCCGAGCGGCCGTACATCACTTTTGTTTCGAATCCGGTCGACGTTTCCGATATCCTGATGATCCGGAAAATGCTTGAGAAAATTCGGCAGGGCGTTGAGAAAGCTGTCCCGATTGTAAGCCGAATTGAACCAAACCCGATCCGCAGCCAGCGCAGAAGCGTAGTTGATAAAACCGTAATGATGATCGCGTTTGTAGGCAATGTCCCGGTCATCCGGAGACCACGGATAGGCCAACTGATTTTCGTGCATGTACAGAACCACCGGAATGCCGGCGGTCTTTTTACGGGTGAGCGCGAGAAAAGTGGTCACATCCAGCATGTCAGTGGCAAGAATCACCTCGGGGTGAACATCGGATTCCATAAAACGCCGAGCCAAGGTCACAGCGCCGCCGTGCATGCGCCATTTCCAGAATTGTCCTTTCAGGCTCAGGATGTCCACCTTGTGCCGGCCGTTCTGCTGAAAACCGCGCGCCCAGTCCGCGTGCGAACCGGTGAAATAGGGTTCGAGTAAGAGTATGTTCATTGTTTTGGTTTGATCTAAAGCTGGAAAAAGTAAAATAATGGTGGACAACAATTAAAAATATTTAATAATCTAACAAAAAAGATATTGAACATCAATGTTCCTTTTGAAGTTTTGGAGTGTTTTGGAGTGCGCTCACTGTGTGAGCGCATGCCGTCACACAGTGACGGCACTCCATACCACTCCATATCTCCCTCGTTTCCCCAGTCCTCTGGGGGAACGCAAGCCGGGACGTTGCTGCGTCTTGTGCTGAAGACGGAGGCTTTGCAGAACATGAGCTTCTCCTTATCTCACGAGCTGTTTCATCTGTTCCTAATACCAGCGGATAATCCCACCGGACGCGGGAGCGTCCGCTCTGCATTCCGTCGCCGGAGTGACGGAAGAGTAGGCTGTAGTGACACAAAGAGCCACTTTTCAATATGATGAAATAATACATCCGAATACGCGTATCCAGCAGAGGCTGGAAATGAGAGGATAATTTGATTTTCTACGTATTAAGCGGCGTTCATTGCCACGCGCTTCAGCGCGTGGGTTCCAAGTCTCCCAACTATACGGGGCTTTAGCCCCGCGTCTTGAATCCGTACTTTTCGATAAATAGCTCATATTCCTCTTTGAACGATTTTTTTCGATGATGCTCCTCCTGATTTTTAATATATTTTCGAACTTTTGGCACCATGGATTCACTTACCGATCCAGCCAGATGTTCATCCTGCCATTCGAAATAATCGTTGATCAATTTGTTCGCATTCACCCAATTTGAGGATTCGCCTTTTAATAAAAAGGCAACTTTACTTATTGATTGAGTGGCACCTAATGATAACAGAGCGTGACAATGATCCTGAATACAGTTTATGCAGTCCAGGTATATTTTTTTCTGTGAGGCGTTTTTCAGAATATATTTTAAAAGTGCCGGGTCTAGTTGACTGGTGATCAGCTTTTCGCAGTTTTTTGTAGACCAGATCAAGTGGACCCAAATTCGTACATACGGCATGATTATTCCCTTTTTATTTGACTATATAGCTTTTTTTGATTTCATCGAGGCAAAACCTCTTGGGGCTAAAGCCCCTAAAGATAGAGGTTTTATCTTTGCATCCACGCGCTAAAGCGCGTGGCTATGAAAATATAGGCGTGGTGAGAAATATTTTGTAATTTAGCAAAAAAGATATTGAACACCAACGTTCCTTTTGTAGTTTTGGAGTGTTTTGGAGTGCGCTCACTGTGTGAGCGCATGCCGTCACACAGTGCCGTCACTCCATATCTCTCTCGTCCCCCAGATTCTCTGGAGGAACGCCAGCAGGCATGCTCCGACATCCTGTGTTGGGACCGGGTTTAGTTCTTAAAAATCCGAAATTTTTATTTTGAAAAAAAGGTACTTTTCTGTACTTTCCATTACAAGTTCATAAAAATATGAAAATTTCACGGATACATATCCGGGGTATGGGAGGCATCTTGCTGACGATCTTGGTCGTTATTTTTTGTGATGCTCCGAGACAGAACCCCCTTGATCCTCACAATTCAACCAACGTGACAGTTACATTGAAAGGTGCCGTCAAAGCACAGCGCTCGCCTCAGCAGCCTCTTGAAGATGCGACTGTCATTTGGCATCCGGGCGAACGTGTCACTGAAACCGATGCTGATGGCGAATTCCAATTTACCGAACTTGAACCGGACGACGGCTGGCTATGGGTTCGTAAAAACGGCTATCAACCGGATTCCGCGTACATCGAATGGGGCGATCAACAAACTATCACTCAAAACATCCTGTTAAAAGAAAATCCCTGTCTGTGCGGAACGGTCAAGTCGGTCAAAGTTCCGCGCCAGCCAATTGTCAACGCCACAGTCATCTGGCACGCCGAAGGCCGATTTACGCACACTGCTTCTGACGGCACGTTCCGGTTCGATGATGTCGCTTCAACAACCGGGTGGCTTTCGGTGTCAAAATCCGGCTATAAACCCGATTCCGTTTTCGTGGAATGGGGGAACGATCCATTGGTCGAGACGGATTTTTTTCTCAATGCCATTCCCATCCTGCACGACTTTAACATGATCAGCACCGTGCTGAATAATTATCCGGATCGAAAATCAGTGCAACTTGAAATCAAAGCCGATGTCACCGATCCTGAAAAAGACATCTCGTCAGTATTTGTTCAAAACACGTTATTTGAGATAAATGCCGAACTCGAATACAATGTGAGCGAAAAACTGTTTGAGCGCACGTTTTCAGCTTATGATTTGGGTATTACCTCCATTCGCGAGCTGGTCGGGTATCCCTTCGATCTCATTGTCAAGGATGAATCCAGCGAAACATTTCAACTCGGCCAGGAGCAGATTGAACGTGTCGTACTCGACGAAATCGAGTGCCGTGCACCGCTGGGTGGCGAGTCGATCACAAATCCACTGACTTTTGAATGGAAACCGTTCAATCCCGGTTTTGAATACTCTTATGTGTTAGAAATTTATACCGATGATTTTTTCAACCCGCAGTTGGTTTTTCAACAAAGCTTTGCCGCATCGGACAGTTTCAAAACCACATTGGATAATTCCATTTCCGGCGGCAATTATTTTTGGGTAATTTGGTGCGTTGATTCGTTTCAAAACCGGTCGCGCTCAAAACCGGCAACGTTTATTGTGGAATAGCCATGGCAGACAAAGGATACGATTACAATTTCGATACCATGCGACACGAGCAGTTCGAGGCGTTGCTTCGTCTCAGTCGGCAACTCAACAAGCCGCAGTATCAGGAAAGCCTGATTGCCGAGGCGCTGGATGTGGTCATCCGGGTGTTGCACGCCGACCGAGGTTTGTTTGCCCGGTGCGAAAAGGAACAGTTTTCCATTATTGCGGCACGCAATGTGAAAAAGCAGGATGTCTCGGATTTGTCCGAGTTTTCATCCGGACTTTTAAACATGGTCATCGACTCGAAAAAACCGACGTTATACCATGATATTCCCAGCGACCCGAACGTGTCGCAATTTCAGAGCGTGCAGCTTCACCAGATAAAATCTGTGATCGGCGTGCCCATTTTGCTGGACGATTCGGTTTGGGGTGTCATTTTAGCGGACAGCCGTAAAGACCGCACCCATTTCACAGAAGAGAATTTAGCTTTTCTGGAATTTTTTGCCAATCTTGTTTCGCTGTCGCTGGACAAGATTATGACCATGGAATCGCTCAAGGATGAAAATCAGGTATTACGAAAACAGCTCGAACAGAGCGATAAAATCCCGGACATGATCGGTGAAAGTCCGGCGATGAAAAAAGTGGCCAATTTGATTCACCGTGTTGCGCAAACTGACGCGACTGTTCTGCTGCTTGGTGAAAGCGGAACCGGCAAAGACCTGGCCGCCCGGGCGATTCACAAATTGAGCGCCCGCAAGGACAATCCGTTTGTGGCGCAGTTTTGCGGTTCCATCCCGGATACGCTGCTGGAGAGTGAATTGTTTGGCTATAAAAAAGGCGCGTTTTCCGGTGCCAACACGGATAAGAAAGGCTTGTTCGAAGTCGCATCCGGCGGCACTTTTTTCCTGGACGAAATTGGTGATATCTCCGCGGCAACCCAGGCAAAACTATTGCGTGTGCTACAAAGTCAGGAGATTATCCGGCTCGGCGATACGGTCACAAAAAAAGTGGATTGCCGTATCATTGCTGCAACCAATCAAAATCTAAAGCAGCTGGTTTCGGACGGACATTTTCGCGAAGACTTGTTTTACCGGCTCAATGTTTTTCCTATCACGTTGCCGTCACTGCGAGAACGCCGGTCCGATATTCTCAGTCTGGCGCAGCATTTTGTAAAACGGCAGGGACGCCAGATGAGAATACCGCCATCAACTTTGAACAAGCTGTCCAGCTACCATTGGCCTGGCAATGTCCGGCAGCTGGAAAATGTACTGCAACGCGCCCTTATCCTTTGTGACGGTGATACGCTGCAGCAGGAACATATCATTTTAGAAGAAAACGAAAAAGCGGCATGTTTTTCCGGCACGCTCAAAGAAATTGAACAATCGGTTTTAATGAGCCGGTTAAAAGAATGCGATAACAACCGCACCCAGACAGCAAAATCGCTTGGCGTTTCTGTGCGCTGGGTGCAGCTCAAACTCAAAGAAATGCAAGAGGATAAGAGTAACGTTTGAGCACGAATCATTCACAACGACTCTTTGACAAGTTTGATGTGATCGAGTGCCTGAAGAAGGATGACGGCACGAGCGTTTACCTGGCTCATCACATCTATTTAGATACGCAGATTCTGCTGAAAACGCTGGACAAATCTCGTATAACCGATCCGAGCATTCTGGAACGGTTTCAGCGGGAAGCCAAAATATTGGCCCAGCTTGAGCATCCGAATATTATCCGGGTGCTGGATTTTGGCACGTACGAACAGTTCTTTTACATATCGTTTGAATATTTTAAAAGCCGGACGCTTCGGGATGCGATGTCAGATGGCATTGACAGCAACCAGACAAAACTCGATTTTCTGATTCAGATTGCCCGCGGATTAGAGTATGCTCACAACAACAACGTCATTCATCGCGATCTCAAGCCGGAAAATATCCTTGTCAATGATCGCAATGAGATCAAGATTGCTGATTTCGGTCTGGCACTGGTTCAAGGTGATGCATCGATGACAGCACAAACGTCGATCGTTGGCACACCGAGTTATATGTCGCCGGAGCAGGTGCGCGGAGAAAAACTCACAGCGCAATCGGATATGTTTTCTTTCGGCATCATCGCTTTTGAATTGTACGCCGGCCGCAATCCCTTTTTGGGAAAAGATGTCGGTGCCACACTCAATAACATTTTATCCGGTAAAGCGCCATGCGAAACGGAACCGGATTGGCCAGAACCGGTGTGCGATGTCATCAAAGCGGCACTGCAGCGCAATAAAAAACAGCGCATTGAATCAGCGAGAGAGATTTTAAAGCGATTGGGTGCTGAATCCACAACGGTCACAACTGAGGAATCCGGGCCCCCAGAGCAAGTCCATGTTTCGGCACAGAAAAAATGGATTGCTCCTGCCGCCGCATTGCTTATGGTTGTGTTCGTAGCCGCCTGGATGATTTTCAATCCTGGCCAAACCGAACAGTCAGTGAGCATTCCTGCGGCACCGGATTCTGTTCAGCAGGAAAAAGTGAATGAAAGCAAGTCGCATGAAGAAAAAATCCCAAGCACAGAACCTGAGACTGAAAAGCAACTGGTCTCGAAGAATACGATAAAGGAATCGGAACAGGAACCCATGCCGGGTTTTGGAGAGCTTTTTGTACGGTGTCTTCCATGGGCGGATGTGTACATTGATACGAGCATAATCGACCGAACGCCCTGGGAGAGTCCGGTGCGGCTGGCTGGCGGTGAATATGCGTTACAGTTAAAGCACCCGAATTATCCGGAGTATAGGAAAAATATTCGCATCAGTCCGAATAAAACGCAAACAGTGAGCGTGAATTTGGATAGCTTGTTCGGCTATTTTATCCCCCGGGTTTACCCCTGGGGAGATGTTTACATCGATGATGAATTTAAAGGCCAGACGCCGCTTGCAGAGCCGATACTGCTAACGCCGGGAAAACACCGCTTAGCTATTGAAAATAAAAGATATGGAAAGATTGAGGAAAATATAACTGTCTCAAAACAGGAAACGCTTTTTTATAAGCTGAATTTTGAGCGTGTTATTGATTTTGAAGATGAAAATTGATATTAGCAGGTATAGATTTTGCATTAACAAAGTGTTTAGATATTTTAATACAGAATTATTTAAAATAATTATATGAAAAATACATATCTAAAAATTCCTTTCATTTTTTTCTTGTCAATCAGTTCGCTTTTGGCGCAATACGACCAGGAATGGGAAATAGACGGCAACATGCCGGTACCCGTTGCCGGTGGGCAGGCAGTTTATTTTAACGATGCGGTTTACATTTTTGGCGGTTATTCCGATTCTACGGAAGCTCCGATAGATGTCATTCAACGGTTCGATCCGTTTGCTCGCAAGGACGCGCGCTGGAAAGTTGCCGGTCACATGCAGGTTGCGCGTGCCAATTTTGTTGCCGATGTTTTTCAAGATCAAATTTTCCTCGTTGGCGGTGCGACCGGTTTTCGCTATGAAAATGTGGTCAATTCAGAGTTTTGGTCCGATACTGATGAAAGGATGCAACACACTGACGGCAGGCTAAACCGAATCGATGCCACCGGTGGTATTGTTGGTGACAAGCTTTATCTGTTCGGCGGATATGCAGGCCTTGATACTCCCCTGCCATACGCCGTTGAATTTGATATTAAAAAACAGTCAATAACCGTAGCCGAAGAATGGTTCAAAGGCGTGCCGCCGTACCAGCAAAGTTCAGTAAAATTTAAAAATCAATTTTTTCTTTTTGGCGGCGTGCGTAACGGTGTATCCAGAGATATTATGACGTATTATGTGTCGAGTCACAAACTTGAAACTGTGCATCCCTCGCTGCAGCAGCCGCGAGCTGCCAGCGCCGCTGTCATCACCAGAGAGGGTAATATCTATATCATTGGTGGATATAACGAATCGCACAAGGCGCTCGCTTCTGTAGAAAAATTCCAGGCAACAGGTTTCAGTTACTCGATTGAACAGAGTATTCCTTTACAGGAACCGCGTGCCGGGGCCATGGCGGTTTATGTGCCATATTCTGATTACGGTATGATTTACGTGTTTGGCGGAAAGGATGAAAACGGTGATGTCCGCGGCACATTCGAGAAATATATTGTCCGCCCACCTATGACTGTGGTTAACGACCGCGAGCAAACACCATCTTTTATCCTTCAGGATAACTATCCAAATCCCTTTAATAATGCAACAACTATCGAGTTTTCGCTGGCAGAAGAGCAGCATGTGCGTCTCGATATTTATTTTGCAAACGGTAGATATGTGAGAACGCTTGTTAACGGGGTTGTTCAGCCAGGCACACACCGCTTCTTATGGTCCGGGACGGATAACTTGAACAAGCCGGTTCCAGGCGGCATCTATTTCTACTGCCTCAGCACAGAATCACAAAACATTACTCGCAAAATGGTGCTCGTCAAATGAGGGGATTCATTTGTCTAACAATAATTTTAGTTTTTAGCGTACTACCATGTGCGTTGGCAGATGATGTGGGGGTGACTTTGCAGATGATGCAGCAAAAAGCCAGAGCATTTGAATACGACAGCGTGATTCGTTTGGCAGAACAGGCGCTGGCGGAAAAAGACGAGTTGCCAGATGACACGATCATCCGGATTTACCGGCTTAAGGGCATTGCGCATTACTCGGAAATGGAAATGAATCAGGCACTGCAGAGTTTTGTTCATATTCTCCAAATTGATCCGAATTATTCATTGGATCCGTTGCGAACGTCACCGAAAATTGTCACTTTTTTCAACGAAATAAAAGACAATTTTCAGCAAATGTCTCTTGAATCCAGCTCTCTGGATAAAACTCGACCGGATACGGTTAACGTGATTAAAACCGTACCGTATCTGTCACCCGCCGCTTTGCCTTCGTTCGTCTTTCCCGGGACCGGGCATTT
>CAZSMC010000002.1:129232-135079 GCA_964607755.1 uncultured Cytophagia bacterium | reverse complement strand
CGTATCTGTCACCCGCCGCTTTGCCTTCGTTCGTCTTTCCCGGGACCGGGCATTTGCTCACCGGTCATAAAAACAAAGGTCGAATTCTCACAGCCCTGAATACGGTGGCACTCGGATTTACGGTAGCCTCTGTGGTGAATTGCTATCAAAAACGGAACGATTATTTAACAGCTAACAATCCAACTGTGATTGAACAAAAATATTCGGGCTATAACACAGCATATAAAACCCGGAATAATTTTCTTATTGCCTATTCAGCTTTTTGGTTGTATACACAAATCGATTTGTTTTTCTTATCCGGTAACCCTCAGCATTCAACGCTAACTTTTCAGCCAGCTTTGACAACAAACGGTGCATTTTTATCCTGCCAAATAAAGTTCTCGGTATCCCATATGTTCTGAAAATGAACCTAAAATAGTGTAAAACAATGTCATTTTTCAAATTAAAAGTTGATATTAATATTCTATCAAATTATATTCTTTATACTCTTTATTTTCAATTTATCAGAATCAGGGAAGAGGGAAAACAATGAATCGACGACATTTTATGAAAAAAGCTGGTTCGGCTCTGGCCGGAGCGGCATTGTTTCCAACCATCTTGCCATCACGCGTTACAGCGGCCTCGCAACAAATAAAACCCAGTGATAAAATAGTTATCGCGTCTATCGGCGTCGGTAAGCAGGGCGGCGGTTTGCTGCGCGGATTCCTTTACAAGCCCGAGTGCCATGTTGTCGCCGTGTGCGATGTCGATCGCCTGAAAAGGGAAGCCGCGCAAAAAGCTGTGCAAGACCATTATTACGAGAAATTTGGCGGTGATTACAAAGGCTGTGACGCAACAATGGATTTCCGCGAGATCATCGAGCGAACCGATATCGACGCGGTGGTGATCGCCACACCAGACCACTGGCATGCCCTGCCGTCTATTATGGCAACTCAAGCGGGCAAAGATATCTATTGTGAAAAACCGTTAACGCTCACTATAAACGAAGGCCGGGAAATGATCAAGGCTGTGCGATCCTATAGCCGGGTTTTTCAGACCGGATCCATGCAGCGTTCTTCAAGTCAATTTCGCCAGGCCTGTGAGCTGGTTCGCAACGGTTATATTGGCGATGTCAAGCACGTTCGGGTGAGTATTCGCACCGGATTTGAAAATCACCCCATCGAATGCAACCTGCCTCCAGAACCTGTTCCCGAAGAACTGGATTGGGACATGTGGCAGGGTCAGGCTCCGGAGCGGCCGTATAATTCCGAACTGGCTCCGCCAATTTCTTTTGATGGCTGGCCGGCGTGGCGGAATTACCGGGCTTATTCCGGCGGCGGTATGACCGATTGGGGCGCTCATCATTTTGATATAGCGCAATGGGGCCTGGGTATGGACAATAGCGGCCCGGTGGAAATATTTCCGCCAGATGGCAAAGATGTCAAGGAATTAACTTATCGCTACGCTAATGGCGTGGAAATGGCCACAGATTTTAATGACAACCGTATTTTATTCACCGGAACAGAAGGCACAGTCGAGGTCAATCGAAATCACATCAAGACCAATCCAAAGAGTTTGCTTTCCGTAAAGCTCAAACCATCGGATGTACATTTGTACAAAAGTTCAGATCATAAACAAAATTTCATTGATTGCATTCACCAGCGGACAAAACCCATTACCGATGTGGAGACCGGACATCGTTCGGTCACGGTTTGTCACCTTGGTAATTTGGCAGTACAACTTGGCCGTCCTCTGCAATGGGACCCGGAAAAAGAAGAATTTATCGGTGATGACGAAGCGAACCGGTTGCGATCCAGGCACAAACGCGAACCCTGGTCTCTTCCGTAAAGCATAATGCGCGCACAATTCGGATTCTGAAAAACAAGCTATTATTTGAAAAAGGAGTAAAACCTCACTGATGGGAGAAAATCTTTGCAGCATTACAAAAAAATGGGCTAAAGCCCGTTATGTTAAGAGTCTTACCCCGAGCTAAAGCTCGGGGCAATATTATAGCCCCGACTTTTAAGTCGGGGCTATAATTGAGATTTTCTAATAGGCACTTTAGTGCCCAAATATTAAAACTTTAACCCAAGACTGAGCTTTTACAAAAAGGACTGCACTTGTGATCACAAAAAAAATGAAACGACGAGATTTCTTGCGGAAAGCAGTGAGCGCCAGTGCCGCTGCAGCTCTTGCCCCTGTTATCGTGCCGTCAAAGGTGCTGGGCCGGAATGGCCAGATTTTACCAAGTGAAAAGATCACCATGGCTTGCATCGGTGTCGGCTGGATGGGCACCTCGAATCTTGAAAGTTTTCTACGAGAAACGGACTGTCAAATTGTTGCTGTGTGCGACATTGATAAAAACCATCTCGAGAACGCCCGCAGACTCGTCAACACAACATACGGCAATCAGGATTGCCAGACGTATCATGATTTCCGGGACGTGTTGTCGCGAAAGGACATCGATACTGTGTCGCTGGGCTTACCGGATCACTGGCATGCCATCCCTGCCATTGAAACTGCCAGAGCGAGAAAAGACATTTATAGCGAAAAACCTCTGTCTCACAGTCTGCTTGAAGGACGCGCCATGTGTGATGCTGTGGCGCAATACAACCGGATTTGGCAAACCGGAAGCTGGCAGCGTTCTGAGTCCAATTTTCGTTTTGCGTGTGAACTTGTGCGAAATGGTAGGATCGGACAAGTAAAATATGTTGAGGTTGGACTTCCGGCCGGCCACGCCGATTTTGCCGGCACAAAAGGTCAGGAAGACATCCAACCGCCACCGCCGGAACTGGATTATGAGACCTGGCTGGGGCCGGCCCCCTATGCCCCTTATGCCATTGCCAGAGTGCATAAAAACTGGCGCTGGATTTACGATTACGGCGGCGGCCAGCTTATGGATTGGGTTGGTCATCACGTGGATATTGCTCATTGGGGATTAGATCTGGACCGCACTGGCCCGATAAAAGTCAGCGGCACTGGTGTTTTCCCCAGAGATGGCTTGTGGAACACGGCAACAAAATATAAAGTGGAAACTTTATATGAAAATGGCATCAGAATGATTCTCGCCGGCGGGTATCCGGAGATAAAAGGCGGGACAAAATGGTACGGTGAACACGGCTGGGTTCATGTTAATCGTGGATTTTTAGATGCTGAACCTAAATCTCTGCTGCATGAACAATTCGGTCCGGATGAAGTTCATCTGTTGCGTTCACCAGGTCATCAACGGAACTTTTTAAATTGTGTTAAATCTCGGCAACAGACGCTCACACCTTGCGAAACCGCTCATCGCTCTGCAACTCCCGGACATCTCGGACTCATCTCAATGCTGCTGGGCAGAAAAATACGATTTAATCCCCGTACCGAAGAAATAGTCAACGATCAAACCGCCACAGAAATGCTTGGCCGCGCTTATAAAAGTCCGTGGTATCTGCCATAATTTTTAAAATGGAGCGCCTATGATACGTTTTATTTCAACAACTCTTGTTACCGGACTACTTTTGTTAGGTGCATGCACCGAACAAAACGGGGGAGAAACACAGCAAAGGACAAAGATTGAGCGAAAAAAAGTCGAGGTGGTTAAGCGAGTACCTGCCGTATGTATCTGGGATGGCGGCTCTGTTCGCGAAGGGCCAACCGCAAAAGCCAATTGGGTTTCTTCTTTGGCTCTGGGAGAACGGGTCACCTGGCTGGGAATTTCAGAGCCGGACAGCACAAACCAGGACCGCGTTTATCACAAAATAGAACTATCAGATAGCACAGTAGGTTGGGCGTCAGAATACGTCCTGGCAATCGATGCTGAACCTGCTGTGGTGAAAACTCCAACCCCGTTATTTCGCCGGCCAGACTTGATTACAGTGACAGAAAAAGAACTTGAACCATTGGATTTTCTGGCCATTCTCGAATCGGACGGCAAATGGATTCGCGTTGTCGGCAAGGAAAATAAAAAGAAAGGCTGGATTAAACTCGAATCGATTTCAGTCGTTGAGGAAGATGTGGCAGTTGGTGTGCTGGTCAATAAAGCCCTGGCCCTAAAAGAGCGCGAAAAACGGCTGGAACGTCTGCAATCCATTATTGATAATCCGGTATTCAGCAGTTCGACATTTATCGATGATGTCAGAAAAATTTACCGCGAACAGCGGGACAATGATTAGAGTCATGAAACGGCGTGATTTTTTAAAAAACAGCATTTCCCTGGTTGGAGCCAGTTTAGTTCCCACAATTATCCCGGCATCGGCTCTGGGCCGGGGAAACCGCATCGCTCCGAGCGACAAGCTGGTGATGGGATGCATTGGCGTTGGCGGTATGGGCACGGGACACGTGCGCTCGTTTCTCGGCTATGACGATGTGCACATTGCTGCCGTGTGCGATGTCCGTCGCCAGCACGCCGAGCGCGCTAAAAAGCTGGTCGATCAAAAATATGGTCAACAGTCCTGTCAAGTTTATCATGATTTTCGCGAACTCCTGGCTCGCCCGGATATCGACGCCATTGTCACTGCCACTCCGGATCACTGGCACTCGCTGGTCGGACTTGAGGCGGCGAGGCAAAATGTAAATATGTATTATGAAAAATCACTGACTCGAAGCATCGCTGAGAGTCAGGCCGTTCGACGGGCAGTCAAAGATTATGATGTTGTATTCCAATTCGGCACCCAACAACGTTCCGACCAGCGGTTTCGGTACGCCTGCGAACTGGTTCGTAACGGCAAAATTGGTGATCTGGAAACGATTATGATCGGTTCGGCGCAGTTCGAACCGATTAGTCCGCAGCCACAGCAACCGGTTCCGGATGGTTTCAATTATGACATGTGGCTTGGTCCGGCACCGTGGGCACCGTACACGCAAAAGCGATGCACCCGGGATTGGACGCTCATTTCAGACTATTCACTCGGCTGCCTCAGCGGCGCCTGGGGGATTCACTCGGTGGATATTGCTCAATGGGCGAACAGGTCAGATGATGCCGCACCTGTCACCACCGAAGGCTGGGGGAAAGCTCCGAAAAATGGATTGTACGACACCTATATCGAATGGAAAGCCGAACACACCTATGCCAACGGTGTAAAGCTGATTCACATGGATATGGAAACGGCATTGAAACATGCCAAGCAGTTCGAGCTGTTTTGGATGGCGATTCTTTTTCTCGGCAGCGAAGGATGGGTTTACGTCGGACGCGGATTTCTGGATGCTCATCCGAAATCGCTGCTGAATATCAAATTTGGCGCTAATGACGAACGGCTGCCGGTGAGTAATGACCATCGGCGGAATTTTATCGATGCTGTGAAAAAAAATCAGCAACCGATAAGCCACATCGATTCCGCCTACTATTCCGATATCACCTGTCACCATGCTCATATTGCCATGACTTGCGGTCGTAAACTCACATGGAATAATCAGACCGAAAAATTTGAAAACGACGTGCAGGCCAACCGCATGTTGAGACGTTCTATGCGCAGCCCGTGGTATACAATTTAGGAGATGCTTTGATGAAAAACATTAAAAAGATATTGTTCAAAGTTTTCCTTATCAGCGGCCTTGTCGTATTCGTTACCATGAATATTGCCTCTGCCGAAATTACAGCCAGGGAGCGTCAAAAAATAGAAAATGCTGTACCTAATCAGGCGTATGTCAGCCCGTCGCAGCCACGGACAATTCTGGTGATGAACCTGCATATGCACGATGGGCAGGTCAGAGAAGGACATGCCTCGATTCCGCATGGGAATCTCGCTTTAAAACTGATGGGCGAACACACCGGGGCATTCAACACAATTTTTAGCAATGACACCTTGATGTTTACAAAAGAAAACCTTTCGCAGTTTGATGCCATTTGTTTTGCCAATACGGCCGGCGTGCTGTGCAACGACCCGACAT
>CAZSMC010000002.1:62789-129132 GCA_964607755.1 uncultured Cytophagia bacterium | reverse complement strand
TTTGATGCCATTTGTTTTGCCAATACGGCCGGCGTGCTGTGCAACGACCCGACATTGCGTCAAAATATTTTGGATTTTGTCCGAGAGGGTAGAGGTTTTATCGGCATCCATGCGGCTGCTGCGACCTTTTGCCAGTGGCCGGAATACGATCAATTCCCGGAATACGGCCGCATGCTCGGTGCTTACGAAGACGGCGGCCATCCGTGGGGACCCGAAGAAACTATCTATCTGGACGTGGTCGAACCCGATCATCCTTTGACTCAAATGTTCGGTCAGATCACCTTCCCAATTCAGGATGAAGTTTTCCAGTTTCGCGATCCTTACTCACGAGATCAAGTAAGAATCTTGCTCGAAATAAATACAAATAAAACTGATACAGAGGGACGTCGTATTTTGCCGGCACGTCAAAAAGATCTGGATTTTGGCATGAGCTGGATACGCACCTATGGAAAAGGGCGTGTATTCTACAGCAGCCTTGGACATAACAAACATATTTACTGGAATGATGAAATTTTAAGACATTTTCTGGCAGGGATTCAATATGCCCTGGGTGACCTGCAAGCTGATGCAACGCCAAGCCATAAATTGAAAAAGAGATGATAATATGTTGAAAAGAAGACATTTCTTGAAAACCTCTTTAGCGGCAGCAATCGCTGCACCGATAATTATCCCGGATAACGTTTTGGGCAAGAAAACTGTGCCACCGAGTGACCGGATTACTATCGGCTGCATTGGATTGGGAGGACAGGGCACATATAATATGCGCGCGTTTATCAATCAACCTGACACCCGGGTTGTTGCGTTGTGCGATGTGGATGAAGGCGTGGGTAATTATGATATGCTCTACCAATTCCCGGGCAGCAATCGTGCTGGTTTGGGGCCGGCTGTTGAACGAGCGATCAAATGGTACGGCAATCGCGGAATCGATATCCAGAAAAAAGATTTAGCCACATACACAGATTTCTTCGAACTGCTGGAACGAGATGACATCGATGCTGTGAGCGTGTGCACGCCGGATCATTGGCACGGATTGGTGACCATGCACGCATTGGCGGCAGGCAAAGACGTATATTGCGAAAAGCCGCTGGTGAACACCATTCCCGAAGGCCGGGCGGTGTGTGATGATGTAGCGCGTTACGGCCGGGTGTTGCAAACCGGCAGTCACGAACGCTCTAATGACAGCGTGCGGTTCGCCTGCGAGCTGGTGCGAAACGGGCGCATCGGCACGTTAAAAGAAATTCACATTAATATGCCCAATTCCGATGATCATCATGAACGGCTCCGCAAAAACACTGAACCTGTACCGCCAACGCCGGTGCCCAAAGGATTCGACTATAACCGGTGGCAAGGCCCGGCTCCTTACGCTGCTTACACGCCTAAACGCACCCATTTTTGGTGGCGCTATATTCTGGATTATGGCGGCGGCGAAATGACCGACCGCGGCGCCCATATTATCGATCTTGCGCAATTTATCAATAACACGGATGATTCCGGTCCAGTGGAAATTCGTGCCACAGGCCAGCAAATCGGTCAGGCGCACGGATTGTACGACTGTTTTATCGAATACGATTTTGAGTGCACTTATTCGAACGGCGTTAAAATGATTGGCAGCAGCGAAGGTGACCGCGGCTTAAAGCTGGTTGGTACCGATGGTTGGATTTTTATTCACATTCACGGCGGACGATTGGAAGCACATCCGCAATCGTTGCTAAAAGAAAAAATTTATCCGGACGAGATTCACGTTGGCCGCAGTCCGGAACACCACCGTAATTTTCTCGATTGCATACGCACGCGCTCGAAACCGGTCGCGCACGAAGAAATCGGCCACCGGACCGCAACAATTTGTCACTTGCTCAATATTGGCATGCTGCTTGACCGGCCCTTGAAATGGGATCCGGTTACGGAAAGAGTGATGAACGATGATGTTGCTGACAAAATGGTTCGCAAGCCAATGCGCTCTCCATGGTGTATTCAATAAACGTGACGCAACGTCGCTTTACGTGAAGTAAAACGATTTTTTGGATTTTAAAATATAAACACTCAAAAGGGAGTTTGCCCATGTTTCAAAGAAAAATGTTAACAGCACTGTGTGCTTTGACCGTGTTGCTAAGTGCTGTAGCGGTTGCAGAAAATTTTGACGAGCTATTAGAAAAAGTCGCTGATTACCAGTACGGCGATAGCCGGGAAGCTCTGACAGAATTAAGCGATATGTTAAAGGCCAATTATGGCAATCAGGACAAGTTAGCCGAGTATGAGAAAAAGATGTTAAAAGTTCTTAGCTCGGACGACGTCACTTTTGCAGGCAAACAATTTTTATGCAAAGAATTGAGTATTATGGGAACTGAAAATGCCGTTCCCATTTTGGTAAAATTATTGGACAATGAGAAAGAAGCCAACATTGCCCGCTACGCTCTCGAACGCATTCCCAGTAAAAAAGTGGATGCCGCATTGCGCACGTCGCTAGAATCCACAAGCGGAAATGTACAAATTGGTATTATCAACACCATTGGTAATCGAGCAGATGAAAAAGCCGTTTCTCAACTGAGTCCGCTTCTTTTCAGCGATAACAAGGACATTGCCCGTGCGGCGGCTGCAGCTCTGGGCAAAATCGGCACTGTCCAGTCGGCTAACAAGCTGCAGGGCGCCATTTCTAAAACAAAAGTGCCAGGTGATGTGCTTCATGCCTTGTTAAAAAATGCCGAACAGTTGGCGGAAAAGGGTGAAAAAAAGCGAGCAATGGACATTTATCTGAATGTCCGAAAAGCGAAAGCGCCGGAGGGAGAAAAAACAGCCATACAGGCAGCAACACTTACTGGAGAAATTCGCCTTTCAGACGATCCAACTGCGGTCATTACAGAGGCTTTAGCGTCTGACCTGTCGGCTGAATGCAAAGCAGTTGCCATAAGTATGGTGCACCAAAGCCAAAAAGAACTTGATCTCAAAAAAATTGCTGCTGTTTTACCTGATTTGTCTCCTCGGCATCAAATACAATTGTTAACCGCTTTTAAAGTCCGCGGTGACCAGTCCGCGCACGCGGCAGTACGCAGTGCCGTTGATTATGAAAATAAAAATGTTCGCGTTGCTGCCATCGACGCTCTTTCCAAACTGGGCACAGCCCCGGATGTAGAATTGTTAGCTCAAAAAGCAGCCACTGGCGATCAGGAAGAGCAAGAAGCGGCGCGTCATAGCCTTTCGTTAATAAATGCTCCTGGTGTGAACGAACAGATAGTCAATTCAATTTCTTCGGCTGAGACCAAAGTTACAATCGAACTGGTGCGCGCTATCGGCGAGCGCAACATGTCTGATGCAGTCCCGACACTGGTTTCGCTGGCACGGGAAGCTGAAAATCGCCGGGTCGGAGTAGAAGCGATCAAAGCACTCGGACTTGTGGGCCAGCCGGATGATCTGGATACAGCGATTGATATTCTGATTGCTGCCAAAGGACGAACCGAGCGACGTGAGAGCGAACGCATGGTTGTTGCTATAGCGAAAAAAATCGACAACCAGGACGAACAGGGCGATGCTGTATTGGCTGCTTATGACAGAACAGATGACATCGAGGCTAAAAGTTCGCTTTTGCACGTAGCGGGACGAATTGGCGACCGGGATGCGCTGACTGTTATGCAGAATGCTCTAAATCAGGATCAGGAGGAGTTTCGCGTGGCCGCTATACGTGCTCTCTCCAAATGGCCGACTCCGGAGCCTCTCAATAATCTCTTAAATCTTGCTCAGAACGGCGACACGCAAACAGAGCGCGTTTTGGCTTTGCGCGGCTACATTCAGTTATTAGGCCTGGAATCTGACCGCCCGGTAAAAGAGACTGTAGATAAATATCGAAAAGCCTTGGACCTGGCAGAAAATGCCAATGAGAAACGCATGGTCATGTCCGGTCTCGCCAATGTCCACGATGTATCGGCACTGCTACTCGCTGCTGGGTATCTCGATGATCCGGATGTGAAAAATGAGGCTGAAGTCGCGGTCGTACAAATTGGCTGGCGCGCTCGCGACGATAAATCACCGGCTCACCAAAAAGCATTGGAAATGGTGAAAAACAACACCAAAGATGAGAATCTGAAAGAACAAGCCGACCGGTTGTTGCAGGAATTTGAATGATCGAAACAGACGTTTTCTGCTGATATTGAAATTGATTCTGAATACCCTGTTAGCATGTTGAGAAGTTAATGATACGATACATCTTGTCTCGGTCATATAGTTATGTGTTCATTTTCATAGCATTTTTTTACCTGATAAATTGTGCGGGGGATTCTGAAGAGTTATGGCAAGATATTTCGTGGTCTGATCCGAAAAACTGGATTGTCTATAATCGCCAGTTGGACGTGGTTGATTATAAAGATGCCAAAGCTGTCCGCCTCGCCCCTGGAAAAAATGACGGCTGTGCGTTTTTACACAATTTTGAATTCCAGGACGGTGTCATCCGAGTTGATCTTGCCAAACCTCACCTGTGCGGTTTGATTTTTCGCGTAAAAAATGGCGAGTCGTTTGAAGGCTTTATGTTTCGCCAGAGGAATCAGCACGCGATCATTCGCTATTTTTCTCCACCCGATCTTGACTGGGATTCTGTAGAAAATAACCAAAAAGTGGATTCAGTGCAGGTGGATGACAGAGATTGGTACCACATCCGCCTGGAGGTTTATGGTGAAACAGCAAGTGTGTATGTTGGTGACTCAGAACAACCGGTGCTGGTTATAAAAGAATTGCAAAAAGGCATTACTACGGGCACAGTTGGTGTGTGGTCAGCTCAAGATACTGAAACAATTTTTAAAAACTTGAATGTTCACGTGGATATGCCGATGGCCATTCGATAAAGTGTAAAAGCTAAGGTGGGAGTCTTAATATTTGGGCACTAAAGTGCCTATTTAAGGGAATCTCAACAACCCCAACCCCGACTTAAAAGTCGGGGCAATATTATAGCCCCGAGCTTTAGCTCGGGGTAAAGATGACCTCTCAAAATATTGGGCTTTAGCCCAATTTGATAATGTTGCAATGATTCCTACCATCAGTGAGCTTTTACGATAAAATTCATATTTTTATTGGAAATAATTGGAAAATTTTTATTTTATATAGATTTCAATGCTCCAATTTTTATCATACTCAAACGAAAGGATGTGAGATATGAAGAAAAGAGAAACCACAACAAGCTCTGAGGGTCTCTCTCGACGGGATTTTATAGGTTCTGCTGCGGCAACGGCTGCCGCCTTTACAGTGGTTCCGAGAAGTGTGCTCGGCGGTCCAAATTATACCGCTCCAAGTGACAAGCTAAATATCGCCTGCGTCGGTATTGGCGGAAAAGGATATTCCGATTCCAAGGCTATGAGCAGCGAAAATGTCGTTGCACTTTGCGATGTCGATGAAAAACGCGCTTTAGAAAAACATGGCGATGAAAAAGAAACGATTTTTGATATTTACCCAAAAGCCAGGTTCTATAAAGATTTTCGCGTCATGCTGGATAAAGAAGGCAAAAACATAGACGCTGTGACCGTGAGTACGCCCGATCACACTCACGCTGTTATTGCCATGGCGGCGATGCAACGCGGCAAACACGTATTTGTCCAAAAACCTATGACTCATACCGTTTACGAAGCCCGCGTCTTGCGCGAAGCTGCTAAAAAGTATGGTGTTATCACCCAAATGGGAAATCAGGGCCATGCCGGTGAAGGCGGTCGACGAGTCTGCGAATGGATCTGGGATGGGGCTATCGGTGATGTGTATCATGTGCATTGCTGGACCAACCGGCCAATCTGGCCTCAAGGCATAGAAGCGCCAACAGAGACACCTTCCTGTCCGCCCACTTTGAACTGGAACGTGTGGTTGGGTCCGGCAGCCTGGCGTCCCTATCATCCCGCTTATGTGCCGTTTGCGTGGCGTGGATTCTGGGACTTTGGCACCGGGGCGCTTGGTGACATGGGCGCTCATATTATCGACCACGCTTACTGGCCGCTCAAGTTAGCATATCCGAAAACTGTACAGGCAAGCTCTTCTGAATTTACCCAGGACTCTCCACCGATTGCTTCAATCGTCACCTATGAATTTCCGGAACGCGAAGGCATGCCCAAAGTCAAAATGACCTGGTATGACGGCGGCTTGAAGCCACCTCGTCCTGATGTGATCGAACAAGGACGGATGATGGGCGACTGGGGTGGTGGCGTGCTATTCGAAGGCACCAAAGGACATCTCATGTGCTCGGTTTACGGACGAAATCCGCGACTCATTCCTGAAACGAAAATGAAAGAATACAGTGCTGAGCTGAAAGCACGCGGTGGTATCGAGAACAAGATTCCGCCTTCACCAGGTATCCACGAGGAATGGATCGAAGCCATCAAACAAGGCAAGAAAGAAATGGCAACCACGAATTTCGATTATTCGGGTCCATTGACAGAGACAATGATGTTAGGCAATGTCGCTGTCAGAATGGCCAATGCTAATATGAAACTGGAATACGATGGCACAACCGGCAAAATTACTAATAATGAAGATGCGAATAAATTCCTGCACATGGAATACAGAAAAGGCTGGTCTTTATAAAAATCAACTATGGCATTGGCTCGACACGGTCAATGCCGTTTTAACAAAGGTGACATTATGATACGTTATATTTCTGTTTTTCTACTTTTTATGAGTATGCTTTGCCTGGTGGGCAATGCGAATGCTGAACAATCGAATTATAATCATCCGGCTACTGATGTTTATAAAGGCTGGCGGATTGGCGCTCAGGCTTATACATTTAACCGGTTTTCATTTTTTGAAGCTGTTGACAAAGTGGCATCCCTCGGACTGGACTGGATTGAGGCCTATCCCGGCCAGCAAATCCGCTCGGATATGCCAGATGCCAAGATGAATTATACCATGCCGGAAAAACATCGCCAACTTGTTCAGGAAAAGCTGCTGGACTCCGGTGTACGACTTGTGAATTACGGCGTGGTTCGCCTGCCAAATGAGGAAACAGAATGCCGGAAAGTTTTTGAATTTGCCAAAGCCATGGGTATTGAAACAATTGTATCCGAACCCAAAGAAGAAGCTCTTGATCTTATTGACCGGCTTGCTCAGGAATACAAAATAAACGTGGCGCTCCATAATCATCCAAAACCATCGATCTATTGGAATCCGGATAAAGTTTTGCAGATCGTTAAAGGTCGTTCTGAACGCATTGGCGCCTGCGCTGATACTGGTCACTGGATGCGCTCCGGAATTAATCCGGTTGAAGCGCTGAAAAAATTAGAGGGCCGGATCATCAGTCTTCACATTAAAGATTTGAACGAGTTTGGAGTACGGGAAGCGCACGATGTGCCCTGGGGAACAGGTCAAGCCAATTTTGACGGCATTCTTGAGGAACTGCATCGTCAAAATTTTAAAGGTGTATTTTCCATCGAATATGAACACAATTGGGAAAACAATGTGCCGGAAATACGCCAGTGCGTGGCTTATTTTGATAAAGTTGCCGGAAAATTGAATCCATCAGGTTGGACAGATCTTTTTGCACGTGATCTTTCCAACGCTATTTTCAAAGAGGGTGCATGGACGATGGAAGATGGCCAACTTGTGTGGCACGGCGGAAGTTATATTTGGTCGGAAAAAGAATATGGAAATTTTGTCCTCGATTTAGAGTATAAAGTATCAAAAGGTGCCAACAGCGGCGTGTTTTTGCGCACCGCTGATCTTGATAATTATGTTCACACCGGTATTGAAGTCCAGATTCACGAAACCACCGACGGAACGAAATATGGCATGTGCGGTGCAATTTATGATTGTTTGGCACCAAGTAAAAATGTTGCAAAAAAAGCCGGACACTGGAATCATTTCACAATAACCTGTAAAGACAATAAAATCAATGTTGTGCTGAATAATGAACCGATTATCGATATGGATCTGAGCCAGTGGACCGAACCCGGTAAGAATCCGGATGGTACAAAGAACAAGTTCAAAACAGCATATAAAAACATGCCGCGAAAAGGCCATATCGGTTTGCAAGATCACGGTCAACCGGTTTGGTTTCGCAATATTAAAATTAAACAACTATAATAACTAAAATCTATTCAGGAGTTGTAAAACGACGTATGAACAATGAAAACAAAAACCAGGACAAAGGGATGAACAGGCGCAATTTCATTGCGACGAGCGCTGCTGCAGGTGCCGGGTTGATGATGCCCAAGATTACCCGCGCTCAGAATAGCAAAGCGACCTCCAGTTCCGATGATCTTAACATTGCCCTCATCGGCACTGGTGATGAGGGCCAGGTGCTGATGAATGCCTGTTTGAAACTCCCAAATATCCGCTTTAAAGCAGTGTGTGATATTTGGGAAGACTGGAATTTAAAACGGGCTTACCGTTTACTGCAAAAATATGGTCATGATTTAAACCAATACGTTGACTATCGGGAGATGCTGGCCAGTGAAAAAGACCTCGATGCGGTTATTGTGGCTACACCAGACTTTTGGCATCATACGCAAACTATAGCCTGCCTGGAAGCAGGTCTTGATGTGTATTGCGAAAAAGAGATGTCCAACAAGCTGGAAAATGCCAAAAAAATGGTCGAAAGCGCCCGCCGTACCGGACGGTTGCTGCAGATTGGTCATCAACGCCGAAGCAATCCCCGATACCGTCATTGTTACGAAAAACTTATCAAAGAGGCGCAGATCTGGGGCCGTCCGACCACAATCAATGCCCAGTGGAACCGTGCTGTCCAGCCTGATCTGGGATGGCCGAAAAAATATGCCATTCCTAAAGACAAGTTGAAAAGGTATGGTTATGATAACATGCACCAGTTCCGCAATTGGCGATGGTATAAAGGACTGGGCGGCGGACCCATTGTCGATTTGGGCTCTCATCAGATCGATATTTTTAACTGGTTCTTACAGTGCCAGCCCAGGGCTGTTATGGCCAGCGGCGGAACGGATTACTATGATCCGGAGACTCATGAATGGTATGACAATGTCCAGGCATTATATGAGTATGACACTCCAAAAGGAAAATGCCGGGCATTTTATCAAACCATTACTACAAACAGCAACAATGGCTATTATGAAACATTTATGGGCGATGAAGCTACGCTGCAGCTTTCCGAGTCTGCGGCACGAGGCGGCGTGTACAGAGAAAACGGTTCGCACGTGCCGTCGTGGGATAAATGGATCGAAAAAGGCTACCTCACGGCACCTGAGCAGGAAAAGCCAGATCTCAGTGCCGGCGTGGTACTGGATGTCCGCGAAACCCTGGCGCCTCCGAAACATGGCATCCCGGTCAAATTTACCGATCCCTACCACCAGCCGCATCTGGAAAATTTTTTCAATGCTGTTCGCGGGCGGGAAAAACTCAACTGCCCTGGTGAGATAGGATACGAAACGGCAGTATCGGTACTGCGAGTCAATGAGGCAATAGAAGCGGGGCGCTGGCTAAAATTCAAACCAGACGAGTTTGTCGTGTAAGAAACGCGCCTGTCAATAAACGGAAATGGAGTCATGAAAAGAGTTATTCTATATACGATACTGTGCATGCTTTTTGGTACGGCAGCGTTGTGGGCTGAAACTGAAGAACCGAAATTAGGTGACAAAACCGATGGCAGTCGAGCCGTGCCCAACCATCTTGTTCCGCTTTATGATGAACAAGGATCACAGATTTTTCTGGATGATTCACCTGTATTGCCATTCTCCACTAAAGAAACCTGTTTGCCATGCCATGATTATGATATCATAAGTCATGGCTGGCATTTCAATGCACCGGATTCCGGGGTCAGGCCCGGCCGGCCCGGACATCCCTGGATTTATACAGACCGGGTCACAGGCACTCAAATACCGCTTCATCACCGGGACTGGGAAGGCGTTTATGACCCTGCCGCGATTGGGCTCACGCCTTTTTATTTCTTGCAGGAATTCGGGCGTCAGTTTCCCGGTGGCGGCGTGGGTGAAATCGATTCTGCAGATATCAGCAAAGATTTGTTTTTTCGCTGGCAGGTGAGCGGGCGGGCTGAAGTTAACTGTCTTGCCTGCCACGATGTTGAGCCTGCTCAGGATCAATCGGAATATGACAAACAAATGCTAAAACAAAATTTTCGCTGGGCTGCTGCCGCTACCGCTGGCTTTGCTACCGTTGAGGGATCAGCCAAAGACATGCAGGACACTTATGATATTTACTCGCAAGTGGGTCCTGGCCCTGCCGAAGCTGTCCCTCCCCGTATTAAATACGATGAACATCGATTCGATGACAAAGATCAAGTTTTTATTGATATCCGGCGGGATATTCCCAATAGACAGTGCTATTTTTGCCATTCTTCCCGTTATATTGAATCACCGGATAAGGAAGAATGGGAAACGGATGAGGACGTGCATTTAACCTCAGGAATGATGTGCGTGGACTGCCACAGAAATGGTCTCGATCATATGATGGTTCGCGGTTATGCAAACGAAGCCAAAGAGACCAACCGCCCAAATATTGCTTCCTTTTCCTGCGAAGGCTGCCATGTAGGTGAGAAAGATAAAAGACCGGAACATGGACGTCTGGGCGCGCCGAAACCGGCACATTTAGGTATTCCAACAATTCATTTTGAAAAGATGAGCTGCACCTCCTGTCATTCAGGTCCGTGGCCGCAGAAAGAAACGATGCACGTGCAGACATCCATTGCTCATGGACTGGGCACCCATAATGTCATCAAAGGCGATTCGGTTATGCCTTACATTGCGTCTCCGGTCTATGCCAGAGCGCAAGACCATAAAATTACCCCCCATAATCTGATCTTCCCAACATTCTGGGGCGTGGAAAATGACGGCGAGATACAACCTGTTCCTCCGGATGATTTCCAGGATGTCGTCATCGCTGCCATCCAGGCTGATACGTTAACCGACAGTTTGAACTTTGTCTCGATTAACACTGGAGAATGGCCCACGCTGTCAAAATCCCAGTTTGCCATGATTCTCGATTCATTGTCTGTCATGAAAGATACAGCCAATACGGTTTTTGTTGGTGGTGGCAAGGTACACCGGTTGCTGGATGGTAATGTTGTTTCGGAGAAACATCCGGCTGCCGAGCCCTATAAATGGCCTTTTGCACATAATGTTCGGTCTGCTGAACAATCTCTTGGCGGTAAAAGCTGCAATGATTGCCACAGTTTGGGCGCTGGGTTTAATTTCGGCAATGTTAAAGCTGCTTCACCGCTTGGATTCCAAACGACAGCCAGGCGCTCGATGACCTCGTATCAGGAAACCGGCAAATTTTATCAAAGTTTATTCGCCTTTACTTTTTATTTCCGGCCGCTCTTGAAAATCTTTATCGATATCTGTTTGATTTTAATGACAGCGGTTTTTCTGCTTTATGTTTTCAAAGGCCTGGATGCCATTGTTCAGCACGCATTCGAATCACGTGATTAATGAGAGGATAAATCTTAAAATGGTACTACGAATTATATCACTTGTGGCGATTCTATATACAATATACTGGTGTATCCGGTATTTTAAAAAACGACCCGGAAGATGGCAGAGAACCAAAACATGGTATTGCCAGGAATTTAAAAACGCGTTCAGTAAAGAGTGGAAGAAGAACTGGCAAAGAATCGTTTATTTTCTATTGTTATTTACAATTGCCATTTTGGCATTAACAGGTTTGATACCTTATCTGATTTTCGGTGTTCCGATGTTCGGATTCATCCTGATGCTCCATGTTGCAGTGGCGCCGCTTTTTGCACTTTTAATAACTATAATTATTCTGAGTTGGGCCAACAATTATCAATTTGATAAATCAAACTGGACCTTTGTTAAAACAGGTCTTGTGAAAAAGGAACGGCCGGACAAAGAACAACAACAAGCTGATAAGTTTTATGAAAAGTTTTTTTTCTGGTTTATGGTCTTTTTTTCAATTATGGTGACATCGATGGTCCTGAGCATGTATCCGATTTGGGGAACCGTCGGTCAGGAAACGCTGCTGCAGATTCACCGGTTCGGCGCTGTCGCTCTTTTAATCTGTACCATCCTGCACACCATTCGTCTTGTCCAGACTCAGATTGCGGAAACCGAATCGCCATAGTGACGTTAAAATTAAACTGATATTTATGATTAATTAACAAAGGAGATGAAAAAAAATGAAAAAGATCTTCATTACTTTACTGCTCGTCATGGCTGTCTTTGCCATGTACGCACAGGGCATTGCCGCTGACAATGAAGACAAAAAGGCAGAGGGCGATAAGGAACTTGTTCCGCTTAATATTGATTTGCCAAAGCCCATGTTCGTTGGCACCCCAACGCCTATGAATATTGAAAAGCTGGAAGAACCCAGAACCGAGCCCCGTCCGCCTTTTCTCGCTCCCAAAGGCACGGAAAATGTCGCTCTTGGAAAACCGGTCACTGCTTCTGATGATATGCCGGTTATCGGCGAATTGGATATGATCACCGATGGTGACAAAGAAGCTGCTGATGGTTCTTATGTCGAATTGGGCCCGTTTGAACAATGGGTGCAGGTGGATCTTGAGGAACAATACAACATTTATGCGATTGTAATGTGGCATTTCCACAAACAACCCCGCGTTTATAAAGACGTGGTTGTGCAGGTTGCGGATGACCCCGATTTTACCCAAAATGTGAAAACACTTTTCAACAACGACATCGACAACTCGCTGGGCCTGGGCAAGGGAGAAGATTGGCATTACGTCGAAACCAACGAAGGCAAACTTGTTGATGCCAAAGGTGTAACCGCACGTTATGTTCGCTGCTATTCTAACGGTAATACCAGCAACGATCTGAACCACTGGATCGAACTTGCGGTTTATGGAACACCTGCCGAATAGTCCCATGAGTTCGCGTTGGCGATTCATCTTTGGGTTTATTCTTATTAGTTTGATTGCATTGGCGTTGCGTCTTCCTCAACTGGCGCAGCGCCCGATGCACACTGATGAAGCGGTTCACGCCATAAAATTCGGTCAACTCCTCGAAGATAATTATTATCAATACAATCCTTTTGAATATCACGGTCCCACACTAAATTATTTCACACTCATTCCTGCCTGGCTGAGCGGTGCGGATACCTTGCAGGATGTGACGGAAAACACATTACGCAGCGTCCCCCTGTTTTTCGGATTTCTTTTGATTCTGGTTTTGCTTTTTTTGCAAAAAGGTTTGAGCCGTGCCATAATTCTAACCGCAGCGCTGCTCACTGCTATTTCTCCTGCTTTTGTCTTTTTTAGCCGCTATTACATCCAGGAGATGCTGCTGGTGTTTTTCACGTTTGCTGCAGTTACTTCCGGCTATCGGTATGTCCAAGATCCAAAACTATCCCGGGCCATTGCTACCGGACTTTTTATCGGACTGATGCACGCCACAAAAGAGACCTGTATTATTGCCTGGTTCGCCCTGGGTGCTGCTCTTGTTATTCATTTCCTTATCTCAAGAGTATCCTTTGAGCGAATACGTTCGGCATTTCACTGGACACACGTTTTGTCAGCACTTGGAGCCGCTCTCATCATTTCCGTGATGTTTTTTTCTTCATTTTTCACATATCCACGCGGTATCATCGATTCTGTTGTCACATTTACCACATATTTTCAGCGCGGCACCGGAGGGTTTCAGGATCATATCTATCCTTTTTATTATTATTTTAAATGGCTGATGGCGGGCGGTGAATGGCCGATTTTTGTTTTTGCACTTGCAGGGATATGGGCGGTTTTTAGATCGAACAACCTGACTAATAATCCTTTTTTGCGTTTTATCGCTTTGTATACTATCATTTTGACGATCGTATACAGTATGATCCCATACAAAACGCCATGGAGCATGCTCGGATTTTATCATGGTTTTGTTCTTCTTTCTGCCGTTGGTCTTGTTTTTCTCTTAAAACGTGCTGAAAAAAAATATAAAGTGCTGATCAGTCTAGTCATTTTGTTAGGAATTGCGCAAACCAGCTATACCGCTTATCAACTTAATTATCCCCAAAAAGCACATCCCTATAATCCGTACGTCTATGCTCACACGGATGAGGATATTTACAGACTCGTGGATGCGGTTAAAGAATTTGCTGGGGTTCATCCTCACGGCAAAGAGGTGTATATCGAAGTTGTTTGTCCCGGAGATGACTATTGGCCGCTGCCATGGTATTTGCGTGATTTCCCGAATGTGGGCTACTGGAACGCTGTTGATATGGATGCGCCTGCGGCACCGGTCATCATCGCAAAACCATCGGTAACAGATCAGTTGATGAAGAAACTCTATGCCATTCCGCCACCTGGTGAACGTCATTTGTACATTCCGTTTTTCCGTAAAGGCGTTTTACTTAGGCCGGGCGTTGAACTGGATTTATTTGTCGTAAAAGAATATTACGACAAATGGCGACGTCAAAAGAAATAAAACCTTGTTTTACTTTACCGCAATGATATGAGTCAACTCTCTCTTGATAAAATACACTCCTTTGACCACAAAGCCATGGCAACGGTTTTTGAAATCTATATTTACAATGAGGATCAGCGTTACGCTCGTCAGGCAGCAGATGAGGCGTTTCAGCTTGTAGACAGGCTGGAACAAGACCTCAGCCGGTATATTGAAAACAGCGATATTTCCCGAATTAACAATCTAAAAATCGGCGAGTCCACTATTGTCAGTCTTGATACTTTTGAATGCTTGAAACAATGCATTGAACTGTATCAACTGACAAACGGCGCTTTTGATGTGACCGTAGGGCACCTATTGGAAGTCTGGCTAAATGAGGATAACACACTGCGCCAGCCGACCCCCGAGGACGTGCAAGCAGCCGCGCAAAAGTGTGGTTTGTATCACCTGGCTCTGGAAGAAGGCACGTTTCGAGTCACGATGAAAGGCGGACCGGTTTCGGCGGATCTGGGCGGTTTTGGCAAAGGCTATGCTGTCGATCAGATGGCAGCGTTAATGCGCGAGTTCGAGCTCCATTCCTATGTCATTCACAGTGGCAAAAGTTCGGTTCTTGCCGGAGCGCCTCCGGGCGAATCAGAAGGCTGGCCATTAACGTTGAGTAATCCCTTTCAGCAGCACAATGTGATAAAAAAACTGTTACTGCAGAATCAAGCTGTCAGCGGTTCAGGATTACAAAAGGGCAGGCACATTATCGATCCGCGAACCGCCCGGCCTCTGAAAAAAGATAGGGCGGCCTGGGCTTTTGCACCTGATGCTGCATTCAGTGACGGCTTGTCTACAGCTTTTATGATACTTGACAGGGAAGAAATTGCGTCGATCTGTCAGAACCGCCCGGATGTTCGAGCTGCAATTATTAAGAACAAGCCGGGTGAAAAAGATCAGATTCTTTTTTTCGGCGATTGGCAGGAATAGTCATAAAACGTTGGAAAAATTTCACAAACTATCACCGTCTTGGAGTAATAAAAACAGGACCGAAAAATAATACCGGACCCGCTTTGCTGATCACACTGGAAAATTATACTCACTGAAGATGCTGTTTATAGCCTCTCCTCGATGCTTTTTTTCCTCTTCCCATTGACGTTCTTTCGGTTTTAATTTGTTTTTCTTCCGGGCCATCCTCATTTCAATTGGCTATGCCGTAGACCACAGCCAGTATCATGCTCAAGACAGTCAGCATAAAAACCAGGGACTGAAAAATCTCCAGGGGCCAAACCCAGAAAAGCCAGAACCAAAAAGGTTTGTAATTTTTTGCCAGGTTTGGATAAAAATTAACTTGTAAAATACTGGGTGTTTATGAAATATTGTTAATTTTTTTAGGTGTATTCATGTTGTCGTTTTGAAACATACTGTTAAATGTTGTAACACTTGCGCAGGGGGAAAATGTGAGATTTGTCAACATGCTCGCTCTTTGTCTTGATTGATTATTTTATTGGTTAGATAAATATAAAAAAATCAATATGATGAAAAGCTACAAATATTTTCCTTTTACAAATATCGAATTATTAAATATTTTTATTCGGCCCAGTTTTTGCTCTATCCTGCTTTTTAGGTATATTCTTGTTAAAAAATGATACATCGTTTGTCTATTACATTTGAGCGTGAAAGAAGAGTTAAGACTGTAGATTGAATTAACGCGATATAAACTTTTCAGGTTCTACATATTTTCTATTTACTTGTCAAGAAATTTATTTCATAACCTTTAACGGAGTCTGCATGAAACGGCTATCACTTGTTACTGCTTTTGTTTTTCTCATTGGAGGATTGTCATCGGCGCTTGCTATTAATCCTCCCGAGCATACGCGTTTATTGCACCATCACAGTTTAAAAAATGACGAACCGAATCCCATTGGCGAAATGGTTCATGGTGGAGGAAATTTTACTTCGGAAGGATGGCAGGTTACCAGAGGAAACGGGCAGATTCGAATCACTCTGAACAATTTTCTTCCTCCCGAAGGCACAGTCGCTGTTACTATGACTCAACTCATGCCGATTATTGCCGATGACTGGGTGCCATTTTCACTGTATTCCCGCGGAGAAGGAAGTTTTTATGGCGTCAATGATTCCCCGGGTTCCTTTGCTATGTTAAAGTCAGACCCCAATATGGTGAATAACCATGGTCTGGATTTTAAATTCATCGCCTCGCCTTTTAACGGTGAAGAGAACAGAAGAGACGGTCAAATTCCAAAGCGGAGTTGGAATTCCAAAACCGATTATACCTTTAAAATAATCTGGAATAAAAACCGGATTTGGTTGACGGTAAACGGAGATCAGCTTGCAGAACTGGAATTTGAAAGACAATACGAAACGTTCGGTTACATATTTTTAGGCACCGACAACACCTATGGCAGCAGTATGATCGGTCCTGTTTACAAAGACCTGCGTATTTACGCTCCTGCGACTAACTATCCATTTACAAATATCGCTGATGCCTATCATGAAATGGCGCATGCCAAAATAGGTGGTCAGAGTGTCGCTGTGGCCGATGTGGATAACAATGGCGAGGAGGACCTATATACTTCTCATTTTTTCAACAAAGGTGTCGATGCAGAAAATCTTCTTTATGTTCAGAATAATCAGAATTTTGAAAATCAAGCGCCCGACCGGGGAGTGAATGATCCGTCCTATTCTTATCAATCCTTATTTGGTGATTTTGACAAAGACAATGACAAAGACCTTTTTGTGATCAATTACCACAGTTCTTCTTATCCTAACAATCCAAATCATCTTTACCAAAATGACGGCAATGGCTATTTTTCAGATGTTACTGACAGTTACCTGACCGGCAATGTGGCGCGTGATTCCAAAGGAGGGACATTAATTGACATTGAAAATGACGGCGACCTCGATATTGTGGTTGTCAATGGTTCGTCAGAGCATCAGGTTTACGTGAACGATGGCAGCGGCCGGTTTGCAGTGGAAAGCCGGGGATTAGATAATTTTCGTTCTGCCACAAATAATTACCAGTCTGTGACATCCGGGGATATAAATAAAGATAACTATCAAGACCTTGTTCTTGTTCATAACAACGGTGTTGAGATCGCTCTGAATGACAAAAATGGTTCCTTTATTCCGGGGCCAACATTAAACACTGGCGCCGGTGCAAGTTCGGCAACCCTGGCTGATATTGACAATGACGCAGACCTCGATATTCTTGTGGCTATGGAAGCGGATGTTGGTGCAAGGATAAAAATTTTTAGAAACAATGGCGGCACCTCTTTTACTGACATTTCTGATTTACGTGTAAATAATTTGAGTACATTCGGACTGGTGCCCGGAGACTGGGATAATGACGGAGATATTGACCTTTTTACTATCGCCAAACAGGGACGCGGTCATATTTATATGAATGACGGTTCCGGTGAATTTTGGTACAAAGATGATACCGGCGTTGAAGCCCTTTTTGCCGATGGTCGAGGCGCCACAACATTGGATGTGAATGATGACGGCAATCTGGATATTTATGCCACTGCCCGCGGCGCTAAATTAAAAGACATGCCTTATTCCCGCAATTACCTATTCAGGAACGATATCAACAGCGGCAATAATTATTTAAAAGTCAAAATTGTCAATGAGGACGATCATACTGTGGGAATCGGGCATAAAATCTATGTCTATGAAAATGGCATGTTGAATGATCCGGATGGACTGCTTGGCTATCGGGAGGTTTTGCCAGTTATTGGCTACAAAAGTCAGAGCTCGCCTGTTCAGCATTTTGGCGTGGAAAGTCAGTCCATGGTCGATGTCAAAGTTGAGAGTCCGGACGGCGAATCGAAATCATATTCCGGGGTTTCGGTTAATCAGACACTCATTGTTCGGCCGGTCGAGCTTGTACCAGAATCGATAACCCAGGTCTTTCCGCCGACGCCACAAACCCCGGTTGCTGGAAAACCTCTCACGATTCAGTTCAAAGCGTTGAGTGCAGATGATATGCCGGTAGCAGGCCAACCCATTACATTTGATATTACCGCAGGAGACGGCGACCTGGATTCTACCGGCAACATGACACTCACCAAAATGACAGATGAAACTGGAATTGCCTCGGTGGAGTGGACGTTGAGCACGACCAGTGGAATCGATAATTCCTTGACCGTTTCATCGCTCTATGAAGGGTTTCACCTTCAGGGTTCTCCGGAGGTAATTACAGTTCAAACCGAACCGGGAGATCCTTATCAGCTAGTGAAACATGCTGGCGATAATCAGGAAGGTTATGTTAACGGAAGCCTCTCCTCGAAAATCGTTGCCAAAGTAGCTGATGAGTTTGGCAATGGTATTCCGTCTCAAGCGGTTGAATTTTCGATTTTATCCGGTGGCGGTGAGTTGTCCGCAGCCGGCACAACAGCGGTTCAGATGACAGTGCCAACAGACGCTGAAGGGCTGTCAAAAGTAGTCTGGAACCTGGGTCCGCAACTCGGTGAACAAACCCTGCAGACTGCTGCTACTTATAACGGCGTAGCCCTGCAAAACAGTCCTGCAACGTTTACGGCAAATGCTAATCAACCTCAACGGATTTTAAGCTATGTATCTGGCAATTACCAGACTGGCAGCATTAACAAAGAGCTCGATGCGCCGCTAACGGTAAGACTCAGAGACATGAATGAGAATCCTGTGGTTGATGAAACCATTCGTTTTATTTGTGTTTCAGGTAATGCCAATTTTTCAGGATCGGATACAGCATTGACAACAACAAACAATCAGGGCATTGCCGAAGCTATTCCAACACTAGGTGAAACCATCGGCGACACTATCTATGTGTTCCACGCCGAGGCAGATCATGCGATGAACTCTCCGATCGTTTTCAAGGCTTCAGCTACCGGTGGCGCTCCGGCGAAACTGCAAATGGTTTCCGGGAATTCACAAACCGGCCAGGCAGGTCATGTATTAGCTAATCCGTTCATTGTCCGTGTACTCGATGAATTTGAAAATCCGGTAAAAGACTATCCGGTTGAATTTTCTGTCACCCAGGGAAGCGGTTCAATTCAGGGTGAAAAAATCATTCTTATCGAAACAGATACTCAAGGTCTTGCTAAAGCGCGTTTCAAATTGGGACAAAAGGCCGGAGATAACACCGTTGTCGCAACGGCTGAAGGTTTGGAGGGTTCTCCGGTCATTTTTACGGCTGTCGGTGAGGCGGGTCCTCCGGCAAGGTTGACCAAAGTGTCCGGTGACGGACAAACCGGAAATAACGGCGAACCGCTGTCGCAGCCTTTTAAAGTCTCAGTAACCGACTCGTTTTTCAACATTATTCCCGAACACCGTGTCACTTTTAGGGTGACTGGAGGCGGAGGATCATTTTCCGGCCAAAGCCAGGTCACTCGAGTCACGGACGTTTGGGGGCAAGCAGCAGCGACCTTGACGCTGGGTCCACAGGCGTATGAGCATCAGGTAACAGTAACCAGTACTTACAACGGTCAAAACCTTGTTGGTAGCCCCGCTGTTTTTACTGCTTATACTGGCCCGGGTGATCCGGATCGTCTGGAATACGTGAGCGGCAACAACCAGATTGGCCGGGTGAATCGCCAGTTGCCAGAGCCCTTCAAGGTGCGCGTGGTGGATGAAAATGATCTTCCGTTCAAAGGCGTGCCTGTCCAATTCATTACCTTTTCTCAGGGCGCCCACTTTGACGGACCGACTGATGTAACGGTTGAAACGAATGATAATGGCATCGCTTCTGCGCAGGCGTATATTGGTTCTAATTTTGGCACCAATAATTACGTGTTCGAAGCCATTGCGAAATATGATGGCAAGAATCTCAAAAACTCGCCGATCCAGTTTTTTGCATCGGGACGGCGGAGTTTGGCGGTTTCCATGCAAAAAGTGACGAATGTGGATTCGCTGACAGACCAGGTGGGGCAGTATTTGCCGGACTCGCTCAAGATCATCGTTCTTGACGATGCAGAGAACCCGGTTTCAGATCACCCTGTCAATTTTGAAGTCACAACCGGGCATGTTTTGCTCAATGGCAAACAGACTTTTAAAACCGCGAATTCGAACGCAAACGGTATGTCATCTGTTGCGGTGTACATGGGAGAGATACCCGGTGACGCGGTTATTAAGGTCAGTTCGGATGATGGGGTTGATCCGTTAGAGCCGGGCGATTTGAATTACTATTTAACAGCATTACCTGGAAAACCGGATAAGGATAACAGCGCCATTGAAGCACCAACAGATATTGTAGCGGACGGGCAAACGCGGTCAAACGTGAATATTACGTTAAAAGACGAGTTTGGAAATCCGCTGCAGGACAAAAATGTCTCTCTTCAAACCGCAGGCATCGATGTTTTTGTTAACCAACCAGAATCGCCGACAGATGCCGAAGGTAAAGCAAATGCCTGGATCACTTCTATGAACGTTGGCGCGGTTACTGTCTGGGTGATGGTGGATGACCAGCCGGTCGTGTCCACAAGCATCGAGTTTGTACCTGGTCCGCCGCACAATGTCGTTCCATTTGGCACAGATCAATCTCAGGAAAAAGAAAATCAGTTGCCGGAACCGATTGGAGTCAAAGTCCTTGACCAGTGGAGTCATCCGGTGCCTGGTGTTAACGTAAACTTTGAAGTGACCAAGGGCAGCGGTTCTATCGTAGAACCTCAGCCGGTGGTGACGGATACGAGTGGCATTGCTGCCGTTAACTGGATTTTAGGACCGGAATTGGGCGAGCAAAAAGTCAAAGCTGATATCGACGGCATCATTAAAGACACTTATTTTGTCGCTTATGCTGTGCCGCCTGCTGAGGGCATTGTCTCGGCTGTATCGGGAGATTCGCTGATCGGTTTGGTGAACAAACAACTGCCAGCCCCCTTTGTTGTCTCAGTCACAGATACCTCAGGAGACCCTATCTCAAAAATAACTGTAGAATTTAAGATCATTACTGGTGAAGGTACTTTTCAAACCACAAATCCGGTAAAAACCGATGCACAGGGCCGGGCTTCAGCACTGCTTAAAGCAGGTGGTTCGCCAGGACTTTACAAAGTAAGAGCTACAGCCGGAACGTATGGTTCGATCACTTTCTCATGTATAGTGCAAACTGAGCGGACTATATTACTTAAAAAGCTGTCCGGGGATGGGCAAACGGTCCGTCCTTTTAGTAAGATCAATCTGTCTATTCAGGCGAAGGACGCTTTTGAACGTCTTTTGTTCAACGAACCGCTCGTTTTCGAAATCACAAAAGGGACAGGTTCGATTGAAGAGAGTATGCCAATTCACACAGGTCGAGGCGGAACAGCGAGTGTGAACTGGATCGTCGGCAAGAAAGGTGCACAGCAAGTCAATGTGAGAGCATCAAAGGCCGCGGTTGCGCAGCCGGCAAATTATACGGCAATTGTTGTCAACTCGGCACCAGAGTTTAGTCCGCCAATCCCCCGAAATATTGCAACGCAGGCAGGTCAGACTGTAAATATTTCAGTGAATGCGGAAGACGCTGATGGCGATTCCATTTCGTACAAAGCACACAATCTTCCGGAAGGTGCAGAGTTTAACAAATTCACACATTTATTTTCATGGCAGCCCACCACAGATCAGAAGGGTGACCATGCGGTCACTTTTGTAGTGAGAGATCAATTCGGTGCCGCAGATAGTGCGACAACCATAATTACCGTAGATATAGTCAATCAATGTCCTGTCATAGCCAACCGGGAACCGGCTGAAGATGTCATCACCATGTTTTATGATACACCGATTACATTCAAGGTTGAAGCCAGTGATCCGGATGGCGATCAATTGACTTATAGCTGGCTGGTTGACGATGTATTCGGCGGTGATACGCCGATGCTGCCGCTGGTTTTTACCAAAGAACAATTCCCTGATTCTGCGCTTGTGGTTGAGGTGATTGTATCGGATGATTATTGCAACCAAAAGGAGCGCTGGCACGTGCATCTGAGGACACCCACTGGTGTTGAATTGTCGAATTTTCAGGCGACTTCTGCAGGTAATTCTGTTGAACTGTTGTGGGAAACATCAAAAGAAGAACACACGGCTGGTTTTCACGTATTGAAAAGCCAGAGCGAGTCAGGTGAATTTACACCAGTCACCGGCAAGTTGATTGAACCAGACCAGGAATGCTATCGCTTTAAGGATACAGATGTCAAAGCCGGAAACACCTATTTCTATAAAGTCCGGGAAATTGATGTTCACGGATACACAAGCGACCACGGTCTTGTCAAAGTCCACATCGCGCTGCCTGATGAGCTTAAACTGGCACAAAATTATCCCAATCCGTTCAATCCGACAACGACGATAAAAGTCGAGTTACCCTCTGCGATGAAGGTGCGATTGGACATTTTTAATACCCGCGGCCAGATTGTTTGCACGCTTGTAGATGAAGAGTATGCGGCCGGTATTCACAATCTGGTATGGGATGCCATGGATGGACAAGGGCAAAAAGCTCCAAGTGGAATTTATTACTATCGCTTAAAAACTGAAAGAACAACGCTTGTCAAGAAGCTTTTATTGCTCAAATAATTTTTAGAGAACCAGAAAAAATTGAAATCGGTTATGTTGCCAGAGGAATGATGAACCATCTTGTTTCTCTGGCAATTTTTAAAAGCAATACATCGCTTTTCGGATCTGTCGTCCTGTGGCATACGAAAAATAAAAATCATTTTGAATTCTGGTCTAGTTTGTGCAAATTTTATTTCAAAAAGCAATGATACAAAGCTGGGACTATTGTGCCTGAACAAAAGATATATTCACATAAATCAACTGCGCTGTCTTTGCCAAGGACCCTGTATTATATTTTTATTACCACCCGACCAAAACAATGGATTAAAAATATTCTTGTTTTCGCCGGATTGTTTTTTGCTAAAGATGTTTTCAATATTGCTAAAATTACCGATGCTTTTTTGGCATTTCTTTGTTTTTGTCTCATATCCGGAAGCGTCTATCTCTTTAATGATTTTTTCGACCTCGAAAAAGACGCTCAGCATCCATTGAAAAAATATCGACCTTTGCCTTCCGGGAAGCTTTCTCCTTACACTGCAATTGCTGCTGCCTTGGCTCTCATGGCTGTTGCCATTATTGGCGGATTTTTTCTAAACTTATATCTCGGTGTCATGCTGGCTGCTTATGTGCTGTTGAATTTGGCCTATTCGGTGTATTTCAAACGTGTTGTCATTTTGGATGTGATGATCATTGCTTCAGGATTTATGTTTCGCGCAGTTGGAGGAACGCTGGCAATTCACGAACCTGTCTCCTCCTGGTTTATTTTATGCACAATTTTTCTGGCATTGTTCCTGGCCTTGAGCAAACGGCGTGCTGAACTTTTGGCGTTGGGAGAAAATGCTATTCATACACGAAAAAGTCTTGAACAATATGACGCAAAGTTTTTAGACCAGATGATCACTGTGGTGACAACCGGTTGCCTGATGTCTTATGCACTTTACACACTGGATGAACAAACCGTGGCAAAATTCGGCCACCAACGTTTGTTATGGACTGTACCTTTTGTGATTTATGGATTATTTCGGTATCTTTATATGGTTTACAAAAAACAAGATGGCGAAGCACCGGAAAATGCTATTTTAAGCGACCGTCCGTTGCTGGTGTGCATTGGTTTTTATGTATTGGCTGTTTTTATTATTATTTATTTTTGAGGACATTTATGGCTCATTCTACTGTTGCTGTGATTCGAACATCGCCAGAGCGGGTGCTAGATGACATCTGTACGGCTTTTGAACATGCCGGAGCAGAGAACGCTCTGGATAAAACAAAACCAACCATTTTAAAAGATAACATTTCCTGGCATTTTCCCTATCTCAGCGCCAACACAACGCCGTGGCAGCTCGAAGGCACAATCATGGCGCTGCAAAAAGCGGGTTATGCTGATATCTCTGCTGTTCATAATAACACTGTGGTGACAAACGCGGACAAAGGACAGCGGCTCAACAAACTGAAACCTGTTTATAAAAAGTACAATATTCAGGAATATGAAAATTTCGATAAAGATCAAATAAAATGGTCAAAGTACGAGCCAAAAACAGAGATGCTGGTTTTACCGCAAATATATCCCAAAGGGATTTATATCCCGGAATTTTTTTATGACAAGAACATTATTCATTTGCCCACTGTAAAAACGCATATTTACACAACCACAACCGGAGCAATGAAGAATGCCTTTGGCGGATTGTTAAATAAAAAGAGGCATTACACCCACTCTGTCATTCACGAAACCCTGGTAGATTTGCTGGCGATTCAGCAAGAAATCCATAGCGGCTTGTTCGCTGTCATGGACGGCACGGTCTCCGGTTCCGGCCCCGGTCCCCGCACCATGACGCCACATGACACGAATATCATACTGGCGAGTTCGGATCAGGTGGCTATTGACGCTATAGCTGCCAAAATGATGGGCTTTGATCCCATGAGTATAAAATATATCCGTCTGGCGCATGAACGGGGACTTGGTGTAGGCGTGTTTGAAGATATTGAACTCTTTGGTACGGATATTTCTGGCATTAATTGGCAATATAAAGTTGGCGATAATTTTGCCAGTCACGTAGGTGATACATTATGGTTTAGCCCACTCAAAGTTTTTCAAAAACTTTTCTTTCACACACCGCTGGTTTACCTTTTCGTTTTCGGCAGCTTTTTTTATCACGATTATTTGTGGTGGCCTTTAAAAGGCAAAAAACGCCAACAGGATTTCCGCTCGCAAAGTCCATGGGGAAAACTTTTCGAGTTGTATCCTTTTTAAGAAAAATACTTTGGTCCATTAACTTTCGCTCTGGTATTGCTTCAGTTATGGATGATGCTGTTGTTATGCACCCAACTCGTATCAACCAGAACTAAAAGAGTTGAAAAATTCCGTTTATTCATGCAATTGGCGTCGATTAGCAATTACCAATAATCAATGAGTCGTCTGGCAAAACGATTAACATCAATTCGTTGTGAGAAGATATTCAACGCAAAGGCTAATAGGGTTGAATGGACAGTCAACATAGAGCTTGCTGGCAGGATGGGACGTTGGAACCTCCCTGGAGCATTCCATCAGAGTGTTGGCAGAACGAGGGAAATTCTCGCAACATTTTAATGCTCCTTGTAAAGTTCTCATAGTCAAACACGGTCTAACGAGGATGAGTATTTTTAGCTATCTGATTTCTTCTGAGTCTCGTACTTTTTCAAAGCCACGCGCTTTAGTTAGCAGATGTTTTCATAGTCAAACACGGTCTAACGAGTATGAGTATTTTTAGCGGTCTGATTTCTTCTGAATTCACATAATTTTTCAAAGCCACGCGCTTTAGCGCGTGGATTCAAAGCCTCTCAACCCTCTCGGGCCTTTAGCCAATAACAGCGGTATTACGCACACGGAAAACAATATCTTGTTTAGCGTATAAAAATTTATTAAGTTAAAAAAATTATGCCACTGTTTTATAGGTTCAACAATGTTCCGTTATCGATATTATCTTTTTGTTTTTATTGTTTTCCTGATTTCGTGTGCCGGAAGCCGCAATGAGGAAGAATATATTGAGCAAGTGCTTTCCAATTCGGCTTCATATTATGCACAAAAAGGCGCACAAGCTCTCGACGAAGAAAAATATGACCAGGCCATCACACATTTTAAAAAAGCGGCAGAGATTGCTCCTCATGATCCTTCCATGCATCTTAATTTAGGTGTAGGATTTTATCAAACAGAACAGTATGATTCTGCTCTGGTTGCTTTTCAAAAGGCAGTCCATTTGCAGCCGACTTATGCACAGGCCTATGCAAATTTGGCACATACTTATTCTACTATGGGAAAGGATGAAACTGCACTTCAAGTATTAAACGATGCGTTGCGCTACATTTCAAACAATCCGGGTATTTACCATCAAAAAGCAGAAATACATCGACGGTTAAATGAATATGACAGGGCTGAACAGGCGTATCAGCAGGCGATAAAATTCGAGCCCGGGAATGTTAATCATTATATAAATTTGGGGGTGTTGTATTATGAAAAAGGCCAACTCAATCTGGCGATTGATCAATATGTAGATGCGCTGACTGTGGATTCATTGAATGCGGACATTCACTATAACCTTGCCAATGCTTTAGCCAGGCAATGTCAGTTACAAGAAGCTATTGCGCATTATGACACGGCGCTCGCCTTGCAGCCGAACATGATTCATGCCAGAAACAATCTTGGTCTTGTAAAAATGAGTCTCGGCAATGTCGATGGTGCTCTTTACGAATTTTCAAAAGCGCTGCAAGTTGACAGCGCAGCCCAGGCTCCTCTTTTTAACAGCGCTTTGGTTATGGAACAAATGGATTCCTTGCACACGGCTTTGCATTTTATCGATAAGGCTATTGATTCTAACCCGGAATACGCGCCGTTTTATTTACACAAAGGAAATATCCTCATGGAACTTGAACACCCTGAGGCGGCCAAAGAATCGTATTTAAAAGCGATCGAGTTGGAACCTGCATTTTCGCTGGTTTACAATAATTTAGGTAACTTGCTGTCCAAAACAAATAACACGGAAGAGGCGGCGAACGCCTATAAAAAAGCGCTGCAATTATACCCGGATTATCTGGAAACCCGGTATTTCCAGTCCCGCAGTCACTTTGGTCAGGGATTGTTCGAACTTTTAAGTTCGTGCGTAGACCCGTCGCAGATTTTAGCAGATTATGCGTTGATGTACAATAATCTCGGCAAGTCCTATTTTTATCTGGAAAACTATGACAGCGCTCTGAGCGCATTTCAACGCGCCATAGAGATTCAACCATTTTTAATCGAACCCTACCACAATATGAGAATCATTTACAAACAACGCGGCGAAGAACAACGCGCTAACCAGGCTTTTGCCAGAGCGCGAATGAATCAGGCGCAATCATTAGCTGCTGTCGATTCGCTGGAAAAAGCACTTACCCTTTGCCGGGAAGCGCTGCAATTCCAGCAGGATTATACACCGGCATTGGCAGAATTGGCAGTCATTGCTGCTGAATTAGGCAATACAAAAGAAGCCGAGCTGGCATTTGAAAAAGCCCTTGCAATCGAGTCTGAAAATTCTTTTGTTTTGATGCGCTACGCTGATTATTTACAGTCTCAAGGACAATTGGAAAAAGCTCTTTCTTTTTACCAAAAAGCAAAAGACCTGGATGGCAGAGGCGCGGAAATTTATCAAAAATTAGCAGAGCTCTATCAAAAGATGAACCAGCCTGAGAAAGCCAAAGCCCAAACCGCATACCAACATTATTATCGCGGCAAAAAATTCGAGTTCATAGGACAATGGGATTCTGCGTTGAAAAAATATGAAACTGCCCTGGAATTGATGCCCTCAAATGCCTCGTTCCTGGCAGCTCAGGGCATTATCTATGCTAAAAAACGTCTTTATTTTGAAGCCGAACTGGTACTCGAAAGAGCGCTGGAATATGATAGTAGCGAACCTGATATTTTTTATGGCTATGGCCTGGTCAATATTGGGCAGCAAAATTATCAAAAAGCTGCCGATTTTTTCAAACAAGCCATTGAATTAAAACCATCTTTTGCAAAAGCCCATTTCGCGCTGGCCAGATGCTATCAGCAACTCGGCAAACAAGATTTGGCCCGGCAGCATTATGATGCCGCCAGGCAGTCTGGTATATTAATTATGGGAACAAACTAACATTTGGAATGCAAATCCATTTTATGAAAAAGAAAAAACTTCTCTTTTTTTTAATCCTCATTCCTTTTTACTATCAGTGCAGCAAAAAGCCTCACGCTTTTACATTAATGACAGCGCAAAATCCCTGTGTAATTATGCTGGATCTCGGTTCCTACAAAAGCGCGGGCCGCGCTAATGCCGATTATGACAATGTGGATTGGCACAAAAATTCAGAATCAGATGCCGTGCGCAGAGCATTGTGCGCGCTTGAATTGCGGAATTATCTTGCCAGACGCGTGGGTGTGCCCAGATCAAAAATCCCTATTTTTGATGACCACGAACCTGTTCCAAAGCGCAATGTGCTTTTTATCGGCGTACCGCCTGAAAATGATTTTTTTAGCTCGATGCGGAGAACGGTCCAAAAACGCTGGCAGTCGCATAAAAACGCTTCAAATCAATCATTTCGTCTGGATTCTTTCAACACGGAAGAAAAAAATGTCCTGGTTCTCAGCGGGAAAACGTCAATTGGCGAGCTTTATGCCGGATACGAACTTTTAATGCAGCTTGGCGTCAGGTGGTTTATTCCAGGAGTCAAGGGCGAGTATGTTCCTCTGTCCGATTCGTTATCTGTGCCCGGCTACCGGCGGTTCTACGACCCGCAGTTTCAGATTCGTGGTTTCTGGATGGATCATTCTAAAAGTCTTGTCCATGATAGCTTGTTCATTCAGTGGATGGGCCGGAATCGTCTCAATTTTTATGCTCAGCATAAAAATGCCAACAAGGACATGAAACGTCGCGGATTTATGTTGAATACCGGTGAGCGTCATGTCGTGACGTCTTTTGTCAAAACTCGCTCTGATGAAAGTGCAACATCCACCAGAGGGTTTTGTGTGTCCGATGCAGAAGAACTGGAGCAATTCAATGCGTTTGTCCTTCAAAAAATAACCGGCGGTGCATGGAACGGTACGGATGTTATCGATGTCTGGGCGCCACAGAAATGGTGTGATTGCCCGGAATGCAAAGCCAGCGGCAATGCGGCTGATAAATTGTTTACTGTGATGGAGAGTCTCAAGCAGGCCATCAGCAATGCTGTGGATTCAGACCGTTTAAACCGGAATTATCAGGTTCACGGCTATCTGCACCACAGCGGAGTGCGCGTTCCTCAAAATGTTTACAGATTTGACAATCACTCAGACATTACGATTTTTCTCCACACTGGGGAGCGGTGTTTTAACCACTATATCATCGATCCCAAGTGTGCCGATATAAACTACCATTTTGCCGAACATCTTTTGGACTGGCTGGAAAAAGATTCGCCTTTTAACGGACCTGTGGGCATTGCTGAAAATTACAATGCTGACTTTATGCGTGGTGTCCCGGCGATTTTCCCATCGATCATGAAAATTGACATTCCGGCTTTTGCGGAAATGGGTGTCCGGGGGATACATTACCAGAATCCGCGAGTTCAAAATCCTGGCGTCTCCGGATTGGTGAATTACCAATTCGCCAAACAAATCTGGTTTCCGAACGTTTCTGTAGATTCCATCCAGAGGGAGTATTTTTTGCATCAATATGGCCCGGTGGCAACGACCATGAAAAAATATTATACAAACATGGAAAAAGCTACGCGCAACATCACAACCTGGTCTTATTATCTGCCGCAGAAACTGGATTCACTCCTTGCGTTTATCTCATTCAAAAAGGACAAAGAGTATTGGCAGGTTAATGAGCGCTTTGCGCAGATCGATACGGTGACTGAAAATTCGTTCAATGCCGACTGGGAGCAGAGCTACCATGCGATTTATGAAGCCCGCTATTTACTGTCAAAAGCGATGGAAAAAGAATTGCCCGCTCGCATCAATGAGCGTCTTGCTGTTCATGCCCGGGACCTTGTGTATACCGATCTTGTGATGAATTTGTACGACAGTCTCATATCTTTTTTAACATTAGGGAAAAACGAACCTGAAATGCGGGAAGAAGCCTTGTTGCGGCTTCAGGAATACGCATCCCGGTTAAAAGATAAACCCAGCCAATTTCCTGGCAGGACGCAGGCGGAAATCGCCGGCATAAAAAGAGATGTGAATAAAGTTTTAACTTTTTACAAAGAAAATTATTAACATGATTTTAATCGAAAACGCAACAAAGAAATATGGCTCGCTGCTTGCCGTCGATCATCTGAGTTTGAAAATCGACCGCGAATTGTTCATCCTTTTAGGACCAAATGGTGCAGGCAAAACAACGACTGTTAAAATGCTCACCGGGTTGTTAAAACCGGATTCAGGACAAATATCGGTCAACGGTATTGATATCACCGAACGTCCGTTAGAGGGGAAAAAACAATTTGGTTATGTGCCGGAATATCCGAATTTGTATGATAAATTAACGCCACGCGAATTTATTGATTTTATTATCAAAGTCTATAACACGCCTGTCCGGCATGGCATTCAGCGGATGGAGCAATTGTTCGATATTTTCGAAATCAGCGACCGCCAGAACGAACTCATTGAGGATTTGTCAAACGGGATGAAAAAAAAGGTCTCTCTTGTCGCGGCATTGGTCCATCAGCCAAAAGTGTTGTTTCTGGATGAACCGACTGTTGCTCTTGATCCCAAAGCTGCCCGGCATCTCAAGGATATGCTGCGGGGACTCATCGGCAAGGGCGTGACAGTTCTCATGACAACCCATATTTTAGAAGTTGCAGAAACGATGTGCGACCGGATCGGTATCATTAACAAAGGACAGCTCAGTGCATTGGGTACGCTGAATGAATTGCGACGCAGCTATGGCCAGGATCGATCTCTGGAAGATATTTTTTTGAAAATCACCGGCGAAGCCAAACTCTCCAAAGTAGATGAATTTTTACAAAGTGAATAAATGATTTTACTGTTAATGAGAAATCGCTGGCGAATTTTAACCAGCGCCTTTCGCGGCGGCGTGATGCAGAACAAACGCTCACTTTTCAAACTAGTTGGACTGCTGATCGTCCCTCTGCTTATTTTTTTCCAGATAAATAACCTCTTCCGAATGTGGGCTGTAAATCCCGAAACCGGAATGGCTCTTATTCGGCATTTCGTGTCGATTTCAATGTTCGGACTCAGTTTTATGCTTGTTTTTACCGGCCTCCCTGTGGTGTTGCACCACCATTTTTTAGCTGACGATCTGAGTCTGTTATCTGCTTTACCCATCTCAAAAAAAGTTATTTTCCAGTATAAATTTTTGGACACCTGCATTAGCAATTTCGGCTTTTTTTTCGCATTCGGTTTCCCCATTTTTTTAGCGGTTTTCCTGACCCTGGATGCCTTTCCGCTTTTTTTGCTACCAATGCTCATAGTGTCAATTTTATTTATCATGATCCCCACAGGCATTTCAACTTTGATTGCTTTTTTGCTGGCAAGATTTTTCCCGATTAAAAAAACACGCAAGTTGGCTACACTTGTTATGGCCCTGCTTATTCTCGCAGGCTGGGCAAGTGTACAGTTTTTTCGTTTTTCACAACTTGATCCGGTGTCTTTAGAATACAGCGCAGAAACTGTGCAATCGTTTAAAGCGCTGGGCTCTTCTTTTTCCGACATTATGGTTTTGCCGTCCAACTGGCTGGCGAGTGTTCTTTTTTATCCCTTGCATCAAAACCTTGCCATGTTTATCATTTACAGCTTTATTGTTTTTGCATCAGGGTTGATCTTTTTGCTATTCTGTGGCGAATTACGATTCCGGTTGGAAGAAAAAGGAGCCTGGAACGCGATAGCTGCCCGGTCTCAGGGCGTTTCTGCTCAGAACAAGAAGAAAATGCAGACCTTGCCGCTCTTGCCTACACTATTAATGAAAGAAAATCGCATCATTTTCCGCGATACCAGAATGCTGCAATCGAACCTTATTTTCCTGGCGATCATTATTGTTTTGCCATTTTTCAGCGATAATCCGGTAGATTCATCGGAAACACTTTCAATGGTTAGTTCGTATACTCCTCTAACTATTTTTGTCGTACTTGCGAGTTCAAGTCTGACCCGATTGAGTATTCCGCTCGAACAGTTTTCGTTCTTTTATTTAAAAATTGCCCCGCGTCCCTGGAGCTTGTTTTTGTCAGCAAAATTAATAAGAAATGTTTTACCGGTTATCGTTGCCGTGACGATTTCAATTGCAATTTCTGCAAGCAGAAATCCAATCAGCACGGCAAATTTGTTCTATATTACCGGCGGAGAATGGTTGTTGGCTATTGGCGCCGGCGCTGTCGGACTCATGTTCGGCGCCAAATCTGCACGGTTTGACTGGACTGATCCGCGGTACATGGTCTCAGCCGGGGCATCTTATGTGTCCACGTTCATTGCCCTGGTGTGTGCGGTCATAGGCTTGACCATTCTTGGAATCGGGCTGTATTTGAACCAGCAAGTTATTGCATTTGTGTTATTTTTTGTCTATGTTTTATTTCTTTTTCAAATCAGCAGCCGTTCGGCTGCTAAATATTTGGAACGTTTGGAATGGATATATTAACAACTCTTGGCGAACATCCGCAGTATGAAAGGAAAGGAAATGGGTAAAAAGAAGCGAATATTTCAGGAATATTTTGAAGCATTTGGAGTGGCCATTTTAGCTGCGCTTCTATTGAGAGCCTTTGTGATTCAGGCATTTCGCATTCCAACGGGTTCTATGAAAGATACTCTTCTTATTGGTGATTTTTTACTGGTTAACAAATTCATATACGGTGCCAAAACACCGGAACGGATTATCGGAACAGATATTAAAATTCCATCGACCCGGCTTCCAGTATTTAAAAAGCCGGAACGCGGTGAAATTGTGATTTTTAAATACCCGAAAAATGAAAAACTGGATTACATCAAAAGATGTGTTGGGATTGCTGGCGATACCATCCAGGTGCGTGATAATGTGCTTTATGTCAATGGCAAACCGGAAGGTAAAGAAGAATTCCTAAAGAAAACGTTTGATCACGAAGAAGGCCGCTACGTAAAATATTACCGGATTACCAGACCGGACGGTCAACAATATACCATTCGGAAATATGCGGAAAGCCACAGCCGGGTGAGTAACTTTGGTCCGGTAGTTGTGCCGCCGGATCATTTGTTCATGATGGGAGACAACCGGGACAACAGTGCAGATAGCCGGTACTGGGGCTTTATGCCTATGGAGAACGTGGTCGGCCAGGCTTTGGTGATTTATTTTTCCTGGGATAAATACGAACCATTTTGGAACCTTGCCGGGGCCATCCGTTGGGACCGCATTTTTGATGTCATTCAATAAAATCTAATACTTTCCGGGCGCCCGACCCCGGAGGCGTTTTCTCATGCAATTCGCTGGGTTATATATACACTTTCCTTTCTGCCGCAAAAAATGCATTTATTGTGATTTTTATTCCACAACCCGTCTCGATGAAAAAAACAATTTTTTGCGTGCGCTGTGTCAGGAAATAAAATTATACGGACAAACACCGGGGGCCAAAGAGCAGATTTTTTCAACGATATATTTTGGCGGCGGCACGCCATCTCTTATGTCTCCTCATGATTGTAATATTATCTTGAATGAAATATCGAAAAAATTTATCCTGGCTTCTCAGCCCGAGATTACCATGGAAGTGAATCCGGGTGCAGTGGTGAATTCGAAATTAATAGATTTTCGAAAAGCCGGAATTAACAGACTCACGGTGGGTGTGCAAAGTTTTTCAGATAATGAATTGGCTTTTTTGTCAAGAATACATTCTGCCAAAGATGCAGATCTCACTTTGCAGGCAGCCAGAAAAGCGGGTTTTGAAAATATTGGCCTGGATATCATGTTTGGTATTCCGGTTCAATCGATGCTGTCCTGGAAACAGACCCTTTCAACAGCATTGCGCTATCATCCTCAACATGTTTCAACGTACGGCCTCACTTTTGAACCTGGCACGCAGTTAACAAACAAGCTAGCGAATGAGGCAATCAAAAAATGCGATGAAGAAATAGAGCGGGAAATGTACATCACCGGCAAACAGGTGCTGGAAGAGAAGGGTTATGGACATTATGAAATTTCTAATTTTGCGTTGCCTGGCTTTCAGTCGCAGCACAATCAAAAATACTGGGATCATAGTGCGTATCTCGGGTTGGGACCGTCGGCTCATTCTTATGATGGATTTTACAGATGTTGGAATGTTGCAAACCTGAAAGACTATTGCTCCATGCTCCAAAGACAAACTTTTCCCCTTTCTGACAAGGAAAAAGTGTCCACTGCAAAGCGCAAATTGGAAGACCTGATGCTCGGTCTCCGGCAAAGAAACGGCATCGATATGTTAAAATGGTCTCGAAAATATAATCAATCTTTTATAAATACTTTTTCAACCGAAATAGAAAAATGCGGTGGTAGTGATACCCACATTTCTCCTTTCTCGCACTCTCCTTCCGAGAAACTATTAACCACGAATAATCGAAATATTGCATTGACTCAACAGGGTTTACTCCTTTACAATTATATATGTGAAACCTTTTCAAAGAGCAAATCGATATAGGAAACACTTTTATTTAGGGAGTAAATTTACAGAAATCAAACTGTTGTTGAGAGTCGCCACAGTGACTGTTGTATAAAAAATATATCAATTGTATTTCGGTCAAAATATCAGAAACAATCCCAACAATGTATCGCTGAACAACCCCAACCTATTTGTTAAAATTATATCTATAAAGCACCCAACCCGGAAAAACTTGACTATAGTTACAATTCCAACAATGGGTCACAAAACTTGGGAATAACACATTATAATTTCCAAATTTATAAAATGATACAACATTGATGCAGAAAAGATTTGTGACCCATTGTTTAGTTTAGATAGAGCATATCAACCGATAACTGAGCTTATACGTTGCAATCCATTTATTTCTTGACATTAAATCTTAAATGATTTATATTCATCAAGTCCTGTGTAAAGGATCCACTGAGAACTAACGTGTCAAAAAATATATAGTTTGTATTGTTGTTTACAAGTTATACATGCCCTGGTGTGAGCAACGAGGCATATTTTTCTCGCTTTTTCCCGATTGATTTATTTTAATAGAATAATTTATTTGTTGTAAAAATATAAGAAAAAAAATGAATTATTGGAAGGAGGTGATGAGAAGAGTTACACCACGTTGTTTTCTATCCTTTAATCAACAGATTTAACGGGAACAAAGGAGGTAATCTTCATGAGAAGAAGTGTTAGTAGAATCGTCGTGGCGGCCATCCTTATAACTGCTCTTTTGCCTGCTTCGTTATTCGCAGCCATTTACGGTAAAGTGACCGGTAAGGTTGTTGATAGTGAAACAGGAGAGCCGTTACCGGCTGCCAATGTCGTTGTAGTGGGTACAAGTTTAGGTGCTGCTACAAACGTGGAAGGACAATTTGTGATTTTGAATGTTTCCCCAGGGGAATATTCAATCAGAGCCCAGTTCATTGGGTATCGTGCTGTAACGATAAGAAATGTTATGGTAAGTGTTGACTTGACAACTGAACTCACCTTTGAACTTCCTGCCGAAGCGATAACCGGTGAAGAGGTTGTCATTACGGCGGAACGTCCGCTAATTAACAAAAATGTCACCAACGAAACATCCATTATGACTGCGCAGGACATCGAGAATATGCCGCTGCGAAGCCTGGATGCCGCTGTGAGTACAAATACTGGAGTTGTTACGGCCAGGGGCGATATGTATGTCCGCGGTGGTCGTACAAGTGAAATTGCTTATTATGTTGATGGCATTTATTCAAACAATTTGCGCACCGGTGAACGTGTAGGTGATGTGCCTATCACATCCGTTGAACAGATCAATTACCAGGCCGGTGGTTTTTCTGCTGAATACGGTTTTGCAAATTCAGGTATCGTGGTTGCTTCCAGTAAAAGCGGTGCTCAGGATTTGCGTATCTCAGGTGAAGTTGTGACCGATGAATTTCTCAGCGAAGAAGATGATTTCTTGAGCACCTATTCTTACGGTTACAACATCTATAACCTGACAGCAAGCGGCCCGGTTTTTTCGGACAAGGTGTCATTTTTTGTGGCCGGTGAATACTCATACGAGGCTGACCGCCAACCATCTGCTGGAACCCATCCGGTACTTGATGGTGATTTCAGCTATGAGGACATGACCCTGTCTCAGACCGGTCTCGATACACAACAGGTGGCTAAAGAAAACTGGCTGTTGCCCATAAGAAATGAAGAAGGCCCGCTGCCGACAAACTGGGGTAAAAGCTGGAACTTTAATGGTAATTTACAATTCGATTTTAACCCGGTTCGCATTAAAATCGGTGGTAACGGTTCCATTTCCGAATGGCGTGATTTCAGCCAGTTCCGTTCACTGGTTAATGAAGAACATGTCGCCGCGCAAGAGGATTTCAACTATTCGGTATACGGCAAAGTAACTCATACCATAAGCGACAAAACCTATTACCAGGCTACAGGTTATTACAGCTCTTTTGGTGATGAAGTTTATGATCCTGTCTATGAACGGCAGCTTGGTGATTATACCGACAAGACGGACTGGAATAACAATGGCGTTTTCAATCCATTCCTCACTCAGGATGGCCAACTGCGAAGCAGTTACGTGAGACTGGGATCCGGCATTTATGCTCCACCGCATTATCCCTATCCATACTATACATTAAACCGTGCGAATGTCCTTGGGTTAAAGGCGGACCTGACTCATCAGATTGGCACAACACATGAAATTAAAACCGGTTTTGAGTACCGCTATAACACTATCCGGCGTTATGCTACTCAGCCATGGCGTTTGTCAGGTACCTTCTCGAACAACCCGGACATTGATCCTGCCATCGCTTATCGCGGCGCTTATACGGAAAACTTTGGCTACCCCACTTATTTTGACAATAATGAAGTGGATCCCTCCAACACATTGGATGAGGGACGGGATGCGGCCAAACATCCGGTCATTGGCGCATTTTACATTCAGGACAAGATTGAATTGTCAGACCTGGTATTAAATATCGGTCTGCGCGCAGATTACATGAATGCCAATGATGAACAGCCCAAAGATCCGTTTAATATACAGGTAAAGGGTGCGACTGTTGATCCGGCTTCGCTGGAAGAAACAGAACCTCACCTGAATATAAGTCCGCGTTTAGGTATGTCTTTTCCGGTAACTGACCGTACGGTTTTTCATGCCCAGTTTGGCAAATTCGTTCAACAACCTGAACTGCGCTTCTTGTATACAGGTTGGACCTACTATGCGGCACAGTTGGTTCAGGGTAATCAGGTGGACATTGGTAATCCCGCACTTGGTCCGGTAAAGACAACCTCTTATGAAGTTGGTATTGCTCAGCAACTTACCAACAGCTCTTCGCTGAGTATTACGGCTTATTATAAAGAAATTACCGATCACGTTGTCCTCAAGAACCGTCAGAACGCCAGCCCGAGTACTTATGCGCAATACCAAAATGGCGATTATGGCAAGGTTAAAGGTATGTCCTTTACCTACAAGCTCCGCCCCACAGGTGGCTTGACTGCTAACGTGAATTATACATTACAATTTGCTCAAGGGACTGGCTCCACATCTGCCAGTAACTTTTATGTGACATGGATCGGTAACGAATACTATCCGATTTTTGTTGCGCCGCTTGATTATGATCAGAGACATACGCTTTCTGCTAATCTGGATTATCGGTTTAATGAATGGGGTGCAAACCTGTTATTCACTGCCGGAAGTGGTTTCCCGTACACACCAAAGCGTGTCGAAGACACAATCTATCAGGCAACATTTTCAACTGCTTATCCGGTTGGCGGTGTCAACTCTGTTTATACAGACTGGACTTACAACATAGACCTCAGACTTGATCGCGACATCGAACTCGCAGGTGTTAATTTCAATGTCTATCTGTGGATCATGAATCTACTGGATACCAAACAGCCATTCAATCGTAAAGATACTCGAAGTGGTGCAATGGGTTACACAAGTGGTATTTACGAAGCCACAGGACGTCCTGATACAAATGGCTGGTTGGAAACCGATCGAGGCCAGGCCTGGATCGAATCAAACGGTGGACAACGCGCTGCTGAAATGTATCGATCTTTTATAAACGATCCTGAAAACTGGCAAGCACCTCGTCAGGTCCGTTTGGGTCTGCGTTTTAGCTTGTAAACGGAAAAAGATGACAGTTATAAACCGTTCGCAAGTCCAGTTTAGACGGCTACAACAGAATTAAACAGGAGATTATGTTATGAATAGAATTGTCAGATGCATAGCGCTTTTATCGATTCTGGCATGCGCCCTGGTCTTTATTTCAAGTCCACCGGCGATAGCCGAATCGAAAAGTGATGCAATGTTAGCGAAACCGGTAACGCAGGGCTATTCCGAGCAGTTTGATGCGAATACCATAGCCTGCTGGATTACAAATAATGGTAAAATTGTCGATAACGATGTGACCGGCAGTTCCGGTATGGAATGGCCAAAAGGCACAAACAAAACAATCGACTATGCTTCAGGATTGTGGATCGTTGGTAAAGATCCTGATGGTAAAGTTCGTACGGCTTGTGCCGAGTACGCCAGTGAATATCAACCCGGTCCGATCATCAATGGCAATCCGGCAGATCCTGAAGCGGACGAATACCGGATTTATAAAATCAATAGCGATGGCACCGGAGACTGGGACTCCTGGCCGTTCGACCAGGGCGCTCCCGCTGTAACGGAAAATGGTCAAAAAAAGCCGAAAATCACTGGCGATCAAACACTGTTTTTCACCATTAACGACGCTGATCCGTCAGCTCACGCCAACTTGTTTTCAACAAAACCCATGGGTATTGAAGTCCAGACCGAGGTGTTTGGTTATAACACAAACGACCCGTTGGGTAATGTGATGTTTCTCAAATGGACGGTGATTAACAAATCTACAACGGATTATGACTCCGTGTATATTGCTGTATGGGACGACCCGGATTTGGGTGACGCCGGCGACGACGTTGTTGGCTGCGATACCACATTGAGCATGGGTTATTGTTATAACGGCAGTCCGACAGATGCCACTTATGGCACAACCCCGCCAGCACTGGGTTTCGACTTTTTCCAGGGTCCGTTGGTAGACGGCGAATTCCTGCCGATGACGTCTTTTGTCTATTACTGGAACGGCGCTCCGGATCCCTATGGCGATCCTGAAGATGCCACCCAATGCTTTAATTTTATGAAGGGATACGCCAGTGATGGATCTTCATACACGGATGATGAAGGCAACCCGACAAAATTCGTATTTGCGGGCGATCCTGTTTCGGGCTCGGGATATCTGGATACCGAACCTGCTGACCGCCGATTTCTGATTTCATCCGGTCCGTTTACTCTGGCTGCGGGTGATGAACAGGTGATTGTCGGCGCCAAAATTATTGCCCCGGGAACAGATAATATCGCAGCGGTTCGAGCTTTGAGATTCTTTGACTCGTTCGCGCAAAATGCTTTTGATAACGATTTCGACCTGCCAAAACCACCTTCCCCGGTCGTTTCAGCAACCGGTTTGGACGGCAAAGCTGTTTTGGTCTGGAGTGATGATCAGGAAAAATATAAAGAAATCGAAAATTACGAATATAGCGGTTATAAATTCGAAGGCTATAACATTTATCAGGGTGAATCAGCAGCCGGTCCCTGGACCCGCATTGCCACGTATGATATAGATAGTGAACTGGGTATTGTTTTCGATGATACCTATGACGCGGAAACAGGCATGGTGCTGAATAAACCTGTCGCCTTTGGCGCAAACACTGGTCTGACTCATAAAATAATCCTGGACCAGGATAAAATCAAAGGTGTGCCGCTATACAATTACAAAAAATATTATTATGCTGTCTCAGCTTATGCGGTGAATCCTGATGTGTCGCCAAAGGTGGCAGAAAGTGGTTTAAATGCTCTGCAAGTTGTCCCAGGTCAATTTTTAAACAAGGTTGCTGCAGAGGATCCAGCCAGCATAATAGAAGCTGAGCACGTGGCCGGCAAGAGCGACGGCCAGGTCATTGCTGAGGTTGTCAATCCGTTAGAGATTACCGGACATACTTACAGCGTTGAATTCGCATCTAAAGATGATGGATTTGTCTGGCACCTGAAAGATGAGACGGCTGGTGAGTACAAGCTGAAAGACCAAACAAATCAATCCGGTAACGAAGATTATCCGGTCGTTGATGGGTTGGTCGTTAAAGCCATTGGTCCGGATCCAGGTATCAATTTCAACAAACTGGGTGAGGCTTATCCTCCTGATTTGGCTGCGACTTATTTGCAAGGCTGGGATTTTGACGGCCCGCGCTGGATTAGCGGAACGAATGCCGGGGGCCACGCGCTTTTTGGCGGTTTGTTTAATGGTTTTAATTTCTTTGGCAGCACAGCCGAACCCGGTGATTTTGTCAATGTTCAATTGCGTTTTTCTGGTCCTGCAGATGAACATCAGCAAAAGGCGGCGGTCTACCGTCGAGATAAAGGGTACGCCTTTGAGGCTGTGGGCACTGTTCCTTTCGAGGCATGGGATGTCGAAAATGACCGTCAGTTAAACGTGTGTATTGTTGAACAAGACAGTATGCCAGGTCTGGATGATAACCATACACCACGGCTGGCAAATAATATCTGGGACATGGGATGGGACCCGGAAACGGAGACATTTGCCGATTTGGGCGGCCGGGAATATATATACATCATGTCCAGTACTTATGCCGAAGATCCCTCGACGGTGTATGATGATGAAAACTGGGGTCCGGCATCTGATGTGTTATACGCGATTTGGCCGTCAGCTCGCGGCGATCACCCGTATAAGGAAGGTGCCTTTACAATTGATATTTTTGCCAGTCATCCCAACTTGCCAGCGGATAAATTCCAGTTCACAGCCAAAGCCCCGCAAACAGCAAAAGAAGTGGCCAAAGCGAATCTGGACAAGATCATGGCTGTGCCCAATCCGTATTATGGCTATAACCCTGCAGAACGCACACCGACCGATCGAATTATGCGCATTACCAATATGCCTGCAGAGAATGCAACCATTCGTATATTCGATTTGGGCGGCAATTTAATCAAGGTGATTGATGACGCAACCCGTCAGGCTCAGGGCACAAGCGATCAGTCCTATGCTGAATGGGACCTGCGTAACTCATCTGATGTGCCCGTCGCCAGTGGAATGTATCTGATGCACATTGAGGTTGAAGGCGTTGGTGAAACGACGTTGAAAGTCGCTGTGATCAATCGCGCCGAACGTCTGCTGTACTATTAATCATGTTTAATTCCACAAAGACGGTAAGAGTTGCAAATAAACAGAAAGGAATCAGGTATGAAGTATAGAACATTAAGTTTTTTCGTAATTGCCTGCGTTCTGCTCCTGGTGAGTGCGTCTGCAATGGCCGGCTCAGGAAAACAAATAGGCACCACAGGAGCTTCGGAACTTTTGATTCCCGTAGGCGCCCGTTCAACAGCATTGAGCGGCTCTAATATCGCCATGGTACAAGGCATAGACGCTGTCTATTGGAACCCCGCCGGCGCCAGTGTTATGGACAGCCAGGCCGAAGCTGTATTATCCTATCAGAATTATCTTGCTGATATTAATGTCACGTATTTTGGTGCCCTCACGAATTTGGGTGCAGTCGGAAATTTCGGTATGAATATCAAAGCCCTTTCATTTGGTGATATCAAAGAAACTACGGTTGATAATCCGGATGGAACCGGTTCTGTGTTTTCACCCAGTTATATCACCATGGGACTTCACTTTAGCCGGAAATTCACTGACCGTATCCATTTCGGTGTGAATGCCAAAGTTGTTTCTGAAAAGATCATGTCAGTTAGTGCCACAGGTTTTGGCGCAGACCTCGGTTTGCAGTATATCAACGATGCAACCGGTCTCAGGCTTGGCGTCGTTCTGGCTAATTTCGGAACCAGCATGAAATTCGAGGGCTCTGACCTTGAGTACACGACTCAATTGCCAGGAACAGAAGCCGGTTCCACTGAGGGATCATTTTCCATGATTCCAATGGATTTCGATCTGCCAACTCAATTAAAGATCGGTGTCGGCTATGGACTCGATTTCGCCGACAATGCAGTGGATCTGTCAGGAACATTTGTGAATAATTCTTCCGCTTTTGATCAGTACATCATTGGCGCCGAATATTCATTCAAAGATATGTTCTTTCTGCGCGGCTCCTATTCACTGGCTTACAAGCAAGGTGTAACTGATGAATCTGATGGCTTTGTTACTCAGAGCGAAGATTATCTCTTTGGGCCTGCCTTTGGTGCCGGTTTCAAGTTGGCAACAGGCGGCGTTGATCTGAAATTCGACTATGCCTATCAAACCACCGAATTCTTTAGCGATACGCAATGGTTTGGATTTACATTCGGATTTTAAAGAGATGAACATTTGAATCAAAAGGGCTGGTCCCATTCGGGTCAGCCCTTTTTTTATGCGCACCAGGAAATGCCTGTAATATCGATTCGCCAATCCTCAGACGGTGTGAAAACCTCAGTAAAAATGACTTTATCTTCCACTAATAAATCTAAACGTAAATCCGTTAAGTTTGATCCCTTTATAAGGAATCGGAACACTCTGTTGTCTGGTAAATCGAATTCCCCTTTTATGCAGTTCATGACAAAGAGCATCTTCATATACTGATTTTAAAAGCCCTGGATCTAAAATACGATGAATTTTCCCGATAGAATCGGGACAGCCCCAATTATTATCTTTGAAATTTCATTCTCATACATAATATCAATTTTTCTCTTTTTCTCTGCGCCCTCGGCGACCTTTGCGTTATGTTTTTCTAATTATTGGTAATAGATTATATTAACTTTTGACCGCATTTGCAAAAAATTTCAAAAACTCTTTGGTTTCGGTTTATCCGAGTTAGGTATGAGAATGCATGGAAGAGAAAAATTAAAATAGAAAACGCTAAAAAAAAACGAAAACTATAACCTTGTAAATGACGTTGAAAATATATAATTTATTTTCGAATTATATTCGCAAAAAACATAGAGCACGTTACCACAATCTTTTCATCAAAAATGAGGTTTTAAAATGAAGAGATATTTCATCGCTTTATTACTCTTACTGACGGGAGTTTCACCACTTTTGTCAAAAAATATCCGCAGCAGTGTAGATTGGGCAGTTTTTCGTGGTCCGGAAGATATGCCGTGGATGGAATTGTATTACAGCTTTAACCAGTCTGAAATAACATATATTGAAAAAGAGAACGAGTTCCAATCTTTGCTGCTCGCACACCTTGAAATATTTCAGGATGACACGCTGTATAAAAATGTTGCCTGGAAAAATCAACAGACAATTGGCGATACGTCTTTTATTAAAACGAGCGATATTATCGTTGACCAGGTATCGTTTGATATTGTACCAGGTCAATACGGCTGTAAATTCATAGTTCAAGATTTGAACGAAAAAACAAACACAGATACCGTGCTTTTTGACCTTACCGTCGAAGATGCAACCACAGAGGTGATGTTTAGCGATGTGGAATGCGCATCATCCATCCAGCGAGCACAGGGAAACACGGATTCACCTTTTTATAAAAATACCCTTGTGGTGACGCCAAATCCTGCTCTTATTTATGGCCGAAAAGTACCCATGCTGTTTTTCTATACGGAAATTTACAATTTACCTGACGAACTTGATAATATGGAGAATTATTTGCTACAGTACTATATCACCGACCGGCAGGATTCTATTGTGCCGGACATTGAACCAAAACAAATCACTCGGGATAAAGCTGTGCATCCTCAGGTGGAATACGGGATGCTTAATGTTGGACGTTTACAGTCCGGAGTGTATAATTTACGGGTTGAGATTAAACAAGATAGCAAAGTTTTAGCCGACGAATCAAAAGAATTTTATGTGTTTCAGACCGAAGAACAGCAGCAGCTCGATTCGATGGCTGAGGATTTTAATAAAAGCGCTTTCGCGCGAATGGATTCCTCTCTGGCAGCAGAAGAGTTTGAGTATATTTTTTATCTGTTAAACGCTGAAGCAAAAGAATCCTGGAAGAATGTATCAACTTTGAAAGAAAAACGCACATTTCTTTATAATTTTTGGAAAGCGAATAATACAACACCGGGAACTGGTATAAACGAATTCCGGCAGGAGTATTTACAACGTGTCCAATTTACCAATAAAAATTTCAAGGCTTTCACCATTCCTGGCTGGAAAACAGACCGGGGACGGGTTTATATTGTTTATGGCCCTCCGGACGAGCGAGACCAGTTTCCTAATGAACCCAATTTGGTGCCGTATGAAAAATGGCGCTATCACAAGCTGCAAAACGGCGTGGTATTTGTTTTTGCCGAGCTCGAAGGTTTCAATAATTACGAATTGATTCATTCCAATTTGAACGGAGAAGTACATAATAGAAATTATATGGATATTATCAGAAAAGGATCATATTAAAAGGAATAGTTTTGTGGTCAATGTTAGAAATATCGCGTTACTGATTTTCGCAATCGCGCTGGGTTTATACGCAGCAGGCCAGGCAGATATGAATCTGAAATACGAGCCTGGTGTGATCATTGTTAAATTCAAATCGCAGGGTCCGGCGCATTCTCTGCATAAAAGCCAGGCAGCCATACAGTCGCTTTTGCAGCAATATTCGGTGAAAAGTGTGGAAAAAGTTTTCCCTGAACAGCAGCCGCCGGGTGATAGCAATAGAACCGATCTTTCCTCGCTCCATGTTCTAATGATGCCGGAAAATTATGATGCAGTAGAAGCAGCGCGCGCATTTGCACAGAATGACAATGTCGAATACGCGCAGCCAAATTACATTCAAACCGTGTACGAGGTGCCGAACGATCCACTGTGGGATGATCTTTATTATCTGCCGCAAATTAAGGCTGAGGCCGCATGGGACCTTACCCATGGCGATAGTTCGGTGGTTATTGCCATTATCGATACCGGTGTAGATTACGATCACGAAGATTTGCAAGATGATATATGGACCAATGAGGCCGAAATACTCGATGGCATCGACAATGACGGCAATGGCAAAGTCGATGACATTCATGGCTGGGATTTTGTAGAGTCGGCCGCTAATGCTGCTCCTGGCGAAGATGATAGAGAAGAAGATAACGATCCGGATGACGGCCACGGTCACGGTACCATGGTCGCAGGTCTGGCTGCAGGTGTAACAAATAACGGCATCGGAGTGGCCAGTATTGGTTGGAACTGTGAGATTATGCCATTGCGAGCAGGCTATAAAAATAAACAGGGCACCGGCAGCATTATTTCGTTAGCAGCGAATAAGGCAATAAAGTATGCTGTTGAAAATGGTGCCTCGATAATTAACGCAAGTTGGGGACTGCCAGTCAATGACAGGGTAACAACAGATGTGATGCGATATGCGTTTGAAAACAATGTAGTGGTTGTTAAAGCGTCAGGAAATTCGAACGACTCTCAGGCTTATCTGCCGGATTCTGCGCCCTTTGTGCTGTCAGTCGCGGCTGTGGATGATCGCGATAATAAAGCAGTTTACTCGAATTACGGAGAATGGATCGATATATCTGCCCCTGGCGGCAATCTAAGTGGCGGTCGTCCGGGCATTATTACAACAATCCCAGATGATTTTTATACCCAAAACCAGGGCACATCCCTTTCAGCGCCTATCGTGGCGGGTGTGTGCGGACTTGTCCGGGCAGTACACCCGGACTGGTCCGCGGCCAAGGTAATGATGCATGTTGTCGATACGGCGGATGATATTGACGGCATGAATCCGGATTATAAGGGAATGCTCGGTAAAAAAGGCCGGGTCAATGCCTTGAAAAGTGTTCAACAAAATTTTAAGTCACAGCCAGAATTTTCAATAGACCGGGTGACTGTTGTAGATATAACCGGTAATGGCGATGGCAAACTCAACCCCGGCGAAACAGTAAGCATTGTTTTGAAAATAAAAAATTTATGGAATGATGCAAAAAATGTCCGGGCGGTATTGAGCACAACAGATCCGACAGTGGAAATTCTAAGTAGCGAAACTGATTTTCCATCTATTTTGGGGTTGTCAACGCCAGGTTTTAATTTTATGGAAAATAATCACCAGCCTTTTCGAATTAAAGTCGATGAGCGAACCTTTCCGCATAATCTGCCTTTTACACTCGAACTGACAGACGGCAATGGTTACCGACAGCAGATTCAATTCCAGATTGCCATAAACGCCCAGGTGTTGTTTGTTGATGACGACGGCCCGCGACACGTTGAAGAACACTACTTTAGCGTGCTCGATTCCATCGGCATGCCGTACGACATTTGGAACCGGTTAGAGCAAGGCCCTGTGGAAACTGCAAAAATAAAGAATTATCCCATTGTCATTTGGTCTTGTGAAAAAGAGCTGCCAACTCTAAATGAAGACGACAGAAAGTTGCTGCAGAGTTACCTTGCCAACGGCGGGAAATTGTTCATTGCCGGGCAAGATATCGGATGGGATTTGAACGACCCGCAAAACGGACAAATAACCAATTACAATGAATATATCATTTCCCGCGGTGCTTCCAAAGTCTTTTATGAGGGCAACTTGCGTGCCATTTACGCCGATAATAAATCCCCGTTTTCCTTTGTAACAGGACAGCAGAATGATCCAATCGGACAGGATTTAGAGTTTGCTGTCTTTGAACCTGGCCATTCCAACTCTGATCAATCTCCTGATGTTATCATTCCGCATAATGGGAGCACCAGTATTTTTAATTACCCGGATGGCGCTTCTGCCGCTGTCAGATATGACGGGGATTATCAACTGGTCTATTTCAGCTTTGGCGGCATTGAGGCCATTTCTCAAGAGCAGGCAAGGGCTGTGGTCATGGAACGTATTCTTAACTTTTTTACCGGCCTGAATGTGACATTTACAGATATTTCTGGCTCAGAACAAACGGAATCCGATTTCCCGGTCAAGGCACATGTTGAAACAGAAAAAGCTATTGACAGTGTCCGATTGTTCTATCGCACTTTAAACGAGTCCTATTTTACTGCTGTGCCAATGACACAGGAATCCGATTCAATTTATGTAGCTTCCATCCCGGCTCAGGATTTTGGCACGACTGTGTGTTACACTGTGCTTGTAGAATCTGAGGATGGATTTTATTCTCAGCCCACATTTCGCCAATTTGAGGTCAAATATACTGCACCATGGGTGGACGGCATAACGCAAGTTGAGAAAACGCTTTTTGCCAAACCGTTTCTGAAAATGCTTGCCTCAGACGCATCCGGTATTGATACCACTTCTGGCTATTTACACTTTTGGAAATCGGGACAACCTCATGACAGTCTTGTTATGGACTATCTCGGCGCCGGTGAATTCGGACAATTTATGAACAGTCAACATTCGTTCGGTGACAGTCTCAACTATCAATTCAGCGTCAAAGATCTATCAGCCAAAAAATTGACCGGATACTCTGACATTTTTTCTATCAAACTGGGTTTTGAGGATTTCGAAAACGAACCGCTATGCTGGAATCTCAACGAGTCGCCATGGGGGCGGGATACGTTCCGGCCTTACTCGGGAAAATATGCCCTGCATGAAAGCCCGGGGCAGGGTGTCAATTATCCTGATAACGCAAATGTGAGTGTGCAGCTCGAGCGAGGTCTTGATTTATCCGGTCTGTCCGAAGCGACTTTATCGTTTTATCACTTTTATGGATTGCTACCAGGCGATTCAGCATTTGTCGAGGCGAGCCGGGATAACGGTAAAACCTGGCAACGAATCAGTGATTCGTTTACCGGCGGCCAATCGACGTACAAGGAATATCAGTGTTCGTTGGATGCTTTTACTGGTGCCGGCAACGAATCTGTGCTGTTGCGCTTCCGGCTTGTCAGTGATGAATCTGGCAACGGGCCCGGCTGGTTTGTGGACGATGTCAAAATCTTGCCGTATACCACGGCTGTGGAACAGAAAGATCAACAGGAACTGCCAAAAAACTTTGCGTTGCACGACAATTACCCCAATCCGTTCAATAACTCGACTATCATTCAATATTCACTGCCAAAATCTATGCATGTAAAAATTGAAATTTATAATCTGTTGGGACATAAAATTACAACACTGGTTAACGTCATAAAAGAGGCCGGGATGCATACCGTTGAATGGAACGGGCAAAATGACAACGGCGAAAACATGTCTACCGGACTTTATTTCTACCGGCTCAGGGCAGGAGATTTCAGTGCGATGAAAAAATGTGCACTCGTAAAATAAAAGGGCGCCTGAGCGCCCTTTTCCCTTAGCGGGCCAGAACCATTCGTCCGACTGCCTGGTAATCTTGAGTAGTCATTCTGTAAAAGTAAATACCGCTTGCCGCCGGAAGTCCCGATTCGTCGCGTCCGTCCCAGGTAATCGAATGCGTACCTGCTGTTTGTGTGTCCGAAAAAATTGTGCGGATGGTTTTGCCGAGTATATCATAAACAGTCAATGTGACGTAAGTATTTTGGGGTAACGAATATTTAATCGTGGTTTTCGGATTGAATGGATTTGGATAGTTTGCATACAGACGAAATTCATTCCGTATTTCTAATTCCGTGTTCACACCACTCATAATCCTGTTCACTGCTATCGGTCCGTGTAATGTGCCCTTGCCGTCCATGGTTACGTCCTCTATTTTATAGTAAACAGATCCCGAAAAATCAACGTTATCTGTATATTCGTATTTCTTGACCTCACCTGCTTTCTCAGGTGATGTTAAAATCAAATTATCATTGATTTTTGTGTATTCACCACTTTTCGATAAACTGCGATAGATATTATAACCTGCCGTGTTTACCTCAGAGTATGTCTCCCAACGAATGACAATTTTTTGATCGTGAACCTCGGCATTATTGCTGTAAGCGCTAACATAATCGCCATCGACTGTTTCACCTAACCGGATTGATAAAGGTCGGCAAAATAATCTGCGGATAAATCCCAATCAGAAATATCACCATCAATTGTGATGCCATAACCGTAATTGGATTCGCCTTGCGCCATCACAGATGCATTGGTTAGAAGAAATAATGCCCCTAAAGTAATTGCGAGCAGAGTAAAGGATTTTGCTTTCATCGAATAAAACATTGTAGCCTCCATATAAATATCGATTCAAAGCCCTTTACCCCTCGGATGCGATTTAAAGAACACTCTCTTTTACAGCCAGAGCTCACTCAAATAATATGCCATTATTTGGGGATTAAAAACAAATATAAGAAATGACATAAAGCTAAATAATTCAAAGAATTATAAAATAGAAAATAACACCGGGATTAATATTCTGGAAGGCGGGATAGAAGAAAATCCGGGGTAAAATATCCCGCGGGGCAAAACACCCCGATATTAAAACTCAATAGCGCCAGACAATTTGTTTGGCAAAAGATTTCAAACTTTTTCGGTTTGTCCGGATTGGGAAATAGAAATTATTTCAATGTGAAAAATATTTTAGAGGAATGAGATAAAATTTGTCGCACACCTGAAAGGTGTACGACAAATTGCCAAAATTACTTGACCAGCATCATTTTCCTTGTGAGTGTTTGTTCGTTCGCCCTTAATCGATAGAAATAGACGCCGCTGCCGAGATCGGCCCCATCAAAAGTCACTTTATGATGCCCCGGTGACTGCATACCGTCAACGAGTGTAGCGATTTCGTGACCTGCCACATCAAACACACGCAGAGTGACATACGAAGCCACCGGACACGTGTAATTAATATGAGTTGTCGGGTTAAACGGATTCGGGTAGTTCTGACTGAGCTGATATTCTGATGGTACGGTCGGGGATGTGGTTTCAACTGCGGTGGGCGTGTAATCCGTTGTATCATTGACCACACCGGTGATGAAATTTTCTGCCTTGAATTGCAATTTGTGGTCAGGCAGGAACGTAACCATGCCATGCAAAGTCACATCATTCCACACCTGGTCTAATCGCACGGCTGCCCATTCAATGGAGCCGTCTCTGCCATCTGAATCATTATCATGATTCATAATGCCCATACCGAAAATTTCACCTTCGGCTGCAATCACAGGTCCGCGTGCATCTTCTTCAAAGTAAATATCAGCCCATGGGACTTTGCACTCGACCACATAACCCACATCTGTCAATCTGCGGGCGTAATAATCGGGATTGTTCGTTAGGGCGTATGGATTTCCTTCAGGATAGAGATTATCTACACCTGACCAGACATCTGACGAGACATCTTGGCTATCCAATGCTGTTAGACGAAGAGCAAAAACACCAGATCCAGTGACCGGTTCCATGGCCAAGGGATCCGGATCGAATTTTAATTCCAGACAATCATTTGCCCAGTTTGTGGCGTTATTAAGATTAACTGTGTCATCCATGACTTCTTCGTAGCAATAAAAGAATGTATCATCCCAACACGCCCAGAAATTGGCGGAATAGTCCGCATCGCTCTCCGGTCTGCCATTATTATTCCATGCTTCATGGGACATAAAAATCCAGCCGTCATCGGGTCCAGTTAATGTGTTATAGAATTCATCTTTTTCCGCATCGATGGTAATCTCAAAATCGGCCGCGGATATTAATCCGGTTAAAAAAATCGTCAAAATCAGAAATGTTAAAAAGCGTCTCATACAATCCTCCGAAAAAATTAATAACTGATGAATAAACCTTGACAATAAATGGTAATTCTTTATAACTCCCATAGTACGAGTTGTGCGCCTTTTCCCCGAAAAGAAACAGAGGAAAAGGCATAGCTAAAGAAATTTACTGCGCCTTATAATGACCATAGCTACCGTTCCAACTGACAAAAAATCAAGAACCTGCTATTTTCTATGCCAAATACTACTCAATAAACCATTCAAATCACTTCGTAAGGAAGAATTCGTGCCCAGCTCGATTAGTATCGTATTTCTCAAAGCAATATATAAACTTGGGTTCTTTTACGCAAGGTTTTTCTAAAAATTTTTTTGCCACGAAAACACGAAAACACCAAATCCCACCAAATTGTTTTTGTGTTCTTTTGTGCTTTTGAGCTTTAGTGGCTATCTTTTCAGCCACCAAAGCACTGCAAAGTTAATCTAACCTGCTTCTATTCCGCGTTCAAAACCAGCACAAAGTCACCTTCACGCGGGGGTGTGCAATGAATTTGCCCGTTAATCTGTTTAACGACTGCTGGTTCAATTTTGTTATCCGCGGTATCGAACCATTCGCCTTCATAATCGAGATGTTGCTGATTGTAAAGTTTGATGGTTTGTTGTTTGGGAGTGTACGCCATAAACTGCTCACATCCCTCTGTTTTAACAACCGATATAAAATGGTTGTACGTTTTATTGCCGGGCTGTTCAACAAGATACTCTGGCGCCGGTTTAAATCGCCACCATTGTTGTTGGCGGACAAACTCAGCGAGATAACCAATTTGAATGCTACCCGGAAAATCTATAGCTTCATTCCACGGTGTGACACCACCAGAATCGTAATGGTTAAGAATGCGTTCTCCTTCATGCAGCCATGGCCAGATACCGTTTGCGCCATATGTAATGCCGGCCACCGGTGTGGCAAAGATGCTCCAATAACAAGCATTGCGAACGTCTTCGGCTGTGATACGAAAGCCGATTTCTTCGTAATTGGGTTCCATGTTCACAAAAGGTCGCGGCGGTAGCTTGTCCCATTTTGACGTCATTGGTCCTTTTGTAATCCATTCAACCGTGCCCTTGCCGCTACTGTGGCTGGACTGATAGCCGACAAAATCGTACCAATCTTCATCGGCATAAGCGTCACCAACCCATGACCGGCCCATCGGATGCAGCGTAACCAGGCCCGGATGTTCATCGCCAAAAACGCCCCAGCCGATGTTCTTCCAGCGCTGCTCAAATTCATCCACGTATTTTCCGTCACCGCCCAAAATCCAGATAACCTGATAGCCGCCAAACCGGGCCACCATATAGCGGGCAATCAGCACTGCCTCACGCACGGGCAAATAGTAGCCCGGACTCAGTTCCATGCCATCACCAAAAGGCAAAGCCCACAACAGAACAGGAGCAGCGATCAGGCCGTAGTCATTTATGCGCTGGATTTTTTTGTCCATTCGCTTGAAAAAATCCACATTCAACCGGATGCGCCCGCTGCCCTCAAAGGCTTTTTCGCCAAAACGATTGGCCTCGCATCCGCGCCACTGGGTGGTAACGAATTGAATAACATTATAACCGTGATTTTTGCGATGTGTAAGGTATTTTTCCCATTCATCTTCTGTAGAGAGCAGAGCGCCGTTCCACGCGGTACAGGCTGTCCAGAAAAACGGCGTGCCATCCGCGTGGGTAAAATAATATTCACCGGCCGGGTGAGTAATACTGCCATGCTGATACAGATCGAGATCGCTTTTGTTTTTCACGCACTCGAACGCTCCGGTTTGCTCGTGCAGGCCAGCATTTTCTCCGTCCGAACATTCGGATGTCCACGTCCAGCCGCCAGTTTCGTCGGGTGTAAAGCGGACTTTCCAGGTGTTGCCGCCATCCCAAAATCCGCTGACTGATTTGGTGCGACCATTCGGCGATGTGAATGTAACTCTGAATGACTCGACCTCATAAAGCGGGTTATCATAAGATTTTTGGCTGGTGAAAGATGCTTCATACATAGACCAGATTGGAACGTCCTCAGCAGCATATAAAACCGCTGCAAACAGCAAAAAGAAAATAAAAATATGTCTCATGGCATTCTCCTGTTTGTTCGATCAGTTATTTTGAGATTAAGAAATCATCCATCTTTTGGTAAAACGTTTTTAATGCAGGATATAATTCTTTGTAAACCTCGTAATGCTCATCGTACATTGCGCTTTGCATCACATTAGCATCATATGTTTTGTCGAACCGGACAATCTGATTCACTGCTTCTGTCACATCTTTAAAATCACCGGCTGCGACACCGGCCAGAATGCCTGCTCCCAAACATGCTGCCTCTGTCACTTTGGGGACCTTGAGCTGCGTTTGGCAAATGTCTGCTTTCATCTGCAACCACAACGGATTTTTTGCGCCGCCGCCAACAGCATGAAGATTTTTAATTTCGATGTCATTTTTTCGCAACAAATCGATATTTCTCCGGAGTTCAAACGTGAGCCCTTCCAGGAGTGCTTTGCCCACAGTCGACTTTTTATCGAGAAAAGTCAAGCCTACAATCGCACCTTTTGATGCCGTGTCCAGGAGCGGTGTGCCGCTTCCGTTAAAATGGGGCAGAACCATGAGTCTGGTCGGGCCGTCCGGTGCGCCGGCTAACAGTTCATCATAAGCGTCGGTATTTTTTTCGGCAGCTTTTTGCATCTCGAATTGACCGAATTGATCGCGGAACCAGCGTAACGATATTCCGCCACTGTGATTCAGCGTCATGGCCAAAAACAGATCGGGCACAACATGTTTGTAAACAGATATACCGCCTTGCTGCAATGCCGGTTTCAGTTTGGGTACGTTCATAGCAACTTCGACCACCTCAGCCGTTCCGGTGGAAACCATGGCCAGGCCGTCCTGGATTATACCGGAACCGAGTGCGGCGCACGCCTGGTCGTGACCGCCGGCTGCTACCAGAACTGGTTTGGAAAGATCGAGTTTATCCCGAATGGATTGACTTAACTCGCCGATAATATTTCCGTCTGCCAACTGGCTGAGGCGCGAGGAATCGATTTCGCATTTTTCGAGAATATCTTCAGCCCAATTTTGTTGTCCAAGATCGTACATTTGGGTACGCGACGCCAGGCAATGGCTGATGACTGCCTTGCCTGTCAATTTTCGAATGAAAAAATCTTCATACAACAAAAATTGATCGGCTTGTTTCAAAATGTCCGGTTCGTTTTTTTTGAGCCACAATAATTTGGGCAGCGTGTTTACGGTATGCATGGGCATGCCAGTGCGCCTGAAAAGCGTATCGCTGCCAAATGTCTCGGCCAGCCATTCGTTTTCTGCAAAAGTGCGCGTATCCATGCCCAGAATTGTTTGCCGGATAGCTCTTCCTGTACTGTCAACCGGAGTGACTGCTTCTCCCTGGCAAGAGAGTGCTAACGCCTTTGGATCTTCCTTTACATCCGCGAGTGCCTGCTGTAACGCTTCGATTGCCAAGGCAAAAACGTGTTCAGCATCCTGTTCTGCCCACAGAGGCTGAGGTGTTTGTATCGGATACTCTCGGGCTGACTGGCTTGTAATTACGCCGTCTCCGTTAAATACGATCGCTTTGCAGCCTGTTGTGCCAATATCCAAACCGATAAATGACATGCTAACTCCAGACTTTTCTATATGTGAAAATAGGTGTCAATACACAGATAATTATCAAAGGCTTCTTCGAGCACATCTGCAACGTGAGAAGCATTCATGGCGACATGATGTTCAAAACCAAATTGACAGATGTACTGCAGCAGTTCCTGTAGATCCGGAATTTCCACGACCGCGCGGCTGCCGAACGTCTGCAAGAGATCGTCAGTGAATTCGCCTTCGCCGACATAGGCAAAAAGTTCACCTGCTGTATCTGCAGAAGTCAAGCGAGCGTATGTCATTGGCCCGGCAGGCACGCGTCCGGCAATCGCGCCGTAGGTGTTTTCTTCTCCGAGTGTGGTACCGAGAATATCAGCGTATTTCATTTTTGCATCTTTGTAAAAACTCTTGGCCCAATTGCCGCAATGAAAAAGCACGCACTTGTCAGGGTCGTCACCATAGTTGTTGTTCCAGTCCACCAGCGCGCTGGGCTGGCCGGATGCCAGTTGCAGTGCGTACATGGACAGCACGCCGGTCACATCTACTTCGCACGCGCTGGGCATAAAGCTCTCGCTCATCATGCTCATCAGACCGCAGGCATTGACGCCATAATTTTGCTGAATCGAGTCCCAGCATTGAATTGCAGATGCGTCGAGCTCGTTCGCCGCCATCCAGTCGTCGATAACCACACCGAGTTTTGCCATTTTCTGAATGGACTCTTCTGGCACGCCTTCAAGTGGCATATAATTTTTAACAGATTCGATTTTATTTTTCACTTTTTTGTCATTGTTAGACAATTTTCCCGCCTCTCCAAAAATGATGGAAAGATCCGCAGTCACAACGGTTACGCCGTACGACTGCAGAATTTTTTCGCTAAACCGGACGGTGTTGAACGCATCCGGACGCGCACCGATAGCACCGAGTCGCGCTGTGGAAAAGCCTTTGACCACCCGGCATACGCTGGTAAAAAAATCGAGGTCCTCTTTAAAATCATCAGCAGTTAAATACTCGGTGTGATTTGACGTCAGAGAATAGGTAAAACCATATTGCCGCAGATTGTTGCACACGGAAATTTTGCCACAAAAACTGTCGCGCCGGCGTTCGATGTGGAACTGATCAACATCATCCGGAAAAGCCTGAACTAAAATCGGAACGTCCAGACCGGACAGACGGATGGTATCGGCAACGCCACGCTCGTCACCAAAGTTTGGCAGGACAACCAGAATGCCGTCAATTTCATCTGCGTGTTTTTTAAAAAGAGCGGCGCACTTTTTGGCGTCTTCCCATGTCTCCACGCATCCCAGTTTTGTTTCCTTTTCATCGATCATTATCGGTTTGATGTTTTTCTCTTTAAACAGCGATATGACATCCTGTCGTCCCTCAGTGACTAATTCATCCGGAAAGAAATTTCGATTCCCAACAATAACACCGAGCGTTGTCTGTGACATGGTTACCTCCTTGAATGTTAAGAATTATCATTATTGCTACTATATTTTTCTTGCTTGTCTTTGATTGTTGTGGGGGAAAGATCTAAAATTCTCATTTTGTTATCTTTCAATACGACAATAGGCACATTCTTTTGGCGATGATCTTCTATTACTTCATCAACAGCAATCTTTAATATATGTTCAGCAAATTGTCCCAGAGTATTTGGTTTCTTCATGATTTATTCTCCAAGATTTGGCTAAAAATATGTTCATTATAGACATATTCTTTGTCATTCATTCTTTCATAAATTAAAGATGGAATTTCTTTCGAGTTGTCGAAAATTACGATATAATCACATAGATTCCAGTATAAAGTCACAAGATTTTTCAGGCTTTTTGAATACCTTCGTTTAATGATTTCCGAGGGGATATCATGTCCACCTGCTTTGACTCGTGTCTTAACTCTTGCAACAGAAAAAGCGGCTGAAGGAATCCACAAATAGAAGAGAATGATTTCGTATTCTGCTTTTCTGAGTTTCTCTAATAACTTAACCACACTTTTACCGGCAAGCGTTGTTTCAAATGCGAATTCTTTTCTTTTTTGAATTTGTTCATTTATCTTTCTGATGAATTCGCGTCCGGCTTTGAAGGGTGTATCGGATTTTAAAGGTTGTGATAGATTCTCAGCAATGAGATCTGCGTTAATAAAGTTTTGACGATCTGAGATTTCAGATAAATATTTTAAGGCAAATGTGGTTTTGCCTGCACCGTTTGGCCCAGCAAATATATAACATTTTATTTTAGCCATTTTACAATGATCACAATCCGCCAAGGTTAAACAAATTATACCCGCAAGCTGTCAGTCGCTTGTTTACATAATAAAATGGATTTCGGTATCGTTCTTTGGCGATTTCATTGTCATCCGCGTTTCGGTCGGCCCAGATGCAGACTGTTCCGGTTTCGTGGGAATAGCTAAGAATTTGTTCGCCAGGATGATCGATGAATTTACACGCCATAGCAGCCAGACCGCCAATGTTGCCAAGATTATTCCCATTGCGATCCAATACGGAACCGTCACCCTCAAAATAACCTTTGACTAGCTCGTGAACATCGTCGCCGTTTAAATCGACCGGGATGGTGGTATATGGGTTAAAGTCGAGGGGATACGGCTCGCCAGTGAGGGCGTGAAAGGTAAACGGTTCAATTCCGGTACGCCTTTCCCTCTCAGCGGCAATATTAACCTCCCAACGTTGAGACATGTCCGCATTCCAACCCTGAAGCTGCATGGGCCCATAAGTGCCCTGGGCAGTGACAAGAACCGGCTCATCTTTGACATAGCCGCCAAGAATGAAATTCCGATACTTGTGGCTCATGCTTTGTTTTTCAGGTACTTTTGGCCAGGGATATTCACCGATAATCTCGCCGGTGACTCCATCAAGGCGCTGAAGAACATATTTGCGAAAATCCATGGGATGTTCCGGATCGGAATTGTTGACCAGCCAGATTTCATCGTTTCCATTTTGATCGAGATCGAATGAAAACACCGGCAAAAACCAGATTCCGGACACCATGCCCGGCCCCATATCACGGTTCCAGATTTCTTCTCCCTGGCTGTTAATCAGTGTGAGTTTTGTTGTGCTCCGTGGAAAAAAGAACATGCCGATGTACGGATCGATTTCAGCATCTTTGGAATGGATGAGCAAGATATGCTTTTTCTCTCCAGATTCGACTGGTATCGCCCGGCATTGACCAATAGCATGACCAATGTCGTATTCTGCAGCTTTATAAAGATCAATGCTTGCCGATAAAGCCATGCTGGTCAAAATTAGAAGTAAAATAAAAAGAGTTCTCATAATTTCCTCTCACTTTTTTCATAAACAATATAAAACAGTCTGATGAAAAATAAAAGTGATGCCCTGTCAGTCAATCAGCGCCTCGATTTTTTCGATCAACTCGGGCTCGGCAATTGTTTTGCTCATCCATAAATCCTGCAGTTTTCGCAATTGATAAACAGTCGAGTTTTCATCCAGCTCAACATCATCCAGGGTGAGGGGTGTGTCTTTTTTTACCGGGCGTTTTAATTTTCCTTTAAAAGCCAGGCCAATGGGTAGCAGGTTTTCACGCTGGGTGATTTCGTATTCATCAATGAAACTATAAAACGCGGAGCCGCCAATGCCTTCCAACTCTTCTCCCGGTTGCAGGTCTCTTTTTGCCACAGCAAAGACTTCGGCTGACAACGTATCCAGCGGCATCATATTCGACTGTTTTCGAATGGCCAGCATAGCGCAAGTCAGCGGAACTTCGATGCTGCACAGATGATATGGCCGGAATAACGTGTAATACGGTCCGTCTCCCATATCGCGGTAAACCAGTGCCTGCCGCAGACGCGGATGATCTGTTGTGACAATCAAAAATACGCCCGGGTGAATGCCGCCGATGCCGTAGTCGACAATGCCGGTTTTGTTCAGGACGCCACCGTGTTCTTTGAGAGCAAACACTTTATTCAACTGCTCGCGAGTGGTTTTTGGGCCGTGCATGCCGCGCACATCCGGCACGAGTCCGGTTGCATTGGCTACAGCCGCCATTTCGATCATGGTCTTGCTGCCATCGACAAACTCGATGAGCATGTTGGGATTCAATCCACGTCGCGCAGCCTCGGTTGCCCATTTTTCATCCGTGGGTTTGGCATAGCGGTCTAACGGATTATTTTTGCCTTTGCCGGCCGCGACGATGGTAAATCCAACGGATTCGGCAAAATCATACAATTCTTTGCAGGCAGCAGGTTCATCACCGGCAGCGAGCGCGTACAAAACGCCTTTTTGCCTGGCATACCAGTTGAGAAGCGGGCCGACGGTTATATCTGTTTCCACGTTCATCATGGCAAGCTGTAGGCCGTTTCTGGCGGAGCGAATGGCAGCGCGCGAGCCAATATCAGGAACGCCAGTCGCTTCCAGCATCACATCAATTTTTTTCATATCCGTGATGACCCGGTAATCTGTCGTCACCACGCGCACGCCATCGGCTACAGCCTGATCTGCTTTTTCTGCGGAATTTGCCTGAACGATTTTTCCTCCAAGCTGGCCAATGTCATAAGCGGATTTGGCGCGTTTGGGATCAATATCTGCAACCGCAACAACATCAACGCCAGGCATGTTGCGCACGGTGGCAACCACATCTATTCCCATTTGACCGCAGCCGACAAGTCCAATTTTAACCGGATTTTTTTGTTGTTCTCTTTGTTTTAAATCATCATTTAAACCGATCATTGTTTATCCTGTATTTTTAAATCAATAACTTTTTTGTTTAAATATTTGAAAGTAAAGGAATCTCTATAACAACCCCGACTTAAAAGTCGGGGCTATAATATAGCCCGGAGCTTTAGTTCGGGGGTGGCAAAGACGACCTCTCAAAATAACGGGCTTTAGCCCAATTCTATAATGCTGCAACGATTTTTTCCCATCAATGAGATTTTACTTTTCTATATTATGGTTTGACGATCACTTTCAGCACCTTGCCGCTGGCCGCTGTTTCATAGGCTTTTTGAATATCATCCAAAGCCATGATTTTGTTGACCAGATGTTTGCCCGGAATGATATTTTTCCTCAGTAAATTGAGCGCCGCCTCGTGGTGCGTAGGGTGATATGAAAATGTGCCGATCACCTGTTTCTCACCATAATGGATATCATTGCCGTCCAGCGTGGTTGACGGATCGGCTTTGGGCAGGCCGCCAAAGAGCAATATCTTGCCGCCTTTGCGCGTCATGGCAACAGCTTCGGCTTGTGTTTTTGCTAGGGGATTGTGGCAGATGACCACACTGGCGCCAAGTCCGTTGGTGAATTCTTTAACCCGATCGATGATATTTTCTTTTGTCGGATCAACGATCAAATCCGGTTTAAACGCAGCCGCAAATTGTCGACGCGGTTCACTGGGTTGGGAAACAATCACCTCGGCGCCGCGACTTTTGGCGACGGCAATACTTATGCAGCCGGTAGGCCCGGCGCCGATGATAACGATCGTGTCGCCGAGTGAGGTACCGACTTTTTCATGGGAAGCAAGTACCGAAGAACACGGCTCGGCAAGAGCAGCATGCTCCATAGACAAACCTTCCGGAATGGGATGGCAAATGCCGCGTTCCATAACCTCGCTGGTAACGATCATTTTTTCGGCAAAGCCGCCAGGATAACCGGGTGTAATACCAACAAGATAAAGATGCTCACATAGGTTATACATGCCCCGCTGACAGAAATAGCAGTCGCCGCAGTGCACATCCGGACCGAGGGCAATCCGGTCACCGACTTTATATTTCATGACATTAGTGCCGGTTTCTATCACTGTGCCTGCCACTTCGTGACCGGGAATATTATCTGCTGAATCCGGGGCAGGACCTTCTTTCCATCGCCGTAGATCAGACCCGCAGACAGCGCAGGCGTCCACTTTGATCTTCACACCATCTTTTGGTGTTGGTGGCTCAGGCACCTCCCTTAATTCGATACGTTGCGGTGCTGATAAAAATGCCGCTCTCACTATTTTCTCCTCTGATAAAAGTTATTTTTTGGTTCATCTTTAAATGACTCGCTTAAACCGCAAAGGGCGCGAAGAACGCAAAGACTAACGTTTACATTAATTATTCATATTCGATGTAAAATTGTTAACAACCAAACAATCTATTTATGATTTTTTCTTTGCAATTCCCTGCGTTCACTGCGGTTAATCTATGTAATTTTACCAATCATCTTTTTTTCGACTTGACTCGCTTTTCGTTTTGACGATAATCTCTTAATTTTTTGCCCACTGCACCTTCAGGGTGGGTGGCGCCAAAATCATCCTGACTGTATTGGCGGCGCTCCAAAAGAATCTCGCACAGCACATTGCCGGCAGCCGCATTCACCAGCGAGCTGCCGGTGGCTATCATGCCGTAAGGATCAATTTCACCCTGTGTGGCTACCTGATAGATCGCATCACTCATCTGGGCCAGTGGAGAATCAGGATTTTCTGTCTGAGCAATAATGCTGGCTCCGCGTTTTTTGGCGATTTCTACAAAGGTATTTATTTCGCGACTTTTACCGCCCTTGGAGATGACAAAAATCACATCTTCTTTTTTTATGCAACCGGCGCCGCCATGCAGCGCATCAGCCGCGTTGATGAAAAGAGCAGGCGTACCGCAACATGCCAGCAAGTGGGCGAAGCGAAGCGCCACAGCCCGGGAGGTGCCTGCGCCTGTTACGAGGATATGTCCCTCACACCCGAACATCAGATCAACCACCTTGATAATATCTTTGGTGAGGGTATAGGATAATTTTTCTACAGCTTTGGCATTGGTTGTTAACACGTCACGGGCTTTTTCTAGGACAACAGGATCACTCATGGATTTTCGCTCCGTTCCTTTGGTTTTATCATTATTTCAAAATTATTTTATTCTTCAACCCGAATCGTCCGCTGACGCATTTTTGCCAGTCGCACGTTTCGCTGGCTGTCCAGCCAGACCGCCAGGAAAATAATCGCGCCGGTCAAAATGGGCTGCAAATAAAGATTCACCCGGATGAACACCAGTCCGGTCGAAATCATCTGAATGAGAATAGCTCCGAGTGCTGTCCCCGGAAACACATGACCGACACCGCCAAATAAACTGGCGCCGCCGATAATGGCCGCGGCAATCGCATCGAATTCATCGTTCTGCCCAAATCCGGCGTTGATAATGCCCAACTGGACTACAGATATAAATCCGCCAAGAGCTGCCAGAACACCGCAGGTAATGTACGCTTTGGACAATATTTTTTTTGTATCGATACCGGCTTTTTTTGCCGCTTCGATGTCGTGACCCACGGCGTAAATTTGCCGGCCGGACGCTGTGTGTTTCAAAAAGACATGAACGATGAGCACCACAGCAGCAAAGATAAGAATCGGCAACGGGATGCCAAAAAACCGGGTGGAACCGATCCGGATGATGCTGTCGGGAAAGGCTACAGCTCGCGATTTGGTGAGCAGCAGCGCCAATCCCCGTCCGGCTACCATGGTGCCGAGCGTGGCGATAAACGGAATGATGCCGAGTCGGGTAATAAGAAGTGCATGAACAAGACCGAAAATCAGGCCGGTGAGCAGACAGGCCAGCAAACCAATGAGCGGCGGCGCGCCTAGGCTGTTCATGAGAATCCCTGCCACGGACGCGGAAAAGTACATGTTTGAACCGACAGAAAGATCGATACCCGCGGTGAGCAAAACTATTGTAATGCCAACCGCAACAATGCCAATGTACGATGCCTGCGTAATGATGTTTTCCAGCGACTTTATTTGAAAAAATCGCGGTGAAAGCATGCTGAACATCACAAAAATGACAACAAATAAAATATAGGGTGAATATTGCAGACCGGCATATTCAATGTTTTTTAAGAGCTGTTTCATGCACCTGTCATCTCCGTGTGTAAATTTTATCTCTGTTTTCCTTTAAGCATCATTGTGTCATGGCTTTGGATTCGCGAAACGCTGCACTCAAAATCGATTTTTTATCGAACTGCTCGCGTGGAAAATTGCCGTGAATTTCGCCATTGCTCATCACCAGAACTCTGTCACAAATGCCCATCAACTCATCGAGCTCTGAAGAGATAAAAAGAATAGCCGTGTTCTCCACAGCAAGCTGATTGACGATGCTGTAGACTTCGTATTTAGCGCCAACGTCAACGCCGCGCGTTGGTTCGTCGAGAATGAAAATATGTGGCTCGGCGAGCAACCACTTGCCAATGACAACTTTTTGTTGATTGCCACCGCTAAGATTCTGAGCCTGCTGGTATAGCGATGCTGCTTTAATTTTGAGTGATGCTGTCAGTTTATTCAGAGCATCTTTGAGTCGGGATTGATCCACAGCGCCGGTTTTTTTAAAATCGGGCAACGAGACAAGCGCCAGGTTGTCAAAAAGAGACGCGTCCATGAGCAGGCCTTCTTCGCGCCGATTCTCCGTGACAAAAGCGAGTTTTTTGCTGATGCTGTCTTTGACCGAATGCCGTTTCCGCGGTCGCCTATTGATCAAGATGTCGCCTTGTTCAAAAGAATCCAGGCCAAATATAATGCGCGCCAGTTCGGAACGACCGGAGCCCATCAAGCCAAAAAGTCCGACAATTTCGCCTTTGTGCAGATCGAATGAGATGTCTTTGACGATTCCGGCTTGCGAGACGTTTTTCAATTCGAGCGCTTTCTCGCGGCCGGGCGTGTTTGTTTTTTTCGGATAAAGGTGTTCAATATCTCTTCCTACCATCAGGGTGATCATTTTTCGGGTAGAAAATTCAGTAGTGGGACCAGCGCCCATCAGTTCACCGTCTTTGAGAACAGCCACGTCATCGGTTAGACGCTGGATTTCGTCCAGGATGTGGGAGATGTAAATAATAGACCGGCCTTCTGTGCGCAACTGGCGAATGATGTCGAACAAGCGCTCGGTTTCGCGGTCGGTGAGCGAGGTTGTCGGCTCGTCAAAAATGACAATTCGGGCATCGTAACTCAAGGCGCGGGCAATTTCGACGAGCTGGCATTCGCCCGGTGTCAGTTCCTCGACAAGTTTGTCCGGCGAATGCTCGAGATTGACAGTCTGAAGAACCTCTTGTGTGCGAGACCTCATCATTTGTTTATGAATAAACGGAAAGGTTTTTCGTTTTGGAAAGGTGTTGATGAAAATATTATCAGCAATGCCGAGGTTCGAAAACAGGTTCAATTCCTGATGAATAAACGCTACACCTGCCTCGGCTGCTTCTGCCGGATTAGTAGGAATGTACTTTTTGCCATCGAGAAACATTTCTCCCTCATCCGCACGAATTACCCCGCCGAGAATATTCATCAACGTCGATTTACCGGCGCCGTTTTCACCAACCAGACCGAGGACATGTCCTTTCTGCAGCTCAATATTGACATCTTGGAGTGCATGCACGCCAAAGAAGCTTTTGCAGATGTTCTCGAATCTCAAAATAACTTCACTCATTGCAACCTCCCGGCGGAGCAGATGCCTGTTTCGAAAGCCGGCTGCGCGTGACATCCAGGAACGCGGCTGCCAAAATTACCAGGCCTTTTACGATGTTGATGGTGAAATAGGAGAGGTTCAGCATATTCAGCGCATTCGCCAAAAGCGTAAAAAAGATAACGCCATAAAGTGCCCACAAAACTTTGCCCTTGCCGCCCATCAAACTGATGCCGCCGATGACGGCTGCACCGACAATATCCAGCATCTGGGTTTGGCCGAGAGTTGGACGACCACCTTCAAGTCGCGCTGAATACAGAATGGACGCCACGGCCGCGCAAAAGCCACTGAACATGTAAGCTGTAATAATCACTCGAACCGTAGGTACACCGGATACGATAGACGTTCTGATATTTTTCCCGGTAGCATAAAACCAGCGTCCCAACACCGTTTTTGTCATGATGTAATGTGCTGATCCGGCGATAAAGAGCGCAATGAGGAAAGGAATGCTGAGAAAAGCCAGTTTCCCCTTGCCAATGGTGACAAAGGATTCTGGCAAGTGAATGATGTTTTCAGACTGGCTCAAAAAAATCGCCACGCCGCTAAAAAACATCATCGATACGAGAGTGACCATAAACGGCGGCATTTTGAATTTTGCCACAGAAACGCCGTTAATCGCCCCGACACAAACGCCCAGTAGCAGCATAATCAATACACCAATTGGTGTTGCCAACGGATGACCGGCAAGCAATCCGCCTTCCGGCGACATGAATGTTACCCACAGCGGATTGTTTTCGAACAGCATGGGATCAAACTCGGAGGTCATCAAAATAGCACCGGAAACACTGACAAGCGCCATGATCGATGTTTGAGACAAATCGATACCGCCGACGACCAGGACAAACATTTGCCCTACAACCAGAGCCAGCAACGGCCACATGTTTGAAGCCAGATTAGCAATGTTCCGCCCGCTGGCGATGTGCGGCACAATGGGCCACAGAATCAGAAAAAACAAAAGGCTGATGTAAAGAATGAAATGCTCGGACAGGAAAAGTTTGTTGAGCCAGGCTCCAAGTGCACCTTTTGTGGAAAAAGATTGTATCTTTGCTTTTTTCATCATTCTTTGAATAAAGATCGATTTAAAAATTGGATTGAATTCGTGTTATTTTATTCGTTTTGATCCAGCAATGCGCAGCCCCACATATCTAAGTGGCGTTCCGCATAGTTTTCCTGAGTCAGGGCAAAACCAGGATCCTGAATCCATTTTTTGGGCGCAGGATTATTTTGCTCGATGGCTGCGAGCAGCTCGCTCATCACTTTATCCGCTTCGAAAAACAAATCCTGCACGCCGGTGGCATCGACGTAACCTTCCTGCATCAGGCGGCAAGCGGTTTTGTCGCCGTCGAGTCCGCCTAAAATAACGTGCCCCGGTTCACCGCGTTTGTTCCATTTTCCCATTTGTTCCAGAACAGCACGAACCTGGGGATAGAGGAAATCCGATGAAGTGAAAAGAAAATCCACTTCCGGATTGGCTTGCAACGCTGATTGCAGGTTTGCCAGAGTAGTGACCGCATCCCACTTTGACGGGACTTCGGTGACCTCGTTAAACAGTTCCGGATGTTTTTCAATGGCATTGTAAAAACCGCTTTTTCGTTCAACTGCATTTGGATCTCCGAGGTCGCCGACCAGGATCAATGGTGTGGATTTTTTATCTCGTTTTTGGGCTTCTTTCACCATATAATCGACAGCCTTTTCGGCTATGGTTTCATTGTCAGCGACAATGACGATGGCATTTTTGCTGCTGTCGGCCGGAGGACGGTTGAAAACAGCGATCGGGATTCCGGCCTCGTTGGCTTCGTCAATGATGGTCAGCGCACTTTGTCCGTCTTGCGGAATGAAAATGATGCCATCAACCTGTTGAGCAATGGCGTCACGGATCTGCTCTAATTGTTTGTTGGCATCCTGGTTGGCATTGCGTTCAATCACTTTGAAGCCTTTTTCCTCAAGCGTTTGGGTGATAACCTCGTGAGCTGCCACCCAAAACTCGGTTTCCAAATCCTGAAAGGCGAAACAGATGCGCAAGCGGCTATCATCAGCTTTTTCACCGCCGCACATTAACAAAAAACTACAAAGTAAAATCGAAATAATGAAAACGTATGATCTGCGCATAGTGAGCTCCTTTTAACAGTTTTCTTATGCCTTTCCGGCACAACCGAAAAGCTGCAAAACTCGTTTCGATTCGTTATAAAAATACTCGATACTTTTTGAAATAATAGTGTGATAAATGATGTCATCGCCATTTTGTTTGACCGCATCAAAAACAGCATAAGCTGCCCCCCGGGAAATGGCGGTATAATAGTTGATTTTGCTGATACCGGCGTCGATGATGTCGACATAAGTCTGGTCACTTAGACCAGAACCGCCGTGCATGACCAGTGGAATGTCGATCTTGCTGCGAATCGAGCGCACGAGATCGAGATCGAGTGTGCCGCCACCGTGATAACGGCCATGCACATTGCCAAATGAAATGGCGAGCACATCGACATTTGTGCGCGCTACAAATTCAACCGCGCGTTCCGGATCTGTGTAGCCGCTTTCGCTGCCGGTTGATTCGCCGTATTCCAGCACCGATCCGCCGATGCTGCCCAGTTCGGCCTCCAGAGCCACATCCACGGCAAACGTGATTTGACGCAATTCCTGAGTAATTTTGAGATTTTCTTCATACGGCAGGTTAGAACCGTCAAACATGATCGATGACGAGCCGTAGCGAATGGCTCGGATGCAGGAATCGAATGTGGTGCCGTGATCCAGGATGGTGGCAACCGGAGCGGTTGAACGCTTTGCCGCATCAACCAAAAGCGGCATGCTCATTTCCATGGGAATATCCGGAGTGATGGCTTCATTAAAACAAAGGATGAGCGGGGATTTCACATCCTCTGCTGCCCGTGTAGCTCCTAAAATCATTTC
>CAZSMC010000002.1:42673-62689 GCA_964607755.1 uncultured Cytophagia bacterium | reverse complement strand
CATCCCAGATCGGGGTTCGTTCGCCCATAAAAAATGGCAGCACTACCAAACCTTCACTGCCGGGCGGGATTTTTTGCGCCTGCAGATTGAGCAAGTCATAAGCGGAAACGCCAAGCAAACGCTCGCTTTCGATTTCATAATGGGATAACGTATCGCGAATGTATCGCAGGCACTGTCCACCGGTCATGGTTGTAGGCACGGTGATGAACATGTTTTTCGAATCCACAGTGTACGGAAAATTGATCATCAGGCGGCCGATATCGGAAAAGCAAAAATCGATGTTCTGATGAATGATACCAAAATTACCAACCGTGCCCAGGTTGCTTTGCATATCACCGGCAGAGATTGCACCTGCCCCCACCCAACTCGCGTTGCAATCCACTTGTCCGCCAGCGACCGGGATCTGCGGTGCCAGACCGGTTTCACGAGCGGCCTGCTCTGTAACGTTGCCAATAATGTTGGTGCAGTCGCAGAGTTCCGGTAAAAGATGCAGATCGATGCCAAATTCTTTGAAAAGTGTTTCATCGAACCGCCGGTTGCGCATGTCATAGGCGACGCCGTAAAAAGCTGCCGCCGAATAATGCAGTGTCGCCTGACCGGTCAGTTTTAATGCGATGTAACCATCAATGGTGAGGACTTTTTTGACTTGAGCAAACGATTCCGGACGATTCCGCTTTTCCCACAACACATTGACCAGCACAGGATGATCTTCCAGGCGGTTGCCGGAAAGCTGAAACAGGCGGTCTGTGCCGATATGTTTCTCCAGCCATTTCACTTCATCTACAGCTCGTTTGTCCATTAAATTATAAGCGCGATGAACCGGCTGATGATTTTTATCAACCATCACCATTGACGGCAGCGCCGAAGAAATGGCAATTCCCTTTATGTTGTGTGGTGAGGTGTTTGAATCGGCAAGGCATTTTTTGATCAAACGACAGGTTACTTCCCAGTAGTTTTTCGGATCATGTTCGGACCAGCCGGGGTGATCGTGAATCAGAGGATATTCTTCATAAGCATAAGCACGAACATTACCCATTGCATCCATGATGCACGCTTTTGCGCCGCCAGTACCAAAATCAAGTCCAAATAATGTGACAGCCATTGTGTCCTCATTGATTTTCAATCAAAAATTCTCCGGTATGGTGATCGGTGATTAATACATCGAGAACGCCGCTTTTGAGTGCCGCCTGAACGACCGGGTGTTTTTCTTTGCCACCAGCCACTCCGATGACGCACGGAATCTGGCGGAGCTCGTCCAGCGTCAAGCCGATGATGCGCCCATCAAACTCGTCATTTATGGATCGTCCTTCACGGTCGAGATAACGCAACGCAATGTCACCAACGGCACCGGCACGCGTTAATTTATCAAAATCATCCTGAGTGATTACAGAGCCATCCTGCATCAAAAAGGTATCCGGAGCCAGCCTGCCGATGCCGAGAATGGCAATGTCTGCTTTTGCTGCCAGAGCTAATGTTTCTCGGATGGATTTATCGTTCCGCAAAATCTCTGCAGAGTGCCGGTCTGTGGCAACGCCGGGCGCCGGAATCAGATGAAGAGCGGCTGACAACTTGCCTGCCATCTGCCGGGCCAGTTCGGTGGAATGTTCCAGCGTGACAACCAGGCCAAGTCCGCCGGTAATTTGCACAATCCGCACATCCGGCATGGGGTGCTGAGGAAGAGCATTAATCACCGACATGATCGTTTTCCCCCAGGTAACGCCGACAATCTCGCCGCCTTTTAACCGGCGCAACAAACACTCGGCTGCCGCTGGTGCTAATTCCAGGCTGACCTGATTCACGTTTGAATGCTCGGTCATGACAATTCGAACCTCTTCCAAACTGTAAACTTTTTCCAAAGATTGTTCCAGCTCGGTCAGGGTATTTGGCGGGGGATTAAGTGTGATATTGACAATATGCGATTCGCGAGCTTGCTTGAGCAAGCGGGACACTTTGATGCGGGACAACCCAAAGCGATGGCCAATATCATTTTGGGTCCGGTTTTCCAGATAATAACTCTGGGCAATTTTGTATAAAAGACGTTGATGTTCGACAGAGGAAGACATGAGAATGTATGTTCATTTGTTCATTTTTGTTCATGTGTGCATATATTACAATAAAATTTTCAATTAGTCAAGAAAGTTTTAAAAAGTCTTTGTAATTAACAAAAAAATTCTTTTCTTAATGATATGTGCTCCAAGGTTCTACACTTAATTCATAAATTTCAAATAAAGTGGAGGTAACCCTTATCATGAGACAGGAAAATTTTACGCGTCGAGATTTTTTGAAAACCACAGGCGCTGTAACCGCTACGGCTGCTCTTGGCGGCATTGCTGGCTGCAGCCAAAAACCTAAAATTGAAGGCATTCCTGTGGGTCTGCAATTGTACTCTGTTCGCACCCTAGCTGAAGAAGATTTACCCGGAACGATCCAAAAAGTAGCCAGTATCGGTTATCAAGGGGTAGAATTTGCTGGCTATTACGGCTACAAGTCCACAGAAATCCGCAAATTTTTGGATGATAATGGCCTGAAATGTTGCGGCTCCCATCTTGATCTGAATGAGGTTACCGGGCATCAGTTGGAACCCACAGCCGAGTTCTGCAAAACGATTGGATGTGACAACTTAATTGTTCCTTGGATCCCCGAAGAACAACGCAAAACCCTTGATGATTGGAAGAAAACGGCAGAGTTGTTTAACAAAGTGGCAGATGTCATCGAACCATTCGACCTGAAAATCGGCTATCACAATCACGGTCACGAATTTCAACCCCTGGAAGGTGAAATACCGTGGTATGTTTTTGCTGACAACACTTCAGAAAAAGTCATTTTACAGCTCGATCTCGGCAACGCCATGTCAGGTGGCGGCGACGCTTTGGCTGCATTGAAAAAGTATCCGGGCAGAGCTGTAACGGTCCATTGCAAAGAGTATTCTGAAACCAACAAAGAAGCAATTGTCGGTGAAGGTGATGTGCCCTGGCAGGATGTTTTGGAATTTTGCAGAACACAAGGCGGTACAGAATGGTTCATTATCGAAGAGGAAAAAGATGTGATGCCGCCAATGGAGTGTGTGGAAAAGTGTTTCAACAACTTTTTAGAATTGAAAAGAGCGTGATCGAAAAAACCGGACGCATAAACTTTTGCCGTCCGGTTTTGCACTTTTCGATTGCAAAAATGCCGTTCGACGGGTTCGTGCATCTTTTCCCGCCTCTGGTCTTATCGGAACAGTATGCATGTAAAATGAATTTAAACTTGTCCTTGCGTGTTATTGCTGTAAACGTCATTATTTTTTTAACATCTAAATTATAAAATGGCTGAGGAGAGTAAGGTGCACAGAACCATCGTCTCAATTTTATGCGTGCTGTTTTTCATATCCCTGTTACAGGCTGATGTGCTCATTCCGTACGTCGATAAAAGTCATCTTTCCAGCGTGACAAATATTCCAACATCTTGTGTAGTCCAGGATGAAGACAGCATTTACTGGTCTGTCTTTGTGTCAAAGTATTTCGGTTTTCTGGAATTTTGGGTCAGTTATTCTCCGGATATGAAAACATGGAGCAAAAGTTATTACACTGGCGTTCCGGTTTTGATGTATGAGGATTATACATTTCTATTCAAAGACAACAAATTCAAATTTTTGTGTTCAGGCAAAAAGAAAACAAAAACGCCGCATTACACCCGTGCTGATGTTGATACATCTATTCACGAATATATTATTTCAAAGGCAACTCTGTATGGCGATAAAGACGCAGATGGCTTGACCGATTTGGCTGAAGATATGTTGTGGACTGATCCCACTCAAAGTGATACAGATAACGACGGCAAAGCCGATGGATATGACCGCAATCCTTTGGCTGCTCCGCTTGCCGAATTGACTCTTGCAGAAAAACTGCACAAACATATTATTGAACAGGAATTGTATTATTTCTGGACCAATCAATTGATTATCGTCGAGCATTTTCAACGGCCGATGGAATATGAACGCGAAGCCGGTCTTGTCCTCAGCCTCTCATCACAAGAGTGCGATGATTGGGTGAATACCTTTGGTTACGGCGTTCCTATTTTAACATGTTTTGTAGAAGAAATTTCGAAAAATAGTTTCAAGGCAAGTTTCGAGTTTTTCTTTTCACCTCACGATGCCTGGGGATATGAAGCAGAGTACCAATGGCAAAAATTTGCTAAAAAATGGCGATTGGTTCAGACGTTTGAAGAGTGGTACGCAGAATAGTTTATCTGAATTTTTGAACATCTAAATCCGGAGAAGAAATTGTCGCGTGGTGTCATTTTTTTTGTTATAAATATCATTCTGTTTTTCATTTTAGACCCCGCCTTTGCCATTCCTTTTGTCAGTAAAAGCGATCTTTTTCATCTGCATTATCCGCCAACCTCCCTGACCTACCAGGAAGATTCCGGCGTGTTGTGGACTCTTTTTTCTTCCGATTATTACGGTTATGCTGAAATTTGGGTTGCCCGTTCACTCGATGGTAAAAACTGGAACCGGCCCCTTTACACGGCTGTCCCAATGCTGCAGCGCTCAAAATTTCGCTGGCGCGTAGAAGAACATACACTCGAGTTGCAATGGTCAGGTGATAAACTTTCCAAAGTGCCTCCGTATCGCCGGGTGTCATTCGATTCTTCTGTGACTGAATATACTGTTTACAAGGCAGCCCTTTATGCGGACAGGGATGCGGACGGTTTAAGCGACTTGTCGGAAAACCGGCTGTGGACGGACCCGTACAACATGGACACAGATGATGACGGCAAGGCGGATGGCTACGATCAAAATCCGCTTGCCCCGCCGCGAAAGAAACTTCACAAGCACGAGCATCTTCATAAATATGTTGTGCAAAAAGAGCTTTATTATCTGGACTCGAACCAATTGGTGCTCGTCGAGCAACCAGGCCAATCCATGGAATACAAACGAAAATCCGGCCTGGTGCTTAGCCTGAGTTCTGCCGATTGTGATGCCTGGGTGAACACAAATGGTTACGGCGTACCTATTCTAACGTGCACTGTCAAAGACACGTTGCAAACAGCTTTTGTGGTCGATTTTCAGATGTTCTATGCACCAAATGATGCCTGGGGCTACAAGTCGATCTATTACCGGGATGCTGACAAACACGAATGGCGGGAAGCCAATCGTCTGGAAACCTGGCACGCCGAATAAAACAATTTATTGTTCATTGTCCCGTTGGCTTCCTTCATAGATGTCATATTCTAATAAACGGGATTCAATATTGCCGTTGTAAAAAATAATTCGCCTGCGGGCGCGCAAACCAACCTGCTTTGCCAGTTCCAGATTGCCGGTAAAGATATATCCCCGGTAACCAGTACATTTTTGTTTGAAAAAATCACCAATGCGTTTATACGTTTTTTGAAGATTCGAATCCAGGTCCATGCGAACACCATATTCCGGATTCAGCATAATGATTCCCGGGCCGGACGGAATTTCGGTTTCGGTAAAATCGCACGTTTGAAAACTCATCAGATGCTCGACACCGGCTGTGCGGGCATTTTTTTGCGCGGCTTTGACAGCGTTGGGATTATGATCTGACATAATAATGCGCTGAGCGCTTGACAATGTCGGTTGTGACCGCTTGCGCAATTCTGAACGGATTTCCTGATAGCGCGTCCGGTTGAAATGACGGATGTGCATAAAACTGTAATTGCTGCGCAGCAGGCCGGGCGCTCTGTTCAATGCCATCAGAGCGGCCTCGATGCCCAGTGTGCCGCTCCCGCACATCGGATTAATAAAATGTCCATTGTTTGGCCAGTTCGCCGCTTTCAAAACCGCTGCCGCCAGTGTTTCCTGCATCGGCGCGGTTACGGAATGTTTCCGATACCCGCGGCGGTACAGCGGCTCGCCGGAAGTATCCAAAAAAATCGAATATTTATTGTCTTTCCAGTAAAGAAAAACAACAGTTCGCGACCGGTCAGGACCGGAATCAGGACGTCTGCCGCGCATCTTTTTGATTCGATCAACTATTGCATCTTTTGTTTTTAGATTCGCAAATCGTGTATCTCGTATTGCTTTTGTTTGCACAGATGACGTGACTGATAAATAGCCGTCCGCCGGGATGCAGTCTTCCCAGGCAATATTGCTCAGATGCGCATACAGGTTGTCAGCCGTAACTGCATGTCCATTGCCCACTCTCAACAGCACCCGGTAGGCTGTACGCAGGCTTAGATTGAGAAGGATGCAATCGTCGAGCGAACCTTGAGTAAAAACGCCCAATTTCATTGACTGCAGAACCGGAAAGTTGAGCGCTCTTAATTCCGATTCGAGAAATGGAACTATCCCTGGCGCGCAGGTGACAAGAACGGGGTGTTTATCGTGCAGATCCATGATCACCTGTCTTTTTTCGATTTCATTCATCTAAAAATGTAGGCAGAATCAACGATAAAGTAAACAAATTCTTTTCAATTAGGAAAAATGTAAATTGAGAATGATTCGATTCTTTTTTCTTGTTTTGCGTTTTATCCTTGATTTTTACCGTTTGCTCTTCTATCTTTGATATGTAATGAGTGTGTTCTTTTCAACTTGCTAGTACCACTCAATCACAGTCATCTTTGACGAACTGAAATGAACCTGAACTGAATTTTGATCTCTTCAGGAAGTATGGATCGCATCTCACCCCGGTTCAAACACTCATTACAGCAAATTTCATTATCCACTTTTCTAACAGAGACACCTGCGTCCTGTAACTGAAGAAACACTCGAATCGGATATGATCGATGGAACCTATTGTCCAGACGATTGAAACAAAATGCAAAAGATGTTATTCCTGTGTCCGTCAATGCCCTGCCCGCGCCATTAAAGTGGAAAACGGTCAAGCTCACGTTTTAGTGGATCGTTGTATTGCCTGTGGGAACTGCATCAAAGTGTGTCCCCAGCAGGCTAAAAAAATACGGGACGGTATTCAACACACCAAAGAATTGCTTGACAGACAAGCACCTGTCATTGCTATTCTGGCGCCTTCGTTCCCCGCCGCTTTTGATGTTCAACCAGAACAACTTATTACCGGTTTAAGAGCACTCGGATTTTCTAAAGTCCTCGAGGTGGCCTTTGGCGCCGACCTCATTGTTGAAGAATACAAAAAGTTGATTCACTCGGGCGTGATGCCCACTATCATCACTTCTCCATGTCCTGCACTTATAAACTATATTGAAAAATATTATCCCCATCTCATCATGGTGCTGGCGCCTGTTGTATCGCCTATGATTGCCACCGGCAGAGCAATAAAATACCGCTACCAGCCCGAGGCAAAGGTTGTATTCATCGGTCCGTGCATAGCTAAAAAGAAAGAAATGCAAGACCCCAATGTAAAGGGCGTCATCGATGAGGTGCTGACGTATCAGGAATTAAATGACATATTGCAAGAAAAAAATATTGATCTCGCTTCACTGGAAAAGACAGATCTTGATGGGCCCAGGGCAGACTTTGGCCGCATCTTTCCGGTGTCGGGCGGGTTGCTAAAATGTTCGCAAATGGAACATGATGTTCTGGACAATGAAATTGTCGTCAGCGAAGGCCGCGACCGGGTAATCGATGTGCTGGAAAAAGCGAGTTCAGGTGAAATTGAAGCGCACTTTTTCGATCTGTTATTTTGCCGCGGTTGTATCAGCGGACCGATGATGCCAAACGAAGATTCAGTTTATGTGCATCACGACCGGATTGTCCAATACGTTAAGAGCCGGGGAACAGACGCGCTCAAAGCTCGTGCCCGTCAGGACCGCAAAGCTTATGAAGACATCAATCTTCGCCGGCGTTTCAGTTATGAAGAAATTCAAATGCTGGATCCTTCCGAGGATGAAATTCGCCAGGTGCTGGAAAAAACCGGCAAATATAAACCCGAGGATGAATTAAATTGCGGTGCCTGCGGCTATTCATCCTGCCGGGAAAAAGCCAAAGCCGTGTGTCAGGGTTTGGCAGAAGCGGAGATGTGTTTGCCATACATGGTTGAGCGCCTGGAATCTGTGCAGGAAGAATTGTCTGAATCAAATACCGAGTTAAAAAAATCCCTGAACTCTTTAAAAGAAACCCAGGAACAGCTTGTACAGGCTGAAAAGCTGGCTTCGGTCGGACGGCTGGCTGCCGGAGTTGCGCATGAGCTGAACAATCCATTGGGCGGGATTCTTCTCTATGCCAATATTCTTTTAAAAAAACTCGAGGGTGAACAACAGGATATTCAGTCTGTCGAGCGGGTGGTCAAGGAAGCTGAACGGTGCCGCAAGATTGTCAGAGGGTTGCTGGATTTTTCCAGACAGCGTCAGCTTGACAAATCTGAGGCCGACCTCAACGCTATCCTCGATAAAACTCTGGCGTTGATTAAAGAACCGTCGCTTTTCCAGAATATTCGAATTGAAAAACAATTTAGTGATATCGATCCGGTCTATGTGGACAAATTACAAATTCAGCAGGTTTTCCTGAACCTCATTTTAAACGCAGCCGAAGCCATGGAAGGAAAAGGCACTTTGACCTTGTCCACAGGTGCGGCAAAAAAGGGTTTTGTATTCGTTTCTATTACCGACGACGGTCCTGGCATGTCCCGCGAAATTCAGGAAAAAGTGTTCGACCCGTTTTTCACGACAAAGCCAGTTGGCAAAGGCACCGGTCTGGGATTGGCTATTGCTTACGGCACTATCCAGAAACACGGTGGTGAAATCAAAGTGCAAAGCCAGCCCGGCAAAGGCAGCACATTCACGATTTATCTGCCTGTTTACCAAAAGCAACAAAACGTTAAAACATCAAAGCCTGAAAATGCACATGCACATTCATCTTAATTTTTGTGAACTGACCTGAGAATAAAGATAAAAAAGACGTTTAGTTTCTTTTTTTCAAGTGAATTATAACGTGTGGTGAAAACTATGGCACAAAAAATATTACTTGTAGATGATGACGAGGATTTTATTGAAATTAATGAGAGTGTGCTGAAAGCATACGGATTCGAAACCGAATCAGCCACTACCTCCGATGAAGCCATGCAAAAACTTCGTCAGAAACCATTTGATCTGGCGATTATTGATTTGATGATGGAAGATCTGGATTCGGGATTTAATATCGCTTACGCCATCCGCGATGACGAGAATCTTCGACAATTGCCGATTCTGATGCTCACATCAGCACCGAAAAAAACCGGATTTAATCTGAATTTTCCCGAAGGCAAAGAATGGATGAAAGTAGATGATTTTGCCGAAAAGCCGCTCAAACCGGCGCAGCTTGTCGATCGGGTAAAAAAACTTTTACAAAAGAACGAATAAAATGAGCGAAAACGGCGGACACATTCTTGTCATTGACGATGAAGAAGTTATTCGTTCCGGTTGCCAACAGATTCTAGAGTCCGAGGGATATAAAGTTGATCTGGCTGATAACGGCCAGACCGGCCTGGACATGATTCTGAAAAATGATTACGATCTCGTTTTGACGGATATCATGATGCCGGAAATGGACGGCATGCAGCTTTTGGAGGAACTGCAGAAACTGGAAAAAGAAGTTGTGACGATTGTCATCACTGGTTACGCGTCCATTGAAAGCGCCATCGATGCCGGACGAAAAGGGGCGTTTGATTACATTCCAAAACCGTTCAATCCCGACGAAATTTTAGCACGCGTTGAGAGAGGATTGCAGCAAGCCAAACATCTGCAAGAGGTCAAGCGGCTTCGGGAGGAACGTGACCGGAATTTACTGGAAATCAGTAATGAGCGCGCCCGAACCTTGACTATTATTAATTCAATGAGCGAAGGCGTGATTGCCACGAATCGTCAAAAACAGGTTGTACTGATGAATCCGGCAGCCATGAAGATGCTGCGAATAAAACGCCGGCGCGTGATCGGTCAAACTGTGGATAAAATATTGCGAATGCCGGACCTGGTCAATACTATCAATGAGAAACTCGAAAAAGTCACCGAAACCTTAAAGACCACAAAACTTGAATTTGACACCCCGGATGAGCGGGTTTTGCAAGCCAGCATTACACCAATCCTTGACGAGCACAAATCGTGTATTGGTACGGTGACTGTGCTTTTTGATATCACAAGGGAAAAGCAGGTCGAGCAGATGAAATCTGATTTTGTATCGCATGTTTCGCACGAACTCAAAGCTCCGCTCGGCGCCATTGAAGGCTATCTCGATCTTGTGCTGGAAGGTATCACAGCGAACGATCCGCAAAAAGAGCGCGAGGTGATTGAAAAGTCCCGCAACCGGGCGCATAGCCTGTCACATTTGATTAATGATTTGTTAGACTTGTCCCGGGTGGACCGCCGCAGCACAGCCAAAGAAATGGAGCCGGTTCAACTGGCCAGCATTCTGCAAGAAACGATTGAATTTTATCGACCCAAAGCCGCAGAAAAATCAATCGAGCTGTCGGCATCATTTTCTTCGGACCTGCCATCCATTCGAGGCAATGAACAGGATTTGAACCGCTTGTTTGCCAATCTGGTAAGCAATGCGATAAAATATACGCCGGAAAATGGCACAGTGAAAGTAAAACTCAAACGAATAAATTCCCATATTCGGGTCAAAGTGTCAGATACCGGTATCGGCATTCCCGAAGATGTGCGCGAGAAAATTTTCGACGAATTTTACCGGACTGAAAATGCGCTAAAGAAAAAAATTAGCGGCACAGGTTTGGGACTCAGTATCGCGCGAAAAATAGCCGAAGAGCATCAGGGATATATTGAAGTGGAAAGCAAAGTCAATGAAGGATCGACTTTTAGCGTGACATTTCCGATTCTCAAAAGTTCAACCTAAGTGTTTTCAGGCCCGAAAGCCTACACGACTATAAAAGGAGATCTTTATGTTAGTAAGAGAAGTGGTAGAAAAATTGGGCTTGAGCGTTTTTAGCGGGGAAGACAAACTGGATTCCGAAATCACCGGTGGCTGCATTTCTGATATTTTGAGCGATGTCATGGCACAGGCGAAAAAAGGCACGTTGTGGGTTACAAATCAAACGCACGAAAACGTGCTGGCAGTTACTTTTTTCAAAGGCCTGGCCGGGGTAATCCTTCCAAACGGTTTATATCTGGAAGAACAGGCCGCTCAAAAAGCCAAAGACAAGCAAATCCTTGTTCTCCAAACAGACCGCACAGCGTTTGAAATTGTCGGAGAATTGTACGAACTGGGGATTGGGAAAAAAAATTCTTAAAAAATTCCCCATTTTTTTAAAAAAAGTGTTGACAATAAAGAAAACTATTTTTATAATACGTTACGCAAGGCACATAAAAAAGCAAATTAATAATGAATAATGTTTCAATCATAATGTAATAATGGAAAATCAGGATCGTATAACACGACTTTTAACATATAAGAATCTGCTTTATCAACTTCAGAACATCGGTTTGGTCAAGGTTTTTTCTGATAACATTGCTGATGCGCTAAATGTGTCGTCATCTCTTGTGCGCAAGGATTTCGTTCATTTTGGCATTACCGGCAGTCAAAAAGGTGGTTATGAAATCGAGTCCATACTGCAGCGCATCGATGAAATTCTGGGCAAAGATGAAGTGCAAAAAGTCATTATTGTCGGCCTTGGCAGGCTTGGTTCGGCACTGTTCAATTACGGCAAGGGTTTTACAGACGAAGGTATCAAGATCGTGGCCGGATTTGATACGGACCCGGAAAAGATCAATACAGAAGCGTCTACACCGGTTCTGTCGGTCAATCAATTGTCAGAATATATAGAAAAAAATCAAATAAGATTTGCTATAGTAACGGTACCGGAATCGGCTGCGCGTCAAATAATTGACGTGTTAAAAGCCGAGAAAATCGAAGGTATACTTAATTTTACCACGCTTAAAGTCAAGAACACGGAAACGACAGTCATCCACAATGTGAACATCGAACACGAATTGGCGCGATTAATCTATACTGTGAACAATCGACCATGACACTCGCACGCCTCTGATCTTCTACTGACAACGCTTCCGGCACTCCGACATCGCTAATGATCGACTCGACACGTCCAGGGTAATGATGAATCAAAAATTCGGAGCAAGCCATGCTTATTAAAGTCAAAGATTTTTTCGCATTTCTCCGCAATGTCACTCACATCAATGCCGGCATCTCTGATGTCATTGTTCCTGCTCATTCAGAATATGCAGAGGATAAAAATACTTTTTTTAACCGCTTGACAGATGAGATTACTCCGGTGCTTGATTCTTATCGAACCGTTGATCCGGCAAAAACTCTTCTTTACCTCGTTCGCGAACAAGTATCACCACTCCCTGAACATGACGATAACGCCCGCATTGTTATAGGGGTGAAAGGCTGCGATCTAAAAGCCCTTGAGGTCATGGATGCAGCGCTCATAAATGATGATTTTGTCGATCCGATGTATAAATTGTGGCGCGACACCACGCTCATCATTTCCTCGGATTGCGACGAAATCGGCGATACGTGCCACTGTAATCTGGTTGATGGCCAACCATTTGCCGAAACAGGATATGATTTGAATCTTTCGCGAGTCAATGATGATTACCTCATCACCGTCGGATCGGACCGTGGGGACAAGCTTTTAAACCTGATCAAACAAGAAACTGACATTCGCGACGCTTCGAACGACGCTAAAAATCAAGTTGAGAAAAAGCGCAAAAAAGTCGCCGAACTCTTAACAGAGCAGAATAAAGAGTTTTCCCGACAGAACAATTATTCCGGCTTGCGTTCTCTGGAACTTGCTCCCTGGCTGGATGAATCGTTCACCTGCATCGGCTGCGGCGCCTGCACTCACATTTGTCCGACGTGTTATTGTCTTATATTGAATGACGAAACTGAAGCCCAGCAATTTGTCAAACAGCGTACCTACGATTCGTGTCAATATAACGGTTACACCCGGGTTGCCGGCGGCGCTAATCCACGCGGTTCCATGACAAAACGTTTTCGCAATCGCTATCTCTGCAAGTTCGATTATATGGTGCATAATTTCGACCGTCTCGGCTGCACCGGTTGCGGCCGCTGCTCCCAGGCCTGCGCCGGCGAAATCGATTTTCGTCAGGTCGTGCATAATCTGCAATCAATGACCACTGCGACTATCACCGATCATGGGTAGGATTTCAAGATAATCGTAATGACAGGATAACAAGATTATGATGATAAACAGGATTCTCATTTCGAATAAGCCAAAAATTGATCAGGTAAACCATTAAGATTAAGTTATGAAATTCGTCCAATTAAAAATTAAAATTTCACATGACAAGAATAATCCTGTTAATCTGTTTTATCCAGTCATCCTGTCTAAATATTTAATGGCAATTAATCGGTCTATATTAAAAGTAATATAAGGAAATACGATATGTCCGCTTTAGTCGATACTGTGAGTGCCAAAAAAGTTCATAATCCGTACGAGGTTATTCCGGCAGAAATCTATGATATTGTTCAAGAGTCACCGCTCATCAGGACGCTCAAGTTAACGCCGGAGAAACCGATTGTTTTCAAAACCGGTCAGTTTATCGAGCTTTCCGTGCCTGGTATCGGAGAAGGTCCGTTCACCCCGTCCTCATCACATTTTGAGACCGAACGTATGGATGTCACAATCATGAAAACCGGATTTGTGACAAATTATGTTCATCAGGCAAAAGTTGGCGACCGTGTGGGTTTGCGCGGACCATTTGGCTCGCATTATCCACTGGACAAATTTGAAGGCAAAGATATTCTCATTTTAGGCGGTGGATGCGGTCTGGCGCCGTTGCGCTCGCTTTTCATGACCCTGGTGAAAGAGATTGATAGATACAATAGCATCACTTTTTTCGCCGGTGCCAAATCCCCAAAAGACTGCATCTACAAAGAAGCGGTTGACGAGTGGAAAAGCTATCCCAAAGTCACCTTTGTTCGCGCCGTGGACGAAGTTCCGGAAGGTGAAGAGTGGACAGAAGAAGTCGGAGTAGTCACTGTTCTATTGAAAAAGCTCAACATCGATCCTGCGAACAATCCAGCTATTGTGTGCGGACCGCCAGTGATGATGAAATTTGGTACCCGCGATCTGTTAAAATACGGATTCAAAGAAGAAAATCTCTATCTCTCCATGGAAAAGAAAATGTATTGCGGATTTGGTCAATGCCGTCACTGTGTCATAGGCAAGTATTACGCCTGTAAAGACGGTCCGGTGTTCACCTATGCGCAAATAAAAGATGAGGAGGACATTTGGGAATGAAACGGCTGTTTATCGATGTGCCAGCGCTCATGAAGAGCAATGGCAAAGCTGAATCTATCGAGTGCGAATACATGTACCACCGGAAAAATATGGGGCCTTTTAATTTGCTCGAAGTGGCGGAATTTGCCTCTTACTGCCGTCAGTGCAAAGACGCTTTTTGCGTGACGGCCTGTCCCAAAGAGGCGCTGGAGCGGTTAGAAACAGGAACCATCAAGCGCTACAATCTGCGTTGCGTTGGATGCAAAAGCTGTGTCCTGGCCTGCCCGTTTGGGACTATTTTCCCGGAGGTCATTAATTACATCACCATGTCCTGCGATTATTGTCTCAATCAAATAAAAGAAAATCCGGATTATGAACCTCTGTGCGTGAAGACTGCTCCTAATAATGCCTTTCAGATGGCCGAGGTGCAGGAAAATCCGGACGAACATATTTTCTTTGTTGGAGACCATCTGGCCGTTAAAAGTCCGAGCTGGCTGCAAAAGGAGGATAGACGATGACCCTGACCTATATGTTTTATCTGTTGATCTTTCCCGGTTTGTTATTCACCGGCGTATTGGGCATGCTTGTCGGCTGGGTAGACCGAAAGGTCTCGGCCCGTTTTCAGTTCCGCGTCGGACCGCCTTTGCTGCAGAATTTCAATGATTTTTTCAAGCTGCTGGGCAAAGAAACCATGGTCACCAAAGAAAGCGTGGCTGCAATGTTTCTCTCAGCACCGTTCATAGCTTTCGGCATGCTGGTACTGGTGTCGGCGATGATCGGCGTGGCGCTGTTCTTTGGCGCCAGCTTTGGCGGCGATATCATTGTCATTATGTACCTGTTGATGATCTATTCTGTGATGGTGATCCTGGGCGGCTCTTCCACGGGCAATGTTTATTCCAGTGTGGGAGCGGGACGGGAAATTAAACTTTTGCTCGCTGACGAATTGGTTTTTATTCTGGTGATCCTCGTGCCGGTCATTAAATCCGGTTATGAACTCGAGCTTGGCGCAATCCTGTCGGCACAGGCAGAGCAGGGCGTTTTCCTTGAATCGGTTTCCGGCATCATTGCTTTTATTATCGGTATTCTTTGCATTCAGGCAAAAATGACATTGACGCCCTTTGATATTCCCGAAGCCGAAACCGAGATCGTGGACGGACCCTTTATGGAATACAGCGGCCCGCCGCTGGCTTTCTGGAAACTGAACCGGTTGATGATGTGGGTCATTTTCCCGTTTTTTCTTATCCTGATTTTGTGGGGAGGATTCAACCTCACTGGTCTTGGTATTTTGTGGTCTCTGTTAAAATATCTGTTGATCGTTGTTGTCATGATCATTATCAAAAACACAAATCCAAGGGTTCGAATTGATTCAAGTTTGAACTTTTTCTGGAAATATTTAACTCCGCTGGGAATCGTTGCAATCATTCTGGCTATTTTAGGAGTGTAATATGGGATGGTATAATAAAAGACTGGCTAAATCGATTTGGGTGTTTCATATCAGCGCGTCGCCGTGCAATAATTGTGATATCGAAATTCTTGATCTGCTGACACCGAGATACGATATTGAACGTTTCGGCATCAAACTGGTCGGATCGATCCGGCACGCTGATGCGCTGCTTGTCACTGGCATTCTGAACAGAAAAGTGGGTCCCAGGGTCAAGGCGATTTACGAACAGGCGCCAAAGCCTTGCTTTGCGATCGGAGTCGGTTCGTGCCCGGCGTCCGGATGCTGTTTCAAAGATAGCTATAACATTGAAAGCCCAAAAGATACGATTCCGTTTGATCTGTTTATACCCGGATGTCCGCCAAAACCTGAAAACATGATCGAAGGTGTTGTCAAACTCGTGGAGGTGTTGAATGGCTAACGAGCAAGATTTTTTCAACGTTATGAAAGATAAAGTCAGTGAGATAATTGAAAAAAAATATCGTTATTATTTTGTGGTGGACGATAAAGACCTCCACGATGTCGTTTCCTATTTATTCCGAACCATGGGATGCCGTTTGTCGACAGCAACGGCAACCGAGAATTATGACAACATCGAAGTGCTGTATCATTTTTCCGATGACAAAACCGGCACCTATTATTGTCCGCGGATTTTAATGCGTGATAAAGAAAACCCGCAAATGAATTCAATTACGCCAATCGTCAAAGGCGCGGAATGGATCGAACGTGAAATGTTCGAAATGTATGGCATTGATTTCAAGGGACATCCGCGTAAAGAGCCGCTGCTCACAAAAGATAATCCAACTGTGCGAAAACAACCGCTTCGCGTGAGGAGGGTATCATGACAGCGAACAATATACCTGTAGGTCCCTATCATCCGCTTCTGGAAGAAGCTGAATATTTCAACCTTGTGGTTGATGGCGAGACTGTCGTGGATATCGATATGGACGTTGGCTGGATGCATCGCGGACACGAATTCATCTCCGAGCAAAAAACATTTACCCAGTCGATCTATCTGGTAGAGCGGATCTGCGGCATTTGTTCGACATCGCATCCCATTGCCTGCGTGCACGCTTTTGAGGATGTTGACAATACTGAAGTGCCGGAACGGGCAGCTTACATTCGCACCCTGATCGGTGAGCTGGAACGCATTCACAGTCATTTGTTGTGGCTGGGATTGGCCGGACATTTTATCGGCTACGATACCGTCTGGATGTGGGCCTGGAAGTATCGTGAGCCGGTACTGCAGATGTTTGAAATCATCTCAGGTAACCGGAATCATTACGGCATGATGCGCGTCGGCGGTGTGGCCAAAGATGTAGATCCCGATGCTATACCGGAGCTGATGAAAAATCTTGACATGATCGACAAAAAGATGGCCATGATCGCCAAAGTCGCCAAAGACGATCCGGTACTTCGATCGCGGCTAAAAAATGTCGGTGTCTTGACACAGCAAGACGCAATAGATTATTGCGCTGTAGGTCCCACAGCCCGCGCTTCAGACGTGTACACTGATGTCCGCAAAGATGAACCAATCGACGCTTATCCCTGGGTTGATTTTGACGAGATTGTGTTGCCGAACGGTGACGTGTACGACAAACTGGTTGTCCGGGTTCTCGAAACAATCGAATCCACAAAAATATGCCGTCAGTGCCTGGAAAAGTTAAAAACAGTCAAAGGTCCGATTCTGAATGATGTCAAAGAAATTTCAGCAGGCGAGGGTTTGGGCCGATACGAAGCGCCGCGCGGAGAGGTGTTCCACTTTGTGAAAACCGATGGCAGCAACCGGCCGGCGCGGCACAAAGTACGGGCTCCCAGCTATGTCAATATTCCTACATTTACAGCATCGTGCAAAGGTATCCCGGTGGCGGACGCGCTGATAACTCTCGCATCAGTGGACCCATGTTACTGCTGTACCGAACGCTCGTTTAAAATTGTCGATAAAAATCACGATCCCTATAAACTCGATTTGTTGAAATTGTCCCAGCAAAAAACAGAACAAATCAGGAGGGAAATCCATGCTTAATCAATTCTCCCTGTTGCTGATAATTGTACCTGCAGGTGTGGCATTCATAAATCTTTTTTTGCCAACGTTACTAAGAAAATTATTATCATTTCTGTGCTTAAGCTTTCTCATGTACCTCCTGGTTGATGCTTATTTTATTACTCAACTTTTTGAAACTGGTAAAGCAGGACATTTTGAGCTATTTGGCCAAACTGTTTTTGAGGTGGATAAAGTAGCAATGTTTGCATTGTTTTTTATCCAATTACTAAGTTTTTTAATTCTGATTTTTTCTCTCAACGGTGTGTTAAAAGACATTGAAAAGGCTTTCTTTGTTCTTTATCCCCTCACTGTAGCCATGTGTAACGGTGTGGTTTTAAGTGCCCATGCCATAAGTTTTATGATCTTCTGGGGAGCCTCTGGAATTACACTCTTTCTGTATGCTCTGTTGGGACGTACGAAGAATTCCACCCAAACAGCACGAAAAACAATCATGATTGTTGGTGGAAGCGATGCCTTGTTAATAATGGGATTTGTTTTACTTTTGACCTTGAAATCTACTTCTGGCTGGGCATTGCCCGGTCTTCAGCTTCCGCTCGACAGCCTGTTATCGTATCTGGCTTTTATACTCTTAATTATCGCGGCTTTTGCCAAAGCCGGTGGTTTTCCCATGCATACGTGGGTTCCTGATTTTGCTGAAGATGCTCCTGTAGAAAGCGCTGCTTTACTGCCAGCTTCATTAGATAAGCTGCTGGGAATATATTTGCTCGCCAGAATAATGACGACTCTCTTTATAGTCAATTTGACAGTGCATCTCATAGTTGTCACCTTTGGCGCGCTCACAGTTATCACGGCTGTTATGATGGCGATGATTCAACATAATGGACGACGGCTTTTAGGCTACCACGCTGTGAGCCAGGTAGGCTATATGATCATGGGCGTAGCCAGCGGTCAAATCATCGCATTTGCCGGTGGGCTTTTTCACCTCGTTAATCATACAATTTACAAGTCTAATTTGTTTTTATCGCTGGGGGCTGTTGAGAAAAAGACGGGTACGAATGATTTGAACGAGTTGGGAGGACTCGCGAGAAATATGCCAATTATATTTATCATGGCTTTGATAGGCGCCCTTTCAATTTCTGGCATTCCACCATTTAATGGTTTCTTTTCAAAATGGATGATCTATCAAGGTATATTGGAAATTGCCAAGAATACGACACCAGGTTTCCAAATGTGGATACTTGTATGTCTAATTCTTGCAGTTTTTGGGAGTGCTCTTACCCTGGCCAGTTTCATGAAATTCATTCACTCTATATTTCTCGGGAAAAGACCTGATAGACATCAGAATATTAAGGAAGCTCCGTTTAATCAATGGCTTGCAACCGGATTGCTATCATTATTGTGTGTTTTATTTGGTATTGCTGCTGTCGGTTTGCCACTCAAGTTCTTTATATATCCAGCTCTGCTAGAAAGCGGTTTTGCAATACCGGAATTTACTGGATTGTATAATCCAGTCATGCTGGTGTTATTATTCGGTTTCGCTTTTATAATCGGTATAATTATATATCTGCTAACAAGAAAAGTCCGCTTTGACAACATTTACCTTGGCGGCATGTCACCATTGGAAAAATTCCGCGTTTCAGGTACGGCATTTTACAATGAAATCAAATCTATGCGCCCGCTAAAGGGAATTTACAATGCGGCTGAAAAAAAAGTTTTTGATGTGTATGATGTATGCAGTAAAGGTTCCACCGGACTTGCAAAGGCGCTGCAACTGGCTCATTCTGGACTGTTGTCTTTGTATGTCTTTTTTATTGTCATTGGTGTACTGATATTTTTAGCAGTTCTCTAAGTGTGAAATTTTTGTTTCATCTTCAACAACGGAGGTTGTGATGCCAGTCGAAACGTGGCTCACTTTTACACTTGCTTTTATGATTCTTGGCTCCATCGTTGCGCTCGAACTCAAGGATATTCTGTCGTCAATCATCGCGATCGGCATTGTTGGTTTGGGTGTGTCGATCTCTTTTCTGTTTTTGCAAGCCCCCGACCTTGCCATCGTTCAGTTTCTGTTTGAGATTTTTGCGTTGATTATCCTTGTCCGCGCTTTTATCGGCAAGGAAAATCATCAGTTTGAACCTGCCAGAGCGCGAACGTTTATCACTGTTCTCGGGGTCGTCGCTCTTGCTGCGATTTTGGTATTGAGTGTGCCCATGTTCAAACTGCTACCACCTTTTGGCCAACCACTGATGGAAACGGCACAGCATTATCTGGACCATGGCGCTCAGGAAACCGGCGCAGCGAATCTGGTCGCTTCAGTGATTCTCGATTATCGTGCTTATGACACGCTTGGTGAAATTACTGTTTTGTTCACTGCAGTTCTTGGCGTGTTTACCATTTTGAGAGCTGCAACCCGAAAGTCAACAGGAGAGTCCGATGAAAAATAAAGGCATGACACTTAT
>CAZSMC010000002.1:0-42573 GCA_964607755.1 uncultured Cytophagia bacterium | reverse complement strand
ACCACCCGTTGGCTAAATATTTCTGCTCTCGAACATGTGGAATCCCTTAGCGCATTGCTCTTTTTAATTCTGGGGATTATCGGCATCTTTACCACCGGAGCTTTTTTAGCCAATTTTCTCAGTAAGGGCCAGCTTTTTTACCTGTTAAGCGCAGGCACGATTCCTGTTTTAAATATTATCATTGGTTTCAAAGTCGCTTTGTCACTCTTTCTTGTCGTATGGGTGCTAACCAGTTTGAAAATGACAAAAGGAGATACGGCATGACTGTTTATATTCTTTGTTTCGCACTGTTTCTCATTGGAATTTATGGCGTCATTTCGAAAAGAGATCTCATTAAAATTATTTTATCTGTGGGTATCCTGGGTTATGCGGCTAATCTTTTTCTCATTCTCGTCGCTTATAAAAAAGATGCCGTGTATCCGATACTCACCGAAGCATCAATGAATCAACCCATGGTCGATCCCTTGCCACAGGCCCTCGTTCTCACGTCTATTGTCATTGAACTGGGCACGACCGCCTTGCTTGTGGCTCTGGCTGTCCGGTTATTCCAAAAATATAAGACATTTGACATCACCAAAATTAGGAGACTGCGAGGATGATACTGCCGCTTTATATCATCATACCGCTTTTCACGGCGTTTCTCATTACTCTGATTGCCGGAAAAAAGGATACTTGGGGAGTGGTGTTGTCGCTGCTCTCTGCTCTGGCGCTGGTTGTGTTAGCGGTTATCAGCTTTTTCAAACTCAATGGCGAAACTCTGGTCTATCAGGTCGGCGGATGGCAGCTCCCGTTTGGTATTATTATGGTTTTGGATTCATTGTCTGCTTTTATGCTGATTATTGTTAATCTGGTGGCTTTGACATCCCTGTTGTATTCCATACAATACATCCGGCATCTGTCACCGGACTGGCGATATTACGGTCTTTTCATGCTCATGCTCAGCGGCATGAACGGCGTGATTATCACCGGCGATTTGTTCAATTTATACGTGTATATGGAAATTGCCTTACTGGCTGCGTTCGCTCTGGTGGCTTACGGATCGCGCGCCCAGGAGTTTGAAGCGGCTTTCAAATATGCCATCATGGGCGCGGTATCTTCGATTATTATTCTCATCGGAATCGGAGTCACCTACAGCGCTACGTCCACATTGACGCTGGCCAAAATTGCTCAGGTGTTGCCTGAAAAAAGTCCGGAAATTACCATGTGGCTTGGCGGATTTTTCCTGGCCGGCTTTGGGCTCAAAGCCGCTGTCATGCCGTTCCACGCCTGGCTGCCCGATGCACATTCGTCTGCTCCGGCGCCCATTTCGTCTATGCTTTCCGGAGTACTCATCAAAGTGCTTGGGATTTATGTGATCACCCGGCTCTTCTTTAACGTGTTTGACGCCCCGGCTGTTTTACTGACAATTATCACCATTTTAGGTATTGTCTCCATTGTGGCGGCCGGATTGCTCTCCATCATTCAATGGGATTTTAAGCGGCTGTTAGCCTACAGCAGTATCAGCCAAATCGGCTACATCCTCCTCGGACTCGGCCTGGGCACACCCCTTGCGATTCTTGGCGCTATTTTCCATCTTTTTAATCACGCCATGTTCAAATCGCTGTTATTCTACAATGCCGGAAGCATCGAGATGTCTCTGGGAACGCGTGAACTAAAAGAAATGGGCAAAGTCTCGCAATTATTACCGGTAACATCCGGCACATCCATGATCGGCTCTTTGGCCATTTCCGGTATTCCGCCGTTTAACGGTTTTTTCAGCAAACTGATCATCATTATTGCCGTGATTGCGACCGGTCATGTCTGGCTTGCCGTGCTGGCGATTGTCGGGAGCATTCTTACGCTGGCTGCGGTGATGAAATTCCAGCGATACAGTTTACGCCGCGACGTCGACGTTGAACCTACCGGTGAGAAAACCGGTTTTGCGATGAATGCCGCCATGGTGTTTCTGGCAGTCATTTGCATTTTAGGCGGACTTTTGCTCGTCCCTGGCATCAAGGAAAGTACGCTCGATCCGGTAGTGAATGTGGTCTTTGAAAAAGCAGAATATGTTCAACTGGTTTTGGGGAGGTCCTTATGACGATTAAAGCAAAAAGCAGAATCTTTGTTTTTATCCTGTCACTTTTGGTGTGGTTTGCCCTGACCGGATTAAAAAGCCTCCAGGAAATAATTGCCGGCGCCGTCATCGCTCTGCTGGTCAGTCTGGTTGCCGGGCATTGGTTGATCACCACGGCCAAACGAAAACATGTGCTGCACCGCTGGCTTTACGGTGTTTTATACTTTTTCAAGTTTCTCTGGGAAATGATAAAAGCCAATCTTCACGTGGCATATATCGTTATCCATCCGGGTTTGCCGATAAATCCGGGAATCGTCAAAATCAAAACAAAACTTTCCAAAGAAGCGGCGATTACGATTTTGACAAATTCCATTACACTTACACCGGGTACATTAACTGTAGATGTTGACGAAAAGGAAAAATCCATCTATGTGCATTGGATTGATATAGAAAGCGACCAGGTTGAAGAATGCACAGACATTATCGGTAACAGATTTGAACCGTTGTTGACGGAGGTATTTGAATGAAAATTCTGCGTTGGGTGCTGGGTTTACTTTTCATTGCCCTGTTTTTCTACTATAACTTTTTTATTTACCAGGGCGAGACTCTTTTTAAATTGATCAATATTATTTTGTTTAGTTCACTGTTTGTGTTGTTTCGCGTCATCTTTGGCCCGTCACCGGCAGACCGGATTGTTGCCGTAGATATCCTCGGAATTCTTATTGTCGGCATGCTTGCTCTGATTGGACTGTACTATGATAATGATTTTTTTGTCGATATTGGCCTTATCTGGGCGCTGCTAAGTTTTATTGCATCCCTCGCGTTTGCCAAAATTCTGGAAGGGAGGTCACTCGATGATTAACGAAACAATTGGTATGATTTTTATTTTTATTGGCATTGCGTTCGACTTTTTTGGTGTCCTCGGACTGGTTCGTTTGCCGGATGTTTACAATCGTCTTCAGGCTGCGACCAAATGCGTAACTTTTGGATCGGCCGGAATCCTGTTCGGCGCGTTTATCATGCAGGGATTTACCAGCTTTGGCTTTAAAGCGCTCCTCGGCATTGCGTTTATCTTTTTAACGGCTCCGGTTGCGGCTCATGCTATTTCGCGGGCTGCGCATCGCAACGGCATTCCCCTGTCAAAGAAAACGGTTGTCGATTTTTATGCTAAAGATCACGAGTTAAAAGATTAATGTGATTATACCTTTTTCAATAAAGGAGTTGAAGGATGGTTCTGCCAAAAATACGAGAAGTTAAAGAAGCGTTGACATCATTGTTCACTGCTCCGTATACGACCAAATTTCCAAAGGAGCCTTTTGAACCTGAAGAACAATTTCGCGGATTTCCCAAATATTATGAGGATTATTGCGTGGGCTGCGGAACGTGCGCCCAGGTTTGTCCGCCAAATGCCATCACCCTTGAGGATGATAAAAAAACAGGCGTCCGCAAATTGACTGTCGATTACGCCTCCTGTATACACTGCGGCCAGTGTCAGGAAAAATGTATCACTGAAAAAGGCATCCAACTGTCCAGGCATTATTCATTATCCGTTATGGATTTGCAGTCACCTGAGGTTTTTGAAAGCGTGGAAAAGGATCTATTGTTCTGTGAAGTATGCGGAGAGATCATTGCGCCACGCGATCATCTGCTCTGGATAAAAGATCGCCTCGGCGCCAAAGCTTATGCGCATCCGAATTTGCTTTTGGAGGCACAGCGGCAGTACACGGAGCTCCCACCATCCAAACCCAAAGAGCGCATCCGGCGCGAAGATCAGTTCAAAGAAGTGTGTCCCAAATGCCGTCATAAAATTGTGGTTGCTGATGAATTTTCGTGATTTTAAAAGAAAACTTGACGTTCCTGTTGAAAACATAGTTTTTGTTGGATTGGGCAATGAATCCCGCGGTGATGATGCCGCGGGATTGTTTTTTCTGCAAAAGTTAAAAGAGCAACCCGAGTTCAAGGCAGCGAATTTTATCTATGCCGGTACCAACCCGGAAAATTATTTGCAGCAAATCCTTGAAGCGCATCCGTCGCTGGTCGTTTTTATCGATGCCGCTGATTGGGACGTTTCCCCGGGCGAGATGCGCTGGATCGATCCTGCCGAACTGGATCACATCCAAATTAGCACCCATGCGTTTTCAATTCAACTTGTGGAAAACTATCTCAAAGCTCACCAGGCCATGGATACGAAATATTTTAGCATACAATATGGCTCGATCCGTTCAGGCACTCAACTTTCTGACCACATTAAAGAAAATATTTTATCTTTTTTTCAGGATAGATATCATGACCAATCTTGACAAAACTGGTGTCGTAGAGATGATCTATCTCTAGATGCTATTTTCAAAAGAGTTCCCAAAAATCAAATGATTAATTTAAAAATATTTTTTTTCGAAATAAACTGATTTTTTCAAAGCAATAACAAGATTTGCTGAGCATTTGTTAAAAATTAATTGTTTGGGAACTGCTCATAACCCATTGAGTCAATGTGTTTAAGTCGCTCTTAATTACACCATCAATAAATTGATCTTCAGATATGCCACGAGCATCAGTACAGGTACCACACGTATGTACTCTTACGTTACGTTTAATTAGCCCCTTAATCATACGGCCAATGTTATAATAGCCAGCCGGTGTATTTTGATTTCGAAGAGAACAAAAAACAGCATCAGCCATTAAAAATACCTGGATGGACTGATTTTGCTTTACCAGCGATAATGCTAATCGAAGTGCATTATATGAATTTTCTGAACCATAAGGCGCTTCATTTAAAATAAATGTGATCATTCATCCTCCAGTTTAACATGAAATGTGGTTAGTCATTTTAATAAATGCATATTGAATTTTCCATATCATATTCTCATTTCATTGATTAACAAAATTTAATTTTTATGATAAAAATCTAAAACAGCTTCAGAAATGATATTTATAACATCTGATATTTCTTTTGCAGTTGTCATTTTGCCTGTAGAAAACCGCAAAGTTCCTCGCGCCCATTCAACAGGAACGTTTAATGCTCTAAGGACATAGGAAATATCTATCTCATCTGAATGACAGGCGGCGCCTGCAGAAACTGCCACATATTCTTGCAATTTGGAGAGAAGTACATTCGCCTCAATATTCTTGAAACTCAAACTTAATGTATTTGGCAAACGGTTTTCTGGATGTCCGTTCAATTTAATATTTTCTAATTTTTCTCTCAAACCATGATAGAGTCTATCTCTTAATTCTCTCACATGCAAAATATTTTTTTGAAGGTCTCTCTTCGCTACCTCACATGCTTTGCCAAGTCCGACAATTTCCAGGATATTCTCTGTCCCTGCTCGTCTTCCCTGTTCATGCGCTGCACCATAAATGAGCTTTTCTAATTGAACACCTTGACGAATATAAAGTGCGCCAATTCCTTTAGGAGCATACAATTTATGTCCGGCAATCGAAAGAAGATCGACGCCAAGATCATCCACTTTAACCGGAATTTTCCCGGCTGATTGAGCTGCATCTGTGTGCAATATAATTCCCTTCTTTCTAGTCATTTCAGAAATTTGTTCGATCGGCTGAATTGTTCCGACTTCATTGTTAGCATGCATGATTGTAATCAGGATGGTTCGGGGTGTGATTGCATTTTCTACATCAGAAATGCTAACCAGCCCATACTCATCAACTGGTAGATATGTAATTTCAAAACCATTTTCTTCAAGATATTTACATACCTCAATAACTGCCGGGTGTTCAATTTGAGTAGTAATAATATGATTTCCTTTATTCCGACGGGTAAAAGCTATTCCTCTGATCGCATGGTTATTGGATTCTGTGCCGCCGCTCGTAAAGACGATCTCGGCAGGCTGGCAGTTTAACAAAGATGCAACTTGTGATCTCGCTCTTTCAACAGCCTTTTTTGTTTGAATCCCATATTGATGTGAACTGGAAGGATTGCCAAAATGTTTTTCTAAAAAAGGTCGCATGGCTTCAATGACTTTAGGATCATGAGGCGTTGTGGCATTATAATCTAAATAAATGGGCAATCCGGAGCTAATTTTTACGCTACTTGAATTCATTATTGTCATCCTTAAATTCTAAAGCATTATTTGCAACTGTGCGACAATTATCGAATGGTTTTTTGAGGATGGATTTTCGGCATCCTCCTTATCAAACAATACACGAGTCCAGCTCAAAGTTAGTTTTGTCCTTTCTTGAAAATAGGAATTTAAGCCCAGTGACCAGCGTGTCTGGTCTATGCCTGGTGAGTTATTATCTGAATTCCAATTTTCCAAACGGGCAAAGGGTTGCAATCTGCAAGAGTTTATTTGTTTGGATAGCAGCCAGCCGCCTTGAAGATACCATCCGTCACCTTGATTTGTGAGATTTTTATCTTTCGTATCATAGCTGAACCAGGCACCTTCCAGAGTCGGATTTCCGGGGCTAAGAGGATATTCGAAAAATCCATCGATAGTCCAGGCGCTGTAATCTCCCATATCAGCGGGTGTGCCTGTGGTTTTAGATTGAAAATCATAGCCAGCACCAAATGATAAGGTTTTCTTTGTGCCAGGATAAGTGCCTTTGTAACCCCATCCTTTTTCAGGTTCAAGCACACTCAGGTGTATCCTCGCTGAATAGCGTGGATTATCTTTACCATCCAAACTTTCTTTTCCATCCAGCAGAGCCATTCGATAATGAAAGCGGCCATCAGCCAGATTGCCCCATAAAGCAATGCCTCGATCCCTCTTTCCTCCGATTCTATTGGCACTCATGGTCTTGGTCTCAACAAAAGGGAAATCTAAAGCCAATTGAGCAAAACCACTTTCATTGCGAGCTCTGGAGAATGGGATTTTGAATATTCCGGTTTGAAATTTGAAATAGCTGGCAAAATCCAGTGTAATCCAGGCATCACGTGTTTCAAGTCCGCCCGATAGTGATTTATCATCTCTCAACCCTCCTGCCCGTTCATCGGTTTGGTAAAAGAATTTGATCCAGTCGTTGATTTGTCCCTGGACCCAGATTCGGTTCCTTCGAAAAAGAAAATCTTTTTGATAATTGTTGCCAGAAGGAGCCTGGTTTTCTGCAAATTGCCCCCAGACCTGCAGTCTATACCCAATTTTCATAAAAGTATCTTGATCAAGAGAAAGCTGTAATCCTGAGGCTGCAGCTTTTTGCAAAAATCCAAAAAAGAACAAAAATATTGTCACAAGTGTAATTATTGTTGTCTTCAATTGTATTTCCTCCTTTTGATAGATAATTTTTCAAAAGAATTGGGCAGAGAGCACATCCTCTGCCCAATCTCGCTTTTCATTACCAGCGCCATCCCTGCCACATGTTACGGCCCCTCATCCAACCCATACCAGAGTAACCGCGATTATACCAGATTGAAGTGCTGCGCATCATGGGACAATCGTCATGCCAGCCGCTGCCCATAGTCCAGAAGCTAATAGTGTTGCCATAGTATTCACGTTGTTCTCTAGTCAGAACTTTGGCGGCTTCAGCCCTGGCATCTACTTTCAGGTCTTCGATCTTGCCCTCTAGATTTCGGATTTCCTTTCGTAAAGTCTTGATATTTTCGGCTGTGGCATCAGGACTGGAAGCATAAGCCTGCAGTTCCAGACGTTTGGAATAGAGCTCTCTCTCCAATGGCAAAATCTTTTCGTCATATTTTGTATGGATCTCGTCTATTTTCTGTTGCTGCGTTGCAGTTAAAGGATATTTTTCTTGAATCACCGGACCATATCCATGACGGTTCATGCGCCACATTCCGCATTGCGCGGAAGCGCCAGCAGTGAATAAAAACAAGCCGATTAATACGAGAGAAATCACTTGCCATTTTTTATTTTTTATTGTCGACATATTGTTCACCTCCTCTCGGTTCTGTTTTATGGTTTTAGAAAGTTTTTTCAGCTAAATTTGATTGACAGTATGGGCAAACGTTCCATTTTGTTTCTACGATCTTTCCACAATGCGAGCAGTTTGTTTTCAATTGAAAGTGACATATTGGACAAAGTAAATATGCACTTTCAACAGGTGTGCCGCACTGTGGGCATTTTTCTCTACTGGAAAAAAGTTGTAAAAAGCGGTTCTTAATCCCAGGAAAAGACATGACTCATCACCTCAGAGATCTGATTAAAAGAACATGTATTAACTTACAATCTCCAGTTCTGGTTTTAGATTGATAGGATTTTTGAGCGTAAACACCACGGGACATCGCTGCAGCGCCAGCTCTTCAGCTTGTTTGATCTTTTCTTCCGGAGCATCGCTTTCTACATGCAGCTTTACACGTACTTGCTTTATCGTCGGATCATCGCTTTTTCCAAAAACACGGGAAAAGTTGACATCCGCTTCTACATGGGTGGTTAATTTCTTTAGCTCGATGCCCAGCATGGCAGCCATTGTGGCAAATGTTCCGGTATAGCAGGAAGCCAGGCCAAAGAAACAATAATGCATAGGACCTGGTAAATTGCCGCCACCTCCCATGAATGTAGGATTATCAACTTTGAAAACAGTTTCTCCACCTTCGAAAGTGATATTTGATTGAAATTGAACAGTGCCTTCTTCTACCTTCCATTCGCCTTCAATCACTTGAGTTTTATGTGCCGTTTCCGGATTTTTCTCAATCTGTTTTTCAAAGGACTGAACTTTGTCAATATCAATATTATTTAAACGGGACATGTTTAAACCTCCTTGATTACTCATTACCAGTATAGAAATTTGATGTTATTTTAAATCAAAAATTCATGACTTTTAGATTTCATGCATCAATAAAGGCAAAAGCAATGCCATCTATTAAGACATTGATCCAAGTATCGTATTTTCAATAATATAGGTTAGTTGTGTTTAAGGATTTGATGTAAGAATAGTGTCAAAATTATTGACAATTGGTGAAGAGAAGGAGATTTAACCGCAAAATTTTTTGACTATGGAATGATTTTATATTCTTTCAGTTTATTTTGCAGCGTCTGGCGGGTGATACCCAGAATCTCCGCTGCTTTGGTGCGATTACCGTTCGTTTGTTCAAGGGTAGTGAGAATCATCTCTTTTTCCACCTCTTGCAATGTATGGCCAGGTTGCACGCCAATTTGCTTTGGTTCATCTTTTTCAACAAGAGACTGAATTGCTATAGGGAGTTCCTCAGGAGTGATGAATTGTTCACGGCACATTATAACTGCCCTTTCGACACAATTTTCCAGTTCCCGGACATTGCCGGGCCAGGAATAACGCATCAGCAGGTCCATTGCCATGGGAGAAAATCCTTTGATAAGACGCTGATTTTTTTCCGAATACTGTTTTACAAAATGTTCTGCTAGCAGGGGGATGTCTTCTTTACGGTCTTTTAATGGCGGAATATTCACCGGAACAACGCTGAGCCGGAAATAAAGGTCTTTACGAAAGTTGCCCAGGTGCACTTGTTCTTTCAGATCCTTATTCGTTGCCGCGATGGAACGAACATCCACCTTTACAGTCTTTTCGCCTCCCAGGCGTTCAAATTCTCCTTCTTGAATGACGCGCAATATTTTCGCTTGCGTGGCAGGGCTCATGTCACCAATCTCATCCAGGAAAATTGTGCCGCTATTGGCAAGTTCAAACCGCCCCATTCGCCGGGAAGCAGCGCCTGTAAAAGCGCCTTTTTCATGGCCAAACAGTTCACTTTCCAAAAGATTATCAGGTAGAGCTGCACAATTGACTTTGATGAACGGTTTATCTGCGCGCGGACTGTTTTTATGAATAGCATTGGCAATAAGTTCCTTGCCTGTTCCGCTTTCGCCGATAATCAAAATGGTCGCGTGACTGTGAGCCGCCAGAGCCAGGACCTCGAACAGGTCTCGCATCTTTTTGCTTTCCCCAACGATGTTAGAGAAATCAAACTCCAACGCCCCTTGCTCTTTCAACGCTTTATTCTCAATTTCAAGTTGGTGATAATCCAGTGTTTTTTTAAGTGTATGGCGCACGTCATCCATATCCAGAGGCTTTACAAGATAGTCGAACGCTCCTAACTTTAACGCCTCAACTGCTGTTTGGACTGAAGCATAGGCCGTCATAATCAAGATAGGTATAGCAGGGCTGATTTTTTTAATCTGCTGAAGCGTTTCTATTCCATCGATGTTTTTCATTTTAAGGTCGAGCATGATCAGGTCATAAAATCCTTTCTCGACCATGCTGATAGCTTCCTCACCGTCCGACGCTTCAAAAACCTGGTAACTGTCCGCCGAGAGAGTTGCTTTTAGCATCGTTCGATGGCTACTATCGTCGTCAACGACCAATATTGTTTTGGAAGATTTGGATGATTCGTGCATATTGTTTTATTGCTCACAAGTTTTTAATTAAACCGTTGGCAAAACTAATTTTACTCTTGTTCCTTTTCCCGGTTCACTTTCCACCTCAATTTCCCCATGATGATTTTCTATAATACGATGGACAATTGCCAGTCCTAATCCAGTGCCGTTTTTTTTGGATGTGAAAAACGGATCGAAAAGTCGCGGAATATTTTCAGGGGCAATGCCTGAGCCTATATCTGTAATAGTTATTTGAACTGTTCTATCATGTTCTGTGACCCGGACACTTAGCAAACCACCCTTTTGCATCGCTTCGACGGCGTTTAAAAACAGATTGAGCAAGGCTTGTGTCATCATGTCTCTATCGACCATTGTTTGAGGGAGTTTGTCGTCAAATTCCGTACGGATTTGAATGCCTTTTTCAGTGGCGTCGGATTCAATCAATTTTAAGGAATGGTGAATGATGTGGCCAAGATCGTGCGGCTGCAAATCAAGTTCTTGTGGTTTGGCGAAATTCAATAAATCTTGAATCACCCGATTGAGCCGATTCACTTCTTTGATCATTACTGAAGCATAATTCGAGTCCACAGATTTTGAATCAAATTTCTTATGAAAGTACTGGGCAAAGCCTTTAATGGAACTCAATGGATTGCGAATTTCGTGAGCAATGCCTGCTGCCATGCGTCCCAGACTGGCTAATCGCTCCGAACGCTCTACCTTTTCTTCTAAAGATTTAATGTCCCGCAGGTCCCGCAATATGATAACAGTTCCAATGACTTCTCCATTCTCCTTCTTTAGCCGGCTCGATGTTGTGCTGAGAGGAATCACACGTCCATCGTTCAAGTGACATTCCATCTGCTGTTCGAAAATATCAGTGGACGGCAGAAAAGTCTTTTCCAAATTACATTTTAACATCACTTTATTGAGACGTTTTCCTTTTACATCGTTATAATTTAATCCAAGCAGATTAACTGCATTCTGATTGATCGTGGTAATGCGACCATCTTTGTCAAGAGAAATCAATCCATTGGGCATACTCTCCACCACATTGGCAGTATAGGTTTCCATTGACTTTAACGTTCTATTAACCACGTTATAATTTTGCGCGACGAATAAAAAATAGAATGATGTTGAACCCAAAATGAGCAATATGACAGCGGATATGATCGCCCGCCGAATATTTTTTGCCTGCATCGTTTGATACAACAACATTTTCAAACCTACAACAATATACTTTTCAGATAATGTCTGATTCCATCTGCGCATACACTGCATCCTCATCTGCATCATGCTGTCCCTTCTGGAATTCATGGAATAAGACAGGGATTCGATCCTCTTCATTACTTGAAACACATTTTCGCCATTATCATTTCTCTTAATATTTATCATAACAGAATTCGACTTTTCGGGTAATCGAAAGTCAGTAAATCTTTCATCGATCTGTTCTGGCTGGCTATGCGCGATTATATCCGCATGTTCATCAATAATCATGATATGATCAACATTTGGCTCTTTTGCCGTTTCGTTTAAAAGTATTTGAATTTGACTCTGTCCCCACATCATCCCCAACATTCCTGTTCTGGCTCCTGCTTCCAGAGTACGGATCAATGTTAATCCTTCCTGTTGCAGGTGCTCTTCCATTAATTTTTCTTCTCGATTATAGTTTTGATAGGAAAGTATGGAAAGGATTATGAATAAAAGCAGAGAAGCAACGGCAATCGCTAAACTGGGAAAGGTAAGATTTTTTATTTTAAATTTTTTCATTAGCTAAAATGAGTCAATAAATAATATGTGGAATTATAATAAAGATATCGCTGAAAATCCATAGTCTTGAAAATGGACGATAATATATCTAGTATTTTTGAATTTATGAGTCATTTGTTTTTTGTCGTTTGTCTTTTGAGATTTGTAAACGCATCGAGTTGTGAATGATCAACAGATGACCAGAATATCAACATTGATTAACATTACGATTAGCATATCCTCGGCAGTTGCTCGCCGCTGAACATGTCCAGAATGCGCGATCCTCCGTATTCATTTTGAGCAACAACAAACTCGGATTCTTTATCGTTAACCTCTCCAATAATTGCCGCTTCTTTACCTAAAGGATGACCGCGGAGGATGCTCAATGTTTTTTCCGAATACTCTGGCGGCACAAAAATTACGCATCTGCCCTCGTTAGCAACAAACAACGGATCAAATCCCAACAGCTCGCACGCGGCCTGCACGTCCTGGTGAACTGGTATGTCGTTTTCCGATACGGTCATGGCGAGATGCGAGGTGCGCGACAACTCAACCAGAGCACTCACCAGACCGCCGCGGGTTAAATCCCGCAGACAATGAACGGGAATGTTTGCATCAATAACCTGTTGTACAAGACCGTGCAGAGGAGCACAATCGCTGGTGATGGTGGTCTCGAATTCCAGTCCTTCGCGATGCGCCAACACGGCAATGCCGTGACGGCCCAGGTCGCCACTCACTAAAATATGATCGCCTTTTTGTATGGAAGAAGGTGTAATGTCCAGATCGTGCTCAATGATACCGATGCCGGATGTGTTGATAAACAACTCGTCCTGATTTTTATCCGACCGGTTCACGACCTTGGTATCCCCGGTGACAATACTGACGCCAACCTCCTCGCAAGCTGACTTGATGCTCTGAGTGACTCGCCACAAGGTTGCCATGGGCAGTCCCTCCTGGATGATGAACGACAGGCTTAAATACTGCGGTTTGGCCCCGCACATTGCCAGGTCATTGACCGTTCCATACACTGCCAGCGTGCCAATATCCCCCCCCGGGTAAAACAGAGGTTGAATCACATGCGAATCCGTAGTAAATGCCACTTTACCATGAGCGGACAAAACCGCGCCGTCGTGTTCGCTGTTGAGCAATTCATTGTCGAACAGCGGCTGGAACATCTTTGTGATCAACTGATGGGTGAGTTTCCCGCCGCCGCCGTGAGCCATGACAACGCGGGGATATTCGCTGAGCGGGATGGGGCAGGTTAATTGGAAATCTTTTTGAGTCATGCTTTTTCTCGATAGGATTTAAAAAATTCTTTACAAAAATATGTAAAAAAAAAGTGGTTTTTGCAACAGAAATGAGTTGGGATGAACTGAAGAAATGGGATATTATCGAAGCAACAGTATTTGGAACGTTTCCATCCGTTCTTGTGTTTTGATCACACCAAAATAAATACCCGAAGCGACTTTATGACCGGCCGATGTTCTTCCTTGCCAGATGACACTATGTTGTCCGGCAAGCAATTTTTTATCCACAATCGTACAAACGTGCTGACCTAAAATATTTACTATAAATAACAGGACCTGTTCGGTACGTGGTAGCTGAAATTCAATGCAGGTGCGCTCATTGAACGGATTGGGACTGTTCGATAGCAGCAGTGAAAGATGGAATTCACTCTTGTTGTCATATACTATCGAGGGATTCAATAGCCGATTGTATAAATCTGCAAAAACCTGCAAACCTAATTTCGGCGTATCCGTCCCGCTGCGGATCAATCCGCAGTAGCGCAAATGACGATCCAGTTCAGGGGCGGATTCGTCGTCGTTTTCCGGGCTGCTCAGGGAAAAATAGAAAAATCCCGTAGCACCATTCTGGACGGCCGAGGCCAAGGAGGTTTGAATATATTCAGATTGTCGGTTTTCGGAAAAATAAGCGGTATCTTGCGCCAAAAGCAAACTGTCCGGCGGATCGTTCTGTTCTTGTCCCGGATACCCGGTTTCGATCACCCACACGGGTTTGTGCGGAGCCCCCAATCCCTGGAGAGCGCGGCGCACCGCCCAGACGTACTCGCCGACGCTGAATCCGAACACAGGTAACGCGGCGGCTGCATTGGGATAAAAGTTGACGCCAACCATATCCAGGTCATCCAGCCAGCTTTCCAGGGCGGGCATGATGTCCAGAATGTGAAAGTCGTGCAGAATCCGTGCGGAAGGATCGTGGTCTCGTACAGCCTGGACCAGCACCTCCCAAACCTGATTACGAAACGACTCGTCCTGCCAGAGATCGCCTTTGCGCCACCATGTTGAATCCGCTGCCGCCCAGCCCGCAGCATTCAATTCGTTTTCCACCTGCCAGACGTCAACTTTATCAGCAAAATAACGCACCACGGCCGTGGCATACATCTTGAGATTGTAAAGGTACTCGGACGCACTGACGCCAACAAAGCCAGCTGGTGGCGTCCAGGCATCTGTCGCCGGCGCAATGATGCGACCACTGTCGTCTACCGGTACGGCATCTTCATTGCCGATTCCAACGGCCATAAACGGGGTGAGGCGACGGGACGCGCCGCGGTGCAAAATCGATCGCAGATTATCAAATTCGGCCGGATTCCAATATGCGGTATCCGAAAGACATTCAGTGAATTGTTTGCTGGTAATGTTCGCCGGATCAAGATCATTCCCGAGATAGGCTTGTTTTTGAATGTTCTTCCAGCGAGCTATTAAACGGTACCCATTAATATCATGATTATCCATGATTTCAAAAGCTGTTTCCACTCGCTGCATTTCATTCCAATCGGGATGCCAGGAGAATCCCCGCTGCAGGTTCCAAAAAATAAAGCTAAAGCCGCCGATGTTCAGGGCTTTTGCTGGCAAAGCCGGCTGCAGGCCGACAAACGTACGCGGATTGTCGGTCGTGCCGGTGAGAAAATCAAATGCCTGCACGAGCTGGACGATCTCCTGCTCAGCATCATATTCGGTGCGCAGATGCATATCCATGGGAAACCCGCGCACCGCTGCGGCTAAAAGAACAGGATCATCAATCCCCAGCGATGCCAGCGGATTGAGATACGCAAACAGCTCCTCGGAAGCAAAGGATTCGAACTGCTGCGCCAACTCACCTACATAGTCCTTTGCCGCATCGGCTATCATGTTTTTTAGGAATTGAATGAGGTCGGGACCCGAACCACACGAATCGTCAATCGCTACCACCGGCTGTAGTACCTGTGGTTCGCTCAATTCGATGTCATAGACACCTGCATCGAAATGGCTGTTACCGCCGAATTGCAAACCGATGTTCGATAGATGACAATACAGACTGCAATCAATACCATTGATTCTAAAAAAGACACCGTTGATGACGACATGTCCCATAAATGCCCGGGCGCCGGTGCTGTCGATGAGATAGTCCACCTCAACATCTTCGGGCAAACAAAAGTTCTCTATCTTTAAACCAAAGGGTCGAGCCAGGCTGTCAATATGCGTCTGCAAAGCCGCGGTATCAATGGAACTGTCATACCATTCCTGCACCGCGCGCCGGACAAAATCGGTTGACATGTTGTGCTTGTGGCCGTTCATCTCGAAGGCAAAGGTGGACGTTTCCGCTCGAACCAAAGCGGCTGTAAACACTAAAAGGACGATTATGATGATTTGTTTTTTCATGATCCTATCGCATCAACAGCATTTTTTGCACATCCGACCATTCAGGAGTGAGGATAACGCAGAAATAGACGCCAGTTGCGGTCGGTAATCCGAGTTGATTTTCACCGCGCCACAGCACGCTGTGATCCCCGGGCAGCCGGGTTTCGTCCAGCAGGGTGTAGACGCGCTGACCGAGGATGTTCATGACCATGACTTTTACCCGCTGCTTTGTCGGCAGTTGAAAGTCGATGCGAGTGCAGTCGTTGAACGGATTCGGATAATTGGCGTTCATTTGAAAGGTGAGCGGGATCGCGTCATTTGCGCGCACACCGGTAAAAAAGGTCGCTACCGCGCCCATGGTGCTGCCGTTTTCGCCGCGCATCCAGCAGGGCGATTCTCGCTGCAATGAAAAATTGCCATTCTCTATATCCACAAACAGCGGGTCGCGAAAGAGAGCATGTTCGCCCGGCTTCCCGCCGGCAACCGCACTTTTTTGATTTTTCCAGTAACAATTGTAATCCAGGGTACAGTGCTCGGGCGCGCCGGTTATTTCAATGCCTTCCTCATTCCCATAAGCGATGATATTGTTGCGGATATCGATATAACTGCAGGTTTCGCCGAAAATGATGCCATCGTATCCCAGTGTTCGGGTGATGGTATTGTTGTAAAGGTCGATGTGATGGGCGCGGTGCAGCTCGACAGCGTGGAATTCATTACGGTCCAGGATGCAATGGTGCAAGTTAATATGCCGCGAATCGCCGCCGATCACAATGGCGTTACCGTGCCAGGAGACTGCTTCGTCGCAATCACGAATGTAACAGTTATAAATCTCGGATTCCGAACAGGTGCTCATGGCGATCCCATTCTTTGCCCGTTGAATAACAAATCCGGCGATTTCGCAATCCGATACGTTTTCAAATCGCAAAGCGTCAAAGGTGCCGGGATTTTTAGTGACATCAAGCAAGGTCATATCCGCGCCGCCAGGCATCCAGGCACCGAACAGATGCAGGTTGTCCACCGAGTTGTTCAGTATCCCCGTTGTTAGCGGATAGATTCCGGCGGCCACCTGGATCGTATCGCCGGAGACCGCCGCGTCCACCGCCTCCTGGATAGTGGCATACTGATCCGGAACATGACGACAGGTCGCTGCCACGGCAGTATTCACCCAATTGCCGTTATAAACAATAAAAGCATTAATTGTGGCGCCCAGATTTGGCATGGGATTAGAAGCAAACAGCCGCAAGCGAACGCTCAGCGGAGCTGTAGTTAAAGACCGCGACTCGAGCAGCGTCCACGCTGAATCGTTTTGAAAGTAAAAAGAAATATCGCTGCCAATGCGAACAATCCTCAACGCGCCGATACTGTCCGTGGGCGTGGCAGAGAGACTGTAACCGGCGGGTTCGCCGAGGCCAAAGTCGCAGCTAAACATGTGCCCGATTTTGCCGTCAAGGGTAGTGCGGTCCAGGTAAAACACACGGCCAATGCTATAGTGTACAGCATCATTTTCCACGATAAACTGCAAGCCGCTGCCGCTTGTATCCGGTAGTTGCATGGTATAGCGCAGTTCAATATCAAAATCACCGGAAAACTCAAAGAGGCCGTCCAGTTCCGCGGATGTGGTGTTATTGAGCTGCAGGTGCAAAGCCTGCCCGCTTTCCTGCACGACCGAACCCGCATCGCCGCCGGCTTGCCAATAATTTTTATCCAACTGGGCGTCATCAAAATGATCGGCCCAGGTTTCGTGGACAGAAGGATATTGCCAAATGCGCCGGCTGTCGTAACTCTCAATATCATCCTGCAACGACCGGATCATAAAATAACCCGGCTGCTGATTACCTATGTAATATCGATTCTCTTGCACCGGTGTCATGTTGAGACGCTGGAAAATACTGTCCTGCGCATCCGCCCGGTACACGTTGTACGCGTCGACATCGTTATCCGGCCAATTGAACCAGGCCGACATGCTGTTGGCCATGGCTTTTTGCAGCTCAAGTCCAGTATTTCTGTAGAGGACCGGCGGTGGTACGGGCGGACCGCCATACACACCAATATCTGAAAACGAGCCATCAATATCTTTAATTTCGGGATCACCGGCATCGATACAGGGAGAGCCGGGAGCCAGAAGAAAGCCATATTTATTCTCCCATTCCATATCCACAAACAGCGGATCCTGATCGATTAGATTGTGATCGGCTTGGGCCAGATTTTCTCCCGCCGTACCTACAAATCCGTAACATAAATTGTAAAAGACGGATAGTTCTCCCAGGGAATTCGATCTACAGAATACTGGTGCCTTGTAGATGGTCATCAACACGTTATTCTTGATGCTTACATCCGGAACACCCCAACGCGGTACGTCCGGATTAGTATATTCGTAAATCGCATGGCCTGTATTGGCACCGTGACGAGTAAAAATAACATTGTTCACAATCTGGGCGTCGGCGCTGCCCAGAGAAATACCGTGCTGATCGTAATCCAGCAGACAGTTTTTATGAATTTCCAGAGTGCTGTAAACACCGCGCACGGCATCGCCGGTAATGTCAGAAATCCAGTTATTGGTGATCGTGGCTCGTGATGTGTTGACATCGACGCCGACATCACAGTTGCGGATGGTATTGTCGGCGATATATGTGTGACATCGTCCGGTTAGACTGACCGCCGTGCCGCAGTATTGAAACTCGCAATTGCTGACAATGTCGCTGTAACGGCTGCTCCAATTGCCATTGCCGTGAACAGCGACAACCGCATTGCGGAAGATACAGTGCCGGAATTCATTGCGCTCGCTGGTTTCGGATAACCAGATGCCATACCATTTATCCCGACTGGTATCCGGATCAATCGCTTCAAAAATGATGGGCTTTTCTTCTGTGCCAATTGCTTTGATGGTGCCATACACCTGAAGTTTCGTTTCCATAAGCGGATGGCCGCCCTGGGAATGAACCCGGATATGAGTGCCAGGTTCAATAACAATGGCCTGACCGTCAGGAATGACAAGGTCTTCTGCGATGGTAATGTCTTCCATCCACAATTGAGGTCTATATTGAAAGCAGTAAATTTTACCATCATTGCCGCCGACGATCAGTGAATGTTCCGTGCCAATCGCCGGAGAACTCTTAACGCCGTCTGGTATGGCTTTTCGCCATTTTTTACTGCCGTCCGGGTTCACCGCATACAGTCCGTCATTCGCGCCGAAAAAGATGGTGCCTTGCCCGTCAATCACCGGCGAGGACTGGATCGGTTCACGCGCCACATAGGGCCATTTCCACTTTTCCTCGGACGTTGGAGATATGGCATACAATGCGTGGTTCCATGCTCCCGCGTAAACCGTGCCATCCCGGGCAACGACGGGTGCACCCTCGATCGAACTGCGGGTATCAAACAACCACTTTTTCGAAAGGCTTTGATTCAAGCTAAACAAACCATCAAAATTGCAGCCGATATAAACTGTGCCATCCGGTGCAATAACCGGTGATGAATGGATAGTGGCATTGCTTTCATATTGATGTAGCAACCGTCCGTCCGGTGAAAAGGCATAAACCGTACCAGCATTCGTAGCAATGTAGACAGTGCCGTCGGCCGCGCAAGCCGGTGAAGAGACTGAAGGCCCGTCCAGTTTTTTTCTTCCAGACCAGGGAGCCGTCCTGGGCCAGGGCATATAAATAATCATCCTGGGAGGCGATATAAATCAGGCCGTTATCGCCGACAGTGGGTGACGACCATATGGTTCCGTCAGTGGCAAATGACCACTTTTTCTGACCGTTTTTGTCTACAGCGTACACATGACGATCGCAGGAGCCAAAAATGATCGTTCCATCCTGCAAAACTGCCGCGGCGCCGAGGATTTCACCTGCTGTCGGGAAAGTCCACTGTAACTGACCGTCCGAATCCAGAGCATACATCGAACCGTCCATAGAACCGGCATAGATGCCCCCTTCCGGTCCGATAACTGGCGGCGCTTGAACCGCGCCGTCTGTGCGGTATGTCCACACGATATTGGGTTCGCCAGGACCCATGAGACCGATCCGCCCGGAATGCTGCGGATCGCGCTGGAACTGTGGCCATGGCGAATTCGCCAAAGGATACGCCGTGATGCCGGAGAGCTGGATTTCATCCGGACTGGACAGCGCATTACTGTTAATCTGAAGAACAGCTGTTTCTGTACCACTGGCACCTGGAGTAAACCTTATGCTGAGTTCGTGAGACTGATTGGGCGCAATGGTTCGGCTGCCACCGCCTGCCTGGATAGTGAAATCTGCGGCATTGGTGCCAGTGATCTGCATATCGAAAATCTCCAAATCGGCATGGCCGATGTTTTTGATTTGCACGGTTTTGTCGCCATAGTTGCCGCTTAAAATGGTGTAAAAGTTCACTTGCTTGGGGATAGAGGATAAACTCGGCTTATCGGGTTGGATGGATGGACCACTAACGGCTACAAATTTCGAACGCCTCCAATCCCCATTGGTCCATCCATTAGCATAGAGACCGCAGTAAAGGGTCCCATCGAATCCCATCGCCAGTGCACTTGTATTGAATTGTTCACCAAAATTTACATCCCATTTTTCTCGACCATTGGCTGTGAATGCATAGAGGTTCCCCCAAGAAGAAAAGTAAACACATCCGGCTGCGTCGACCAGAGGTTCGATAAATGGCCCCGCATCATAATAGCCCATTGAATATTTTAAATTATCTATCAAACACCCAGATGGATCAATTACCATGAGATTCTGCCAAACCGGAAGAAAAAGATGTTTGTTTGGACCAATAGCGACAGGACTTAGAATATGCATACGCGCGTTTACATCATGATTAGCTGGTGAAAAGGACCATTGAACACCATTCTGATTTACAGCTATTAATTTATTATCATCGGCACTCGCAACATAAACAGACTGATTGTCAGTACTGGACAAATACGAAAACCAGGGCGCAACATCTAATTTATGTTGCCATAAAATTTTATCTTGAGCCACATCAACAGCATATAAAATCGTATCTTGAGTAAATGCATAGAGAATGTCATCGTCCATGATCATACTGGCTATAGTAGAATTGCTACTCGTAAATAATAGGTCTTTTTCTGATCCGTCATTTTGATCAAAAACTACAATCCCTCTGTAATCTGCACTATAAATTGATCCATGTTTATTTATGATTGGGTCGCAATATAAATATTTCTCAATAGACCATTTGATCTGTCCCATTTCATCGATAGCATATAAAGAATCCAAAGTACGAAAATAAATCACATTGTTTATATCAATGGATAAATCGCCTTCTATCTCTTCATTCACTTTAATTGACCATTTATGCGTACCTCTGGAACTCAGGGCGTTAATTTTCCAATATTTTGTTTCCATACGATATTTTTCAACTTCTAACAGTGCTTCCTCTACAAAATAAATGCTACCATCATTACCGATGATTGGATTTCCAATGTAGCTCCATCTTTCATCAGACAGATATTCCCACTCAATCTCCGCCTCTTCCGGTCCATTATACGGACTGCAGCCGCTGCGGCGGTAATCGTGCTGATAGGTAGGCCAGGGCGAATCCGCCAGTTGGGCATATAACAGACTGGCAGTGATGCTTAGACAAACCACCACTACAAAACGGAATATAACACAAAGGGATTTCATATCAGCACCTCCTTTGCTATTTTATCCTGTTATTTGATACAGCAAAGGTCAAAAAGTCGTGTCAGGAAGGGAGAGGAGAAAGAATGTCAAGAATGTTTCATTCTGTGAAAAGTCGCTGTTAGAAAGAAATCGAAAAGCAGTATTAAAAATCAGTGACAGTTAGAAAAGGCAACGTGTTTCCCACAACGGCCTTTGACTGTTTTTACTTTTTGATTTATTATACAATAAACATTAAATTATTAAATAGCAAGATAAAAGTGACATTCCAGGTAAAAGCTCACTGATGGGAGAAAATCTTTGCAGCATTACAAAAGTGGGCTAAAGCCCGTTATGTTGAGAGGTCATCTTTAAACCCCGAGCTAAAGCTCGGGGCAATATTATAGCCCCGACTTTTAAATCGGGGCTATTATTGAGATTCTTTAGTAGGCACTTTAGTGCCCAAATATTAAAACTTCCACCCAAGACTGAGCTTTTACCATTCCAGGTAATACATCAGATAATGGTGGATAATACAGATGTTTATTTTGTGTGAGTAGAAATTAGAACCAGGCCTAACAATGGGTCGCCGAATGAACTCGACTTATTTCATAAGATCAAAATATATAATACCTTATAAATTTATTCCGTAATCAAGAAGCGACCCATTGTTGCGCTTGTCGGTGTATCTCCACCTATAGCTGAGCTAATACCATCCCACCATTATCAGGGAGGTTAATATGTTTCGAGTATTTCTTTTTTTTCTCACAATGGCCTATCCACTTTTCGCCGCCACATATTATGTCTCCCCAGATGGAAGTAATGACAACGACGGCAGCAAAGCGTCACCCTGGGCTTCACCGGCATGGGCCACCCGGCAAATGGCAGGTGGCGACGAGCTGATAATTTTACCCGGGACCTATGTTTTACGTGTTTTTGATACGGATATTTTGCAGCCGCCTTCAGGTTCGGAAAATCAGTACACGCTCATTCATGGCTCTGAACAAGGCGGCGCCGTTTTGGCCGGAGCTGACAATTTGTATTCTATGATCGATCTTTCCGGCACACATCACGTTAAAATTTTCGATCTTGAAATAACGCATCAAAACGGGGCTTATGCCCGTGACGGCATTAACGGAACGGACGCACCGTGTTCCGACATTATTTTTCGGAATTTACATATCCATCATCTCGATGAATTTGGCATTAATCTGCGCGATGTGCAAAACATGCTTGTCGATTCTTGCAACATCCATCATTGCGGCTTTGGTGCGGCCGGCGGGCCACAAGCCGGAGAGAGCGGAGGGTGGCAAAATGTGCAGTTCGAGCATTCTCAGTTGTCCTGGTCTGGTCATTATTATCAAAATGGCGATGCGGAAAACCCCTACAGTCGTCCGGATGGATTTGGTATCGAGCCTGGTCCTGGTCCGATTCGATTCGTGAATTGCACGCTGGAGCATAACGTGGGCGATGGCCTGGACTCGAAATCCGATACCACTATTGTGCAAAATTGCATTATTGCTAACAACAGAACTGACGGCTTGAAATTGTGGGGCAGCTACGGCCGGATTGAAAACACGCTGGTCTATGGGCGCGGTGACGGCGATTCCACTCCCACGCCCTGGTCTGCTGTGGTCATTGATACGCAATCCCCGCATGCTGAATTTGAGTTTGTTCACTGTACCATCGACGATGCTTTGGGACAAAATTACTGTATGTGGGCGCAATACGATCACCCTGAAATTCCGATTGACTTGAATATGGTCAACACTATCATTAGCAGCCGTGGACCGCGCTCGGCGATGTTTCTTGGCGATAGTGTTAACTTTTCTCTATCGCATAGTTTATTCTGGATGCCGGAAAACGACATCTTGCTGCAGCATGGCGATACCGCTTACGACGAAACGACGCTGACAGGACTTGGCCCACATGTTTTGGTTGCTGATCCGCAATTTTTATTGCCAGTCTGGGGCGCGGACGGCGATTATCATCTTTCACCATCGAGTCCGGCGATTAACGCAGGTCTGGAGACAGATCTCTCTGTGGATTTGGAAGGACAATCACGAACTCTTGGCAGCGCACCGGATATGGGTGCGTATGAAAATACCCAGCCTATCGGAGTTCGAGCCGGAAAACCAAAAAGTAGTTCTATCAACCAGTCGATAATATGCTATCCCAATCCGGCCAATCCGGAAACGATGATACGTTTTTTTATCCCGACAACAACAAACGTTGAACTGATGATTTATGACATTCGTGGTCGCAGGATACGAACGCTTGTGGAAGGTACAAAATTTACCGGTCCCCACATTGTCCGCTGGGATGGCACCGATTTTATGGGCCGAAAATGTCCCACGGGTTTTTATATTGCGAAATTGCACACCACAAGCGCTGTGAAATGTGCACGTATTTCGCTTGTCAGGTGAAGGCCGTCTAATTTTTCACCAGCCACTAAAACCAAAACTTATGCTTGGAATGACAGTATTCATATCGAAATATTTGATCCATTCGCCGCCGAATTTGGCTTTCTCGTTCCGGCGTCCGAGTAAAATATCCGAGCGGGCCAGAAGAAGGAAAAGATAGATGAGAAAAATCTCATGAATACCTCGTTGTGAGGCTACGAGCATTGGTGCAACATGGGACGCGGGAGCGTCCCAGCGTGCATTCCCCAGTGGACTGTGGGAACGAGACTCTTCTCGTTCCGCCGATGTTCGGCGGAATGCAGACCGGACGCTCTGGCGTCCAGTAGACTTATACAATGATGCCAGAGCAGTAGAAACAAGAGGACCCGTCAAGAAAAGGGCTAAAGCCCGAGTGGGGGACTGATTTGAACCCACGCGCTAAAGCGTGTGGCTATGAAGGTTTGCAAAAGTGCTGAAGTAAAGGGCATATCATGGTAAGAAACTCAAAGCTGATATTAATACAGCATGCCGGGACGTCCCGATGTGCGTTCCCCGAAAAAACCTGAATGAAGTGTGTAGCTCGTCATTGAAAATTTTCTACTCCCTTGCAAATATGATTTGATATTCATTCATGGTATCAACGATTTGATTATCACCTGTTTTATTCTAAAAAAACTGTTTGCATTTCTTGAAAAGAATCTTTAATTAATCAATGATATATAAACAATAAATCTCAATTTGAATGCAATGTAAACAAGAATTCAAAAAAAAGGAAGAGCTCTTGCTTTTTGGTGTTGTGATTTATGTTTTGTAATTTCAAGCCATAACTAGTCTTGTTAAATAGAGTGCAAACGCGTGAGAACAGACATATCAGTCATCCCCCGTATTCGTCACTCTGGTATTGTTAAGCGAAACCATAATAATAAAAAAACAGTATCACAATTTAAGGAGGTCGTAATGAAAGTGACTTATTTTGTTATTATTTTTATGGTGTTATTGGCTCTTGGTTTCAGTGCATTTGCCCAGGAGTACAACATGATTTCAAACTGGGAATTTGATGATGGTTTGGAATCGTGGATTTTCTGGGACGGAGGAGCGGATGCCGATGCGAACTATGAACTGGATGATACTGGTATGCTCTCCGGTGATTATTCCGTTCGCTGGGAAGTGATTGATGGCGGCTCTGAAGTGTGGTATGCGCAAACGTATCAATCTGTCCCCATCTGGGAAGGTGTAGAGTATTTCATCGATTTTCTGATCGCCTGGGAAGGACCTGCCGAATTGAATGTGAGTTTTGTGTGGGAATTGGCAGAATCGCCTTATACCAAATACCTTCAGGTGGATACAGTTTTAACTGAATTTTCACATCGCGTTCAGCACAATTTTATTTCCGAATCAACAGACGAGACCGCCAATTTCAAGATTTTTGTCGGCAAGAACATGGATGCCTGGGTGTGGATCGACCGGGTTTATGTCAGCGATGTGCCGCTGGAAGAATCGGCTGTGGACGAAGAATCTGTTCCGAACACCTTTTCAGTCGAGCAGAATTTTCCGAATCCGTTCAATCCTTTCACGACAATCAGCTTTAACGTACCAGAAACCGAGAATGTCCATCTGAAACTGATTGATGTCAATGGCAGAATTGTCCGCGAGAGAAATCTGGGAGTTCTTTCCCCCGGCCGTCACAGTTATCAGTTAAATGCGGAATCACTGACAAGCGGTGTGTATTTTTACCGGGTTGAAACCGGCTCGGGATTGTCTCGAACAAGACGGTGTGTGTTGTTGAAATAATCACATGTCGCGTCGTTCTTTAATAAAACGTAGCCTGGACGTTTTTATGTCCAGGCTACAAAGAAGAGCGTCCTTTCCGGATTTCTATTTCAAGAACAATAATTTTCTGACAAGCGTTTGATCTCCTGCTGTCATTTTCAGCATATACATCCCTGACATCACATCAACGCCGGTATTGTTTTTCCCATCCCAATGGATTTCATATTCACCGGCGTCCATGCGTTTTCGTACAAGAACGCGAACAGGCTGACCGAGTATGTTGATAATTTGAATATCAACATGTGTTTCTTTTGGCAGTTGATATTGGATTTTTGTGCGGTTGTTAAACGGATTCGGATAATTTGTTAATTGGAATGTTGCCGGCACTGTTTCAAAACTCAGATCATCACTTTCCTGATGATAAACCTGAAGCGGCTGGTTATTTCGCGAGCGCAAATCAACTGAACCTAGCTCCAGGCCAGCTTGCCCCCCATGTCCTGTCTTTTCAAAAAAGACTGAAAACAAAACACCGCTAGGATCAAGCGTAGCACTCTGATTAATGTGCGCTAATTTTGAAAAAGCTACATCTACGATTCCAGCTTGATTGATGTCTGAAATCAAGCCGCTGGATGCATCCGCTGTCGTGAGCACTTCTCCCTGCTCGATGTGCTTGACGGATAAGGCGGCATCATTATAATAAAAAATAATATGTCCCATCGCCAGATCAGATACATTTTGAATTTTAACATTCATCTGTAACACATTTTTGTCGTTGATGAGATCCCAGGACAGTGTAGCATTTTCCTTTGCCAAAGCCGTTCCGGATGTGCCTAACGACAGATAATACCAGTTCCACATGCGGGTAAACGTGAACAAATCTTCAAAATCAACTTTGCCATCGGGTGCAGAAGAAAGTAACGGAACAGCACCGTTTGCCGGACCCACATCTCCGAGGCTGTTATTAACAGGTTTCCAATACGTTCCCAGTAAGGAAAAATCTCGTGTATCAATGTCAAGATCTTTGTCAAAATCGCATAATATGGACGATGATGCCCCGGCCACACCTGCGGATTTTACCTGGGAGCCTGTTGCAGAGATATGGATAGACTCGCCATTCAGTTGTCGAAAATCCAGACCGTAAAAATCAATAGAACTGGTACATTCATCGACCAGCACCTCAAATTCAACAGTTGCCAAATGACCGCTACCGGATATCGACTCGGTCGAGCCGGATTGTACTAATCGGGATTGATTGATCTCAACCTTGCCAGAGTCATGAACAATGTCATAAATAAACGTCTCGGACGCGCCACTGCTGCTCATAAATTCGCCTGATAACACATTAACAGCTTTAACTTTTGTCTTGTCGTATGTAAGATAATATTTTGCTGCTGACAGATTCATGATATTCTGCACATAAATGTCAAGAGTAAACCGTTGCCTTTTTAATCCAATGACCACCGGAGGATGTGAAACCAATTTTGTAGAACCCACATAATACGACGCTCTATCTTGACCGCTTTTGCCATCATGATCAATGGCAACTTTTACTGTTCGATAGGTATTGTCAGGCGTCGTATTATTTGGAACAAAGGTAGTGACATATTGATTGCTAATCTGATCGCCGATCCGGTCAATGATATCGGAAAAATCATCCTGGATTCGATAATAATATCCGCGGGTTTGTTTGGCCATTATTTTATGTTGCGGCATGTCCGGACCAACGACGTTACACAGAATATTCCGATCGTTCAAAAATGAAACGAGACTTTCTGTGGTAAAATCTGTCGTTCCGTCACCGCTTTCACCTGCCTCATGATAATCGGCATCGGTGATGAGAATAGTAACCCTCTGCGCCACCTCCCGATAGCTCAACCCGGCTGCAGATTCGATCGCTTCTAACGCATTTTCTTTAGAGTCACCTCCGCCGGTGGCGCTCAATCCTTCAATCCAGGTTTTAAATTCCCTCGCATCGGACGTGAAATCGTGGATCGACAGCACCTCATCCGCAAATGTTACCAGTCCCAAACGGTAATCTACACCTTTTGCGGCAAGAGAATCCGCAAACACAAGACATCGGTTTTTAAGCGTGTTCATCACTCCCTCCATGCTGCCAGTGGTATCGAAAATGAATGCAATGTCCGCTTTTGCCCCGGAAGAGATGCTTAATTTTTCGATGACAATTTCTGAAACAGTCATGCCGTTTTCAGTAATATCAAAAGCAGAGTTCGGAAGCTCACCAAGCGGGTTACCGGTCGCCGTATCGATGACTGAAACAAATGTTTTAACAAGTGGAAAATTTGTTGCATCAATACTTGTGATCGATACGTGATACGCATCATCAGAATAAGATTCGCCGGTGACGGTGATGTAATTTGTTTTTGTTTCAGTATAACTGTTCGTTCCATCCGATACCGTCAAGCTGACAGTATAATCCCCGGCGTCATGATAAATCCAGGATGGATTTTCGCTGTTCGAGTCTATGACGCCATCGTTATTAAAATACCATGCCCAGGAGGTGATTGCTGCAGCAGAGAACGAACTTTTCACTTGTCTTTTTTGTAATTTTGCGCTCATACCCGAAAGTGAAGGTTCCTCTTCCTGGATCACACTATTGATCAGGACCTGGCCGGTTCGTCCATCAATTTCACCTACCGCCCAATAGTCACCGGTGCCGCTTACCGGCACATTGACCGTATTTACCAGACCGGATTTATTATAAATCTGCACAACGGCCTCGGACGCGGTCAAATCACCTGTTCCGGCATATTTGTGAACATAAAATTTATACGTCCCGGAGATGAATGTGCCAAGTGTGATGGTTTCCGGTCCGTAACTGTACCGATCATCGTGATCTAAAAAGGCATAAGGAAAACTTTCTTGTTCTCCTTTATCGTCAAAGTACATATGATATGGAGAATGGGTGGCATCGCCCGGAACAAGCAAGTGCAGATCCAGGTCTCGCGGATTTTCGCCCCAGTTCAATACGATGCGCATCTCGGCATCGGTAATTCCCGGACTGAGCGAAATATCCAGAGTTTTTTCTTCACCTGCTGAAAGTGAAACAGTGGATCGAAAAGTAGAATAGTTTTCCGCCGAAGCGGTAATTGTCGGGGAACCGGTGCCAGAGAGATCATTGAACTGCACGGTCAGAGGCGCCGGTCCGGAGCGTGGTTCACCGAAAAAATTGGCCGAAACGATGTCAGTCGGGACGTTCTCGATACAATAATTGCCATTATCATCCGTAACTGCGGAAAGATCAGCAACGGTCACCACTGCCCCTGCAATTCCTTCGCCGTTTGTCGCGTCGGTGACCTGTCCGCACAATTTTGCTGTTCCTCCACCTCCGGATGTTTCTCCGACGGTAAGGATAAGCCTGGCCGGGACATATCCCGATGCCGATGCTTCAATCGCAGATGTGCATCCGGTTTCTGCATCCTCTGGTACTGTTGCATCGAATTCTGTGTATTCATCTCCCGCAGGAATAATCACGCTTGACGGTACCTGGAAGCAACCGTTTTCCGAAGAAAGAGAAATTTCAACATCAGAATTTGGGATTTCATTCAAACTGACTTTGACTTTTGAGCTTGTGTTTTGCGGTGTAATAAGCGGCGTGGCGTTCAGAATAATTCGTTTTTCAAATTCGCTGGAAATTTCGAGCACTGTTGCGGCGTCCGGATAATCAGACTTGTAGTAAAATTCAAATGATGAACCTATCAATCCACTCCAATCGCCGCTCCATTCGGCAGGGGCAACGGCATAGTGCCAGTCACCTCGAGCCCAGTCATGTATTGCGATATGTCCGCTGTTTGACATCCCTCCATTTTCGATCCAGTTTAACGTGCCGTCGCCATGCGCGTTCCAGCCGTCAAGACCTGAGTCAAAGGTGCTGGAAAATCGGTCTCCTACCCGGACTTGATCGATTGATCCCACATCGTACCCGCTGTGAGATTCGGTTTGAATCCGGATGCGCTGTACGTTTGCCATCACGTCAGCAAAATCGGAATCCGAAATATCGAATTCATCGGCTGTTAGAGAAATAGAAAACTTTTGCCATTCATCAGCAGTGGACGGCGGTCCCCACGTCGTTGAAATGATGGTATTTTGAGAAAATAAAACAGAAACTAAAAGAAAAAGTAAAGTCATTAAGATATTTGTTCTGAGCATTTTTAACTCCACATTAAATCAGTCGTCGGATCGTGCCAGTTTATTGGACAGTGATTCTGCCACCAAGACCCATCGCGTACATGAGATCAGCGTTTTTATCAAATAACGCATAATTAGAATTTTTATCGTGATCGATGCGAATGGACAAGTCTGTTGTGCCTGAACTGATTGCCGTAAAGACAATCCGTCCCACATTGCCCTCGCCGGTTACACATTTGGATGCCGGGAAAATGCCAAGCACCACATCTATTGTTCCTTTTTCATTATTTTGCGTAAATAAAAGCTGGTTCACATTTCCGGCTTTACTCGTTAAAAAATCATCTTCGCGGCCTAACTCTTCAACCTGAAGAATTGACGGATCAAATTGCACTTGCGCGCCAAATGTTGCCATATCCACAATGCTTCGGGCTGCCAAATAAAGCGTTATTTTTTCTCCTTTGAATAGCACAGAGTCTGGCGGCGAAAGAATGATGGTCGGTACGAGGAAATCCATCTTTATGGTCAATGCGACCGTCTTTCCTGCATCAACAGAAAAAGTATTATCCCCTTGCATGACCTGCATACTGTCTTTAAAAGCTGTAACGCTCGCGGTCAATTCCACATCTGCCGGAACTTTGACGTGCGCGTTTGCTTTTGTTCCTTCAAGCGTCAGCTTTTGCTTGACCGTATTGACATCTTTTCCTTTGATGGTGAGAATCAAGCTGTCAAAAGAAGCTGCAGATAATCTCGGTTCCATAAACTTTACATGCGCAGCAATAGAGCTGTATGAATTTTCAGGAGAATCGAGTGGTGACAGTTTACTGCATGAAATTGATAAAGCGTAAACAAAAAGAAAAAATAAACAAACAAGATAATTGCGTTTTTTGAAATCCATTTTTCACTCCAAAAAGCTAATAATTCAAATCAATCCTACTCCCATTCGACCAGAATATCAACAGCGCCATCTTTTTCTGTTTTGGTTTGCGATATCAGGGCATAAGTGCCGCCGCCAACCGCAAGCAGTAAGAGCCAAAACCATGCTCTTTTATATGCTGGCTTGGACTGTGGTGAATCTGTTGATGATTTAGAAACAGATTGACTGACACCTGTCTTTCGCTTTGCCATTAACTCTCTAATTTGTTCATCGGTAAACAATCTGACCTGAACCGGATTTGTTGCTGACATATTACCATAGACATCGACGGCTTCGATTTGGTAAACAAGTTCTGTACGGCGTGTCAATGATTCCGGCAAGGTCACACCGTAAACCCGGCCGGTGCCAAGGATTTCTACATTGGCTTTTAAAAGATAGCCTTGAACACCTTGCTCCGAAAGAATCTGAAAATAATTGTCTCGAACTTGCGACACTTTGAGTACGTCTCCGGAGCGAACATGACCGCGGAATTTATACTGTGAACCCGGACCGGAATAGACCTGTGCATCCTTGATAACACGGACAATAACAGGAACCGAGCTGGCAGTTGACATTTCCCGCATTCTGCCTCGCTTTGTTGTTCCGTCAATGTTTAGCACAAGACTGACTTTTTGCAGCGATGACTCGTCGCCGATATGCGCTTTGATTGACATCCTTTGGCCGTAACGCGCCACTTTGACCGGATAGTGCGAAATGACCGGTTTATTTTGGTCATCAGTCGCTGCATGCAAAAAATCACAGTAAATGGGAAATAAAACAAGATACGTGGCAAGAAATGTTAAAAAAATAGAAATCGCTGTTTCACATCTAAATTGTTTCATCACTTTATCTTCTCCGAAAGCTACTGTTTAGTCTATTTTTAGAAGGGCAATACATTCAAATTGAGTTAGCTGAATCTATCATAGGATACCATGTCTGTTATTTCCAAAGAAAGGAAAGATAACATATCATGCATAAGAATTGGTCGATGATCAACCTTTGCCGGGCAAAGCCAGAATCGTAATTGAAAAGCACAATGTAGTTATCTGAAAGATCGGCCGAATTTTAAAGGCAAGGATAATTTTCGGCCACTTTTTTCCTATTATTTGGTTATTGGCAGGTACAACGACAGAGGCACAGATCGGGTTACCCTCTTGTCAGCTATATATTAGGAATTTTTTGCATTGATGTCAAGCAGTGTGATGCGAAATCTGAGTTTTGCAAATATTTTTTGAATATATTTTAATAATTATGGAAACCGATCCATTATGTAAATCGAGACACTTTTATCATCCTCAGAATGATTGTTCCTCTACTGGCAATATTGCTCTATTTGCATATTTACCGAGACTCATGGATCTGCTCATACATACTTGTTGAGTTTTCTCACTCTCAATTGACTTTTACAAAAATGATATCGATTTTAAGACCGTTCAAAAAATATCATCAATCAACCTGAAAGGACACCGCCATGAAAAACTTTTGGGTTGTGATATGTTGCCTAATTCCGGTTTATCCGTGTTTGGGAAAATAGGGACAATCGTTATACAGCTTTGAGACGAACTCATCCGAGTGGTGGTGAAGGATTGATATTGACACACGATCCACAATATTATACAAGCGGGTATGGCGTTGATTTGTTTCACAGGTTGGTAGGATATGCGAAAGGCGAGCAGGTGGTTCAACCGGTTATTGTTCCAACGGGAAACATTGCTTTTATTATCAAAAACTATCACGACGATCTACCAGACCTGACAGGCCGAGAAGCTGCAAGGATCGGGTGAGGAAATTGGGGATTTAGATTGCAGCGAATCATTGCTGCCAGAACTCTTTTGTGAATAATACCAACACAGTGTACAATTCCAGACGACCGATCATCATGGCAAATGACAGAATCCATTTTATCGTATCCGGAAAAAACTGATAATTGAGGGTTGGACCGATCTTGCCGAATCCTGGACCAATATTACCCAGGGTGACCAGAGCGGTGGAAAACGATGTCAGCAGATCATTGCCGGCTGCAGCCACAGCCAGAGTGATGAGCAGCAGGATAAAGATATACAGGACAAAAAAGCCAATCACCGGATAAAAATACTTTTTCGCCAGGATTTCGCCGTCGATGCGGATGCGAAAAATTCCACGCGGGTGGATCATGTGTTTCATTTCATTCAGGGCCAGTTTAATCAGCGAGAACACACGGATCACCTTGATGCCGCCGCCGGTGGAGCCGGAACAGCCGCCGACAAACATAAGAAAAAACAGCACTGCTTTGGCCAGGGCCGGCCAGGCGGCAAAATCCGCGGTGGCGTAACCGGTCGTGGTCAAAATTGACGCAGACTGGAACGCGGCGTAGCGCAGGCTCTCCCCTGCCCCGCTATACACAGCGCCGTACAAAGAAAGCGCAACCACGGCGGTAGCAATGATGAAAACCGACAGATAGACTTTGAGTTCACTGTTGCGCAGCACCTGATCAAAACGTCTGGTGACCGCGCGGAAATACAAACCGAAATTGACACCGGCGAGGATCATAAACACCGTCACCACAATCTGGATATAAGCGGAGGAATAATGTCCGACACTGGCGTTTTTGGGCGAGAATCCGCCGGTGGCCAGGGTGCCGAAAGTATGCGTCAGAGCATCAAACAGAGACATGCCGCCAAACATGAGCAGCAGGGTTTCCAGCACTGTTAGGGCGAGATACAGCAGCCACAGGGTTTTGGCGGTCTGAGCGATGCGCGGCATGGTCTTGTGGAGCATGGGACCATGCGCCTCGGCTTTGAGCAATTGCACCCCACCGATACCGAGGATCGGCAGCAGCGCCACTGTGAGCACCACAATGCCCATACCGCCTAGCCAGTGCGTCAGGGAACGCCAAAAGAGGATGCTGTTGTGCAGGGATTCAATATTAGTGAGGATCGAAGCTCCCGTGGTGCTGAATCCGGACATGGCTTCGAAAAAAGCATCGGTAAACGAGGGGATTGCGCCGGATAGTACGAACGGCAGGCAGCCGATCAGCGAGGCGGTCACCCAGCTCAGCGTGACAAACAGAAATCCGTCTTTGACTGACAGCTCTTCGATTTTAGAGGCGCTGGACAGCAGCAGAAAAAGTCCGGATAGTGTGGCGGTTCCGGCAATGGGTAGAAAAAACGCCGGCAGCACCTGATATTCTTTGTAAAGCAAAGCGACCAACACCGGTATGAGCATAAAGGTGCACAAAATCAGCGCAAGCAGCGCGATCAGCCGCATAACCTGCATGAAATTGAGCATGTTTATTTCTCCGCAAACAGTTTGTTCAACCGCGCCACAGATTCTTCCTTTGTCATGACAATAAGGTCATCCCCGGATTGAAGACGGAATTCGCCGTCAGGGATGGTGTTATTTCCGTCGCGGGTGATCGCCAGAATCAGAGCCCGGGAAGGCAGATGGATATCGCGCACACGTTTGCCGTTGATGCGGCTTTTGTCTGACACGGTAATTTCAATCAGATCGACTTCAGTGTCCGCAATGCTGTGCACGCTCTTGAACACTCCGGTCTGAATATGTTTGAAAATAGGATCAATAATACTGTTTTTGGGACTGACCACCACATCGATGCCCAGGCGGATTGCAATATTTATGTAATTCAGGTTGTTGGCAACGCTGATGGCGCGTTTGACGCCCATTTTTTTAGCGTAAAGCGCCGACAGCACGTTAAGTTCGTGCCGGTCTGTGGCAGTGATGATCAGATCATAACGGCCGAGGTTTTCTTCTTTGAACAGGGACTCGTCTGATATATCCGCGTTGATGATCATCGAGGACGGGAAATCCCTTACCAGCGACTTGCACTTTTCGTAATCGCGTTCAATAATCTTGATCGTGCGCACATCGCGTTTTTTGTTCGTATCGCCCTTGGGTTTGACCATTCGGTTGAGCACCGAGGCTGCCGGAGATTCGGCATCGATAAAATGCCCGGCGATCTGTCGGCCGATCTTGCCGCCGCCGACGATGAGGATATCACGAATGCCGGTCTTGACCACTCCAATATCATCGAATATTCTTTCAATATCGCTGGAGGACGCCAGGATATAAAGATTATCCTCATGGCGCACTTTGGTATCTCCGACGGGTACAATAAAGCGGTCATGACGCACAATGCCGGCAATGAGAAAATCATAGGGAAGGGAGTTCTTGATATTGCTGATACTGCGGTTGATGAAAGGCGAATCTGTGGCTACCAGCAGATTGCGCATTCGCAATTTGCCGCTGATAAAGCTGAACACATCGCTGTAAGCGCCATGCTCCACCGCATGAATGATCTTTTCCGAGGCTTCAGCCTGGGGATTGACCACCAGATCTATGGATCCGAGATTTTGCTTCAGTCTCTCGGTGCTGGCATAATCGAGATTTTTCACCCGGGCGATCTTGTAAGGCCCCTCATCCGCCAGCTCGCAGCAGATTAAATTGACGGAATCGTCATTGGTCATGCTGATAAAATAATCGGCGTCCCCGATTCCGGCCTGACGTAGAACTCTGATATTATTGCCCGCCTCATTGATCACCAGGCAGTCCAGGCGATTCGACAGATATTCCGCGCGTACCGGGTCTTTTTCGATCAGCACCACATTGGCATCACTTTCAACGAGTTTTTTGGCTATCTGGAATCCTACGACCCCGCCGCCGACAATGACTGCTTTCATTTCTATCATTCCCTTTTTTCTAAATACAAAATGTGAATATAATGTTCCTGACCGTTGTAATCAAGGACTATTCCGGGGAGACATCAAGATATTCTCCCCGCAACCCTCCAATTGACTTTTACAAAAATGATACATATTTTAACACCATTCAAAAAATCCTCAATCCCACTGAAAGGACACCGCCATGAAAAACTTTTGGGTTGTGATATGTTGCCTAATCCCGATTTCTCTTTTTGCCCAGTTGCCGGCTGGCGTAACGCTGGACACGTCGGACTGGATTCCGTTCGAGTTGTCGAGTTACGAAGAAATGCGTGGCACGGCGCTGGATATGTCGTGGTTGCTTGAGACGCCGGCCGGGGAACACGGATTTTTGTCTGTTGACGGCGAGCATTTTGTGTTCGAGGACGGCACCCGCGCCCGGTTTTGGGGCGGCAATATTTTTGGTGAAGCCAATTTCCCGGAAAAAGACAATGCCGAACGTATGGCCGATATCATCGCGCGCTCCGGTGCCAATGTCATTCGCATGCACCATCTGGATGTGGTGGCGCCGTGGACGGACAAGGTGGTTAAACGCAGCTTTTTCGGCGGACAAAAACCGCATACCACCCGAAAACTCGATAAAGAGATGCTGGATAAATTCGATTACATGGTTAAATGCTTCAAGAATCGCGGGATCTATATTTTTCTGAGTCACATTTCATCGCGATTTGTCCGGCCCGGCGATGACTTTCCCGGTGATGAGGCAGCTTTCCAAGACGTGGGCCAGGGATTCAAAGTCGAGGGTATGTTCGATCCGTATCTCATCGAATTGCAGCAGGAATATCTGAAAGCGCTGCTTACGCACGTCAATCCGTACACCGGCACAGCATTGATTGATGAGCCGGCGCTGGCACTGACAGAGATCATTAATGAAAATTCGCTTTTCTGGCTGCAACAAGAAGGATCGTTTGCCATCGAATCCGAGTATTACCGCAATATGATTGGCCGTATGTTTCGCGACTGGCTGATAGAAAAATACGGTGACGCCGAGTCCGTGAAACAGGCCTGGACACAAAAAGATAAGGTCGCTTTGTTTGAAGATGAAAGTATTTCTGAAGGAGAGCTCAAATTACCCTCCGTTTACGTGAGTGAAGACGAGTGGCCGGTGAGCAAACAGCGGCAATTGGACACGCATAAATTTCTCTACCATCTGCAGGATGATTATTACCAGCAAATGCATGATTTTCTGCGAAAAATCGGATTGAAAATCCCCATTGCCGGCAGCAATCATTGGACAAGCGATGTGGCAGATTTGCACGTCAACGCAAAGCTGGATTACATCGACCGGCATAGTTACTGGACGCATCCCAGAGGCGAGTACAATTATATTGCTGGTCAAGGCGTACAGGCCGAGCCGATGGTCAAAGATCCTCAGGGCGGAAACATCGGCACCAATGCCCAGCGCCGGATTTTTGGCAAGCCGTTCACCCTGTCCGAGTGGCACAATCCGCTGCCCAATCCGTACCGGGCCGAAGGTACGCCCATTATTGCGGCGTATTCGAGTCTGCAGGGCTGGCATCCAATGCATTACGCCTATTGGGGTGCGCGCGAGGCGGAACCGGACACGATCAATTCCTTTGAAGGCATGTTCGATCCCACACAAATGAACCTGATTCCGATTTGTGCACTCATGTTTCATCGTCAGGATTTTAAAGAAACGGAGCAAGGCTATTTCGATGTTGTTCCAAAAGCCAAAACCATGGACCCGGATCGCCATCCTGATCGTCATCCGAGTGCGGCGCTGGTCGGCAAGTATGGTTTGGCGTTTCTTGATCAACAGCCTGTGCCCGAGTGCAACAATGTTGAGCTGCTGCAATCGGCTGTGCAAGCTGACGGCGAGTTTAATTCCACCACTGGTCAGCTTTATTGGGATACTAAAGCAGGTGTGGTGAGACTCAATTCGGAACGCACCCAGGGCGCAATTGGCTTTATTGGCGACAAAAAAATCGAGACGCAGGATTTTACTTTTGAGATGCAAACCGAATTTGCAGTAGTTATTGTCTCTTCACTTACGGATGCCGATCTGTCGGAATCCGATCGCATTCTCATTTCCACATCTGCGGATGCGCGTTACACCGATGTCAAGATGGCAGAGGATTTCAGCGAGGTTTTGAAAACCGGACACTTTCCGTTTTTAATGCAGCCTGTGGAAGGAAAAATTCGTTACAAGCCCTCCGATTCTATGACGGTCTACAAACTATCGGAAGGCGGGCAACGTCTGGGCACTGTGGACCTCGAGTCGACAGGTGGTGGCACGATATTGCCGCTGATGTCGGAAAACCGGGCCATGCATTATGAAATCGTCAGAGAATAAAAGCTGTTACTTTTTTAAAGAAATAAAAATCGTTATTATTAGCGTAAAAATTAAAACTTTGCGTCTTGGCGACTTTGCGTGAGGCTCATATTATTAGACAGGAAGATAATTGTAAATGATACAAAAAATAAAAAAGGAAAAATCAAAATGAAACTAAAATTGCTACTTTTACTGATTATGGCCGTGACAGTCAATGGCCAAAACTTGGATATTAAGTTGACCAGTCCCGCTAAAAATGCCGAGTTTGAGGCGTGCAGTAATATCAAATTATCTGCCGAGGTTTCTGTAACTGAAGGCACGATCCGGCGGGTTGAGTTTTACAGTAATGGTACCCGGATTAAAGCACTGGGACAAGAACCGTATGAATATGTATGGGAAGATGCGCCGGATGGCATTTACGAAATATTTGCCAAAGTTATTGACACTGACGCAAATGAAGCCCAAACTGCACCGATCTTTATTTTCGTAGGCAATGTGGAACCGGGAAATATCATTATTAACGGAGAATTTAACTGCAGCCTGTCACCGTGGCGCCTGGATAATTACGAGGGCGGCGAATCGACGATCCAGATCATTCCTGACCTGCTGCTCACTGACGATTCATCAGGTGTGGTCGTGGATATTATTGAAAAAGGCAATCAGTTCTGGTCGATTCAACTGATGCAGCCATTTGAAATTCAGGAAGGTCATATCTACACTATTCGTTTTACAGCCATGGCAGATGAGCCCAAGGACATTGCGGTGCACGTTTCAAAGAATTACGGCGATTACGCCCCTGTTTTTACTCACGATATGCAAGTCTATGACTTGAAAGAATACGGACCTATTGAATTCCATAGCACAATGAACGATGATAATTTGATGTTCAAATTCATCCTGGGTGGTAATGATATCACTATTTATCTCGACGCTGTCAAAGTTATGGATAGCGGCTGGACTGGCGTCAAAGAAACCGGGACACTGCGTATTTCATCGTTTCACCTTTTGCAGAACTATCCGAATCCGTTCAATCCTTCAACCCGGATTGAATATGTTCTGGAAAAGGCTGGTCATATCGAGCTGTCCATTTATGATGTCCTGGGCAAGCAGGTTCGCTCTGTTTCAAGGTTCGAGCAAGCCGGTCGCCATGACTTTGAATGGGACGGGCGAATGGCTAATGGAGCGATGTGTCCGTCAGGAATTTATTTTTACCGGTTAAAGACGGCATCCGGATCGCTGACGAGAAAAATGCATCTGATCCGTTAAAGAGGGCAGCAGTAAGGTGGGGTATGCCTCACCTTATTGTCATTCTGAATTTTTGCTTTATGAAAGCCAAGCTGAGTAGATCTTTTTTTGCACGACCCGCTCCTGTCGTGGCGAGGGCGCTGATAGGTATGAATCTCATGCGCCGTTTATCGCATAAAGTTCTCGCCGGGCGCATTGTGGAAACCGAAGCTTATAACGGACCGGATGATCTGGCCTCGCATGCCTCACGAAAAAGCCCCCATAAAGCTGGCATCCTATTTGGTCCCCCGGGAAAAAGTTATGTATATTTGATTTATGGATTGCATTACTGCCTGAACGTCATCACCTGCCCGGATGCCGAGGCCGGTGCTGTGCTGTTCCGGGCAGTAGAACCGTTGCATGGTATCGAGTTGATGCGCCAAAATCGGGGACAACGTGCGCCCGAGCGGAATTTGGCACGCGGCCCAGGCAATCTGACAAAAGCATTTTCTATTGATAAAAATTTGAACGGTGCGGATTTTTGCGGCGATGAACTGTGGATTGAATCCGCTGAATCTGAGGCTGAGGTCGCCTCAGGCTCCCGCATCGGTGTGGATTACGCCGGCGAGTGTGCCTCCTGGCCGTGGCGATTTTGGTTGAAAGAGTCGCCTTTTGTGTCAAAATCCCGTAATGCAAATATGTAGTAGGGGGTGTTCCTTGGAATCCACTTTACTGAAAGCAAAGTAGATCTTATATGTATTCAATAATTTATGATTGATAGCAGTTTGGATTATCTTTCATTTTCTTGATTAAACTTGTTAAAATTACTTGGAAATAAAATTGCATAATTGTATTTTTATAGCAATCTTAAAAACTTTCCCCAAAATGAATTATATTTATTATTTAAAATTGTTGTATATATATAGAATTATCTGAGTTCATATGGAGCACCATAATGACTGCAGAAATAGCAGTAATGAATAAAAATGGAATTGCCCTTGCTGCAGACAGTGCCGTCTCTTTTGAAATAGAAGGTGGAATCAAAGTTTTTCCTTCTGCTAATAAATTATTCACATTGTCCAAATATGAACCCGTCGGGGTAATGATTTATAGTAGTGCACAAATGGCAGGCTTACCATGGGAAACTGTTATAAAAACTTATAGGGAGCAATTAGGATCTACTAAATTCAGTCATATTAATGATTATACTTATAGTTTTATTGAATTCCTTGAGTCAAATACAAATCTATATCCAGAATACGAGCAAGATGCATTCGCAGAAAAAGAGATCCAATCTGTGCTGCAAAGTATTCGTCGTATGTACTTTTCTGAAGTTGTTAATATTATGACAGGAATATCAAAAAATAAAATAAAAGATCCAAACAAATTGTTAGCTGATATAGTACAAACAAATTACTATGCAATTAAAAAAATAGATTTTTTTCAGGATAAGAAAGGAAATAAATGGTCTAAGGAACGTATAAAAGGTGTACATAAGAAATATCTCAAGAAGATACGAAGCTTAAGAGATGACATTTATTCTGATATTAATATTGACGCAGATATCAAACGAAAATTAACTGAAATCGGTAAAATGGCATTAACTCGAGCGATAGGTGGTATGGGGTATACTGGACTGGTGATAGCTGGGTATGGGGCGAAACAATTTTTTCCTTCCATTAATGTACTTGAGCTTTTTGGATTTGTGGATGGACATTTAAGACTTGTTCGTAGAAAATCGAAAGAAACAACTATTGACACAAAAAATGATGCAACCATAATCCCATTTGCTCAATCGGAGATGGTCACCACCTTTATGGAAGGTGTGGATCCCTCATATCAAGTGACAATCAATCGTGCCATTGAGACAGCATTGGAAGCATTGTCTAATTCACTGATTCAAACTACCCAATTGAATTGGTCAGAGGAATACAAAACAAAAATAGTGGATGATATACGTAATGCCGTTTTTAATAGGCTTCTTGAAACTATGAAAGAGGAGCGCTGGAAACATTTTATTAGACCTGTTGTTTCTGTTGTTAGTTCTTTACCGAAAACAGAACTAGCGAGTATGGCCGAATCTTTAGTTAATTTGACATCAATGAAAAGACGGATATCTTCAGCATCTGAAACCGTAGGAGGCCCAATTGATGTTGCTTTGATTAGCAAAGGCGATGGATTTATCTGGATAAAACGGAAGCACTATTTTAACAAGGACCTCAACTACCAATTTTTTGCTAATTATTTTCGAAAAGGAGGAAATAATGAAAACGAAGATACCCCCAAAAAATAGAACAAGAGTCACTCATAGACAAAATGAAAATTACCTCATTGATCAACTTCGCCGGAATAGTACTGAAGATTATTTCAATGAAAAAGATAGAAATTTTTTGACTAAGCAAATACGCAAAACTGTAGATGAAATAGTTAAAAGGTAAAAAAAATCTACAAAAACCAAGTAATCATTGTTACATACTAGCGAATCAACACCATCCTCTTCATAGTACTGAAATCCTCACTTTGTAACCGGCAAAAATACAAACCACTGGCTACGAACCGTCCTTGGGCATCCCTGCCCTGCCAGGACACTGTATGCGCGCCTGCGGACGTCACACCATCGACCAAGGTATTGATCCATCGACCCTGCACATCATAAATCGCCAGCTTTACATGGGTGGCTTGCGGCACGTCGAACTGAATCATTGTGCCCGGATTAAACGGATTGGGATAATTTTGCAAAAGCGTGTAATCGCTGGCAGGGCTATGAGAACCTTCCTCAACATGAGTCGTGTTTTTCACCCAGTCTTTGTCAATCACTTTAATGGCATCAAAATAGACATACTCTTTATCTTCTGAAATGGCCAGTTTGAATTCCGTGGAAGGGTCATTCACCGGACAAAACCACTCGATAGGGCCGTATTCATAAGTGTTAAACTCCAGCTCAACGCTTTCCCAATAATGCACCGTGTAATCACCGGTGGTGCTCTGGAAATCCACGCCAATGGTTTTCGAGTCCTCCACTTCAGCCATAAAATAGACTTGATATGTGTGACCCGAATCCAGGGGACACGGCTGCGTCAACATCACATGCCAGTTTTGCGAACCGGGATTGATAATGTCGATGTACGCCATGGACGGTTCCCCCGAGAGCCAGCCGTCCGGTTCAATGTTTAACGTAGCATCAGCGTCGCCACTGAGCGCCAGGTTCCACGGTGCGATCCCGCAGGCAAACTCGCCGTTTTTGAGTTTCTCGCCATCGTCCACCGGTCCCACAAAAACCTGAATCGTATCGGACATGACGTTTTCCCTGTCATTTGTGGTCAATTTGGCGTAAATGTTATAAATGCCATCCGGAATCTGTTCGTAGGTATATTCCCAGGGTTCGTTGCGGACACCGCGCGGATTTTGGTAGTTTTTTGTATAGATATTTTATTGGCAGAGTTGAGAAGGTTTTTTCGCTTTTCTAAAAATGTCTTGTGAAAAAGTTAAGAGTTGTATTTTTGACAAGAATGATATTCATTTCATTATTTAAAATTAAGGTGTTTCAATGGATGTTTTAGCAAAAAAATTGGATACACGGTTACGTCACTGGAAGCCTGAAGTTGCTGAACAAGTAAGGCAACATGTGAGAGAAATTATTGAATTGGCAGACCAGAATGCACTGGACGTGATGCGTTCGAGAAAGGTTGAACAACACGTATTGGATATGATTGATGAATCCGAAACCAGGTGAAGTTTGGCTTGCAGATCTTGGCTTAGCAACGAAAACACGCCCTGTTATTATTGTGTCAAGATATGATCCCAATCCA
>CAZSMC010000001.1:30252-190436 GCA_964607755.1 uncultured Cytophagia bacterium | reverse complement strand
CGGGAACGTTTAAATGCAAGTGATGATGTGCGGCGCGTTGTTCGCGGCGGCTCGTACTTCGATAATGCTGAGGATTGCCGTTGCGCGTCCCGGGACTGGAGCTTTCCTGTTAGCTGGTGCGGGTACCTCGGCTTTCGAGTGGTGTTGTCTCCCGTTTCTTCCTCTGTTCTCTGAAGCTCTGCTCTCTGAAATTCTGAACGTAAAGACGAGATGATTATGGGTGAGTTGTTTGAAACATTGACATCCTGGCAGCACATGTATGAATCGTGGCGGGCTGCAGCTTGCGGAAAACGACCATGTCAATATTGTTGTCTAGGTGTTTATGATGTTGGATGAAATCGAATAAAAGTCTATCAAGATAAAGCGCTGGAATTTGATACGCAAAATGACAATCATAACGCAAGAAAATCTCAGGGCATTGCTGTTTCATTCATTCGCAGTTGTCTGGTTGATATGGTTGAAAATTTAAAAAGGATCGATAATAAAGTCGATCCTTCTTTGTTGAAACGGGTCGAGCTCATTCAAATGACTCCGAATAAATACAAACATCTGCAGAATAATGCATACGCCTCTTTGGGTGTTCTCTATGATGTTTATAAAGAAAAGTTGATTTCAGATAGCGATTTACAGAAAACATGCCAATTGGTCATCGAAACGACCTCCTTTCAACCCAAAAAACCTGTTGATACCTCACGATTAGTTGAAATGGTTAAAACGGGGTATTTGATTGAAGAGGATAAAAATATATATAGAATCAAGGAGGAGATTATACCATTGGTGGAAGCAACGTCATGGATGAACATTAATTTGATTGAGCATTTACAACACATACACTACATGATGAGGAGTGAAAATTGAACACAAATTGGCTTATGATCCTAATCAGTGGTATTTCATCTGGCCTTATTGCTGCTTTCATTTCTATATTTCTGGACTTTAGGCAGACATTATGGGCACAACGAAGAAAAGATTATGGCGATTTATTAATTCATTTGGGCGAAAAAGAATTAAAAACATCTGCTGATTATAAAGATTTATTACGCAAAATCGAGTTGGTCGCATTAATCGGTTCTAAAAAGGTAACCGATCAGGTACTTCAACTGAAAAAGGAATTACATGAACATAATGATGTTACAAAACCAAAAGTCATCAATACTGCGGGAATGGCATGATGTATTATTGAATATCATGTTTAATGAAATAAAACCGTTTTGGGGACGGAAATGGAGATTTAAATAAACCTGCATTTTAAATATGGCTATATAAATTATAGTCGTAAAACATGTAAGAATATCTACAGCCAGAGTGACTGCCAGACTCACAATAGAAAACGGATGTATGCTATTGAGTTCTTTAAGACGATTGCATCAAATTTGAACAGCCTAACGCAACCCGTCTAGTCAAAACCGCACACCGCTTCCCATTCGTGTATGCAGTTTTAACATACCCGTTGCCTGGATGCTGCGCTTCACCGGAGCATTTAGTCCGGATATTAAAGATACACCTCAGGCTTATGGGCGTCCCGGGATAAAGAGCGTCCGGACTTTATTCCAACAGGAAAAAGCAGGAACTGGTTTTGGATTTCAACTGTGCGCTGTCCGTTAGGCTGTAGCCTCTGGTTTGTCATGCCGACCGACCAACCTGCTCGGCCTACGTATTATCGAACATTGGCGGGCTATATGAGACGGGATATATCAGGTTTTGAACTTTGCATCTTTTACAAAACATGTATTTTATTCCGGTGAATTAATGATTATTCTTGCATGGTATTTAAGGATTGATTATGTTTAATAGAAAAATTGAATATAACTATGACTGACAGAATTCGAATAATAAAAGAGTTAAAAAGTCACCTCACGCAGCAACTTGGAAATTATGTGAGGGATGTGGTGCTATTCGGTTCACAACAATACAAGAACGTTCCCGGATCGGATTATGATGTTTTAATTGTTGTGAAATATATGCCGGATTGGAATCTGAGAAAAAAAATATCAGATTTTTGCTATGACATCGAGCTGAAATATAATATTATCCTGGACACCCACATTTTATCTAAAGATGAACTGGATAATCCCCGGGGAAAGCAGCCAATTTTTCAAAACGCCATTCAAAATGGATACTATGTATGACACTGGATCAAAGAGACAGAGAACAACTGATACAATACCGGATGAGTCAGGCACTGGAAACAGCAGATGTAGTCGATTTTCTGATCCAGAATGACAAGCTGAACACAGCAGTAAACAGAATATATTATGGCATTTTTTATTCATTATTAGCTCTTGGATTAAAACATGGTTACGAGACCTCAAAACATATGCAATTAATCGGATGGTTTAATAAAGAATTTATTCGATCTGGAAAAATCAATGTCAAATATGGTAGAATCGTACGAGAAGCATATGAGATTCGCCGCACAGGGGATTATGATGCGTATGTTGAATTTGAAAAAAAGGATGTAGAAAATTATTTTCATGACATGAAGGAATTTATCCATTTTATTAAGAATTATATTCAGGGCGAAGAAAACGTCGATATTCAATTTTTATAACTATACAAATCACCTTGCTCCTTTTCCCGCCAACCTTTTATCTTATAGTTAATAAATCCTATCACATAGTCAAACTCTGACATTTTTGCAGCTATTTTATCATTGCGGTGTTTCTATTCTTCCACAAGCGGTCGGTCCCCAGTCTGTTTGGTGGAATCCGCATGTGGCGCCGGCCTGGTTTCAACTGGTAATTTACAGCACATCGCTGCCGGCAAGGCTCTATGTGTGAGGCGAATCGTAGGTTTGGCTGCCGGCCGGGTCTGTACGCATCGATTCTGAACTAGCCGAGATTGCGTTGCACGATCTCACCGGTTTCGAGGTTCGCTGCGGATTACTGTTGGGGCGGCGAAGCCTAGTCCGAGTTTGGCAAAGACCGGGAACCCTACACATCAGACAGCCTGATATTAGTTTCGACCAAAAAATGAATATCCGAAGAAACCGGCCTACCACAAATGTTTCCCGAAAGGTTGAGTACAAGTTCAGATGCACAACCGCCCACCAATAAATTGGAGGGCTCTGAAATGAAAGAATGCTAAAGCATCCTGCCGGTTAGCTAAAGGATAACATTGAATCAGCAATTGTCAGATAAAAATATTTTTACTATTGTTTTTACTCAATAATTTGTATAATAAAATGATTGAAATTAATCAAATTACGGGTGTATCTTTGAAATCCGGATATTATCCTTTTTGAATAAATTTTAGAAAAAGTACGAATGAGTAACCGACACGAGGTGCGTATGAAACGACGGGATTTTATAAAAGCTGCTGCGCTGGGCGCGGCGGCAGCGGGGCTGCCTCAGCAATACATGTGGGCGGGTTCGGAAAAAAACGGTAGAATCAATTGTTTTCAAAGACCGGCGAACATTCCGGTGATTCAGGATGTGGATGTGCTGGTGGTTGGCGGCAGTTCCGGCGGAGTGGCAGCGGCAGAGTCGGCTGCACAGCAGGGCGCTTCTGCGTTCCTGGTGACCGGCGAACCGTATCTCGGTGAAGATATCTGTGCCACTTACCGTCTGCATCAGGTCGGTCCGTTATCGACTGATCTGGCTAAAGCCCTGTTTCCGGAGGAATCAGTGACGCCCATGCACATCAAACGCACGCTGGATGAAACCCTGATCCGCAATCAGATTGATTTTTATTTCAGCACCTTTTGCACGGATTTACTGGTAGATGCGCAGGGCCGTCTTGCCGGTGCGGTCATTGCCAACCGCACCGGATATCAGGCGGTGCACGCCAAAACAGTCATCGATGCTACAGCGTATGCGTCTGTTGCCCGTCTGGCCGGCGCCGGGTTTACCCCGTTTCAACCGGGTCCTCGGCCATTCAAATTTACCGTGATCGGTACGCCACAGCCGGAATTGGAGGCTCAGTCCTATCCGGTGCCTCTGGATACGCAGGAACCGGTTGAGGCGCTTGAATACAGTTTGAACATTGATATGCCGGATGATTCGCCGCGTTCATGGGCAGCCGCAGAACAGCGTGCCCGTGATGTAACCTGGAATCCGGATCAGCGCGGCAGCGCCGACCGGCTGTTTTTCATCCCCAAAGAATCCGTTAAATCCATAGAATCTTCGCAAAAGTCGTTGCGCGAGTGTCCGGTGACCGCCTTTCAGCCCGAAGGGATGGAGCAATTGTACGTGTTGAGTCCGTATGCGGATATTTCGAGACAGGCGGCATCCGATCTGTCGATGCCCGGATTTTTAATCGAAACCGGACAGCGGATCGGCAAAGCCGCGGCTGAGCACAGCGCGGTTTTGAGTGTTTCAGAGCCGGTCGCGGTCAAACCCGATCCCGCCGGACCATCCAATTATCAGCTCAAGATCACCTTTGATATGATCCGTCCCGGCCGCATCCGGGCTGAACTGGAGGCGCGGGAAACCGATCTGCCGGTGTGGGGTGAATACGATACCGTGGTAGTCGGCGGCGGTGTGGCTGGCGCACCAGCCGGCATTGCAGCGGCCCGCAGCGGCGCACGCACCCTGGTTACGGAATACCAGTCAGGGCTGGGCGGTCAAAGCACGTTGGGTTATATCGCCAGCTATTATCACGGTTACAGGAAGGGATTTACTCATGAAATTGATCTGGGGGTCAAGGACATTGGCGGTAAAAATCCGAGGAAACGTGAAAAACTCAAAGACTGGGTGGTCGACTGGAAGATGGAGTGGTACCGTCGAGAGCTGCTCAAATCCGGTGCGGACATCTGGTTTCACACCCTGGGTATCGGCGCGCTGGTTGAGGACAACAAAGTGCGCGGTGTGATCCTGGCCACGCCGTTCGGACGCGGCGTTGTACTGGCGCGCAACGTCATCGATTCCACCGGCAGCGCGGACATTGCCATTGCTGCTGGAGCGGAATACCGGTATACGGACGGCGAATCCGTTGCCATACAGGGCGCGGGCCTGCCGCCCCGGGTACCGGACCGCGATTATGTGAACACGGACTGGACGTTCATCAATGATTCGGATGTGGAAGATATGCGCCGGGTGTTTGTTGCGGCGCGGCATAAATTCCGGGATTTTTACGACGTCGGCACGCTGTTGCAGACGCGCGAACGCCGCCGGATTCTCGGAGAATACGATGTGTCTGTGCTGGATGTATACAACAGCCGCACCTATCCGGATACGATTTCCATCCACAAGAGTTCGTTTGACACGCACGGCTATACCGTCGATCCGTTTTTCTCACTCAGACCACCGGAAGGGTCCGGTATCGATGTGATCGCGTATGTCCCCCTGCGCAGCCTGATTCCGCGCGGACTGAAACACATCGCCGTAACCGGACTGGGCGCCAGCGCGCACCGGGACGCCATGCCGGTGATCCGCATGCAGCCGTGTCTGCAGAACCAGGGCTATGCGGTGGGACTGGCCAGCGCCATGGCGGTGAAAAACGATCAGGCGATCGGTGACATTGACATCAAATCCCTGCAAAAAAAGCTGGTGGAGATGGAAAATCTGCCCGAATCCGTTCTGGATTATGAGAATCCGTACCCGCCGTCGGATGCTGCGCTTGAAACCGCGGTAAAGAGCGTGGTGAATGATCTGGAGGGACTGGAAATTCTGCTCTGGGATACTGACCGGTCGCTGCCGCTTTTGAGGCAGGCCATGCACAATTCTGATGATAAAGAGCATCAGGCTGTTTATGCGCATATTCTGGCGCTCTATGGTGACCATGACGGCTGGATGCATCTGGCGGAAAAAATAAAGAGTATCAAATCCTGGGATGAGGGCTGGAATTACACCGGCATGGGGCAATTCGGAGCCAGCCGCAGTCATCTGGACAGCCTGATCACGGCCCTGGGTGCGAGCGGAGAATCCGCTGCGTTGCCGGTTATTCTGGAAAAAGCCTCTCTCCTGGATGAAACCATGGCACTGTCGCATTTTTATGCGGTATCCGAGGCATTGAAAAATTACAAACATCCGGACAGCCGGGCGCAGCTAATGCGTCTGCTGAACCTGCCCGGTGTGACAGGACATGCCGTAACCACCATCGAAAAGGCAAAACAGATTGTGGATGACGACTGGACCCAGACTGACACGCGCAACCGTTCCCTGCGCGAGCTGTTTCTCGCACGTGCGCTGTACCTGTGCGGTGACGCGGACGGACTGGGTGAAAAGATTTTGGAACAATACGCGCGCGATCTGCGCGGACATTATGCCCGGCACGCGTGCGGTTTGTTGTATGCATAAAGATGGTATTATTTCCAATTCGATGTATCGAAACAAGGAACTCGTTCAGGACGAGGGATGGGCAACGGACTTGTTTACGGATGAAGCGCTTCTTCGGAAAACTTGTAGCACACCTAAAAAATGTACTACAAGTTTTTTACATTCATCCTTTGAACGGACGCACCCACGGCTCCCGGTATTCCCGTTTAAGCTGTTTTGCCGCATCCGAACTGTTGGTGATTTCTTTGGACTGCATATTCCAATCTACACGAGTTTCAGCATCCCAGGAAATCATGCCCAGTTGGGTGGTGGCAGAACTGTAAAAAGCATCCTCCGGCAGGCTGGATGGTTGTTGACGGGTTTTCACAGCGCTCAAAAAGTCAGCCATGTGATCCGTTGCCTCGTCGCCTGTGGCTTTGTGTGTTTCCAGATCGGCCCTTTTCTTATTGGGCATAACTTCCCATTTCCAATCATTGACGAAAAGCGTTGCTTTCTCACCGTAAAAGAACATGCCGTTTGTCGGTTCGCCGGGATATTCTTTAGCACCCCACAACCGGTGCCGCCACACAACCGGACATGTTTCAAACTCAAAGTGGGTGGTTAACGTATCTGGTGTGGTGATTTGATCCTTGAGCTGATAAATGTTACCGGCTGAAATGACCGACGTGGGCATGGTGTCGTCCAAAATCCAGCGGATTGCATCGATCCAGTGAATGCCCCAGTCTACAAGATGACCATTGCCATATTCTTTTTCCAGTCGCCAGGCTTTGTGGGCAATACTCGGACTGTAAGGCAACTTTGGCGCCGGGCCGCACCAGAAATCCCAATCCAGTGATTCGGGTGGTTCTTGTTGCGTGGTGTCACGCTCGGGAGCGGCGTAATGGATTTGAGCATCGACCTGAACGACCTTGCCGATTTTGCCGGATTGAATGTACTCGCGCGCCTGCCGGATGGCCTTGCTCTGACGCCGTTGAAAGCCGATTTGGACAATGCTGTCGCTGTTCTGCGCGGTTTCTACCATGGCCTGACCCTCGCGGATATCATACGAGAGCGGTTTTTCGCAATAAATATCCAGTCCTTTTTCAAGCGCAGCGAGGAAATTGAGCGCGTGCCATTGCGGCGGTGTGGCAATGATCACAGCGTCGAGTTCGGGTACTTCGAGAAATTCTCGATAATCCTTGAACGTTTTAGGCCGAGTGCCTTGCTTTTCTTCCACTTCATCAGCGCTCTGTTTGAGATGGCGGCTGTCCACATCACACAAAGCAACGCATTCAACACCGCCGGCTTTGAACGCGGCGTTCATGTCCACCATGCCGTACCAGCCGCAGCCGATAACCCCGACTTTGAGAGCGTCCGATTGAGCGGCGGTCTTGTTCGTTATACCCGTCAGAGCGAGTGTCCCCGCTGCTGCGCTGCCAATAAACTGACGGCGATTTATTGCATTTGAATGTGATTGTTCAGTTTGAGTTTGCATTTTGGCATCCTCCCGGTTGTTCAATTTTTAATTTCTTACAATTCAAAACTTTGTGATTATACAAAATATTTCTGGGGAGTACAATGTTTCTTTCAAATAATAAATCAAATTTTTATTGACATTTAATTTGACAATAAATATATTGTCAAAAAATATGACAATAAATTTTTTGTCAAAAGGAGCCTTTATGAAAAATCAAACCGGGAATGCCGTAAGAAGAGAAGATTTTTTCCGGCGAGATAGTGTAGTTAATCAAGCCTGGGATTATCTCAACTCGGGAAGACATATATTGCTTGCAGCTCCTCGTCGGGTCGGCAAGACTTCATTGCTTTATTATCTGCATGACAACCCTCAGAAAAATTATCATTTTGTATACCTGATCACTCAATCTGTTAATAATGAAAATGAATTTTTCCGACGTATGCTTAATAAATTACTAAAAACAGATTACATCGCGCGTACCCAAAAAGTATTGACATTTTTAAAAAAGCTTAAACCAAATATTTCAAAGATTGGGCCTGATGGGGTGGAATTTGGCGTGAGTGAGGATCATGATTATTTTGACATGGTTTCCAATGTGTTAAAATCAACGTGTAATAACAACGAAAAACTTGTCATTATGATTGATGAATTTCCGGAAACTCTGGAAAACATCATCAAGGACGAAGATGAAAAGGCGGCCAGGCATTTTCTTCAACTCAACAGAGAATTACGACAGGATTTCGAAATAACAAAAAATATTCAGTTTATTTATACTGGTTCTATTGGACTGGAGAATGTTGTCAGTCGTTTGAATTTAATGAGCGGGATAAATGACCTGTCACGCCTTAAGGTACCGCCACTTGTACGCGAAGAAGCTATTGAATTCATTGCTTTGCTCCTCAATGATGTCAACTTTACGCTTTCAGCTGAGGTTACTAAAGATCTATTAAGCAGAGTCGAATGGCTTATTCCCTTTTACATCCAACTCTATATCGAAGAACTGTGCAATTTATATCGCGAAAATAAAATCAAGAAATTTGAAAACCGTCATTTGGATATAGCATTGAAAAGAATACTCGAGCAGCGTCATCACTTTGAACATTGGCATTCAAGACTGCGAATAAGTTTTAAGAAAAACGAGTATAATTTTGTCAAAGACGTACTCAATGTTCTATCGGAAAACGAAAAGATCAATTCGAATGAAATTTTTGATTTGTCTGTGAAGCACCAAATAGAGGATTCCTACAACGATTTATGCAAATCGCTTGTATACGACGGTTACATTAATAATAATGATAATCCTCATATCTATCGATTTAATTCTCCAATTTTACGAATGTGGTGGAGGTATAATGTTGCCAACTGATATTCCCAAAATATATAATCCTGCCAATCAAACAAAGCAGGAACTTGTCGAAAATTTTGGTGTCCGAACGGATTTGTTTAAAGAAATTTTCGACGACATCAAAAATTCTAACATGACAGTTCCGCGACAGCATTACATCATTCAGGGGGTCCGCGGTCAAGGGAAAACAACATTACTACTGAGATTGAAATATGAGATTTTGAATGACGCTAAATTACGACAACGATTAATTCCCATCATGTTCAATGAAGAACAATACAATATTAGTCGGCTCTTTAAACTCTGGGAAACAACAGCAGAGTATCTTGACCAGTTTGATGAAACACAGAGTCTTGCCGAGAAAATGCAGCAATTCGAAAATGAGCAGGACTATGAAAACAAATGCTTCAATGTGCTTGAAAATGAGTTAAAGCGACAGCAAAGGAAACTCATTCTCTTTATCGATAATATTGACGCCATGTTGAATAAATTTACCAGAAAAGAACACTGCAGGTTACGTGAGATATTTACCGAATCGGCTGAACTAAGAATAATTGGCGCTTCTTCTTACAGTTTAGAATCTCATTATGATTACAGCGAGCCTTTTTATCAATTTTTCAAAATGCCACAATTGCGTGGACTAGATACAAAAGATACAAAAACACTCTTGTGCAAACTGGGAGAACGCTATAAAAAAGCGCGTGTCAAAGAAATCGTCAAAACCCAGCCTGGTCGAGTCGAGGCTTTGCGACGTTTGACCGGCGGCGTTATTCGAACCATTATCTTGCACTATCAAATATTTGTTGATGATAACGAGGGTAATGCTTTCACAGACCTTGAAAAAATCCTGGATTCGGTCACACCGCTTTACAAGCATCGCATGGACAGTCTTTCCCCACAACAGCAGGAAATTATCGATTGCATTGCACTGCATTGGGATGCTATAAGCACCAGGGAAATCGCCGCTAAAACCAAACTTTCGAGCAAAGCCGTTTCTGCGCAACTCAAACAATTAGGGAAATATCACATTATAGAAAAAGTTGAAACAGATACCAAGAATTTACTTTATCGTATTTCCGAACGATTTTTTAATATCTGGTATTTAATGCGACACGGCCGGAAATGGGATGAAAAACGAGTGCGATTTCTAGTAGAGTTTTTACAAATTTGGTGCGACGAAAAAGAATTGCAAAATCGGGCTCAAAAACATTTACAAGCAATCTATACAAAAAAAATGCATGAAACATATGCGCTTTATTGGTCCGAAGCGTTAGCACGCACTCCCATCGACCGACAATTGCAACATCAGTTGGTTCAGGAAACAAAATCATATTTGAAGGACAAAAAGTCAGATTTTTACGATGCTAAATCTCGTTCTGACTTGCAATTATCCAAAGATGCACAAAAAGCCTTTGATTCAGGAAACCTTCCAGATACTATTACTTTACTCGAGAAAATAAAATTCAAAAATCCCCAGGAAAAAACTACATTGGCTATATCTTGGCTTCTTTTGGGTAAGCAAAAAAAAGAGGCTAAGAACTTGTTATTAGAAGCAGTCGAAGACAATGAGACTGCAGCGATATACACCTTGGCTTTGCTTTATCAGACAGAAATAAAAGATATTGCCAAAGCGGAAAAATATTATTCAATGGCTGTTGAAAAGGGTAATACTGATGCAATGCACAATCTGGCATGGCTCTATTTTCAGTTAAAAAAGAGAAAGAATGATGCATTGTCATTGTCTGAACACGCCTATTCCGAAAGAAAAAATTCTGTTACTGCACATACGCGAAGTTCAATCTTAATCTGGCACAATCAAATTCAACGTGCTATGAGCATAGCTGAACAATTCCTTCAAGATGAATTGTTCTTAAATCAATTCCCCAACGGTATCAGTACGTTTCTTATGTTATTGCTCGCTAAAAAACAGTATCACAGTGTATTAAGCATATTTAACGAAAACCCATATAATTTAAAGGACCGTTTTAAACCGCTCTATTACGCCACTTTGTTTCTCTTGAAAAATGAACATCCCAATGAATACAAAAAAATGGGTGGTGAACTGGAAGAAACAGTCACTGAAATAATAGAGGAGATAAAAAAATTTGAAAAGGATTATGCCTGAATCTCCGCTCAATAAAATGTAAGCACCTTATTTCATTCAATCAAAACATTTTGCTTGTTTATAACCCAATTTTATATTAATTTGTTCAGTTAGCTGACCAAATTAATATAAATATGTTCACTTTACTCGCTGAATTATTATGTGGTTCAAGCGTTATTACGAAAAAAATATCGACACACTTTTAGAAAAAGGCAAAGTTTTTGTACTCTATGGCTTGCGCCGCGCCGGCAAAACATCTTTGATCAATAAATATATTTCGACCTTTCAAGGCTCAGTTTTTTCCGGCACTGGGGAAGATTTGCCCCTTCGGGAAGTTTTTGAATCCCAAAATTTGCAGAGAATAACTAGTGCATTTTCAGGATACGAACTTGTCGTGATTGATGAGGCGCAGTACATCGATAATGTTGGCTTGGGATTAAAAATGTTAGTTGACCATTCGCCATCAGTCAAAGTCATTGCCAGTGGCTCGTCTTCTTTTGATCTCTCTAATAAATTAGGTGAACCTTTAACGGGCCGCCATCGCATCGGTATATTATTTCCTTTATCCACGCTCGAATTGAAAGAGCAATTCGGCCCAATGGAAATTATGCAGCGTTTAGAAGAATTGATGCTTTTGGGGACATTCCCAGAAGTGTTACAAATGAAGAATAATACAGAAAAAATTGAATATCTGCATACTCTGCGCGATTCTTATCTGTTAAAAGATCTTTTGATTTTAGAAAACGTAAAAAACGCTTCCAAACTTACCAGAATACTCATGTTGTTAGCTTACCAGTTAGGACGGGAAGTATCGTTAAATGAGCTGAGCACAAAACTGGAAATTTCAAAAAATACTACTAGTCGGTATTTGGACTTGTTGGAAAAGGTTTTTATTATAAAAAGGGTTGGCGGCTTTTCAAGAAATTTACGGAATGAGATAACCAAAACTTATCGGTATTATTTTTTCGACAATGGTATCCGAAACGCATTGATAAACAATTTTAATTCACTTGAAAATCGCGATGATGTCGGCATGTTATGGAAGAATTTTATTTTTGCCGAACGGCTCAAAAGGAACCATTATAAGAAACATTTTGCGAATTATTATTTCTGGCGAACTTATAGCCAGCAGGAAATTGATTTTATCGAAGAATATGGAGGTAAACTTTACGGCTATGAATTCACGTGGGGAAAGAAAACCAAAAAAGTTCCACCATTATGGTTAAAGACTTATAAAAATGCCTCTTTTAAGACTATTAATAAAAATAACTTTATAGAATTTGTATCATAATAATTGAGTAACAAATCAAAAAAGAACCTCGTCGCACACCCATTATTGTACGACGAGGCATAACATTATTTCCAATATCCATATTCCATTAACGCAATCATTCCAAGTAACGCGCCCCAGGAATAGAAACTATTGGCATTGCGTACATCGCCGCCGACTCCGGTTTCGGCATTGTAATTTTCATATACCCGGCGGTTCTCACGCCATTCTTTCATCGACAGATTCAATGATTTTTCAACCAATGCTTGCCGAGCTTTGGGAAGCTCATATTTCCGGATACCGAGATAAAGCAGAAAATTCATCGGCGCCCAGATGCGGCCCCCCCAGTAGGAATTGTCTTTATAACCGGGATCGTCACGGGAAATGGACGGCATAATAAATGTTCCGTAAAATTCATCCGGATCAAAAAAATGCTCATTGATCATGCGTTCGGCTTGTTCCTGGGTTGGTACTTTTGAGATTAACGATTGATACTCTTATTAATCCTTATTCTCTGAGGTTTTCTCCAGTCCATCTTTTAAAGCATTCCACGCCAGCATGGCGCATTTAACTCTTGTCGGAAATTCCGAAACTCCTTGAAATGCAGCAAGTTCCTCCATTTCTTCAACATCAGAAATTTCTCCGTTTTTGACCATCTGGGAAAATTTCTCAAATAAATCTTTGACATCGGCGACTGACTTTCCCTTTACCGCTTCTGTCATGACAGAAGCGGACGCCTGGCTTATGGCACATCCGCTGCCGGTAAAAGCTATATTATCCACGTGACCATTTTTTAGTTGCAGACTCAGGGAAATTTCGTCACCACAAAATGGATTGTATCCTTCTGCGGTGGCATCGGGATCTTTGAGGCTGCCCCGGTTTTTCGGAGATTTGTAATGCTCTAAAATGATTTCCTGATAAAGATCATCTAAACCCATTTGCTAAAATATCCTTTCGCTTGATGAACGACATCGATAAATCGATCGATGTCATTTTTGGTGTTATAAAGATAAATACTTGCGCGAGCTGTTGCAGGCACATTTAACCGATTCATGAGCGGTTTGGCACAATGATGGCCTGAACGAATTGCCACATTTTTGCTATCGAAGAAAGTTGCAAGATCGTGCGGGTGCAAACTCTTGAGCCCAAAGGAAATAACCGGAATCCGATCTTTTAAAGGGCCGTATATTGACACACCTTTAATATTCCGCAATTCCTGCAATGTATAATCTGTCAAAGCATCTGTGTGACATTCAATAGCTTCATAGCCAATTTCCTCGATAAAATCAATGGCTGCTCCCAATCCGATAACAGCCGGTATATTTTGTGTTCCGGCCTCGAACTTCCATGGCGGTTCAGCCCAGGTAGATTCATAATAATCAACATCATTAATCATGGAACCTCCATATAGTATCGGGTCCATGGCATCGAGATGTTCCGTTTTAGCATACAAGATGCCAATTCCCATTGGCCCCAGCATTTTGTGCCCGGAAAACGCATAAAAGTCAGCATCCAATTCTGTTACATCAGCCCTTGAGTGAGGAATGTGCTGACATCCATCCACCAGCGCCAGGGCACCGACATGATGTGCTGCTTCAATGATCTGTTTTACATCCACCCTGGTGCCCAGCACGTTCGATGCCTGCGTAATAGCAACAAACTTTGTCTTTTTGGTGATCACCGAATCCAGAGCGCTGATATCCAGATAGCCGTCATCTGTTATGGGAATAAATTTTAACGTTGCTCCTTTTTTTTGCGCAGCAATTTGCCAGGGAATGAGGTTGCTATGATGTTCGAGCTCGCTCACCACGATTTCGTCACCGGATTTGAGATATTTATGGGCCCATCCATAAGCAACGAAATTGATAGATTCGGTTGCACCCCGAGTGAACACGATCTCGTTTGAACTCTCTGCTCCGATGAATTGAGCAATCTTTAGGCGAGCACATTCGTATCCGGCAGTTGCTTTTTCCGCCAGCTTGTAGGCGCTGCGGTGTATGTTGGAATTGTATTCTTTATGAAATGTTGCAATTGCATCCAGCACACTTTTCGGTTTTTGAGATGTTGCAGCATTGTCCAGGTAAACAAGATCCTTATTTTCGGGTGCTTGAAAAACCGGGAATTGCTTGCGATATTTTTCAACATCAAATGTATATGTATCAATAGACATGATAAACTCTATTTTATTTGAAATTGTCTTTTGTATTCAAATTTCAATCTTGCTGTCTATCGGATTGTGAAAGAATTTGTCTTTTTGGATTTGGCATTTTACATCATATTCAATTCCAGTTTGGCTTCCTCGGACATCATCTCCGGATTCCATGGTGGATCCCACACAAGTTGAACGTCAACATCTGTCACATTGTCAATTTCTTTGAGCTTTCGTTCGACTTGATCTGGCATGAGATCCGCAATCGGACACATGGGCGAAGTCAATGTCATGACAATGGTTACTTTACCCTCATCGTTTATTTTTATCGAGTATATCAAGCCAAGTTCATAGATATTCACAGGAATTTCCGGATCATACACAGTTTTTAGCGTTTTAACTATGTTGTCATGCACAAGTTGTCGGCTTTTCATTTTTGTGGATTCCTTGCTCATGATAGTTGACCTTCTTTTAAACGTGATTCTATTATGTCTTTGATGACTTTTCGAATGCCTTGGTTTTTTAATTTATCTGTAATTTCTACGGCAAATGCTTCGATCATGATGTGTCTGGCTTTGCGCTCCGGAATGCCGCGGGTCCGCAGATAAAAAAGCGCATCTTTGTCGAGTTGGCCGACTGTTGAACCATGACTACATTTTACATCATCGGCAAAAATTTCCAACTGTGGTTTTGTATCGACTGTCGCGTCATCTGATAATAACAGGTTTTGATTTGACTGATTGGCATTTATTTTTTGCGCATCCTGACGCACATGGATCTTGCCGCTAAATACAGCTCCGGCCTTATCATCTATAATTCCCTTAAAAAGCTCGTCACTGTTACAGTGCGGCCGGGCATGGTCTATAACCGAATGGTTATCAATGAGTTGCGCTTCATTAGCAAGATATAATCCATATAAACCGGTGTGAGCATTTTCACCGTTGACGGTAATCTGGACCTCATTTCGACTAATGCGACTGCCAAAATCAAAACCGTTAAACAGATAATCACTATCGCGCTCTTGATGAACCTTAGTGGTTGCAATATGATAGGCTTTCCTGCTCTCATTTTGAATTTTGTAATGTTGGAGAGCGGCATTATTAGCCAGCGAAATTTCACTGACAGCATTTGTGAAATATGTGCTAACTTGTTGACTGCCAAACATTTCCAGAATTGTCGCTTGAGTATTTTCCTCCATTATGACGAGATTTCTGATTGTTTGAAGAGTCGGTTCCACTACTGCAGTGTTCAAATACAGCAATTGAATCGGTGCTGAAACTGCTGTGTTTTTGGGGATGTGGATAAATGCTCCATCCGAAAATAACGCTGTGTTGAGCGCTGTAAAACCATCCTTTGACATATTTACATATCGCCCGATGTGTGTTTGCAACGTATCATCCATATGTCCATCCGACAACGGATGCACTGTTACGTCTCCGGGCAGCCCATCCAGTTTTGACAATTCCTTGCGGAACCATCCATTTTCAAATACAAGATAAGGCGCATTTTTATCCACAATCAACTCATCGAGATCTTCTTTGGATATGTGTGTCAATTGGGGTGATAGGACCGGTTCGAATGTTTTTTGAGAAATAGGGGAGATATCGGTAAACCGCCACTCTTCCTGTTTTTGATGAGGAAAACCAATCCGATTGAATGTTTCCATTCCGCTTTGACGTAGTTCTTTAAAAGGAATTTTTGTATGACCATTGAGTCTTTTTTTCAATTGTCCATATAAATATGGATACCATTGTTTTTTGTCAACGACCTGGTTCATCCAACCTCCTGAGCCTCAACAACTTGCTGCTTTTTGATGTGATCGTAACCGTATTCTTCAAGTTCCAGCGCCAGATTCTTATCGCCGGTTTTAACGATTTGCCCGTCATAAAGCACATGAACGACATCGGGCGTAATATAATTCAGCAAACGTTGATAGTGAGTAACCAGCAGCATGGCATTATCTTTACGCCGAAGTGAATTGACGCCCTCGGCAACTGTTTTAAGGGCATCAATATCCAAGCCAGAATCTGTTTCATCGAGGATGGCGAGTTTTGGCTCCAGCGTCGCCATTTGCAAAATTTCGTTCCTTTTTTTCTCTCCGCCGGAAAATCCCTGGTTCACAGGACGTTTTAAAAACCGTTCATCCATTTCCACTATTTTTAATTTTTCTCGAATCAATTTCATAAATTCGATGGCATTCAATTCTTTTTGACCGCGTGCCTTGCGCACCTGATTGAGTGCTGTGCGCAAAAAGTAATTGGTATTGACGCCGGCGATTTCGACCGGATATTGAAATGCCATAAAAAGACCGGTGCGTGCCCTGTCTTCTGGCGCCATCTCTAATAAATTTTGTCCTAAAAATTCTACAGAACCATCCGTCACAACATAATCCTCTCGTCCTGCTAAAACATGAGCCAATGTACTTTTGCCGGAACCGTTCGGCCCCATTATGGCATGCGTTTCGCCGGCGTTTATCTGCAAATTAATGCCTTTCAGAATCTGTTCACCCTCGACCGTTGCATGTAAATTTTTTATTGTTAACATGAATTATTCTCCGCATTTATAAATTATGAACTTTTTTTATTCATTATCCAATACTGCCTCCCAGACTAATTCCCAATAGTTTCTGTGCTTCCACAGCAAATTCCATAGGAAGTTCTGCCAGCACCTCTTTGCAAAATCCATTGACGATCATTGAGACAGCATTTTCTTTATCAATACCTCGCTGCAAAAAATAATAAATCTGATCATCACTGATTTTTGACGTGGTCGCTTCGTGTTCAATATGTGCGGTTTTGTTTTTAGCTTCAATGTACGGAAACGTGTGCGCACCGCACTTGTCACCGATGAGCAATGAATCGCATTGCGAATAGTTACGCGCATTTGTGGAATCTTTCAACACCTTGACCAACCCGCGATAACTGTTCTGTGCGAATCCAGCAGAAATTCCCTTGGATACAATTGTACTTTTGGTATTTTTGCCGATATGAATCATTTTTGTACCGGTGTCGGCCTGCTGGTAATTGTTCGTCATGGCCACTGAGTAAAACTCGCCAACCGAATTATCGCCTTCCAACACACAACTCGGATATTTCCAGGTGATTGCCGAACCGGTTTCAACTTGTGTCCAGGAAATTTTTGAATTTACCCCGCGGCAATGACCGCGCTTGGTCACAAAATTATAGATTCCGCCCTTGCCTTCCTTATCGCCCGGATACCAGTTTTGAACGGTCGAATATTTAATATGCGCGTTATTCAAAGCAACCAGTTCTACCACCGCCGCATGAAGCTGATTCTCATCCCGAATTGGCGCGGTGCAGCCCTCGAGATAACTCACATACGCATCGTCCTCAGCAATGATGAGTGTGCGTTCAAACTGACCAGTAAATTGCGCATTGATACGAAAATAAGTGGACAGTTCAACCGGACAGCGCACTCCTTTTGGAATATAGACAAAAGAGCCGTCGCTAAACACGGCAGAGTTAAGCGCAGCAAAAAAATTATCACCTGCTGGAACAACGCTTCCAAGATATTTTTTCACCAGGTTCGGATGATTTTGAACGGCTTCGGAAAAAGAGCTGAAAATAATACCAAGCTCTCTTAATTTTTCTTTATATGTCGTTGCCACGGATACACTATCCATGACCGCATCAACAGCCACACCGGCCAGCACTTTTTGTTCTCCCAACGGAATGCCGAGCTTTTCATACGTGGCACGAATCTCCGGATCAACCTCGTCTATGCTTTTGGGACGGTTTTTATTTTTCGGCGCTGAAAAATAAACCATATCCTGGTAATCTATAGGCGTGAATTTCACATTAGCCCAGGAAGGTTCTTTCATTTGCTGCCAATGCCGGAATGCATTGAGACGCCATTCCAGGAGCCACTGCGGTTCGTTCTTTTTCCCAGAAATCGTTCTGATAATATTTTCATTGAGCCCTTTTGGGACGCTCTCACTTTCAATATCCGATACAAAACCATATTTGTATTCTTGCTCGGTAAATTGTTTTATTGTCTCACGTTCTTTTGTCATGAATTCTCCTGTTTCTGCATATCAGCCAGAGTCACACTTTGTAAATACGATTCGATCTGTTTTTGCACGAACAAAAATCCGTCTTTTAATGTACATTCCTCTTTTCGGGAACACACGTGAAATTGCTCGGCACAATCGACAAGGTGAATCGGTCCATCAAGCGCTTTTACCACACTGGCCAGCGAAATGTGGTTGGCCGGTGCTTTTAACACATATCCGCCTCTCGCTCCCTGCACCGACTGAATGATCTTGCTTTTTACCAATTGTTGACATATTTTTGCTAACAACGGCTGAGGAATTTTATACAATTCTGCCATTTCACGCACGGTCGCAGCTTTATCTTTTTGCATTTGCATCATGTGCTGCAATGCGAGCAATCCATATACTGTTTTTTTACTGAGTTTGAACATTTAAAATAGGACTAATTTGGTCTTGTTTTATGTAATGAAACAAACAACAGGTTAATTTTGTTTCATAAAAAATGAAAAAAAATGAAAAAAATAATACGGTGAAATTCCGGTTTTACGAAGAATTGAATGACTTTTTGCCGGCAGAAAAGAAAAAACGAACTTTTTTCTATTCGTTCCATGGGCATCCGGCGGTCAAGGATGCGATTGAAGCTCTTGGTGTACCTCACACCGAAGTCGAGCTGATTGTGGTCAATGGCCAGTCTGTGGGATTTGACTATCAATTACAGGATAACGACCGCGTGTCCGTATATCCCATGTTCGAAAGCGTGGATGTATCGCCAATTATCAAATTACGTGAAAAACCCTTGCGAAATCCTGCTTTTGTGTCGGATGTTCATCTGGGCAAGCTGGCCCGCAATCTGCGTTTGCTTGGGTTTGATACGCTTTACCGGAATGATTATAAAGATAATGAAATCATTCGAATATCCGTGGATCAGCACCGCATTGTACTCACCCGTGACCGTGGTATTTTAAAGAATGGCGCAGTCACCCACGGGTATTGCCTGCGTTCAGACGATCCGGTCGAGCAGGCGCGGGAAGTGATAAACCGGTTTGATTTGCATCATTTTGTCAAACCTTTTACCCGGTGCGCTCGATGTAACGGCATTCTGAAAGATGTGGATAAGAATGCTGTCAGAGATCAACTCCCTCCAAAGGTGGAACGGCATTACCGATATTTTCGCCAGTGTCAATCCTGTGGCCAGGTTTACTGGCACGGAACGCATTTTGAGAAAATGAATAAAAAGCTGGAGAGGATACTTGAATGATGATAGTTATTCTGTAGCTAAGCCTAATTATTACAATTATTGGCACTTGAGAAATATGCCAGCAGCCAGGAAAAAGTTACTATTGACATTTAATACCCTTCGTTATAAATTAATCTTTGACACAGGTGATATTATAAAAAGTTCTTAATCAGTAACTTTAAATTATTGAAAATATTGCTATAAATCGTTCAATTTTGTAAAAAGGAATCTACCATGAAAAACATTAACCGGATCAAAGAAGAGATCGAGTCTCTTCCTGAAAGCGATTTCATTCAATTAAGAAATTGGTTTTTAGAAAAGGACTGGGAAAAATGGGATAAACAAATCCAAAATGATTCCAAGAACGGTAAGCTGGATTTTTTAAAAGAGGAAGCACTTGAGGAGAAGAAAAATGATAACTTGGGGGCTATATAAGTGCACAAGACGTCGCCGCGTTTCTGGAAATGCTTCGAACGACTACCAGATGTAGTTAAAAAACATGCTAAAGAAAGGTATGCGCTTTTAAAAGAAAATCCCACACACCCATCTCTTCATTTTAAAAAAGTAGGAAACTTTTGGTCAATAAGAATAGATCTTGAATACAGAGCTCTTGCTGTCGAAGACAATTCTGATTTTATCTGGATTTGGATTGGTAATCATGACGATTATGAAAGATTGATTAGATAGGTTAATAATCATAAAAAATGATCATACAAAAACACTGATGTATTAAAAAAAATCATAAAATTTTGCTACAATTCCCCCTTTAATCCGGCCGTAAAAGTCCGCATAGGTTCCATATTACTTTCCCTCGATGCATAGTTGTAATTGAGCAGATTATTCACACCAAACTGCAATGTGAGCGGTCCAAAATCATACGATGCCCGCACATCGACAAATTTCATCGGCACGCGTTTGTTGATGGGATAAATTTTCACCTCATCGATTTTACTGGCATACCGATAGATAAATTCTGTCATGGTTTTTCCCACCATTATCGAGGCTCTGGCAGAAAATAACCGCTTGGGACGATATGTTAACGGCTCGTTCCATTTTAAATTCTCATGGTCCATGATTGTGGTGCTTATAACCAGTCCCGGTTCAACCGGTGTTTTACCAATGTGCGTCGGGTAGCTCCAGTTCATGGTAGCTTCGATCCCCTCAATTCGCGCCCGCTCGACATTGCGAAACTGTATTTGGCCACGAATAAGATCGAGATGAGCTTCGATCAAATCCCAATATTCGTTTCGGAACAGCGAGACATCTAGGTTCCAATGTGTATTAAAATAATGACGAACGCCAATATCATAAGCCCAGGAGTGTTCTGGCCGCAAATCCGGGTTGGCTTTGATCTTAAAGTTCATGATCGACAGTTCGAGAAATCGTTCGACGATAGTTGCCGCGCGAAAACCGCTGCCTACTGAGCCCCTCAAACTCGTCGATTTCCATGGCTGCCAGTTTATGCCAAAACGCGGACTCCACAAGTCTTCGCGTTCATCTCCGATGAGTTGATAGCGGTCATAACGAAGCCCGGTGGTCAATGTCACATTTTTGCGCATTTTCCATTCATTCTGCAGATATGGGCCAATAAAAAAACCGGTATGGTCGCCAAAATATTTTGTACTGCCAGCATCCTGCTGAAATTGTGTCCCGGCTGTGATGGTGTGCGCTGGATGTGGAATCCAGGTAGCTTGCACTTCGAATCCCTGGCCTAGAGCCGGATTAAAGCTAGCCTGATCGCCGAATTGGTTACCCATTAATGTTCGCACCATTGAACCGCGAATATTGAGCGCGAATCTTGAAGAAAAGGGGATCGCCAGTTTCATATAGGCATTCATCTGGTTTGTATCAGCATAATTATCCAGATTCGATTCATCAACTTCATAGGGATCGTTGGCACCCTTCCACTGTACAAAAATGCCCTGATAAATGTCACTGTAGGCGATGTAGCCCATCCATTTAATCCCGCCTTTAAACCGGTAATCAAATTTTCCGGTAAAGTTATATTTATCTGCTTTGCCTAACTGCCGGTAACCGGTGGTGTTATAATGGCCGGCCGACAACCTCATGCCGAAATTCCCGAACCGTTTGCTAAAGCTGACATCTTCCCGGTGATAATATTGAGTTTTATCCGTATATTTCCATATTTCAAAAGCAGGTTCATCATAGAGTCCGGAAGAGAACGAAAATAATAATTTGCCTTCTTCAGTAGGGTCTTTGGTTTGAATATTAACCACACCGCCGAGGGCGGATGCGCCCCACAACGTCGAGCCCGCTCCTTTCAAAATTTCAATTTGTTCGATATCGAGGGGAGGGAGCATGTCCCAGTTAAACTCACCGGTATCGCTGGCATAAACCGGCACGCCGTCCAAAAGAAGCAGAACTTTATTGCCGGCACCGAATGTAAAACCGGTGGACCCACGAATATTAATCTGATCTCCGATAAAATTGACACCAGGTGCGGTTTCCAGAACTTCGGTGATATCTATGGCATTCCGGCGTTGAATTTCTTTAGCTGTGACCACAGAAATGGACACCGGAGCGCGATCCAGACGCTGCTCTGTTTTTCCGGCCAGCACGACAATCGGGTCAAATTCAATGGTCGTTGGTTCCAGTTCAAAATCGACTGTAGTTGTACGATTGACCTGCACGCGCACATCGTCGACGGTGACGTTGAGATAGCCAATCATGGAAACGCGCAAACTGTAAAAGCCGGGAGGTACTTTGGGTACGATGAACCGGCCATCTGAATCCGTGCTGGCGCCGAGCAAAGTGCCTTCGACAATGACGTTCACACCAGGCAAAGCTTCTCCTGTTGATTTATCCACCACTTTGCCGGTGATACTGCCGTAGGGAGCTGATAAAACATAAAAGGGAATAAGCAGAAAAATAAAAAGCAGATGAGCTTTCATTTTAAGTCCTGATTTTTTTGAACATAATCTTAGAACGTTAGTCTGTTTAAACATGATTCCTTAGCATGAGTTCCATCGGATGCGGATTCAAAAAGTATTGCTTTAACAAATAGGGTTGCTGAAATTTGCGAATATAATGATTCAATAAAGTTACCGGTACAATGAGCGGAACAAGATGCTGATGATAGTGGTCGATGATCTGCAGCAGTTCCTCTTTTTCCAGCTCATCCAAACGTTTTTGCGACCATGCCTGCATGCGCCCAGTATGATCAATGCCGGTTTTAACCGTTACAAGCCGAGGCTCATCCGGTTTGCCAACGAGATGCATAGCTTCTCTGGGTGTGGGTAAACCGCATTCCACTTCCGGGCACACAGGCTCCCAATCCACGAACGAACTAACAGTATTTACCAGGTAACGGTTCAACTTGTGACCGCCATCATAGCGCACATTCTCTCCCAACAAACAAGTGCTTATGCCTAATTTGATTTTATCTTCCATTGCAATGTCTTAAAAAATATTGCAGGATTAATAAATATTGCTTAAAATGTTATAAACTACAACAAATAAAAAGGGGATACAAAATGAAAAGTTTCTTTTATTTCTTTTTGACCGTGGCTGTCATTTTTGTTTTATTCAGTCAATGTGCATCACTCAAAGAACTGGTTTCACCTCCATCTGTATCAGTGGATAATGTTAGCATTCAGGATATTACTTATCAAAGCGCAACAATTGATTTTGCGTTGCTTGTTCGTAATCCAAATGGGTTTGGCGTTTCATTCACTGGTTTTGATTATACACTCGATATCGAAGGTGAAGAATTTTTATCTGGCCGTGAACAGCGCGTCATTCAGATCGAACCAGCGGCACAGAGTACTTTTCACGTGCCTCTCACTTTTCATTTCAAAGAGCTTTATCAAAGCGCTCAGAGAATAAAAAATCTTGACACCCTTTCCTATCGTTTCACCGGTCAAATTATGCCGGGTGGCGTCTTTTCTGGCACATCAATTCCCTTCCGGAAATCAGGTGCGATACCCAATGTCCGAATTCCATCTTTCTCGTTGGGTAAACTTGAGGTGCAAAAAATGGGTCTTTCCGGAATTGATTTGCAATTGAATCTCCTGTTGAACAATCCAAATAGTTTCAGCTTTAATGTTGGGGAAATGGATTACAGCATCGCTCTTGCCGGACAAAACGTGGCAGAGGGCTCACGGGTAAATGTAACGACTATTTCTGCAAAGAGCAAAACGAATATTCAGTTACCGCTGTCTATCAACGTTTCCGGTCTGGGTTCATCTTTGATTTCTGTGTTGCGAGGAGAAAGCGTAAAATGTTCAATAGAAAGCCAGACAGCTTTGGAGTCCCCTTTTGGAGAATTGACATTGCCAATCAACATGACAGAAGATATTAATATTAGTCGTTAATGTCTCGGGATAACGACTGTAACTCTTTTGGCAATTAGAACATTTTTCTTTTTGAAAATAAAAATAATTTAAGTAAATTTAAAATAAAGCAAAGAGGAAAATCAAAAACACTAACCGATTCCACCTCCGATTTTATTACCAGTCTAATCTTTTTGACCCGATAACGCGGACATAAAAAACCAGTTTAGGATTATTCGACACATTGTCGTTAATCAGACAAAGGCTAACTATACCTATTAGAAAATTAGCAAATTGATTATAAAAAGAAGAGGAGACAAATATGAGTGAATATCGAAAAAAAGTTGACGATCTGATTCGGGATGTTAACAAGGTTTACAGAGATCCTGGCCGAAAAAAAATGATTCAGGACGCGGTGGATCGTAAAGAAGCGATGATCTTGTCGACTGGCACATTGGCCACATGGACACCAACGCATTCCACCGGTCGAAGTCCGAAAGACACTTATATTGTGAAAAATCCGGAAAGCGAAAAGACGATTGACTGGACTTCTCCGAATTGTATCTCTCTGGAGCCGGATACTTTCGAAATGGTGTTTGAAGATGCTATCAACACGCTGAATGAGAAACCGAAGATTTACGCGCTGGACCGGGTTGTCGGTGCCGACTCTTCTTATTCCTTGCCCATTTTGGCAGTCACGGACAAGGCGTTAAGCGCACTGTTTCTGGACAACATGTTTCGCCCGGTTCCGGATGATGTTGAAAAAAGCATTTTTGCTGAAAAGCCGTTCTTGTTGTTAACTCTTCCATACGATTATCTTGACAAAGAAAAATACAAAGGCCGGTTACGAACTTTGGATAACGGCGAAACATCCGATATCTGCGTGGTTATGGATTTTGACAAGCGAGTCGGTATTGTATATGGTTCAGCTTACATGGGCTCGATGAAAAAGCTTATTTTTACAGTGATGAATTACTATCTGCCTCAGGAAGGCATTTTGCCGTTGCACTGTTCAGCAAACGAAGGCCCTGATGGCCATTCAGCGCTTTTACTGGGATTGTCGGGAACCGGGAAAACCACCCTGTCAGCGGATCCTGAACGGGCGTTGTTAGGTGACGATGAACACGGCTGGAATGAAAGCGGCATCGCAAACTTTGAATACGGATGTTATGCCAAACTTATCAATTTGAATCCGGAGAAAGAACCGGATATTTATCATGCAACTTTTCATCCGGATCATTATCTGGAACATGGTGCGCTTGTAGAAAACCTCATGGTCTATCCTGATGGTTCCTTCGATCTGGATGATGAGCGTTTTACGCCGAACAGCCGGGCATCGTATCCGTTGCGCTACAATTCAAATATCAAGGAATCGGCTGTATCAGAACATCCGCAAACCATTTTGTTTCTGGCTGCCGATGCCTACGGCGTGTTGCCGCCAATCGCTCGGTTAACTCCCGAGCAATCGATGTTCTGGTTTATTATGGGCTATACGTCCAAACTGGCAGGAACGGAAACCGGTATTACTGAACCGCAAGCCACTTTTTCAAGATTTTTTGGCGAGCCATTTATGCCGAGAAATCCGTCCGATTACGCTGACTTGCTCGGTGAAAAAATGAAAACATACAAAACACAGGTTTTTAGTGTGAACACTGGTTGGACTGGCGGGCCGTACGGCGTGGGCAATCGAATTGATATCAATTTAACCCGTGCCATGGTTCGAGCTGCTTTGAATGGTGAGCTAAAAAATGCTGAATTTGAACCAGATCCGATTTTCAAAGTTAGTGTGCCTAAAACATGCCCGGGTGTGCCTTCAGATATTCTCCATCCTGTGAACACCTGGGATGACAAGGACGCCTTTCAAAAACAAGCCGAAAAGCTGGCTAAAAAATTTCAGCAGCATTTTGAGAAAGCTTTTAAAGGAAAAGTTGATAAAGAAATTGCTGCGGAATGCCCCAGCGTTTAATTGATCAAAGGGAGCTTTCAGGCTCCCTTTTGTCTTTTCGTCGAACAAACATCCCTTTTAGCCATCCTTTTTCACGGACAAATTCCCATGACAAAAAAGTCATCGTACTGACGAACGTCCCAAAGAGCGCTCCTGCCAGGACATCTAAAGGATAATGAACTCCCACATAAATTCGCGAAAAGCCGACAATCACAGCGATGCCAAACACAGGCCAAGCAGCTCGCTGATACATCAAACTAACCAGCGTCGCTGCAGCAAAAGCATTGGCTGCGTGATTGGACGGGAACGAAGGCGATGATTTTATGCCGATGAGTGCATTTACGTTATTCAGGGTTTGAAACGCATAGCACGGTCGCATGCGGCTGACTATGGGCTTGATAATCGCAGAACTGATCTGATCGGTCAGGAGAATAGAGATAGCAAGCAATAAAATCAGTGTGCGGCCCTTTTTGCCGCCTTTCCAGAAAAGCAAGATGATTGTCACCACAAATACTGGTATCCAGTTGTCACTGTTTGTGATAAATGGCATCAGCCAGTCAAAAACCGGATTTTGACACTCCCGATTAAAAAAGTAAAACAAAGAGATGTCGAGACGTTCCAGTGCTTCAATCATAAAATTTTCCGTACAATATTGTAAGCTTAATTTCACCATCACCTATTCTCAAACCCAATCATGCCCGGACCAGTGAAATAGCAGTGATATCACTTGCTCCGGCCTGCCTTAATATTTTGGCACATTCGTTCATAGTACTGCCTGTTGTCAATACATCGTCAACAAGTCCCACATGCGCATTTCTGATAGCAGAGACCAGAGAACGTTTCATGGCAAAAGCATTTTTCAGATTTGTCAGACGCTGCTCCAAATTGGATTTTGCCTGTTGTTTAGTATAACGCACGCGTTTGAGCGGTGTAACCACTGGCAAGTTTGTGTGTCTTGAAATCTCCCGTGTTAAGCAATAGGCCTGATTGTAACCTCGTTCCCGATATCTTGTCGGATGAAGAGGTACAGGAAGGAGCACATCCAATGTAGAGCAATGAGGATGATCTTTCAATGTTTCACCAATCACCTGGCCCATGGGTTTAGATAACGAGTGCATATTGCGGTATTTAAAATTGTGAATCAGCGTCTGCATATTTTCATCGTATTCCAATGGAGCAAATGAGTATTGAAACGAGTGCTCTATTCCGGTTGAACACTGATGAGCCGGAATAAGAGGCTTTGCTGTACGTGGCAGAGCATGGTAGCAGTTTAGACACAGTAAGGGGGTTTTATGCGGAGTTGGATTATCGCACAGTAAACAATATGGTGGGTACAGGAAATCGAGCAAGGGAAATAAAAAAAATCCGGCCACTCGTCCAAAAGTCAAGCGGCCGGCTTGTGTGTTTTGTAAATTCATTTAAAATGAATGAGAAAAGACGATTCGTGGTTCTACTCGTTCCTGAGGAGCAAAGTAGGTATTTCCGGCCTGGTCTTTTTCTTTTGAAAAAGTCCAGATATAATCCACATAGAGAATTAAAAATGCATTTAGTTTGTAACCCACCCCGACACGGGCTACGCTTTTGTTGTCCAGGGTAAAAACATCTTTGACCTGATCGATACCCATTTTATCGTACGTCGCATGCGCGGCAATCGAGGGAATGGTGTTGGGTGCATCGACCGCCAGATGCATGATGCCGCTATCATCAACATCGTCAAGACGCGAATAGGTTCCGGTCGCTAAAAGGCTATTGCCGAGTGCACTAAAGTATAATTGTCCAAACCAGCCTTTGGTATTATCCTTAACCTCTAACAATTTATCCACTTTGCTAAACCCGTTTTGATAGCGTTGGATTTCATAAAAGGCATCAAAGTAAGAGGGCAGGTACTCTTTGGAAAGCCAGCGGCGCTCGAACTTGAATGAAAAATCAAATAGGCTGGTTAGCGCCGGGAAATCGAAAAGCAATCCAGCGTGCTGGCCATTACCGAATGTGCGTGCCTTATCCAGTGTGTAACTGTATCCGTAAATTTGTGCCCAATCATAATAGAGATAGGTAGTTAAAAAGCTGGTGCGAAGAATGGGCAACTCTGCATCCAGTCCATACACTGTAGCGCCATCGTCTGTTTTGTCGGTTTCATCCGGATCGAAATCCCGGACAAAACTTGCTCCAAAAGTGATGTTTTTAACGACAGGAATTCCCATGGCCTGGCGCAATGGTCGCACATAACCACGGGCGGCAACCAGTTCGGCTCTGGCAAAATTACTGGTGATCGTCTCGAATCCGAAGGTCCCGAAATCCATGTCAAAAGCGAGCCCTATTTTACGGTTGTCATAAGACGCTTCGTTGGTATAATAATTCACAATAGAACCATGTCCAAGTCGGGTGGCGTCAAGAGTTCCCAGTCGAGCGTAAAGCGGATCGCTTTTTACTCCCCAGCGCAAATAGCGAATAAGCCGTAGATAATCATAGTTTTCATCCCAATCTTTTTCTCTAATTTCCCCTGTTTCTGTATTGATGTTGAGATTGATGTTCAGGCCAATTCCCAATTTACCAAAGGCCAGCTCCGGCTGCAACATAATGTTGTAGTAAAGTGCTGATTCACCTTCCGAGTCGATACTGGTCAAGCCTATGCCGCCAAAAAACTGACTGTTTTCACGCTCATGCATGCCCAGTGTCCCGTAACCCGGGTACTGAGCGTTGGCAGACAGAGTGATACAAAGTGCGATCAAAACGAGAGTAATAATTTTAGCATTCATAATGTGGCCCCGCAAAGTTAGATTACCTTGTTAATTAAAGAATAACAGATTGTCATTGTATACGTAGCATTTTATTTTTAGATTCAGAAATAGGATGTTTTGTTTACCTGTATTATAAACTATTTCCTCAAAGCAGCAATTTCGTCACGGAGTTGAGCTGCTCTTTCATATTTTTCCTGCTTGACGGCGCGATTCAATTCTTTTTCAAGTTGTTCAATCCTGGAGATTGGTTTCAACTCTCTAATCTCGTCAGCCCAGCTTGTCAGGAATTCCAGTTCCGGTTGTTCATCCGCAATGAGCTCTTTATTCTGGGAATTATAAGATTCAATTGAACGAATGGCAATATTAATTAATTTCAACGCTTTTTCATAATCTTTGTTTTCCAAACAAATACATACTTTGGCACGAGTGTGCATCATAATAATATAAGGCGTATACTGATCAAATTGCCACACGATATCTTCATTGTCGCAGTACTGTTTGACAAATTTTGTGACAAGTAAATTGTGCTGGCTATCCCTGACAACCCGATCGTAATCTTTGAGTTTCATCAGAGCGGTGTAACGCTGATAAAATTGAATTGCTTCTTGTTGCAATAAAAAGCAATCGTACGTACTGAGCTGAAATCCTTTGCTGGTTACTTTTTGCTCTGACTTTTGTGCCCGGTATTTGAAATAATCAAAATAGGTTTCGAAATTATGAGGGCGGCGACTGTCCGGACGGCCGTCCAATTCCATTTGTAAAATGCCAAGATCTAGACGGATCTGTATCTTTGGCGCGCCGTCTTGTCCGGTAATGAGGCGAACGTTCAGATCATTGGAATTAAATTTCCATGAATCAAGTATGTGACTAATATCATCTTTCATTTGATCGATCATTTAAAATAATTTACGGCATTTCTAAAAATTATAACACCATCACCTTCTTTGGCTAATCCATATCTCGTCCATAACGGATTATTTGTCGGATCCTGATGACGTTCCGGATGAGGCATGACGCCCAATATTCGTCCTGTTTGGTCGCAGATTCCGGCAATATTATTCATTGAACCATTCGGATTATAGGGATATTCCGCAAGATCACCGTGAGGCGCCGAATACTGAAAGACTATTTGATTATTCTTCTCAAGAGCGGCCAAAGTTTCGCTGTCACGTGTTACAAATTTTCCTTCAGCATGGGCTACAGGGTAATATACACGGTATTTCATATTTTGAGTAAAAACGCACTTTGTTTCATTGACCTGCAGAAAAACCCAGCGGTCTTCGAATTTTCCTGAATCGTTATACGTGATGGTCAATTTAGGTTGAGAATTAAGATTGACATCCGGCAACAATCCGCTTTTGATTAACACCTGAAATCCATTGCAGATACCGAGAATCAACTTTTGTTGTTCGTGGAACTCGCGCAAATCATCAGCGATTTTGTATTTCAATTCATTGGCCAAAATCTTACCGGCGGAAATGTCGTCACCGTAAGTGAACCCGCCTGGGATGGCCAGAATTTGATAATCGGATAATTTGACATCCCCGCTAACAAGCCGGTTCACATGAACCAGGTCAGCTCTGCCGCCGACATGATCAAAAGCATGTTTTGTTTCATAATCGCAATTCGAACCCGCAGCGCGGAGGACAAGTACTCGTGGATTCATCAGTTACCACCTGAGTGTTTGTTGCCAGGATTCTTTAAGTTTTTCAAGTTCTTCTTTTACCAGACCGTTGGTATTTTTACCTGTTATTGTCAATTCAGTTCCCTCAGTCGTTTGGCCGATTTCAGCATGCGGCACATTGTGCATCATTTTTTCAAACGTTTTCCTGTTTTTGGGAGCTATTTCTACCAAAAAGCGACTGTTAGATTCGGAAAAGAGAAGGATGTCATCTTTTATTTTTTCATCCAGTGTTGGAACATTTTTAAGTGAAACCTCTACGCCAACATGGCCGGCAAAAGCCATCTCAGCCAGGGCAACACCAATTCCTCCTTCAGAGCAATCATGGCATGCTCGGACAAGTTGTTGGAAAGTGGTCTGAGCCAGAGTTCTAAAAATGCGTCTTGCCATGCGCGGCTCTACCCTGGGGACCCGGGCACTTGATTTTTCATGCACAGCATAATAATGCGAGCCGCCCATCTCATTTTTCGTCAGACCGACGATGTAAATCAAATTGCCTTTGTTTTTCAAATCCATGGACACTGCTTTGCGCGCATCCTGCATAATTGAAATGGCAGAGATAAGAAGGGTAGGTGGAATAGATATGGTTTCACCCGCAATTTGAAACTCGTTGTTCAGACTGTCTTTGCCGGAAATAAACGGTGTTTTAAACACCTTTGCCATATCATAGCAAGCTTGTGCTGCGCGCATGAGGCTGCCCAGCCGGTCCGGTTTATTAGTATTGCCCCAGCAAAAATTATCCAGCAAGGCCGTGTGCTCTAAACGGCCACCCACAGCAATGATGTTACGAAGCGCTTCATCAATGGCCGAAGCTGCCATCCAGTAGGGATCGATGAGCCCATAACGTGGATTTAAACCGTTGGCAAGGATAACGGCTTTGTAGGAATTCAAAAGTGGCCGTGTAATGCTGGCATCTCCGGGTCCGTCATTTTCCTGGCCAACCAACGGTTTGAGCACGCTGCCAGCCTGGACTTCATGATCGTATTGCCGAATGACCCATTCCTTGCTGCACACATTTGGCGAGGCCAGAATTTTGTGAAGCGATTCTGTCAAGTGGTTGGGACGTTCAAATATCGACTCGATAATCGTCGGAGTAGACCATTCTGCTTTGCGGGTAATGCGCGGCAAGCCATTGTGCAAAAAATCCATATCAAGTTCACCTACAACCGTGTTGTTGTATTTCAGGCGGATTTTTTTATCGTTCGTGGTTTTTCCAATTACTGTGGCTTCCACATCTTCGCTTTCAAACAGGGACAGCGCCTGCTCTACCTTTTCAGGAGGAACAAAAATAACCATGCGTTCCTGGGCTTCGGAAATCCAGATTTCCATATAGGTAAGACCGTGGTACTTTAGCGGCACTTTTTCGAGATCAACCTCTGCACCTATAGAAGCGGCCAGTTCTCCGATAGCCGAGGATAGTCCGCCGGCACCGCAATCTGTGATCGCCCGATAAAGATTTCGATCGCGTGCCTGCAGGAGCGTGTCGACGAGTTTTTTCTCCACAATCGGATTGCCAATTTGCACCGCACCGCTCCAGGTTTCTTCGCTTTCAGAATGAAGCTCACCCGACGAGGCAGTAGCGCCATGAATACCATCGCGGCCGGTCCTGCCGCCAATGACAAGGATATAATCCCCGGCAGCGACTTTTTTTTCCACCATATTCTTTGGGATGAGGCCGACATTGCCGCAAAAGACCAAAGGATTACCCAGATAAAGCTTGTCAAAAAAGACAGCTCCGTTGCTTGTCGGAATGCCCATGCGATTGCCATAATCCCGAACGCCGGCGACCACACCTTGCATCACCCGTTTAGGGTGCAGTACGCCCTGGGGTACATCTTTATGATCCACATCCACCGGGCCGAAACAGAACACATCGGTATTGATCACAGGTTTGGCGCCGTGGCCGGTCCCCATGGGATCGCGAATCACACCGCCGAGTCCGGTGTTTGCGCCGCCGTAAGGTTCAATCGCTGATGGATGATTGTGTGTTTCGACTTTAAAGCAAACGGCGTATTTGTCATCAAAAGAAATCACCCCGGCGTTATCCTCAAACACCGATAAACACCACGGCTTGTCAAGTTCTTTGGTTACTTTAAAAACTGTTTGTTTTAACGGATTGTCAATAATCTCGCCATTAAATTCCACAAGACCGGTCAATGTTTTGTGGCTGCAGTGTTCCGACCAAGTTTGGGCGAGCATCTCGAGTTCGACATCAGTGGGTTCACGGTTGAGCGAGCGAAAATGGGATTGAATGGCCTGCATTTCTTCAAGGTTCAAAAAAAGATCGCGATCTTGACTCAAGCGTAAAAGTTCGTCGTCATCAGCGTGCTGCAACGGCACGGTAATGATTTCGAAATGATCTTCAGAGGCTGGCATAAAAATATGTTCGCCCGGCTGTACCACATGTTCTGTCACTTTGTTCATCAACAGCTTTTGAGTGATGAGTTCTTTGTCCTCAGAACTGAGGTTGCCGACAAGTTCGTAACGCCGTGCGGTTTTGGCATCTGTCACCGTTTCAATTCCCAGATCCTGAATACCTTTCAGCGTAGTGCCTGCCACCATGTCCGTGACACCGCGATTAAAAGTGATTTCCACAGACCAGGCGTTTTTATCGCGATTCAAGGGATTATCAATGGCATAATTTTCTGTTACAGGATCGACAAGGAGTTTCTCAGCAATATCAATTTGCTCCTGTTTGGACATGTCTCCCTGGATATAAGTAACGGTGAAAGAGTGCGTTTTTTCGACTCTTTGGATGCCCAGGTCGAAAGCACCTTCAGTTATTCGTTCGCCTTCAGCGTCATAGTATTCAGGTTTTGTGCTGCACTCAATTCTGGTAATCACTATATTTACCTGTTGTTTTGATTTTACAAATTTCATTAAATTTTAACGATAATTCAAGGTAAAAGCAAGAGGAAAAGAATGAGAAATAATTTAATAAAATTTTATTGGGATTTGGTATTGTCACTGATTATATTCACATAACAAGATAACAGAAAAAAGATTATGGATAGTACAGAACTGAAAAAACAAAAATACAATCAGATATTTGAAGCAACATTAACCTATCTTGAAATGCGTCGTCGCCAGGATCCTTCTTTTACCATCAAGGAACTTGAAGACCTGATAGAAACCGAATATATAAACATGGGAAACGATTGGACCGGCCACGGCAGCATTTATCACGTGACTCAAAAAGCAAAGCTTGCTGCTTATGAAATTTTTCATTCACAGTGGGAAAAAGAATATTAAAATTTACATCGAGTGAAAGATGCGAAACGTCTTGTCAATTATTCTCGGCGGCGGTCAGGGTACACGCCTGCGTCCTCTGACAATGCTACGTGCCAAACCAGCCGTCCCTATTGCCGGCAAGTACCGGTTGATTGATATCCCGATCAGCAACTCGATCAATTCCGGAATACGCAAGATTTTTGTTCTCACCCAGTTCAACTCTGCTTCTCTTAACCGTCATATTCACTTAACTTATCGGTTCGATCCGCTCTCTGAAGGTTTTGTCGAGGTGCTGGCTGCGCAGCAAACTCCGGAGAACCAGAACTGGTTTCAGGGTACAGCAGATGCCGTTCGTCAGTGTCTGCTGCAATTGCAGGGATTTGAAGTAACAGATTTTTTAATCCTTTCCGGAGATCATCTTTATCGGATGGATTACCATGAATTTATTCATTATCATCGGGAAAGCGGAGCCGATATTACTGTGCCTGTTCTCGCCGTAGATGAAGAAAAAGCACCTGACTTTGGGCTGTTAAAAATTGACAAAAATAATAATGTCCTAGAATTCAGTGAAAAACCCAAAGGCGATGCTTTAAAAGCCATGCAAGTAGATACCAGCACACTGGGATTAAGTAAAGAGGAAGCAAAAAAATTACCCTATATTGCATCAATGGGTATTTATGCTTTCAGACGCGATGTTTTGATTGATCTGTTGACCCAGGATCATGAAAAAACCGACTTTGGTAAAGAAGTCATTCCCGCAGCCATTGAGGAGAAAAAAGTAAAAACCTATTTATTCGATGGCTATTGGGCAGACATTGGGACGATTCGTGCTTTTTATCGGGCTAATCTGCAACTGCTGAGATCGCCGAATCCTGAGTTTAGTTTTTACGATCCCGGAGCCCCAATTTTCACCCGGCAACGATTTTTACCACCCAGCAGAATTATCAATTCCGAAATCAGTCATTCCCTGGTATCAGAAGGATGTATCATCCGTAAATCATTGATTCAAAATTCTCTCATCGGTATCCGGTCTTATATCTCTGATAATGTCACGATTAAAAATACACTTTTTATGGGTGCTGATTTTTTGATAAAACGGGAAATTCGCGATGCTGAACTGCAGCGCGGAGATATACCGGTGGGAATCGGCAAGAACACCCTCATCGAAAACGCTATTATTGACAAGAATGCCCGCATTGGAGAAAATGTAAAAATAATCAACAAAGATAATGTTCAGGAAAGCGAACGTGAGGCAGAGGGATTTTTTATCCGCGATGGCATTGTCGTTATCTTGAAAAATGCTGTTATAAAAAATGGAACGGTCATTTAATGAACAAATTTCTCATAAACACTTTTTATCTTTCAGCTAGTCATTATTAAATAGCTGCAAACAAATCAGAAAGGAGAACTCATGCAAAAACGTACAATCAACATTGGTGGCGAAAATGTGGAGGTGCCTGACATTCGAGGTCGGTCTCTCTTATATATCGTCATCGGTGTGCTTGTGATCTGGTTCCTCATTTCTTCCTTTTATTCTGTGGATGCGGAAGAAGTGGGGATTATCCAGCGGTTCGGAAAGTATGTTCGACAAACAGAACCCGGACTTCATCTAAAATTACCCTGGGGCATCGAGTCGGTGACTAAAGTAAAAACCCAGCGCGTGTTCAAACAGGAATTCGGATTTCGTACGGTCAGAGCCGGAGTTGAAACTCAGTATTCACAAGGAGATTATGAAATAGAATCTCTGATGTTGACCGGAGATCTCAATGTCGCCTTGGTTGAGTGGATTGTACAATACCGGATTAAAGATCCGGTCGCCTACATGTTTAATGTCCGCAATGTGGAAGCGACCCTTCGCTATGTTTCAGAAGCCATTATGCGACAGGTTGTTGGCGACCGCAGTGTGGATGAGGTGATTATTTTAACCCGTAAGGAAATTGCCTTGCGCGCGTCAGAACTGATGCAGGAATTATTGGACGAGTACAAGACAGGCATCGATATTGTCACGGTCAACCTGCAGGATGTCAATCCACCGGAACCGGTTCAGCCTGCATTCAATGAGGTCAATGAAGCGCGACAGGAAAAAGAACGAATCATCAACCAAGCCTGGGAACGTTATAATAGCGCCATACCAAAGGCGAAAGGTCAAGCTGAACAAACCATTCAGTCGGCGGAGGGATATGCGACCAACCGAGTCAATCGGGCGGAAGGTGATGCAAATCGGTTCGAAGCAGTGTGGCGCGAGTATAACAGAGCAGAAGATGTCACCCGGCGCCGCCTGTATCTGGAAACAATGAATGAGATTCTGCCAAAAGTGAAAAAGAAATATATTATTGACCAGGATTCGGATAATTTCCTACCCCTCCTGGACCTCGGCAGAAAGGAGGTGCAATGATGAGAAAGAATAAATTGTATGTCATTGGTTTTATCGTGGTGATCGCTATTCTTGTCCTTACGAGTGCATTTTACATTGTTGATGAAACTGAACAGGTTGTTATTACACAGTTTGGTGACCCGATTGGTGAGCCTATTAAAGCCGCTGGATTGCATATAAAAATGCCATTCATTCAAAAAGCAACTTTTTTTGAAGAGCGTTTTTTGGAATGGGATGGAGATGCGAATCAAATTCCAACAGCCGATAAAAAGTATATCCTGGTGAATACTTATGCCCGGTGGCGTATTGTTGATGCGTTGAAATTCTACCAGTCTGTTCGCACTGAAGGCAACGCCATGAGCCGGATTGATGATATTATTGACGGCATAACACGCGATTTTATTTCAGAAAACCTGCTCATTGAAATCGTGAGAAATTCCAATCGCAAATTGGCAATCTCGGAAGAAAATATCAATATCATTGAACCGGACTCTTTAAAAATTGAAAAGGGGCGTCGAGAAATTACTCGCTCCATACTGGAAGAAGTTAAAAAAGTGGTTCCGCAATATGGCATCGATGTACTGGATATTCGTATCCGGCAAATTAATTATATTGAAAATGTGAGAGAAAAAGTATTTGACCGGATGATATCCGAACGCAAGCGAATCGCTTCGCTTTATCGTTCTGAAGGCCAGGGACAACGTGCTGAAATTGAAGGACAAATGGAACGCGAGCTGCAAAGGATCACTTCTCAAGCCTACCGAACAGCTCAGGAAATCAAAGGCGAGGCAGATGCCAAAGCAACACGGATTTATGCTAATGCTTATTCCCGTGACCCCGATTTTTATTCTCTATGGCAAACGTTGGACTCTTATCGAAACACGATTGATTCTACCGGCAGTCTCATCTTGAGCACGGATTCTGAATATCTGAAATATTTAAAGTCAGCTTCAAAATAAGGATGGTTATACAAACAAAAAGCCGGAGGTCCTGAGGACCTCCGGCTTGTGCTCGGAATGTTACGTTACCACGTGCCGTAATCTTTTTGTTGACCGGCATCGTACGCCCACCAGGCGCCAGAGCCATCTTCTTCCCACGTGAAACGCACATCATAGACCATGCTGCCTGTTGGCCCTAATACATACCGCTCAATTTTGCCAGAGTTGTCCGGGTGAATTGTAATTTCCAGATTAAACCGGGGTTCTGAAAAGGACTCTTTTGTAAACAGATAATTGCCATTGTCAAGCGTATACCAAACCCATTGTATCTCTATTTGGTTGGAATTCGTTTTAAACAAGTGTACATGACCGTTTGTTTTGTTTCGTTGCTGGACAGCATCCATCGCCTTAAAATTGCTAAAAGTGACCCCATCACTTTTCCCATCTAAATAGAATTGCCAGGCGTTTCTATCTCCTTTGGTAGTGATTTTTAGATTTTTTGTTAAATTTCCCTCTGACCATTGATATTCCCATTCTCCGGTTTTTTCAGTGAGTGCCTCGCAGTCATCCGGTTTTTCAAAACATACCTGTGGGTTATCAAGGCTCATAGCATCCTCGACTATGGCCAAAACTTCTTGTGCCATTTCATCCGATGATCCTTTGAGATTATCAGGTATAGTAATGGACTTTAACGAAAACGTTGGCGGATCCGGCGTCGATGGTGATGATACAGGATTATCTTCTTCCGAGCAGCCAGTTAACACTAGCATGAGAAAGGCAACAATAACCCATCCCCAAAACAGCTTTTGATAATTCATGATAATCCTCCTTTCTTATGGTAAATAAAATTCGGTATGCATCAACGCATACCCATTCTTTCGTTTTCACATGTCAGGAGAATCACAACGGGAGGAGAAGCCACAACATCTTTTCTGGACTTCTGCAAAAGGTGGCTAATAGTGCGGAATGGTAAGTGTTATTACCAGTTTTCTACTCTTTTCAATTACGAGAACAATCATTATTAGTGATTTATTCTCTTACCATATAAAAAAACGAACTGGAAAAGCACAAGTTCCAGTTCGTCAAAATAATTTATGAAAACCACTCGATTCGCCCCTCTGGCATACAAAGTCAACTTTTTACCATGGGCAAACCATATTTTTTGGCTTTTCTGTAAATGGTCGCCCGACCGATACCGAGCTGTTTTGCTGCTTTTGAGATATTGCCTTCACACTCTAATAATGCCTGGCGTAATGCTTTCTCTTCCAACTTTTCGATCCAGGTTGAAAGGGTATTATCTGATTCATAGATGCGTTTTTCGCCAAGCGAACGAACGGCCGGCGGCAAGTCATGCGGCTTGACCTCGTTTCCGTTTGAGAGCACGACAGCGCGTTCCATGGCATTTTCAAGTTCCCGCACATTGCCCGGCCAGTTATAAGCCATCAATAAATCGAGGGCATCCGGGGAAATGCCTTCAATTGACTTGCCTTCCTGCTCGTTATATTTTTTAAGGAAATGGCCAGCCAGGTGAGGAATGTCTTCCTTACGTTCCCGAAGTGCAGGCAATTTTATCGGAAACACAGAGATGCGATAAAACAAGTCTTCGCGAAAGTTACCCTGCTTCATCTCTTCTTCCAGATTTTTATTGGTCGCAGAGATGATCCTTACATCAACTTTTATGAGATCGTTGCTGCCGATGCGTTCGAATTCCCGCTCCTGCAAAATGCGCAATATTTTTGATTGTGTGGCAGGACTCATCAAGCCGATTTCATCCAGGAAAATAGTTCCGCCGTTTGCCTGTTCAAATTTGCCGATTCGCCTGCCAGATGCACCTGTAAACGCGCCCTTTTCGTGGCCAAACAGTTCACTCTCCAGCAACGATTCCGGCAAAGCAGAACAGTTCACCGCAACAAATGGCTTGTCCGCTCTTTTCTGAGAGTGAAAATGTATTCCTCGGGCGATAAGTTCTTTGCCGGTGCCGCTCTCACCCTGAATCAGTACGGTTACATTGCTGTCAATGACTTTTTCGGTTGCCTTGAACACGTCTTGCATGACACCGCTTTCACCGATAATGTTGGCGAATTGATACTTGTCCTTCAATTCGGTGCGCAGTTCGTCCACTTCTTTTTTAAGTGAACTGTTGAGCAAGGCATTTTGGACTGTCACCTGAAGACGGTATTTTGAAAATGGCTTTGTGAAAAAGTCATAGGCACCCAATTTCATCGAATCGACCGCGCGCTCGATTGTGCCGTGCGCTGTCATCATAATGACCGGCAGATTGGGATTAAGCTCTTTGATTTTACGCAGCGTTTCAATCCCGTCAATGCCAGGCATCTGAATATCAACCAGAACAAGATCCGGCAATTCTTCGCGAATCATTTTCAGGCAGGCTTCGCCGCTCAACGCTGTTTTGATATCATATTTGCGTTCCTTGCGAAGACTGGCTTCGATCATTTTGCATATATTTTTGTCATCATCGACGATGAGTATCTGCGGTTTTTGTGCTGTTTCTGTCACGTTAGTGTCTCCATTTAATACAATTTATTCATAATTTGTGTTTAAATATAGAACAATTTTAATAAACCCATGAAAAAAAAGCAAGTATTTTCGTATTATTTTGAGACACTTAGAAAATATTTTTATACATCATGTGAATAGTATCCATGTTTTTAACTTCAACGGCAATGCGAATGTAGCGCCAAGAGTCCGGCTTTTTCGGTTCCGGCAGTTTCATCCAATCTTTCTCGGTGGTGACAATAAACTCAGCGCCTGATTCTATTAAAAGTGTTTCCAATTTTTCTGTGTCTCTGGTTGTATAGGTGTGATGATCTTTAAAAACTAAAAATTTGGCAACTATGGCACCAAGTCGATCAAGTGTTTGTCGAAAACTCTCCGGCGTTCCAAGTCCGCAAAATCCAACGATATGTTTTCCGGTCAAATCCGGCTGATACGTCGTGCCATCCTTGTCTATCAGGCCAGTCACTTTATATTTAACGTGAACAGTTGGCCTGTTTATGTGTTGTACCTCGGAAAAACGCACATTGTGATTGAACCAGACAACATCAGCCCGGTGCAGGCTGGATTTTGGCTCGCGCAAAGGCCCGGCAGGTAGTAAAAAACCATTTCCATAAGGTCTGTCTGCGCGTAACACAACAATATCAAGATCTCTTGCCAGTTTTCGATGTTGAAAACCGTCATCCAGTAAAAAGATATCCGGTCTAAAATGAATCATGGCAAAGCGAGCAGCTCGAATTCGATTTTTATCCACGATAACAAGTGCCGATGGACAGGCTCGAGCCAACAGGTATGGTTCGTCACCTGCATTTTGCGAAGAGCTGATGATGTCTCGTCCGTCAGATACAACGAGGAATCCTTTTGATGATCTTCCATACCCGCGGCTGAGGATACAAACAAATTTTCCCCGGTCGATAAAATAGTTAGCCAGAAATTGAACAGCCGGGGTTTTACCGGACCCGCCAACTGTTATGTTTCCCACACTTATGACGGGGCGAGCTATTTGATGCGGCTTGAATATCCAGAGTTTGTAAAAAATATTTCGCAGAAAAACGATAGCACCATAGAGCATTGAAAACGGCAAAAGCAGTATTCCCGGCCACTTTTTATTGAAATAACGCATCCGTTTCCTCTACCAACTGGTTCATGCGATTTTCGATATCGAATCTGTATCGTTCCAGCTCGTCACGGCTAATGTTATCTGGTATTTTTATAGGTTCGCCAAAAGCCGCATAAAGTTTAGAGAACGGCCACCAGAGGGTAAAACGATCCCATGAATTGATGGTGATAGGTTTTTTCGCTGAAAAAGTAAACGGTAACAAAAGAGCATTTGTCCGCTGGGCAAGAAAGATAGCGCCCAATTTCATGTGTTGTCGCGGACCTTGAGGGCCATCCGGTAAAATGGTGCACGGGTAGCCTTTTCTCAGGGCACGCAGCATACTTCGAAATGCCTTGGTGCCTCCCCTGGTGCTGGAGCCGCGAATCGTTTTGTATCCAAGATGCTCGACTGTCCGGGCAATTATTTCGCCATCGCCGTGTTCGCTGACCATGGCAATAATTTTGCGGTTCTTCATAAGATAAATCGGCAGCAACATCCGGCCGTGCCAGGTTATAATGATGTATGGATGTTCACTTTGTTTGGCAGAAATAAAATAGTGTGCATTAAGCACTTTGTAGCGTCCAAGGCGTCCCAGCAGGAGAATGAGCAACCAGGCACATTTTGCCGAAATGGTGCGGACCAGCTTTTTTTTCTTTTTCTTATTCATCGATCATATCAAGGACAAGGTCAGCGGCTTTTTTTGCCGCACCAGGTTGGCCGAGTTTTTCACGGACGTTATGCATTTTTTGGCGCGCTTGTTCACGTGCTTGCTCATTAAACAGTAACGGCTCTACAGCCCGAGCTATGTTGTCGGCATTGACATTATTCTGAATAAATTCTTCGGCAACTTGTTCTCCAGCCACAATATTTGCCAGCCCGATGTGAGTTAGCTTGACCACGCGTTTGCCGATGAAAAAAGACAGCGGAGCAACGCGATAAACAATGACAAATGGCGTCTTTAGGCACGCCGTTTCCAGCGTTGCTGTTCCGGATGCTACAATTGCTGCCCTGGCATAACTAATCATATCATAAATACTCGTATCAACAATTTTAACAAACGAGTGACTTTGTCTGATTGTGGCCATCATCTCATCAGAGATCGTCGCTGCCCGGCTGACAGCGATCTGAAGATCAGGATAATCCGTCATGATTTTTTCAGCCGCCTCCAGCATCACCGGCAGCAGATTATCAATCTCCTGTCTCCGGCTTCCGGGCAGCAGAGCCAGCAGCGGTTGTTCCGGGTCCAAATCTAAAGATCGATAGAATTCATCCTTTTGCATATTGACTTGAAGACCATCAAGAAGAGGATGACCCACGAAATGGGTGTCGATGCCGTATCTGGAGAAAAAATCAACCTCGAAATCGAAAATTACAGCCATCCGGTCGATGAACTTTGCCATCTTTTTAGCGCGCCCCGGGTGCCACGCCCAGACTTGCGGCGCAATATAATAAAATACAGGAAATCCAAGTTTTGCGGCCTTTTTGCCAAAACGTAAATTGAAACCGGGATAATCAATCAGAATGACCAGGTCCGGCTTTTGAATTTGCAATTCGTTGACAAGGTGATTGAAAATTCTCCGAAAGGTTCCCAGGTGTTTGACGATTTCGGCGAATCCGACAAAGGCAACATCCTGAACGTGATACAGCAAGGTCATACCGGCGGATTGCATACGACCCCCGCCGATGCCGAATATTTCAAGATCAGGGTTCCTGTCATGGAGCGCTTTTATCAGTGCTCCGCCGTGAAGGTCACCAGACGCTTCACCGGCAATGACGAGTAAGCGCTTAGGCATTCACCGGCTCCGTGTTTTTGTTGATGATATCCCGGATGCAAGACGCAACGCGCAAAGCCTCAAGTCCGTCTTTGGCGTTGACAAGTGGACGCGTTCCGGATTCAATGGCTTTGAAAAATGCTTGCCATTCTGCCTGCATAGCATCGGTTTCAGGCGGGCTTGGTTTTTCGTAAATAATGTTGCGTTTGTATTTGCCCTTTTCGATCTTGCCTAAATTGATAGCAAGCATATCTTTCTCTCGATTGTCAGAAATCCGAAAAACTTCGGTTAACCGCTGCAAAAAGTCGATGGAAAAATAAGAGTCTGATTGAAATATCCTCATCTTGCGCATTTTTCGCTGGGAGATGCGGCTGGCGGTTACATTAGCAACACAACCGTTTTCAAACTCAATCCGGGCATTGGCGATATCCGCTTCTTCGGAAATCACCGCAACGCCGTTCGCCCGAATCTCGGCTACCGGACTGTCAATCAGGCTGAGGATAATGTCAATGTCATGAATCATGAGATCCAAAATAACAGCCACATCTGTTCCTCTGGGATCAAACGATGAAAGCCGGTGCGATTCAATAAATCGCGGCGACAACTGATAGCCATCCAGTGCCTGCACCGCCGGATTGAACCGCTCGATATGACCTACTTGCACCGGAGTATTTTTTTCGCCAGCTATTCGGACGAGCTCTTCCGCCTCGGCAATTGTGCTTGTGATGGGTTTCTCTACAAAAACAGGTTTGTTCGCTTTGAGGGCAGTTTTAGCGACAGCCAAATGATCAGTCGTTGGAACAACAATGCCAACAATATCCACACTTTGGATGAGTTCTTTCATTGTTGTAAATGCCTGGCAGTGAAACTTTTGGGCGATCTCCTGGGCACGTGATTGATCAAGATCATGGACACCGGTTAGTTCTGCTTCTTTCATCTGGTCTAGGTTGTTACAATGATATGTTCCGAGTTTGCCAACACCCACAACTCCGACTTTGTACGGCATTATACCTCCCTAGGATATTTTGAACCAAGACGAGCTACAATTATTCAATACGAGATCACAAAGCTTTGGAAAAACAAAAGTCTCGATGAAATAAATATTTTTTCAGAATTATTAATTTGAACTCGTTAGTACATATAACCTATTGTTTTTTGTGATATTTGTGATTTTGTGCTTTAGTGGCTGTCCTTTTTTTGCCACAAAAACACCAAAACACTAAATCCCACCAAATTGTCTTTTTTGTGTCTTTTCGTGTTTTTGTGCTTTAGTGGCTGTCTTTTTTTTTACCACAAAACACCAAAGCACCACATTCCAACAAATTGTCTTTTTATGTCTTTGTGGTCAAGTTCATGAGTTATTCAGGCCAGGACAAAACTGTTTTTTTTATTAAATCATAAAAGATAATTACTTTTTATATGAAAACAAAGTTGTTAATTGCGGAATCAATCAAATTGAGGATAATCATTCCAGACTCTACGGATTAAATGAGGCTGGACTTTTGGATAAGAAAGATGTTTCGGCATGTCAGTAAAAAGATGTCTTTCTGCTATTTCCGAGCCAGGCAGCGGCCCGAGTTTCCTGACCCTTGCATAAAAGAGTTGCCCATAACGTTTTAGATGACCGTCATCCACACTGTATTTGCAAACCGGCTCAAGTTCAAATTCCACTGCTCCAGTCTCTTCAAAGAGTTCACGTCCGGCAGCGGCATCGGGCAGTTCACCTCGTTCGATGTGGCCGGCTGGTGTCTCCCATGTGCTGCGTTCACGATGCCGGACAAAAAGCCACTGGTTTTGGAATTGCGCCACGATGATAACATACGTGAGCGTTACGGGTTTATCAAGATCGAGGTATGTGATTTCGGGATGGTTCATTCACAATCGTGAAGGAGATCAGCTACTGCGGTCAAGATATCGTTGCCCGCTTTGCCGGGAATGAAAAGCAATTCTACCAGTTTTTGATCCGGATAAAAAGATAATTCTTTCAAGTGCTCTGGTTTGTCAATTTTAGCCAAGAGTTTTTCAAACGGTGCTGTTTCCAATTCGTTTTCAAGACAATAACAGAATTCTGTTTTCCCACGCTTTATATATTTTTTCGCAAAACGGTTTTCGTGAAGGACATTATTGCGATGTTTGTACAAAAACTTTTTTTCGAACAGGCGGGCGCTGTTTTCTACAGGAATTGTTTTCATGAAAATTCTGATAAAAAAACGATCGGATTTGCGAATCAGTTTAGAGACTGGCAAATACAGTAATGTGTGCCTGGGTAATAAAGTGATCGTGCCTTCGATTTTTTGAAAAAGCCTTGTTTTCGAAAAAACCATTTCAATATGATAGCCCACAATGCCGCCAATATTAATAATTTTTTGATCGTCAGGTTCAAAAAGATTAGACAGTTTTTTCAGGGCGCGAGCGGCTACAAGTTGATTTTTTCTTTTGCCATAAAAATATCCGCCAATGAGCAAGAGGGTTATAAATATGAAAATGTTAAACAGGAGAGTATTCGTCATTGTGGATTCCCAGCGCTTTGAGCAGGTTCACAGAAATTTCATAGCCCTTTTCTTTTATGACTTGTTCATGGACGTTGATAACCGGCTTGCCCGGGCAGCCCAGCAATTGGTCCATTTCTGGTTCCATACGTTCCTTATATTTATTATGGATGATGCCAGCGATCTCGATGTCAAGATTGGTCAATTCCTTTATTAGCCGTGCCGATTCATTCAAAGCAAGTCTGTCCTGGTTAGCGACCACGTAAACCCGCGCATCATACTTGTAAAAATTTTCCAGGTCAGAGTAATCCGAGCAAAGCTGTTTTAACTTTTCAAGAATCGAGTCCTTGTTTTGTATGCCCTCTTTTTTTCCGGCTCTGATGCTGTTTATCGTGTTGCGTCGTTCGATTATCTTTTCTCTCAAGTTTATCAATTTTTCGATCCACAACACCGAGACCACCGGAAGCGAAAAAATCCTCAACGTCATTCCGGTCGGCGGTGTGTCAAAGACAATATAATCGTATTTGTCTTTTTCATTTTTTAATAGGCGGGTCATAAACAAAATAGCTGCGTAATCTTCATGTCCCGGAGAGTACTTTAGTGTATTGAGATATTTTTCCAGATTAAAAGCGGACAAGTGTTGTGTCATACCTTTGAGCATCATCAAACGCTGATTAAAGTATTCCAATTTGATGCGCTCAAAATCCGGTTCCTGAATAGACAGATAGGAGTTTATGTTCTGGCAGGTCTTTTTGCCCTTGATATCAAAAATATCTTTTAGATTATGAGCAGGATCAAGAGAAATAAGCAGGGTTTTAAAATTATGCTGTGAAAGTTGCCAGCTAAATGCGGATGCAATGGTTGTTTTCCCGGCGCCTCCTTTTCCAGTAAAAAAACACGCGTTCATTACTCAAAGCTCAATTTTGAAAACAAGTCTGCCAACATATCGTCGGAATTTTCGCTTTTCTGTTCAAATTTAACAAGTTCAGTTTCCATAAACGGCAATAATTCAAAGGCGACAAATTCAGGAATTCCGGGAATGCCGAGAAATGAAGAATAGACCAGCATGGCAAAAACATATTCCATTTCCTCGAGTTGATATTCTAACACATCCGTAGCTTGATTTCTGTTATGCTGGTCAAAACCTTTGACAATATTTTTGAGAAACGTGAAAAGGTTAGCTTTCATATTTACGGATTTTGTAATTTTTGATAAAATCAGTGATAAACACAATGTTCAATATAAACATGACAATCTCGATAGCTAAAACGATAATTCCGGTAACCGGATCGTCAGCAATGGTAGATGGCATGACAAAAACGCCGAACCAGATTATTGCACCTGTCACTGTCACCCACAAAAGCAGGGCGGGAATGAGCGCGATATTTACTTTTTCAGCTTTGATTTTTTTTCGAAGCCACATCGTTCCGGTGAGCAAGGCGATTGATGCGATCAGTTGATTCGCGGTGCTGAATGATGGCCACAGCACGGTAAAGTTTTTGCTCCAGGCAAGCCACATGCCGATAGCAGCCGGGATGACAGAAGCAACCCATTTATGAGTGAGCACATTGTAAAGTCCTTCCATACTGTTTTTCATCGGTTTGAGCATTTCACTGATTGTGTAGCGCGCCAGCCTGTTGCTGGTGTCCAGAGTTGTGAGAGCAAAAGACGCTACCCACATTCCGGCAAGCACAGTAATAATTTTTTGCGGGATAAATCTTAAAAAAGTTGAATCAACCATTTGCGCATAAGAATGGGTGAACATGGCTGCCTTTGGATAGTGTTCCATCATTGCTGCTGTGTAGTGCTGCGCCCAGGCCGTGATGGTAAATCCTGGTTCTGCCTGGTTTAACAATCCGTATCCAAATCCGGCAATGGCAATGATAACAATTGTGGATAAAAGTCCCTCCGCCAGCATGCCCCCGTAACCTATTGGCAGTACGTCAGTTTCCTTTTCAATTTGTTTGGAAGTCGTACCGGATCCGACAAGGGAATGAAAACCGGAGAGCGAACCACAAGCGATTATCAGCACTATAGCCGGCCAAAAAGGTGTGGGTTGGCCGTGTGAAATAACCGGAGCAAAAGCCGTGAACGCCGGAGCGGTTAGCTCGTGAAAGCTAAAAATGGCAGCGATACCGCCAATGAAAAGTCCGGCATAGAGCAGCCAGGAATTCAAATAATCTCGCGGTTGTAATAAAATATTGACAGGAATTGAAGCGGCGATGATGATATAAAAAAATAGAATAACAATCCAACTATTCCAGTTCAATGTGATAGGCATGATAATGCCGCCATATAGTGAAAGCGCAAGCAGAATAATGCCAATCAATGTGGACACATAAAAATTCCATTTTAATCTGTACATCATTATGCCCAGGAGCAGCGCCGAGACTATAATAAAAAGATATGAGGATGCCACTGAAGGATCGTGGATAAACATACCGGTGATGACGGCACCAAACGCGCCGATCACCAAAATGAGAAGGAAGAAGACTAACCAGTAAAATGTATAACCTGTGCGCGGTGAAATAATGTCAGTAGCAACGAATTGAATGGACTTGCCCTGGTATCGGACAGAAGCCATGATCGCAAGATAATCGTGTACTCCGCCCATGAAAACATTGCCCAGCCAAACCCAAAGAATGGCCGGCGCCCAGCCCCATGCCATAGCCAGCACAGGTCCGATGATCGGGGCGGCTCCGGCAATGGAGGCAAAGTGATGGCCGAACAGAACGGGCTTTTGTGCCGGAATATAATCAACACCATCATAAAATGCTCTGGACGGTGCTTCATTTTCATCTGAGCAGTGCACGATTTTTTCGAGCTTTTTGCCATAAATGAAATATAACAAGATGTACAAAACAAGCCCGCCAATCAACAAGAGTGTAGTCATTGTAACCTCTCTTCCATCATTCTATGCACGTGATCGTTTCTATGCGATAATGCTGCTATTCTTTTAATGAGAAAGACACCTCTATCAATCAGAAATGAAATTTCAGACGCTTGTTACAATTCAGTTATTTTTTAATATGAAAAAATTAATTTTCAAAATCAACACTTTTAGAGAAAGGCTGGGGGGGGGACAAATAAAGAGTCTATCGAAAATCGCCATACAGCGTAACGCCGCCCCATGCTGAAGGATGTGAATCAACCATCTCATACACAACTTGACGGGCACGACGAAGAGATTCGGCTTGGCTGTAACCCTGGCTCATAAAACGGAAAAACCTTTTAAATAGCACAGAACAAGGCCCGGCATTGTTGCTAAATTGTGTAGAGAGCACCGACGATGTGCCGCTAAAAATAAGGCTGTGCATCAATCCGGAACCGGTTGGTAAAATTGAATGCGATTGCGGGTGAGGAGATAAACCATAAACCCCGACGCGTCGGGCGGGAAACTGTTCTGCTAAAAGTGTCCTCACTTCTAATCGAGCCGATTTGTCATCAATAGAAGAAATCTGTATTGACGAGTTTAATGCATTTATTGTATCGCTATAAACAGGGCAACTAAACAGCACGAATCCTGGTGGTGACTGATCACGATTCATAAAAACATCAGATGTTTCCTTTGCCAGGACATTGTTAACCGAATCAAAATACCGGTCAAGGCATTGCACCAACAATTTTGAATAAACGGCTGTGGCACTCGTGTCCCGGGCTGTCCAATAGTTAATAGTTGTGACCCGGGCATCAGCGTTTTGTGAATCGCGACTGTTTTGCAACGCCATCTCGAGTTGCGTAAGACTGGCTGCTGTTGACAGATTATGCAACAGACCTATTGGCTTTTCTTTGTCTCTCTTGACTACAGAAAAAGGCAGATTCTGTAAATCGCCAAACGGTACAATGACAATATACTTGTACTTTTGCGCATTATTTCGCCAGGGCTCCCAGAAAAGCTGATAAAGCGTCTTACTGTTGACCGCTTTGCTTTTATCGGACAGACCGGTAACGAGATTGTTAATGTGTTTTGTTAAATTAATTTCAAATTCCGTGGATTTGAACATCAATTCGGATCCGCTTAAAAGCCAGGACGCGATTTTTTGATCATTCCGTGAAAAGCACAACACAGCCATGTTTTCCGGCAAAATGGATTGCAGCTCTTTTATATTAATGGGCTCTGGCCTGAAAAGTTGCACTTTGCGAGCATCCAATTCTTTTATTTGGTCGACCAGGAGAGACTCGCTCTTTGTAAACTGATTTTGTAATTCAATGGCGTTTTGATCATCCACGCTGTCCGGTTCATCTCGAAGCTGACCAAACTCATGCCGGGACAGTATACGCTTTTCCCGCACGTTGACCAGTTCTGAAAAAAGACTGCCAGGCTCTTGAGAAAACGAAATCTTTCTGACGTTTATTTTGTCGAGAAACCGTTGCTGTTCTGCTCTGTCTGCTATGACGAGCGCCTGTTCATGCTGGTTGAGTTTGATTAACAGATTGATATAATCCGTATAAACATCATTTCTGTTTTTCTCCAGACTCTGAAATATTGGGTCACGTATCGTAGAGTGCTGGCTCTCAATTAAACTTGTGCTCTGCTCGAAACATGAAACCGCATCGGATATCCTGTTTGCTTGAGCGGCTAATTCTGCTTTTTGTGCCAAAGCGCGCCATTCAATTTCTGCAATAAAAAGATTTTGAGCTGTTTGATGAGCCAACTCTGCCAGTTCCAAAGCGTTCTCCGGCGATGCCATCAGACTGGAAAGGTAACGCCCGGTCGCAATCGCCTCGGCATCCAGGTACTTTTCTTCCAGAGATCGAACCCGGTTGAGGTAGCGTTTCGCCAGGATGCCCTGGCCAAGCTGACGATGAAAAGACGCCAGTGAGAGCATGGAACGGGCCATTTGCCTATGACCATTGCTGAGCGAGTCGGTGGAAACCGCTTCCCGAAGAGTGGCTATTGCGGCCTGAGGCGCGCCCTGCAGCCATTGCATAACGCCAATGAACTGCAAGAGCTCTCCTTGATGATATTCCAGTTGTTGGTTATTGGCTATCTTCAGGGCTGAAAAAGCATGATCAATTGCGGATTGATAGTTTTTCCGGATTAATTCGATATAGCTCTGGCATTTGTAAGCATCAATTAAAGCTTTATATTGATTATTAGTCATAAAATACTTTTTTGCACTCGCTTGCAGAACAAGAGCTTTGTGATATTCCCGTTCTCTGAGTAAAACCCAACCCAGTCGGAGTTGAGACCGGGCAATCCGCAAAGAATCAGATATATTTTGTGCATTATTTAAAGCTTTTCCTGCAAATTCCTCTGCTGCAGTAAAAAGGCCCATCTTTTCATAAACAGAAGAAATGTCAAGAGACAAGTCAATACCCGTTGAAGGAACATTGGTTTCTAACTTGCTATTGGCTTGCGTGTAATACTCCAGAGCCTGGGGCAGATTGTTCAATTCTGTGGTGTACAAATTTGCGACAAAACGCAGACATTGTATTTCGTTCCCTATTTCTCCCGCCTGACGAAAAACGCTTGCAGCTTTCAGGTACCACTCTATTGCTTTTTCATAGCGATGCCCGCGTTCATAAATCTGTGCCGTCTCTATGAAAAGATTTCCTTCATTGCGTTCGAGCCCGTAACGGCTGGTAAGCTGGTCGTATTTCTGATTGGCTTTTGCCGCTTCTTCATATTGACTGTTTTCGCTATAATAGTTAGCCAGTTGTTTGTACCCTCTGGCGGCTGCTTGCCAGTTTTTGTCCGCCTCTGCCAGATGAATAATTTGTTTTTGGATACCAATTGCCTCTGACCACAAGGCACCATTCATCGTACTTTGCAGCATTCTGTCAAGGAGCTGGTGCTGCATTTCATTGCCCCGGCGTTCACTCAATTCCATAGCCTGCCGGTAGGATTGCAGAGCATTTAGCCAATCACCTCTGTCAAATGCTTCATCAGCGCGTTGGATGACAAAATCGAGATTCTCGCTGGCAAACAGTTGCTCTTCCTGCCGGGTCATTCCCGGGAACCCGTAAAATTGGTAACGACCCCAGACACTAACCGGAACACCGTTTGCATTTAAATTTTTCTGTGTTGTATGTAATGCCATGGCCGGAGGCATGTTTGTTAAATTTTTATAAAATTCTGCATAAAAAATACTTGAAGTAGAATCTGCATTGGGCCATAAAGTGAATATAACCGAGGGCACACCGCTGTAGAAAAAAGAACATTCAAGAGCGATTGCCGGCTCGCTTCCGTTGAAGTAAAGCGAATCCGCACCAGGGTCCAGCAGGCAAATGTATGGATTCGCGGTATACCCGTAGAGCGACAAAGCTGTCAAATTCTGTGTACTCTGTTTTGGTGCCGGGAAAGCAAATGTCGTGCGCAACGGACTCATTTGGTCCCAGTTTGTTGAACCTTTTAGATGGAAAATGTTCGCTTCATTGGTCATTGCCTGAGCTGTTGATCTTTTTTTGGATATTAAAGAATCAGGATTCAGTACAGTATAATTCTCACTTTCCCATAATTTTGTTGAGGCTGTGGTGGCAATTTTTTGCCCCTCAAGTTTCCGGTTTTTATTTGCAAGAGAATAACTCGATAAACTGGAATTTATGCGTTCTATTCGGGGCATGTTTTCAGCAATTGATGAAAAATTAATAATATGCCATGGGAAAAGTAGCACATCATAATCCGGGATCACGGTGACATATTCAAAAGCTGCTTTTTTTAGAGGCGCAAAAAGAATATCCAGGAATGTTGGCACGTCATGTATGCTGGCGGAATCTTGCGCTAACTGATGTTCGAATGTTAATAGAGCATCTGTGAATTGAGGATTATAAACTGGCAGCCTGAAAAATTGAACGTTATCACTAGTAATAATCCAAACCGCAGTAAAGTCATCGAGCGTAACGTGATAAAATAATCCCCGACTGGAAGGAATCTGGGTTTGTATCTGAGAGATTTCCAAATCAGGCACATGAATCAGCGGTTCAAGTCCTGGGGTCTCTATGCTTATTTGTTGAAGCAGCTCGTTATATTCTTGCTTTTTTAATAAAAGTTCATTGGTTAGATTGTTAATTCTGGACTGCGACACATTCGGACTCTGACGGAGTTGAAGCAGGTTTATTTCGCTTTCGTTGATGTCAGCTCCGAGTGTACGGGCACGCTCATAAAAAGTACTATCTTTTTGCGAGAAAAAGTGTAATTTCTCTCTGGAGACCATATTCAGGAATGTTTCTGAACGCATTGCTTCCGTGGTTTTAAACGCGCCCAGGGTGTCGCCTTTTTCAATCATAAAAGCAATTGCCTGCCGGTAAGGCTCTTCATGCGCCTCCCGAAGTGTCCGGATCGAGATTCCTGGTGTTTTGAAAGACCGGCTTTGCAAAACGTCAATGGCTTCCTGATAATAATCCAGTGCTGTTCTATTTTTGACCAGTTCTTTTCTTAATGGATCATCCATCTCTTCGAGCGTCTTGCCAATATACGTATTGATTTGCCACAACATCTCCAGGTACCGTTCCCGGATGGCCAGGGTCCGGCTTTTCATTAGATGGCGAAAAGCTTCTCTCTCGGTGCCAATCAAATGATAAATCCTGCCGTAATGAAATTCGATGGCACATTCTTCAGTTTTCTGTTTATATAGCCTGCTCAATGTTAATGCCAAATCAAGCTGAACCAGTGCGGCCTCGGCATTATCAAAAGAGGTAAGCGAAGAGAAAATAGTTCCTTGCAAATCATCACTCTTATTGTAAACCGGATCAATCAAAGCGAGCTGTGCCAAAAGCAAATGAAAATGAATAAAAGTATCATAGTAGAGTTCTTTTTGCGGTTCCATCAATTGCATCATTTCGTGTATTTTATTGGTAATCCAGTCATGGCATTTTTTGAGATTTCGACGATTATAAGGGTCTGATGCTCTGGCCATTGCCAGGACGATTTCAGCCGAGTTGCGAATGTTTAACGCCTGACCCGCTATGTAATGGATTTTATAGCACTTCCAATACGAATTTGTAAAACCCAGCCATGCCTGATAATAGTCGCCCTTGATATAGTTTATATAACCAATATTGTTGTATATAATCGCTTGTGAATCCGCATCCTTGCGTTCTTTATAAATCTTCCATTTTTTATGCAAATATTCCAGAGTTTTGTCATAGGTCTTGTCATTCAAATAATTATTCGCTAATACATTGTACACAAAAGCTTCTTCCTGATCTGTAGTTAATTCGGTGGTAGATTTTACCCCGAAATTGCGCAAATCATACGGTATTGGAAAGTAAATGCCCATCAATCCAAGTTGAAGGTAAATCGGTTTACCTTCTGTTTGTTTTATCAGATCACTATGTAAAAGCTCCAAAGCTTTTTCGGAATAAGTCATGGCATCTTTCTGCCTGTTGAGGATTTGGCTGTGATGCGCCATGCTTCGATAACTGCGCATGAGTCCGGTGTGGAAGCTGCGGCGCTGTTCGACATCAGCCGCTTCCTGATAATAGCGCAAGGCTTGCTGTGAATCGCCGCCAATCTCATACAACAGAGCCAGCCTTTTGGTATTGATCAGCACCTGGATGTCTCTGTTCAATTTTTTATACAACTGAATGGAGCGCTTTAAATAACCGGGCCCTTTATCCAGGTCTTGGACGACCAATGCGCAATGTCCCATGCGCGACTTTATCGCGGCTTCCTGTTGAATGTCTTCAAATGTGGAATCGTGCCTCATGCGAATATGATAGTATTCATAAGCGCGTTTAAATCCGAATTCCCCTAATTTGTAATAATTGTTCGCCATGTTCAGAGCTAAACGCGCTTCGAGTTCCGGATTTTGCTTTTCATCATTCAATGCCAGCGCACGGCTCAATTCCTGAATGGCATCTTCATAGTATCTCGGTTCGCGGGTTTCGCTCCAAAAAGTGAGTGTACGAAAAGTCCACAACAGCGGAGCGGTTACAGTGTTCCATGATTTGCGTAAAAACGATTTGGACCTTTGCTGTTCCCGAATATTGTGGGTTTCCAGAGTCTCATAGTTGTAACTCATTGTCAGATAGGCATCTATGAAGGTGTAATCCTGTGCAAGTGCCTGGCGGATGATATCGTTGGATTTTTTGAGATATTCCGGTTTGATGCCATAAGGATCGTTTTTGAGGTCCGCTTTCTCTGTGCCTTTGTAGGAATAGGCAAGACCCCGGGCATACTGAACAATATTATTGTCAGGGACTTGTTTGCTTAGAGCATCGTATTCGCTCATAGCTTCATCAATACGGCCCAGGCGATAGAGACATTGTATGTAACCGCGATGTGCATCCACATTGTCCGGGGCTAATTGCCAGGCGTGCTTATAATTAGGCAGAGCAATTTTTAAGTCATTGCTGACACGCAATTCATCTGCAGCGCGTACAAGTGCCTGAACCATTCTCTTTTGAGCTTGATCCGCAAGGCTGGGATTTTTGTCGATGTGAAAAGTATAAAGAGAATCCAGTATGGAAAATGCTTTATTGTCTTGTCCCGAATCAAATAAAATACCGGCTTTTTTAAGCGCGGCTTTAAAGGTGTAATCCTGATGGTCCTGAAAATTATTTTCGATATAATCCAACGTTGATAGCGCTTTTGCATAGTCTTCATTTTCCCGGAAAAGCGCTGCTTTACGATAAAGTGCTTCTGCAGAGACAGAGGGATTTCCCGAATACTTTTCAGCGATAGATTCATAGCGTTCAACATAATTTTGCCGGGTTGCCACATTTTTCTCAAAAATTCCAAAAAGCTCTTTTTGCGCCAGGTGCCGCCATTTTTCAATGTCGCTATATGTGTCAAGAACCGTTGAAAAATCTCCAATCGCTTTTTCAGACTCGTCATTTTTCTTGTGCAGTATTCCCCGTTTGTAAAGACTTTCAGCAGCTAGTTCGCGGATATCCGGATATTTTTCAACAGCGCGTGTGTAATACGACATTGCTTTTTCATTATCATTAATTTTGTCGTACACATCTCCGATAATGATGTAAACCAGAGCTGTGGCTTGGGGGTGGTACGTTTCGGTTTGTTCAAGGCGTTGTAAATCATTGAGGAGATTGTATAACGACGCTGAATCTCGATCCACTGTTTTTGCCATAACTGTGGCCATAATATCCGCTTTGGCTGAAATGAGCTCCTGGTCGCGGGCCTGTTCTCTAATGTACTGAATGATTTTTAGAGCTCTGAAAGTGTGGCCTAAAATATGATAACAGACACTTTGCTGCAATAGTGCTGCTGCACATAATTCATCATCAGAAAAGTTTGTGCACACATTCTGAAAGGCCTGTATCCGATTCCATAATGACAACTTTTGCCTTTCAGACAACGTACCTGAAAGGAAGAAAAGATCGAGACTGTGAAAAGTCAGATTGTTGGGCAGGGTGAAATTTTCATCAGCGTAACGGAACTGAGCTGCAGGATTTTCGAGTGCGGGGAAAAATCCGCTATCAGGCAAACTCCAAATATCATCATTGCCGCTGTGAGAAGACGAACAATAAATGCGCAGGTCTGTTCCCCATTCCGGCTGGATGGTGTTGTAGCCCTGGGTTGCGATATGAGCTTTGTGAACAATTTCGGGATTAAACGAATCGCCATAGAGCTTTAGCAAAGGATCATTGTTGGCAGATGTATCCTCGGGAACCCAGGAAATGTCAACACTCCAGATGGCTGCCGCATCATTCGGCGTGATTTTACCGTTTTTGTCTGTATTGAAATCACGGCGAACAAAAGCAATTTGTTTTGCATCGGGTGAAAAAACCGGAAATCCGTCCCTTGCCGGCCCTTTCGTCACAGGCCACATCGGGCGCTCAAGACTGTCCACAGGTGTTTTCGGAACGTACGCTCCTTTTGGGGCATAAAGATTGAGCAGCCAGATATCGCCGTTGCTTTTATCTTCACGAAAGGTTGTAAATGCCAGATAATCCTGGACCGGGCTCCAGACCGGATGCGTTGCGCCGCCGTGCGTTAATATGCGTACATTTTTATTCCTGCCCTTGCTCTGCAGCCAGATATTATCCAAACCAGAGCGATCGCTAACCCAGGCGATTTGTTTGCCATCCGGGGATACACATGGATAACCGTCAAATCCTTTGTAAAAAGTCAACTGCTCGGGCTTTTTTCTGGCGACAAGCTCGCCCAAAATGTTCGATAGTTCGAGTTTGAACACATCACCTTCTGCATCGCTGCGCTGGGAGACAAACACAATGTAACTGCTTTTTGGATCCCATGCCGGGTAATAATCATCAGCGCGGTGGGTGGTTAACTGGCGGGTTCGCCCGTTTTGCATATTCCGCAACCAGATATCATAATTGCCCGAACGTTTCGATACAAAAGCAAGCCATTTGCCGTCCGGCGAAAGTCTTGGTGCCAAATCGATATCAGCATGCGTCGTTACCTGCCGGAATTGTTCAGGAATCGTCTGGGAGAAAAGGTTTGCATATAGAATAAAAAGCAAAGAAAAAACTGAAAACAGAAGATAAAACAATTGCAGCAGTGAATATTTTACATTCTTGTAGATCATGGCTTACTTTTCCTTTTCAACCCATGTGCCGTCAGCTTTTTGAATCATGGTTCCTGCTGGTGATTCCTGCTGACGCATACTGGCAAAAACCGATTTTACTCTGGTTTCCGCAGTATATTTTGCCCTGTTATTCACCGTCACCAGGCGCTGGTAAATAACGCGCCGCGCCTGGTTTTCGTCCTCAACGATTCTATTGACCATGTTCCTGTATTGGGGATTATTGTCGTATTGCTCGCCACCCAATATTTCCACAAACCCCTGATTGTTTTCTCCGATGACGTGCGCTTTTTTTAGTTCACTAATTTCGTCCTGGTTGAATTTTCTTGCTCTGAGCGCATCCAGCACATTTTGCTGGCGGGCCGATCTCAGCGTGTCTCGTTGCGTTTTGCCGGCTCGTGACGAAGCTGTGACCCAGATATCATTTTCTACTTGTTCATAGTTGCCCAGAACCTGATTTTCCAGAGCTGTCTTTTCGCCGGTGAGGGTAATTTCCGGTGTTTTCACACTGCACTGCGTGAACAAAAGCACGATAAAAAATAAAAGCAAAATATATTTCATCCCATCCTCCAATGGAGTAAAAGCCTCATTTGTTACTGAATAAAATAGTCGAGTGGAATCCGTCCAAATTCGATCTGTCCGCCACTGAGCCGTATTGGGAAATACCACGGTTGCTTGAAAGAAACCGATGGATAACAATAACCATTTCTGATTTCAAAAGTAAAAAGACGCGGTTTAAAACCGCGGTTCATCAATATTCTTGTTGTACGGATACCCGAGTCTTTTCCTTCCGGATCAAGAGAGCGCAGTACATTATCTGCGAATCGTGAGCCGATTTCTGTAATATAAAAATGACCGCCAATATCAAAATTCTGTTCAACATTCAAACCGCTGCCGTACAATTCTGTATTTGCATTCAGAATACTTTCCTCGGACCGGGTTCCGCGCGCGAGAAGATAAGCAGAGTTTACACCAGAGACGTTGGCTGATAGTTTGTATGAAACGTTCTCTGGCTTTTTGTTTGCAGCGTCTATCGATACCCATCCGCCGATATTGCCGTTATAAACATCCAAATAAAAGTGAGGTACTTCGATCCGGCCATTGCCGAAAAAGGCTGTAACGATTGCGTTATTCAATTCATATTCGCCGGAAACAATCCGCTCAATTTTGATTGTGCTCTGAGAGACACCGGATTGATCTGATGGCTGAAAATAGGAACGGTACAACATGTAATCCGGCATCCGGTGGTGAGGTGTTTGTATTAGAGGCTTTTCCGTGCCAATCAACAGTCCTCTTTCAAGATCAATCTGTTGATGTATTGTGACATCTGCAAAAATGTTTTCAATGACTGTGTTCATTCCTGCGAAAACATTGACGTTGTCGCTTTCGAGCCGGCAATCCAGTATAGCTGTGCTGGTATCTGCAACAAGAGCTGCGGTGAGATTACTTTTTCCGGAAACAACAAGATCTCTTATAATTTGCAGTGAATCCTGCACATTGAAATCCATGACAAGTCTGGCATCGATGCGGGGATCGCTTTGCACATTTTCAGCTTGTGCATCGAACTGTGTGTAAAAGTGCAGATCAGGCAAAGAGATGTAGCCGCTGTCCACTTTGAATGTATTAAAATCCTGACTCGACAACTGCAATTTCATGGCACTATTGGTAAAGGCTTGTCTGCGGAGCGTCAACAGATTCGCCTTACCGATATCAAGTGAGACACGGCTTTTCAAACCTTTTTGGGAATTCATATCCAAAAACGTTTGAAATTTTATGTCGCTTATGGAAAATTGCGCCGGTTGATAATCAACAGAAATGTCTGGAGCAGAGAGCCGAGTTTGAACATCAAATGTTAACGAATCTCCGTCCATCGTTGCATCTGCATAACCTGAAAGGGATGTAAAACCGGAGACCTCAAGTTCCTGGAGTGGATCGCCCGGAGAAAGCGGCATAAAGTCGACAAGTTTGGTGTGCTCTATTTTGAAATCGGCAATATTAAGATGCATCTTCTTAACAGGTTCATTTGTGAACGAACCATTAGCGTGCATGTGCAAAATATCGTTAAATGCCGCGTAAAGGGAATCAAGGTAGACCGTCTGTATCTGAACATCTGTTCGAGCAAAAGCGTCAGTCGAAAAATGCATTTCCGGAAAGGTATAACTTGCTCCGTTTTCAAGAGTGACAGGAGTTGTGTTCACCCTAAAATGAGCAGCTATTGACTCGAGTGTATTGACATCAATTGATAAAGAAGCTCCAACAGTGCCTTGCGCTGGCGTGTCTGGCAGGCGACGAAGGTCAAAGTTGGCTATTGTAAACATTGCTTTACCGCTCAAATTTTCGACTGTTGATGACGAGGATAACGAAAATCCGCCAGAGAAATCTGCGCCAACCAAATCAGGGAAACTCATTTCACCGCTAATCGTTCGTGGAGAAAACTGATCAAGTTCTGCGGCAACGTCTATTTCTGCCGGTCCGGAGGTTAGCGGCATATTTTCGACGGTCATGACAGACAGGGAATCAAGGTTCATGGATACCGATGATACGGTTTTTTCCAGTCCGTGAAAAGAAAACACACTTTTGAGGTCAGTGGAAAAATGAAAATTTTCAATTAAATATTCGCCATTATTGAGCGTGATGCCAAAATCCGAGAGGTTAATCACAGCGTTAATGTCGAGTTTATGTTTTGCAAGTGAATCCGGCAGATGTCCTTTAAGTGACGTACCGGCAAAGGAGATGGCAGCTTTTTTATTATGCAGATAATAATCCGGGAAAAGCGAATCCGGAATAAATTTTTGACTCAGTGAGAAGAGCTGATCAATGGGAATTCTGCTTTCGTTCATCGACGCAGAAATGTATGGAACAGTGAGAATACTATCTGCCCGCAGCGAGAGGTCCAGCCATGTTTGATCCTGAACTATAAAGCTGATGGGATCACATTCGACAATACCTTTTCCAACATCGGCCTGTCCGTTAATGTTTGTGCGAACAGGAAAATCGATTTTTATTGTCAACTGTTCAGCATCTTTTAATTCAGCGTTTAACAGTTCAAGGTTCAGTGTAAAAGTAATATCATTTAATGAATTGATAAACAGGCGCGATTTTAGATCAACAGTGCCGTTAATATCGACAGTCTCCTCTGGCAAACCTTTTTTGCGATAGGCAAAATCCGCCTTTTTCAGAAATAGTCCAAAATCACCGCCCAGAGCGTTGTTCGATGCCAAAATATCTCCTCTTGGCGTTTTAACATTATCCAGCGTGATGCTCAAATTGCTCAGAAAAATGTGTTGACTTTGCAGCGAGTCTTGCAAGTTGGCGGTGATGCGGGCATTGTTTAATTGCACGGTATTGAGTTTTATCTCCAGCGGAGAAAAAAGAGTATCTTTTGTTACAGAAGTTTCTGCAATATCTGCCTGACTTTTTACTGTTTTCGGAGGTTCAGCAGTCATTGAGATTTCCAGCTCTGGATTGTCAAGTATGATCTTTTTAATAACAAATTCGCGGTAAAACAAACGCAGCAGACTGTATTTAATGTACAACCGGTCCGCCTTTAAAGTCATATCAGGAAGAGATGAGGACACGGGCACTGAATCTGGCAAAGCTGATAATCGGATATTGCGGTATTCCAGCCCATTAAAAAGACTGAAATGCACTGGTTCCATCTCGAGATGCTGGTGATAATTTTTTTGCAGTGTATGTGCAGCAAATTTTCCAACGCGTTCCGGTGTGAGATAGATATGAAGCGCAAGGCCAAGTAACAAAAAAAGAACGACAAGACCAGGGACGAAAAAAATAAAAAAACGCCCCACTCGTTTCCAAACGGGCCGTTTTGTAACCTCAGTGTTTCTGCTTTTTTTTGTCACTCGTGTTATCCTTTTATACAGAGTCTGGGGCTGAAAATGTTATTCCAGGAGGACATCTCCCCTGGCAATAAAATTTTCTGGTAATTTATGTTCAAGGTCACTTTTATCCAGTGCGTACAGCGGACTGATTTCTATCCTGTTTAGTGCATTACCGGCACTGTCGCGTTTTACATCCACTTGACAGTCTTCCAGCCAGCCAGCAAATAGATTGGACAGGTCCTGGCGGGCTGTGGCTGGCGAGTCTTCTCCATCGGCGTTTTTTATCGGACTGAATTCTTCATCTCTGTCCGTCTCCATAATCATCACCTCTTTTGCTCGGGGCAGGGCGTCAAAAATGAATTGCTCGAACTTGAATCCGTTTGGTTCTTCAGGTTCCACCATTTCACCTTCTGGGGTGATGTGCTCAATTTTTTTATGCGCAACATGAAAGGGTAAATATTCGGATTCAGATAACCGCTCAAAAAAACCGAGATTAAACAAATGAATGGCAATACTGCCCTGGCCATATTTGAATGTGCCGTCACTTGTTTTTGCTTTTTTATCTTGCTCGGAGAGTTCGGAATATTCAATAATCACCCGCTGACCGTTGCGGATACCCGGAACGCCGAGCTTTTCATCCCAGGAACGCTTGTAAATGGTTTTCACTGACATTTCAGCTCTCTGCTCAATATGACCGCCGATATAAACCGGATCGCAGATTTTGACCAGAGGATTATCGACTTGAAAGTAAAACATATATTCAACACCTCTTTGGCGCATATCTTTTAGCAATCCTTTTTTTGCCAAGGCTCGTAACAGACCGCCGTGACCATCCGGGGACATAAAAAGAGCATCGCGGTCACGCAAATAAATGCGGCCATTATCATCCATTGCCGGAAGCATGCCCTGCTCAAAAAAAATAGAGTCGGGGGATTTGCCAAAATAATTATTTCGCCTGAAAAAATTTTCTGTCTCATTGCGGTTTAATGGACTGGTCATGATATAAAAAGGAAGAGTGACCCGATACCGTTGCTCGAGCGCACGGATCTTTTCGGTGTGATATTGAAAAAGTGTTCGGTTCGAGACCGGTCCGACAGGAAACATTCCCTTGGGATGCGGAAAACCAAGACGTGTTCCCTGGCCGCCAGCGACCAGAATGACAGCCATTTTGCCCTGTCGAAGCATGTCCTCGCCACGCTGTTTGTACCTTTGAAAAGTCTTTCGCTCTGCATCTGTTTTGGGTAAAGTGATCACCGGCATGGGTTCTAACGTAGCCCTGGCTTTGTCATTCGGACTGGCTTTTTCCTTGAGCAGGGTCTGAAGTTTGCGGATCAGATCCGCCTCGAGTTGATTGATTTGCTCCTCAAGTTGCTCTTTTTGTTTTGTGTCCAGTTCGTTCCAAAAGGTTAAAAGATGTTCCTGGTTGATCTGCTTGCATTTATCAGCCAGTTTGCTAAAATTATCCTGTGTCATTTTCATTCACTTTTTTTGATGGTTTTTTTCTCAGTGCCAATTCAAGAACTTGATCAAGCGATTCGACCGGATAGAACTGCATGCCTTTTTTATCATGCTCGGAGATTTCTTCCACATCGTTCTTGTTTTTATCCGGAAGGATAACTTTTTTAATTCCGGCTCTCCGTGCCGCCAACACCTTTTCCTTGATGCCGCCAACAGGCAGTACTTTGCCGCGCAAGGTTATTTCGCCGGTCATGGCAATATCGTTACGAACTGGCTTGTCTTTGAGTAACGAGATCAGCGCTGTTGTGATTGTCACACCGGCGGACGGACCGTCTTTAGGGATTGCACCTGCCGGGACATGGATATGAATATCTGTTTTGCTGAATTTAGATGGTGAAATATCCAAATCTTTTGCGCGAGACCGGGCATAAGAAAGAGCAGCTTGTGCCGACTCTTTCATTACATCTCCAAGCTGACCGGTCAAAGTCAATTTATTGTCACCGGGCATTCCTGTAGCTTCGACAAAAAGTACATCACCGCCGGTCGGTGTCCATGCCAGACCGGTTGCCACACCGGACATGGCGGTGCGTTCTTTCACTTCAGAATAATATTTTTGCGGTCCCAAATAATCAGGTACATTTTCGGATGTAATCTTGTGCATTTCTTCCTTACCGGAAGCGACGTCTCGCGCTACTTTGCGGCAAACAGAGGCAATCTGGCGCTCAAGATTTCGAACGCCAGCTTCACGGGTATAATCGTGAATAATTCGGCGTAAACCGCTTTTATTAAAGGAGATATTTTTCTTTTTTAAACCATTTTCTCTTATTTGTCGCGGAACCAGGTACCTTGTCGCAATTTGCAGCTTGTCTTCGTCCACGTAACCTGGTATCCGGATGACTTCCATACGATCGAGCAAGGCAGAGGGTATGGTATCCAGGATGTTCGCTGTAGTGATGAACATCACGCGTGACAGATCAAACGGCACATCGAGATAATGATCTGAAAACGAGTGATTTTGCTCTGGATCAAGCACCTCGAGCAAAGCGGACGATGGATCGCCACGAAAGTCCTGGCCCACTTTATCGATCTCGTCCAACATAAAGACCGGATTATTGCTTCCGACAGATTTCATACCGCGAATAATCCGGCCCGGCAGCGAGCCGATGTAGGTTCGGCGGTGTCCGCGAATTTCAGCTTCGTCGTGAATGCCGCCGAGAGAAATGCGGTAAAATTTCCGTCCGGTAGCCCTGGCAATGGATTGGCCGAGCGATGTTTTTCCCACTCCTGGCGGACCAACAAAACAAAGTATGGGGCCCTTTGAATCACTCTTTAACGTGCGCACAGCTAAATACTCAACAATCCGCTCTTTGACTTTTTCAAGATCGTAATGGTCCTCATCCAGCACCTGCTGGGCAGCTTCGATGTCCAGGTGTTCTTCAGTCGAAACAGACCATGGCAGTGAAATCATCCAATCAATAAAAGTTCGTGAAACAGTATATTCTGCCGCACCCGGCTGCATTTTTGACAACCGATCCAGTTCACGCCTTGCTTCACGTTCGGCTTCTTCTGGCATACCCGCTTTATCGATTTTATCAGAAAGCTCTTGCAGTTCGGCAGTCCGTTCGTCGCCTATACCTAACTCTTTTTGTATCGCTCGCAATTGTTCACGCAAAAAATATTCGCGTTGATTTTTCCCCAGTTCACTTTGTACCTGGTCCTGGATTTTTGAACCCATTTTGAGAACTTCGCTTTCCCGGTTCACGTAGACCATGAGGAGCTCGAGACGTTTTTTGATATCTATGGTCTCGATGATTTTCTGTTTTTCTTCAAGCGATAAATTCAGGTTCGAAGCCACAAGGTCTGCTAATTTTCCGGGATGGCTGGTGTTCATTACCACAACCTGCAGTTCATCCGGCAATTGCGGAACGTTGGCGACAATTTCCTGAAACTGATTGGAAATGTTACGTTTCAGCGCTTCAAGTTCCGTTGATTCTTTGTATTCATGCGGGGTCAATCTCACTTTATAAATAAGATATGGATCCTCTTGCTCCAGTTTTAGCAGTTTGATACGGGATATACCCTGGACCAGAACTCGCAGTGATCCGTCCGGGAATTTGAGCATTCTTAAAATGCTGGCAGCAGTACCATAAGAAAAAATATCATCGGGCGTAGGTTCTTCCACTTCGCTATTTTTCTGTGCCACGAGTCCAAGCATCCGGTCACCGGAAAGCACATCGTTGATCAACTTGACCGATTTTTCTCTTGCCACGACCAGCGGGGTGACAATATTTGGGAAAGCGACAGTATCGCGCAACGGTAAGATTGACAGTTCATGGGGGATCTTTTCCAGTATTTCCTGATCCGGATCCAATTTTATATTGTATTTATTTTCATTCATATTTTCTCAATGCCTCTCCTTTTCATGCGAATTTTCTTTGTGCCATTCGGAACTGACAGGTATTTCCACAGGTTTGTCTGTTTTTGAAATGCGGATTTCGAGAAGACCTTCGTAGAATTGGGCAGAAATTTCATTGTGCTCGATAGACTGCGGAATAGGAATGGTTTTCAAAAATTCTCCACAATTTATCTCGAGTTGATGAAAATAGACATTTTTATCTGGCAAAATGTACCGGCGCAATCCCTTGATAAGCAATTTTCCATTTTTTACTTTCACCGTAATATCTTCGCGCTTTACACCGGCAAGTTCGACAAGAATAAAAACCTCGTCTTCACTTTCAGTGATATCTGTGTTGGGTTCCCATCGGCCAGTGCACATCCGGTCGACATCTGTGTAAAAAAATGAATTTTCACTTTCCTGTCGTGAACGGTTATCTGAAAGTTCGCGAATGACGCGTATAAAATGCACAGGCATCTCAAAGTCTCCTTGCTTTGGTCAAATTCTAAAATTAAAATTAGTCAAATCCAGGGAAAACGTCAATATTAATTATGCCTGTAGGATATTGATTTTTTTGATCTCATTATTAAAAAGTTATTTCATTTTTTTGATCTTTGCCAGGTCTTCGTTCCTGCCTAATAAAAGTAAAATACTGGTATCTTTGATCACATGATCTGCGGCTGGGATGATGACTGTTTTTTCCGGCACTACTTCTTTAATCATTATTACCAACACGCCGTATTTGTTTCGTAGATCAAGATCGCCCAGCTTGTATCCTACAAATTCATTTGGTGGCGCCGTTTCGATAATACTGGTACCCTCTCCGATTTCAAAAAAGTCGAGCAGATAATCACTTTGAATTTTTTTAGCAATTCTTCTGGCTTCATCACGTTCCGGAAAGACAACCTCGGTTGCCCCGATGATGTTGAGAATTTTACCATGGTCTTCAGTGAGCGCTTTGGCAATGATGTTCTCGGTTTTGAGTTCACGTAAATATAGCGTAACCAGAATGCTCGCATCCATGGAATCGCCCAGACTGACAATAACGGCATCCAGGTCTGCCAATCCCAAGCCGGTCAACGTTTCCCGGTCAGTCGCATCAACAATGATAGCCCGGTCAACAAAAGATTTTACCCGCTCGATACGGTCTTCTTTTCTATCAATAGCCATGACCGAGTGGCCGTCATCGGCAAGCTGTTTTGCCAAGTAAAATCCAAAACTTGATAATCCTATGACTGCAAACGATTTCATTTTTGCCTCGAATTAAGTATCAACCTACCCAAAAGTTTTCTTCAGCCAGACGAATATTGAGTGAACGCCGTCCGGCAATAGCCAGGGCCAGCGTCACTGGTCCAATTCGTCCGGCAAACATCAAGAGCGTTACGATAATTTTTCCTGCTGTTGATAAAACAGATGTGAGTCCCAGGCTTAATCCCACAGTACCGAGAGCAGAAAAAACTTCAAAAATAACCTCTAAAAACAAATACCGATTGTCGGTCTGAACACCCTGAGGATGTTCTGTAATCAAAAGTAGCATCGTAAAAATTAAAACGGCCAATAGAGCAAAAAAGGTAATACCGATCGCTCTGGATATTGTCTCTTCAGGAATTCCACGTTTGAAAATGGTAATCTGTTTTTGGTTCCGCACTCGTGAACGGATCATAGCTAATATAACCGTAAAGGTGGTGGTTTTAATACCTCCACCGCACGAACCTGGCGATGCCCCGACGAGCATGAGAAACAATAAAAGAAAAAGCGAGCTGTTTGTCAATGAATTCATGTCAAGTGTATTAAATCCTGCTGTTCGAGGTGTTACAGATTGAAAAGCAGAAGCCAACAATTTTGATTTTATGGAAAAGTCGGCATAACCTTTATTCCATTCAAAAATCAAAAGTGCTACAAAGCCAACAATAATCAGAACAAACGTCATTGTAACAGCAATTTTTGTATGAAGCGAAGTTGTGCCGAAAAACCGATTGCGCCTAAACATGTTTCGGGCATCGAGCAAAACCCAAAAGCCTAATCCGCCTAAAATAATGAGAATCAGAAACGTCCCGGTTTGTCCGGGACGTTGATATTCAGGCACGATGATTGGCCAGCAACAATGTTCTGGGATCAAGTTTTAGTCTCAACTTTTTATTAGCTGCTTTGTCATGAGTTTTGAGCAGTTCCAGATCGATATGATCTTGCGCCGGATTCAGCATTATAATGACAGAAAACAGGTCTTCGAAATAATTTGCCGGAGCGGGAATGCCGTTTTTATTAAAATGCGGAGCGTCCCGGTGCATGGTCACGGAAAACCAGATTGCCACCTGTTGATCTTGAGCATATTTTTTCCACTCTTTCACATCTTTAGATGACGCGCTCTCAAAAGGATACCCGTCAATAATGATCATTTGTGGCTTTTCATCCAGACCTTTTTCCAGATCACTAATATTGTCGCAAATCTCCTTAAAAGTCGTATGTGGCTGCTTGAAATGAAGAATAAAACGATTGCGAATGATCTCATCGTACACCTCAAGCGCATCTTCCAATTTGTAGGTGTTGGCTATTTCCTTGAACACGTTTTCGTACCAGTTTGTGATGTGTCGGGGTTCATCGGAAAACGAGATGTGTAACACGTGCTGTCCGCGCATCAATTTGTCGATAGCCACATGGATAAGACTGGCTGTTTTGCCAACACCTTTTCGCGCCGTGACAGCACCTAAATTGCCGACACCTAATCCGCCCTCCAATGTTTCTTCGAAAACCCGCACCGGACTTTTTTTGATGATTTCAGATTTTACCATGAAAATCCTCTTATGTCAAAATTTTGTTTTTCTATTAAAGCCTGTTTCAATCGACCACTTTCCTGATATGGAATCTAATGACAAATTTCAATTTCAAAGTGATTTCATAGAGAATCAAATTGAAAATATGCTAAATTAAAGTTGAATTACTATAAATCCAAACACTTTAAACTATACCGGCAGAATGATCCTTTTAGATCATAAATAACAAATTAACAAACATATAGGGTACACAACTGAAACAGGCTTTATTATTACTGATTTTTATTTTTTTCTGCAAACTCTTTTTTCAATTCTTCGGAAATGGATTCCGGAACTTTGCCGTAACGGCTGAATTCCATAGTGAATTCGGCCTTGCCTTGAGTTGAGGAACGCAAGACCGTGGAATAGCCAAACATTTCACTTAACGGAACTTCTGCTTCAACGACGGTAAAGTTGTTATCCTCAGTCGCACTGTTGATAATGCCGCGCCGCTGGTTCAAGGTCGCTAAAATTGCTCCCTGAAACTCAGATGGACCTTCAACAGCAACCCGCATAATGGGTTCGAGAATGATGGGCTTACATTTATTGTACGCTTCACGAAAAGCCATCATGGCAGCGGTTTGAAATGCCATTTCAGATGAGTCTACCGGATGATAGTTGCCATCGTTCAATGTTATCTTGACACCAACGATCGGAAAACCGATAAGCGTGCCTTTTTCCAAACAAATCTCAAAACCTTTTTTACAGGCTGGAATATATTCACCTGGAATGACGCCTCCTTTGACTTCATCGATAAATTCGAAATCTGTTTCGTGATTGGGCTCGATGAGACCTGAGACGCGGCCGTACTGTCCCGCCCCGCCCGTTTGTTTCTTGTGCGTATAGTCAAATTCGGATGCCCTGGAAATACTCTCACGATAAGCAACCTGAGGCGCGCCCGTTTCCAGATCAACATTGTATTCGCGCCGCATCCGTTCTATATACACATCCAGATGCAGCTCGCCCATGCCCTTGACAATTGTATCATTGGTCTCTTTATCGACATAACTCTGAAAAGAAGGATCTTCTTTTGTGAACCGGTTAAGCGCTTTAGCCATGTTTTCAGAAGACTTGTTATCTTTGGGCTTAACTGAAAGCGAGATGACCGGAGTTGGAACAAACATGGATGTCATTGAATAATTGACTTCTTTGGATGTAAACGAGTCACCCGATGCGCAGTCAATGCCAAACATGGCAATGATTTCGCCGGGCCCGGCCGAATCAATATCTTCCATTTCGTTTGCGTGCATTCGAATCAGCCGGCCGACACGAACTTTATTACCGGAACGCTGGTTGTAAATCTCCATGCCTTTTGTTAGCGTACCCTGATAAATCCTGATATAAGTCAACTGGCCGAATCTGGAATCTTCAAGCTTGAAAGCCAATGCTACAAGCGGATCATCATAGTTGGACGTCAACGTGACTTCGGCTTCATCATTTTCAAGATCAAGAGCAATGTTTTCTACTTCTTGCGGATTTGGCAAATACTTTATCACACCATCCAGCAATGGCTGGACACCTTTGTTCTTAAAAGCAGAACCCAGGAAAACGGGCGTGAGTTCACGAGACAACGTCCCTTTGCGAACCGCTTCGTAAACCAGGTCTTCTGTGACCCGGTCTTCTAAATAAGCTTCCATGAGATCGTCACTAAACATAGAGGCAGCATCGAGCAGAATGTCGCGTTTCTCCATGGCTTTTTCTATGTAATTGTCAGGGATATCGTCCTCGCGAATTTTTTCACCAAATTCGCCTTCAAAATAGAGAGCTTTCATTTTAATCAGATCGATGATGCCGTTAAAATCCTGTTCCAGCCCAATGGGTAGTTGCAGGAGCACTGCATTGTGATTAAGTTTATCGCGCAATTGTTCGGCCACGCGCTCCGGATTTGCGCCCATGCGGTCGCATTTATTCACAAAAGCCACCCGCGGCACTTTGTAGCGCATCATTTGTCTGTCTACGGTGATGGATTGAGACTGCACCCCGCCGACCGCGCATAACACAAGAATGGCGCCGTCAAGCACACGCAACGAGCGTTCAACCTCAACGGTAAAATCCACGTGCCCGGGTGTATCAATAATGTCGATAGAGTGATTTTGCCACTCTACATTTGTGGAAGCGGAAGAAATAGTAATACCCCGTTCACGCTCCAGTTCCATGGAATCCATTTTTGCGCCCACACCATCTTTGCCGCGAACTTCATGAATCGCATGAATTCTGTTCGTGTAAAACAAAATCCTCTCTGTCAAAGTGGTCTTGCCTGAATCAATATGCGCACTGATTCCGATATTCCGGCGGTTTTTTAAATCTATCATCTTTTTAGCATAATCCCTTTTTAATTAATTATTTACAAGATGCTTAACTGTAATTCAGTTTTTGCAAAGTTTTAAATATAATAAATTTATTAATTAAAATAAAGAGAAATTTATCCAAATGGGTAAAACCTCAGTCTCACGCAGAGATGCCCTGGCAGCCGAAACAATGGGTCACAAATCTTTTCTGCATCAATATTGTATCATACTATAAGTTTGGGAATTATAATGTGTTATTTACTCGTTTTGTGACCCATTGTTAGAATGGTAACTGAATTATCTCCCGAATGTTCCATTTTTGTCAAGTAAATATTTTGTAATTCGTCTCAAGAGTTTGTATCTTTTTTTATTTTAACAAATAGAATACTGAAAAAAATTTGAAAGTAAAACACACTTTTTCTTTTTTCGTTCAACAGAGTCATTTATGAAAAAAGGAACAGAACTCAATTTACACATTGAATCTCTTGCTTATGGCGGCCTTGGCGTGGCGCGGGTTAACGATTTTGTCGTTTTTATTAAGAATGCCATTCCAGGCCAAACCGTCAAGGCACGTATTATTCGCAAAAAAAAATCGTACGCCGAAGCCATAGTTTTATCGGTTTTGAAAGAATCAGAATTTGCTGTTGAGCCCCGTTGCGCGCATTTCGGCCATTGCGGCGGCTGCGCGTTTCAAAATCTCGACTATGAAGAACAGATAAAGCAAAAAGGACAGCAAGTCCGGGATATTCTGCAACGCATTGGTCATTTAAATGAATTTAAAATAAATAACACGATTTCTTCCCCACTTTTGTTCCAATATAGAAACAAAATGGAGTTTTCTTTTTCACGGATTCGCTGGCTGTCTCCCGAAGAAATCGATTCCGGCAAACTCATCGACCGGGATGGTCTTTTCCTCGGTTTGCACGCCAAAGGTTTTTACGACAAGGTAATTGATCTGCAAGAGTGTCATTTGACATCACCTATTGCCGCAGAGGTTCTCAAAACAGTACGAGAATTTGCGCGGCAAAGCGGGTTGCCAGCGTACAGCACGCGCGACCATCAGGGATTCTTGCGATTTCTCATTATTCGTCCCAGTTTGAACATAAATGATTTGATGGTCACAGTGGTCACATCTGAATATCGTCCGAAACTGATATCATCTTTGGCAGCAGAACTCACCGGCTCATTTCCACAAATCACCAGTTTGATCAATGGAATCACGTCCAGCAAATCCAGCGTGGCATTTTCCGAGCAGGAAATGTTATTGTTTGGATCGCCTGCAATTACAGAAAAACTGGATTCTTTTGAATTTCAGATTTCCAGCAATTCTTTTTTTCAAACAAACACAAAAGCAGCAAAAGTTCTTTATGATATTGCTGTTGATTACGCTGAATTTAAAGGACACGAAAATGTGTACGATTTGTATTGCGGAGCCGGTTCTATTTCTATCTATGTCAGTTCCAGGGTCAAACATGTAACTGGATTCGAGTCTGTAACTTCCGCTGTGGAAAATGCCCGGGAGAACTGCCACATCAACAATGTCACAAATTGCACTTTTGTCGAGTGCGATCTCAAAGACGCACTTTGGGACACCCAAACCATAGTCGATACCTATGGTCAGCCAGATGTGATCATTCTTGATCCACCGCGAGGCGGCATGCATCCAAAAACTGTGGAAGCTGTGCTCAAACTTCAATCTCGCCGAATTGTTCATGTCTCTTGCAATCCGGCAACGCTAGCACGCGAGTTGTCGGTTCTGTGTCAAGAGCAGTATCGTTTGAATAAAGTCCAGCCAGTAGATATGTTTCCGCACACGCCTCACATTGAAGTTGTCGCTCAGTTGGACCTGATAAGCGGATAGCTGAGGTTCGTCATTATTTTCTCAACCTGGATTTAAAGATCGACAACATAACTGATGGCACTCAATCATCAAAGTTCAACAATCAGAACCTTACTTTCACCATCCCGCATGACTTTGACCGTTATCCGCTCACAAGCCTGGCATTCCCTGAGTCTATGCATATATTCATAAATATCTCCGACAGGCTTGCCATTGATGCCGACGATGATATCGCCTTTTTTCATGCCGGCAAATTCGGCTGGCCGCTCTGGCATTACTGCTTGCACTCGCAGTCCTTTTATATCGGCAGTTGTATGGTCAGGCATAATTCCCAGCGTCACTTTGAGCCGTCTGCGCGAGGATGGTGGGGTTGCCGGACCAGCGTGCTGAAACGCCAGAGCCCGATCCCGGATTGCCATGTCAAAAATGACATCGTATGCCAGATTTGCTATTTGTTGTACGCCTTTTATGTTGATAAATTCAACGTCATCATTTGGCGTGTGATAATCATCGTGCGCGCCGGTGTGGAACATGAGCACCGGAATGTTTTCTGCGTAAAAGGCGGATTGGTCCGATGGGCCGTAACCTTTGGGCGAAAAAGTCGGCCGAATGTCATTTCTGGGCAGATATGAACGCACAAGCTCTTCCAGTCCGGTGGCAGTGCCGCTGCCATTGAGGCTAAGAGAACGGGTAGAATCAAACCGCCCAATCATATCAAAGTTGAACATAAAGGTGATTTTTGACAGATCAGCAACCGGGTTTTGAATGAAATGCGTTGATCCCAGCGCGCCCATTTCCTCCGCACCAAAACCGATGAATAAAATATCTCGTTTTCGTTTTTCTTCCTGCAATGCGAGTTTCTCAAAAATTTCCACAATCGCGGCAACACCGGATGCGTTATCATCTGCGCCATTGTGAATGGCAAGTGTATCCGGGCGGCGAGAACTCGAGCCCGGCCCACCCATGCCCAGATGATCGTAATGAGCGCCGATGACGACAATTTCATCGCTCGTGCCATCCAACCGCGCGACGATGTTCTGGGTTTGCTTTTTAACGCGGTTAATATTTATAGTTGCTGTAACTGTTTGAAAACTATTAAAGCTGAATGGTTCTCTTTTCTCATTTAAATAGTGTTCGAGCGAATCAATGGTTACATTTTGCTCATCGACAAGAGCATTTGCCACTGAACGTTTGATGTTAATAACCGGCATGCCAATGGTTACGTGACTCTCTTTTAATGATAATGGCAGCAGTTCGTCTTTTTTATCAAAGGACGTACCGGAAACGAAAATGACGCCAGCGGCGCCGTGATCTTTTGCCACCAGGCATTTTTTCCGCAGGCCGCTATACTCGGCAAAAACGCTGTTCATCACATCCGCCTCGGGATCAGAGCGCAGTATCAAAACCCATTTATCCTGAACATCAATGTTTGCATAATCCTGCCAGGTCAACTCTTCAGTCTGGATGTCGAACCCATAGCCGCAAAATGCTACCACAGCAGTAAACGTCGAATTTTCAGAAAAAGAAACCGGCATAAAATCCTCTTCGACCTGGCCAGAAAAATTGTCGAACGCGAATGAATTCCCTGAGGCCAATTTTAGCGATGAAACAATGTCAAAATATTGCATGCCTTCATCAGCCAACAAATTGACATCAGGAAGGGAAATTTGTTTTTTGATATATTCAGCAGCCAGCTTTCCTACCGCTGTTCCGGGTTTTCGGCCTTTTAATGAATCAGAAGCCAGGTAAGCGATGTGGTCGTAGAGCTCCTGACTTTTAATTTCTTTACTGATATTTTGCGCCGAACTGAGCGCACATGTTATCAATATGATAATGAACAATCTCACGATTTCTCCTGTATAGAATTCGACATCACAATTTGCATAATTGAATTCGAAATAAGCATCAGCCTCGTTTAATCTTTAACCCGTTCGTCTAAAAGTTGTTTTAAATGTGCGCTGTTTTTCGGTGTCCAGCCAAAAGCTTTTCGCCACACCTTGGAACTTTCCATGCACAAATACACAAATACGTCTTTGGAATAAGATTTAATCCACTCGTGCATTTTCCGGAACATCTCAATTCGGACAGGTTCGAAATAGCGAAGTTTTTTATCCATGCCCGGCAAAAGTTCCCCCAGCACAATGTTCGATTGCGGATGGTTCGTCCGAATGATGTCATCAAAAGCAGACGGATAGCGAAGCGCGCCCAGACTGATCCAGGCGATTGATTTCGGATGGATTTTTTTAAAAATACGTGCCACTGTTTCCCGGTAACCGTCCTGCCAATCCGGATGTTCAATCATGGGATCAAAGTGAAAACCAATACGGTATCCGGCGGACTGGGCTTCACGGGCAGCCCGTAAACGTTCATCAACAGAAGCGGCCCCAGATTCCTCAGTTTCAGCAATAGCCTGTGAGTTCAACGACCAGGACATCACCGTCCGTTTGTTATGATTTATGCCAAGAATGTCATCGATGTGAATATTTTTGCTCTTTAATTCGAGAATTGCATTTTTTTTATTTGAGAAAAACGGCACCAATTCTCTGGCCAGATGTGTAAAGTGATCAAAAGTCAGACTGTCGCTCAATTCTCCGCTGCCGATGCGATAAAACCGCTGCGAATTTTTCGATAAAAGCGTATTCAGTTCATTATACATATCATCCACATTGCAGTACAATGTGATCAGTGGATTATTCAGATATCCCTGAAGAATGCAGTACGAACAACCCAAATCACAGCCTGCAGCAACGTCCAGATTATGATAAAGGCAACAGATATGTTTTTGCGTTCCCGGACACAGCCGCACAAAAGGTCCGCGTTGTTTTGCCAACAGCAGGGCGCCTTGCCAATTATTTTTATTTCCATCCTGACGGGCCCGGTCCAATAACATATTTGCATCTGCTACATAGTGGTGAGGAGTGTCTGGAAAGGTGTTAACGATGCGATGGGTGAAACTGGATTGTTTAACGGCTTTTTCAATATATATTTTTTGTGGAAAAGTCGGAGCAAATGATGATAGTGTCATGCCAATCGGGTTATCTTTTTGATAATGTCATTGTCGTTTAATGTTTGCAGGAACTGAATTTTTTGTGCAAAATCATCAGAACTCTTGAATGCAAATGAGACGTGAAAAGTTTCACCTTCAAAAAAAGGTGGGTGCTGCAATTGAATATCCGGTGGACATTTTGCCTGATGAACAAGGTGGTCAAATTTCTCTTCAACTGTCATATAGCGGGGATATCTTTTTTTCCACAAAAAATCTTTGAATCGGGACATCTTTTGCGATGGGGTTAATTTTTTATCATTCAAAATAAACAAGGCGTCATTTTCTTTGATTATTTCAGGGACACCTTTTTGCTCAATCCGCGCAATATCATCCAGCAAGCGTAAAATTTCCCGCTGACGATTTTTGCCAGGTTTGAGATTTGTTATGATGTGCCACATCGCCTCTCGCTCTTTTTCGTCCCGGTCTGCAAATTGAGAAGCGATCTCAATCGATATTGTGTCCGCCAAAATCCCATGCTGCCATCTTTTAGGCAACATGGCAAGCGGTTTGTATCTTTGATAGATTTTCGGGTTCTTTTGCAACCCAACCAGTGGAAAATACTGATTAATAACCTCATTTTTCTGGATTGCGAAATCACTTTCAAGCTTGTTAATGATAATAGAGATGTCAATTGGGGTGAATTCACGGATTGTCACATTATCCTGCAAAGCGAGGGTAAACACCCTGGCGCTTTTCGTTTTTTCCGAGATGACAAAGCTCCTGGCACATTCAATCGAAAGCTGATTCAAAACTATATATCGTCTGAATCCGCACACCAGGCGGTATTTATCTGTGTTCTTTTTTTGCACGACGAGCGGCTGTAAAAGCCCCAGTGATTTAATGGAATCATAAAGAAAAGAGCGACCGGTTGGATGAAAAGATGTGCGATAACTATCGTCATCTGGATCAATATCTTTAAGAGAAATCTGTATCAACTGCATACAATTTTTTCCAGCAAAATCTTGAACGTTTAAGTATAAAAAAAAGTCCATCACATGGATGATGGACTTGCCTATCTCTCACTTGTAACATGTTTTAAGCCCCCGATGTAGAAAAAATGTTATTCCAAAATTTCCAATGTTGCGTGTTTTCCTGCCTTTCGAGCCACAGCACTGAGAAGAACGCGGATGGCATGAGCAGTTCGACCGTTTTTCCCAATGACCTTTCCCATATCGGGGCGATTGACTCGCAGTTCATAAACCACAGTGGTTTCTCCAACCACTTCTGTCACTTTCACCTCTTCAGGGCTGTCAACCAGGTGTTTTACTACGTATTCAACAAATTCTTTCATCCCGAGACCCCTTCCTGACTTTTTCGTTTAGTTAGTTGAGGAATAGATTTCCACGCGATTTTGCAGTAGCGATTATTCGAAATTCACCTCCTTGGACATTATGATAATTAACCTGATTTAAAACAAATATATACTTGTCGGTTTACAATGTCAAGCAAAAAAAGAACAATTTGTAAAAAAATGTATCGTATTCATTTTTTGGTATAAAAGACTTTGAACTTGTAGAAATGGAATGCTTGTAGGAATTTATTTTCATTATTCACTTTGAAGTTTCATACGGACATTGAAAGCAAAACGCCCGGAACGATTGTCCCGGGCGTTTCAAAGAATATTTGTTTTTTACGGCAACTAGTCACCAATCCATGCAGAGAGGTATTCGCCGGAAATAACTTCTTTGTCTCCATCTCCAAGAGCCCAGGCTACTGCAAGATTATCACCACCGCCACCTTCTTTATGTAAGGCCTCGATATAATAATGTTTGCCGGCTTCCAATTGAATGGGAGCAGATTTCTGGTTGGTTTCTTTATTCCATTCACGCGAACTTGTCCACGAAGAGACATAGCAGATGTCCGTTTTGTTTTCCGGATTTTCATCTGTGCTCAGATACAGGCGAGATGCATCATCACTGGCAATCCAGAATGTGTACTCTCCGGTTGTTGCCGGGTGCAGAAATCCGCGCAACCGGGTTGCATAATTGTCTTTTTTGTCTGTTGGAATCTCAAAAGACTCGAGATAATCTTTGCCTGTGGGATTATCAGGAAAGCGATCACTGTTCGTTAAATCGGATACGGATGTGCCGCTTAGATTATCCCACCATTCAAAAAGAATTGAGCCCATTTGAAAGCTGACCACCTGGACTGTGAATATTTTTTCGAATCCATTGGCCACATCTTTTACAGTGACGTGAGTCGAGTCACCATCAGAGCCTTTAGCCTTTAGCAAAGCGCGACCGCCGCCTCTGGCTTGTACTGCAACGACATTTGCGTCTTCGCTGCTCCATTCATAATCCGGAACTTTTGTACCTCCCATGGAAAGAGCTTCAACTTCTCTTGATTTATCGACCATGACGAGGATCATATCAACGCCTTGCGGGTTGGCAAAGGACCAGTTAACATACAATCCTTGCTCCACATCGACGAAATTCTGGCTCGAAAAAATCCCTTTGATTATTGAATCTTCATCAGTATTTAAATTACCCTTTATTTTAAGTTGGATACTATGAGATGATCCACGGCGTTGTTTTGATGTATAGCTGAGATAGTAAAAGCTGTCCATCCACTTTATGATGCGACTCTGGAGTTCAGAGATTGTCTCGGTAATTTTGGCCGGATCGGTTACATGATACAGGCCTTCATAGCCAATTTTTTCCAGATTTTCTGTATTAATATTATTCCCGATCCCTACTGACATAATTTGACGTCCACGGCCGGCATGCCCCACAAAATCAGCTTGATAGGAACCTTTTGTATCCTTGTTGTCCGTAAAAACAATGATAAATGGCTGCTGTATAGTATTAGGACCATACTGGCTGGAAGCGCTCCGGATAGCGTCCATGTAAGCACCGTACAGATCGCTGCCATCTCCTGATGTTTCAAGGCCGCTTACGGCATCTTTTAACGTTGACGCATTTGAAGTAAAGTCCTGGACAAGTGTAATCTCGTCAGCAAAAGAGTAAATTGCAATGTCTTGTTGAGGGTCTTTAGTGTCAATAAACTCAGTCACTCCATTTTTAATCGCGTCCAGGTTAGTCCCGTTATTAGTGTCTAGCATTAAGGTAATTTTTGCTTTATAATCCAGACTTTGTCTTTTGATAATGTACATAGATGCTTCAGTAGGATCAAGAGTGGTTCCTTCTTCGATGACCTGAAAATCTTCCAGCTTTAAAAAATCTGCACCCTGGCTTTGAGCCTTATTTGAAACTTGAAACTGCAAAGATACATTGCTCGGAAGCTCGGTCATAATTCGATGTTTGGTGATTGTGAACGAACTGAACTCACCGCCGTTTCCTCCGTTCGATGGTTCTGTAGGTGTTTTATCGCCACCGTTCTCATCCTTGCTGCAAAACATGAATAACGAAGCGATTAGAGCAAACAGAAATAATAATCTTGTGCGCATAATCCTTCTCTCCCATATTGATTAATGTTAATAATTAGAATCCGATAACTAGGAATTACTCTTTTTTAAAAACTTGCGCCCGTTTTATCTATTCGCTGTGTAAATAATGTTTATTTCTCATGCATAGATTATAATTTTTATGCCTAAAAGTCAAGTAAAATTTAATCTAAGCAGGACTAACATTATTGCAACAATATATTGCTATTATTGTGAAAAAGTGCTTTGTTTACTTTCCGGTCTGTTAAATATAATTCTGTACAATTCGAAAATAAAAAATTTTGAAATTGCACTTTATTTTTTTACTTTTAAGTTTTAAAATTTGTTTATTATTTATTAACATACTATAAAAGGACGATAATGGGAATTACCAGAATAAAAAAGGGGTTGGATATTCCGATAGCTGGTGAGCCCAGGCAGGAAATAGACGGCGAAAAACAACCCAAAACAGTTGCGCTTCTTGGGGGAGATTATGTCGGTATGAAACCGACAATGGCTGTATCCAAAGGCGATTCTGTTAAACGCGGACAGCTTTTATTCACTGACAAAAAAACACCGGATGTAAAATACACGGCCCCCGGAAGCGGTAAAGTATCTGCAGTAATAAGAGGGACAAAGCGCGTTTTTCTGTCGATTGTTATCGAGCTTGACGGTGATAAGGCGGTCACGTTCGAATCTTTTGCAGAACGTAAACTCTCTTCTCTTGATCGCGATACTGTTGTTAAGCAACTCATTGATTCCGGCGTATGGCCTGTTCTCAGAGCCCGGCCCTTTGGCAAAGTCGCTGATCCCACCACCACACCGCATTCCATTTTTATTACAGCGATGGACACACAACCTCTGGCTCCATCAGTCGAGGTTGTTTTACAGGGCAGAGAAGATGCTTTTAAAAACGGTCTTGCGGTATTATCGAATCTCACCAACGGCAAACTATTTCTTTGCAAAAAACCCGGCACCAAAATACCCACTCCTTCTCTCGACCAGTTGACTGTTGAAGAATTTAGCGGACCTCACCCTGCTGGCCTGCCTGGTACGCATATTCACTTTCTCGATCCTGTGAATCGCAATAAAAGTGTGTGGCATGTAGATGCGCAAAGTGTGGTTGATATTGGGCTGCTTTTCACTACCGGCGAATTCCCGACCGAGCGCGTCATTTCACTTGCCGGACCATCGGTGAAAAATCCGCGACTGGTTAAAACGCGCGTCGGTGCGTCGATACAAGATATAGTTAAAGATGAATTAATGAAAGGTGAGAATCGGGTCATCTCCGGTTCCATCCTTTCCGGGAGTGATGCCTCAGATCCCATCGCTTACCTGGGTCGTTATCATCAAAATGTTTCAGTACTGCCGGAAGAACAAAAACGTGTATTTCTTGGCTGGACAAGTTTTAGCCCAAAATTGTACTCTACTTTTAACGTCACCATGGCCAGACTTTTTTCCAATAAAAAATTCAATTTTACCACAGCCATTCACGGCAGCGAGCGTGCCATTGTTCCTTTTGGCAGTTATGAACGGGTGATGCCCCTGGATATTTTGCCAACCCCTTTGCTCCGCGCTATTGCTATAAATGATCTGGATGATGCCGAGCAGTTAGGTGTGTTGGAACTTGTTGAGGAAGACCTGGCTTTGTGTTCTTTTGTGTGTCCGTCAAAACTCGACCATTGTGCTGCGTTGAGAAGAAATTTGAACATCATTGAGAAGGAAGGATAGTGAAATTATTAAGAAAGTTTCTTGATAAAAAGGCAAAATATTTCAAAAAGGGCGGAAAACTCCAACGGTTTTATCCGATTTTTGAGATGGTGGATACCATCCTTTATACGACAGGAAAAAGAACGAAAACCCGCCCCTTTGTCCATGACGTGATCGATATGAAGAGAGCGATGATTATGGTGGTTTACGCTCTCATTCCCTGTTCAATCATGGCGCTTTATAACACAGGATATCAAGCGAACGCAGCTTTTGCCGGGATGCCTGAGATAAGCATGGGGTTGTGGCAAACCCGGGCTATGATACAATTGGGGCTTCCTTTTGATCCGACTCATATTTTATCCAACTTTGTCCACGGTGCGCTGTTTTTTTTACCTGTCTATCTGATAACTATCATTGTTGGCGGACTCTGGGAAGCGCTTTTTGCTATAGTTCGAAAACATGAAGTGAACGAAGGATTTTTGGTGACAAGTTTGCTGTTCCCGCTTATTTGTCCGCCTGCCATTCCTTACTGGCAAGTCGCGCTCGGAATAACTTTTGGCGTGATTATTGGAAAAGAAGTCTTTGGCGGAGTCGGTATGAACATTTTTAATCCCGCTCTCATGTCACGCGCCTTTTTGTTCTTCGCCTATCCGGCGCAGATTTCAGGAGACAAAGTGTGGATTGGCGTGGATGGCTTAAGCCAGGCCACACCGTTGGCACAGCTTGCTGATCCGCTTATCGAGCTTTCTTATACCTGGAAAGAAGCGTTTTGGGGGCTGATTCCCGGCTCCATGGGCGAAACGTCAACTATTGCTTGTTTAATCGGCGCTCTGGTATTGGTTGTCACCCAAATTGGCTCCTGGCGGATCATGCTCGCGACTTTGCTTGGATTGGTGGGCACAGCACTACTGTTTAATGTGATTGGCAGTGATACCAATCCGATGTTTGCAGTATCTCCGGTTTGGCATCTTGCATTGGGCGGCTATGCTTTTGCCGCTGTGTTTATGGCAACCGATCCGGTGAGCGGCGCCATGACAACCGGCGGGAAATGGATCTATGGTCTTTTGATCGGTATGCTGGTCGTTATGGTCAGGGTAGTCAATCCAGCATTTCCAGAAGGGGCTATGCTGGCGATATTATTTATGAACATATTTGCTCCTATTATTGACAAGTACTTTATCAATAAAAATATTCAGAGGAGGCTCTTGAGAGATGAACAATGACAGTGTTAAAAAAATGATCATCGTGGCTCTGGGAGTCTGTCTTGTTTGTTCTGTGCTGGTGTCTTCGCTGGCTGTCGGGTTGAAACCTTTACAATATCGAAACAGAAGATTGGATAAGATAAAGAACATTCTCATTGCTGGTGATTTATATAAAAAGGGAGTGAATGTCGAAGAGGTATTCAATCAAAAAGTAGAAAGCATACTCGTGAGTGTGGAAACGGGCGAGGTTATCCCAGAAGAGCGGTACACAGAAATACTGCAAAGTACAACATTCAGCGTTCAGAGCCTGGCGGATAATCCAGCCATCTCAACAGACATTCCTTCCAGGCAAGACATCGCAGATATCAGAACAAAGCCAAAATATATGCCTGTCTATCAACTCAAAAAGGACGGTCAGGTTTTCAAGTACATTTTCCCGGTTTACGGTCGTGGATTGTGGTCGACAATGTGGGGCTTTATCGCATTGGATAAAGACCTGAAAACGATTCGTGGCATCACATTTTTCGACCACGGCGAAACGCCCGGCCTCGGCGGTGAAATTGATAATCCTTCCTGGCAGCAACAATGGAATGGCAAAAAGGCTTTCGACCAGGACGACCAGGTTCAAATCCAGGTGATAAAAGGACAAGTCGATCAAACAGAACCGGACGCCAAATATAAAATTGACGGACTGTCCGGCGCCACACTAACAACGCGAGGCGTTAATAATCTGGTCCGTTTTTGGCTAGGTGAAAACGGATATGGGCCTTTCATCGACAAAAACAGAAAGGAGGGGCTCAATGAGCAAAGCTAAAAATCTTCTTTTTGATCCTATATTTAACAATAATCCAATTGGCCGGCAAATTCTCGGCATTTGCTCGGCTCTGGCAGTCACATCGAAACTGGAAACTTCCATTGTCATGTCACTGGCGGTAATATTTGTTCTCGGGTTTTCCAATTTAGCTGTATCAAGTATTCGTCATCATGTCTCAAGCAGCATCCGCATTTTAGTCGAAATGACTATTATTGCCTCCCTGGTTATTATTGCTGATCAGATAATTAAAGCGGTCGCATTCGATATCAGCAAACAGTTGTCAGTTTATGTCGGTCTAATCATCACAAACTGCATCATTCTCGGCCGGGCGGAATCTTTTGCCCTACAAAATTCCCCGGGATACAGTTTATTAGATGGCATCGGAAACGGCATTGGCTACAGCTTTGTGCTGATTTATGTGGGATTCTTTCGAGAATTGCTCGGCTCGGGTGAATTGTTGGGCCTAACTATCCTGCCCGCAACCACAGATGGCGGCTGGTATATGCCAAACGGATTGTTTTTACTTTCCCCAAGTGCGTTTATTTTAATCGGACTTTTGATATGGATCATTCGCACCTGGAAGCCCGAACAAATTGAAGAGGAATAAACCATGTTTGAAGAATATTTGAGTTTATTTATTCGATCTGTTTTTATCGAGAATATGGCCCTTGCTTTTTTTCTGGGTATGTGTACTTTTCTGGCGGTTTCCAAAAGAGTAGAGACCGCTGTCGGCCTGGGCCTCGCTGTTATTGTGGTTCAAACAATTACAGTTCCTGTCAATAATCTCATTCTGAAAAACGTGCTCGAAGAAGGCGCCCTGGCCTGGGCTGGTCTGCCGGATGTTGATCTCACCTTTTTGGGATTAATTACATATATCGGTGTTATTGCCGCCATTGTGCAAATTTTGGAAATGTTTATCGACAAGTTCGTTCCTGCTTTATATAATTCTCTTGGCATTTTCCTGCCACTCATTACAGTTAATTGTGCCATTCTTGGTGGTTCACTTTTCATGGTGGAGCGGGATTATAATTTTGGTGAAAGTGTGGTCTTTGGCCTGGGCTCCGGAACCGGTTTTGCTCTGGCAGTTATTGCATTGGCCGGTATCCGTGAAAAAATGAAATATAGTAATGTTCCACCCGGGCTTCGAGGCCTGGGCATCACTTTTATCGTAGCAGGATTAATGGCTATTGGTTTTATGATATTTTCTGGGATTCAGTTATAGAGGACGGCATGCAAGGACTTGAAATTATATTCCTGGGCGTATTCATGTTTACGCTCATTGTGTTAGCGCTGGTAATACTCATTCTTTTCGCCCGCTCAAAGTTAGTCGCGCAGGGATCGGCCAGGTTAGTTATTAACGATGACCCTGAACATACCTATGAGATTCCGCTTGGAGGTAAACTGCTTTCTGCGCTTTCTGAAAAAGGCATTTATCTGCCTTCGGCCTGTGGCGGGAGCGGCACCTGCGGAGAATGCAAATGCATCCTTCACTCCGGTGGCGGAGATATTTTTCCGACTGAAAAAAGCTTGTTAACACGAAAACAGGTTCGCGAAAATGTCCGGCTTGCCTGTCAAGTGCCTGTCAAAAGTGATATGTCGATCGAAGTACCGCCGGAAATTTTTGAGATCAAAAAATGGACATGCCAGGTCAAATCAAATAAAAATGTGGCAACATTTATTAAAGAATTGGTTCTCGAATTACCCAAAGGTGAAGATGTGAACTTTAAGGCTGGTGGTTACATCCAGCTCGAAGCTCCGCCTCACGAAGTGAAATTTTCAGATTTTGATATTGATCAAGAGTTTAAAGAAGAGTGGGATAAATACAATTTGTGGAAATACACGTCAACCCTTAAAGAACCCATGTACCGCGCCTATTCTATGGCGAATTATCCGGGTGAAAAGGGCATCATAAAGTTAAATATCCGCATTGCCACGCCGCCGCCAGACAAACCCGATGCTCCTCCAGGAAAAATATCATCCTATGTATTCAGTTTAAAACCTGGTGACAAAGTAACGATTTCCGGTCCGTACGGTGAATTTTTTATCAAAGATAATGATAACGAAATGGTTTATATCGGCGGTGGTGCAGGCATGGCGCCGCTGCGTTCCCATATATTTGAACTGCTAAAACGCCGGAATGAAACCCGAAAAATTACATACTGGTACGGCGCGCGCAGTTTCCGGGAAAGTTTTTATAATGAAGAGTTTGACGAATTGGAAAAAACATATCCGAATTTTAGTTGGACATTAGCATTGTCTGAGCCTCTGCCAGAGGACAATTGGAATGGTCCAACAGGTTTCATTCACGAAGTGGCTTACGAAAATTATTTAAAGGATCACCCGGCGCCAGAGGATTGTGACTACTATCTATGCGGCCCGCCGCCCATGCTGGCTGCTGTTCTGGACATGCTGGATAACCTTGGTGTAGAAGAAGATAATATTATGTACGATGATTTTGGTATTTAAGGACAACTTTATAAATAAAATGAGGAGAAGAAGAACTGTGGAGTCACAGCGTTCCGCCTGCTTTATGCAGGCACAAATCAAACGTATCGAAATCGACAAATGGTGTGAAGGATGCAGCACAAAAAGAGATCCTGGCAAGGAGTTTATTTTTAACTGGATTAAGAATTATGCCAGAGAATTTCGATACAAATGGGAACATTCCTCGTGCAAATCCTGTCAAAATGCAAAAGACTGCGGTCACCTTGTAAAAAAAGACTGCAAAAATTTTAAACCATTTTCTTAAAATGTGTGAAAAACAGCAAGGGTATCGGCCATTAGCCGGCACTCCTTTTTTTGTGCACATTACCGGAATTTTTACTGAAATGATTGTAAAAATATCACGAATCGTTCTGCTGTTATTTTTTCTAACAATACAATGTTCTTTCAATTCAACTATGCAGATGAAGCGATACCTCGGCGGGACTATGGGCACGTCTTATGCCATCAAGGTTGTCGAATCTGCTGATTTTTTTACTAAAAATCCGGGCCTGCATGACGAGATCAAAGAGTTACTCTCGAAAATAAATCAACAAATGTCCACCTATATTAAAAATTCCGAGCTTTCACGATTCAACCATAGCGGCAAGAATAAATGGATTGACGTTTCAAAAGATTTGGCGCTTGTTATGCATGTAGCTTCTCAAGTGAGTAAAAAGTCAGATGGTGCATTTGATGTGACGGTTGGCCCGCTTGTTAATTTGTGGGGATTTGGCCCCGCTTTTACAAAAAACGATATTCCTGCTGATTCGCAAATTGCAGCAAAAATGCTGCACATTGGTTATCGGAATGTTCATGTGCGATTGTCACCACCTTCGTTAAAAAAAGACATCGACTCTCTAAAGTGCGATCTTTCTGCCATAGCCAAAGGCTATGGTGCAGACAAGGTGGCGGAATTGCTGGACGAAAAAGGCGTCGATAATTATCTGATCGAAATCGGCGGCGAAATTAGCGCAAAAGGCGTTAATCAAAACGGTCAGAAATGGAGAATCGGCGTCTCAACGCCTGATGCCAGAGCTGAGGTCCAGGGAATCATCACGGTAAACAACGCGTGTATCGCAACGTCGGGTGATTATCAGAACTTTTTTGAAAAGAATGGCGTTAGATACTCGCACACTATTGATCCGAGGACAGGCCGGCCGGTCAGGCACAAGTTGGTATCAGTAACGGTCATTCATTCTTCATGTATGCTGGCGGATGCTTGGGCAACTGCCATTAACGTCCTCGGTTCTGAAGATGGTTTCAATCTCGCTCAACAGGAAAAACTGACTGTTTTTATGGTTGTAAAATCAAAAGATGGATTTTATGAAAAAATGACAACATCTTTTACAAAATACCTCCAAAAGAATTAAGGAAAAGTATGCTTCAATATATTTTTGCATTATTCTTTTTTATCGGTGCGATGGGATTAATGTACGGCGCGTTGCAATTTTCCGGATACAGAAAACGCCGAAGCAGCGGATGCTGTGGCGGGTTATACTGTGATGACCCTGATAAACATTCGCAACAAAATTCGTGCTGCCAACAGGGTGATAAAAATCATATCACTGAAACTCGGGTGGGCAAAGCCGAAAAGCGGGGTACAGAACTGGTCTCCCCGCAAGAACTGATGGAGAGAAATGACAAATAATCTTTTTCGTCAACTGACAGACAAGCCTGTCATTCTTGCTTCACAATCGCCACGACGACGCGCTCTGTTGAACCAAATCGGGTTGGAATTCTTGGTAAAAACGGTGGTTGTGGATGAAACGGTCTACAATAAGGAAGAACCAGAAGAGCATGTTAAAAAGCTTTCGCTTTTAAAAGCTCAAAAAGTGGCCAATGAACAAGAAAATGCCATTGTCATCGGTGCGGATACGGTTGTCTCTATTGACGGGGATATTTTGGGGAAACCTGAAGATGAACAGCACGCCTATAAAATGCTACGGCGTTTGAGTGGCCACACGCATCATGTGTATACGGGTTTTGCATTGATAGACCGGCCATCGAATCGGAGTTTAACTGACGTCGAGCGCACAGCCGTTCATTTTCGACCATTAAGCGACGACGAAATTAACAGCTATATCGCAACGCAAAGCCCAATGGATAAAGCTGGCGCCTATGGCATTCAAGATTTCAGCGCACTTTTTGTTGATTACATCGAGGGGTGCTTTTATAACGTTGTGGGTTTTCCCCTGACAAGATTCTATCTTGCATTACTGAAATTCTTTTCATAAATACTGCAAGGTACTGCTGACAATGTCAAGGATTGCTTTTAATATGTCAAAATAATCTGGTGATTTTTTTAACGTATCATAAAATTGAGTCCAAAATTTGTTAGTCTCTGCAAACATTAAACGAGTTTACTTTTTAGCCCTGTGCGGTACGGGTATGGCTTCACTGGCAGCCATGATGAAACAAAAAGGATACACGGTTTACGGCTCTGATGAAGGTGTATATCCGCCTATGAGCGATTTTTTATCCGAGCAAGGGATTCCAATCTATAAAGGTTTTGATCCGGCTCATCTTGATCCGGCACCTGATTTGGTAGTTGTGGGCAATGTCATTTCCCGTGGAAATGTGGAGCTGGAGTATCTCCTTAACAAACGCATTCCCTATATGTCGCTTCCTGATGTGCTGCGCGACTTTTTTATCCGTGATCACCGTTCGATCGTCGTGACCGGAACCCATGGTAAAACCACAACCACGTCCATGATTGCCTGGATATATCAGGTAGCTGGACGAGAGCCGAGTTTTATGGTCGGCGGAATTCCCAATAATTTTAGCAAGAATTATCAACTTTGCCCGGGAAAAGACTTTATTGTTGAAGGTGATGAATACGATTCTGCCTATTTCGACAAGGTGGCAAAATTCCTGCGCTACCAGCCAGACATTGGTATTATCAACACCATCGAGTTCGATCATGCGGATATTTACGATTCGATTAAAGATATTATGACAGCATTTCAACGCTTTGTCAATCTGATTCCTCAAAACGGGCTCCTGGTTGCAAGCTCGGATAATCCACGGGTTATTGAGGTGAGTCAACGGGCATTTTGCCCGGTCATCACTTTTGGATTGGAATCAGCAGCCGACTGGATGGCTGAGAATATTTCAGTTTCTGCAACTGGAGTAGAATTCGACGTCAAACAAAAAAATCAGTTTTGGCAACACGTGACATTGCCCCTTTTTGGCCATCATAATATACGAAATGCTTTGGCAGCGGTCATTGTTGCTGATAATGCAGGAATTTCAAAAAAAAGTATTTGTCAAGCTTTGTCAACATTCAAGGGAGTGAAAAGACGCCTTGAAAAGATATCATCGATTGACGGGATTACAATATACGATGACTTTGCTCATCATCCGACAGCGGTGCACGAAACGCTTTTAGCCCTGCGAGCACGGCACACCGGACAAAGAATTTTCGCCCTGTATGAACCACGGTCGGCAACGAGCCGGCGGAACGTGTTTCAAAAAGAGTTTGTATCTGCTTTCCAACCCGCAGATGTAGTTTTAATCGCGCCGGTTCATCGTCCGGACAAAGCACCGGTCGAGCAATTGTTCTCCGGTGAAAAGCTAGCTGCCGATTTACAGCACACTGGCAAAAAGAGTCATTCGATGACAGTTGACCAAATGATCGAATATTTGAAATCACATTTGCATAAAAATGATATTGTTGTTACTTTTAGTAATGGACCATTTGATAATATTCATCAAAAATTGCAAGAGACCATGAAAACACTTTAAAATAGAAAAAGGGTGAACTATGGAACGAAGACGAACAATCAGAAACAGGAGGAAGGAAAAGAAAAAGCTTTTCAAGGGCGAAACGAGGTTCAATAAGGAAAAAAAACATGAAAATGAAAAAATTGAAAACCTTATACGGAAAATTGATAATGAACTGAAAGATTCTATTGAACCGATTACCATTCCCGAACTCAATGCGTTTGAGAGAAAACTGATCCATCGGCATTTTGACCACAATCCGAATGTCGTCACGAAAACTCACCGCATTGGTGACGAAGGATATGAATTGCTTGTTTATCCAGTAGGGAATCTAAAACGTTATGCCAAACAAAAAGCAGAAGAAGCGGTAGAAAAAAGGCAAACAGTGACATTGCCTCATATGAGCAATTATGAACGATTTATTGTTCACGATTCTTTGAAATCCATGGACACTGTCAATACCACCAGTGTCGGTGAAGGTGATTTTCGTCATATTGAAATTGAACCGGAAATTTTTGGCCGGGGACTGAAACGGATTATCAAAAAAATAAAATTAATGTAGCAGGTAAATCGGATTAGTAAAAGCATGAAACTCTTTTCCTTCTTTTTCTGTAACGGCTTGTAAACGCACATAGCCGTGAGCAGGTAATCCGGAAATAAATTCCGAGATATCGATCTTGAATGAACCCAAAGAATGATTTACATTTCTTTGGGTTTCTTTTTTTATCGAACAATCACCAATACATAGCTTCACCTTATTTATCTTGCCAACAGCCGGCGTTGACCCTACCCGAACGACAAGTTCGCCGAGGTTATAAGGACAGACATCTCCGATAATATATTTTTCTGACTGGTGGTGAACTTCCATAGATATAAACGGGCCGTCTGTTACAATAGCCCGGTGACTTTGTAGAGCAGAAAGAATATTTTCCAGGCAAGGTTTTCCCTGTATGAGCAAACCTGTTCGCGCCATACCAAAAACTTGGTCTTGTTGTTCTTTCATGAAAAGATGGGGCACATTAATTTGGCGGAACCGGTTAAAATTGCCGTGCGCATCATTTCCGGCGAGCAAACAAAGTCGATGACCGGCAAGCAGCAGCTTAATCCAGCGGGGCAATCCGTGTTTAAAAAAATGTTTTTTATTGCCATTCCACATTTGTACCCCGGTAAGGTTTGGCAGCGCAAAATCAGATGACTGCCAGACTCCCCGGCGCACCAGCAGCCATTGCAGCAGCGGTGGCGGATCTGTTGGATGCGAAGCAACGGCCACAGCCTCAGCATCGAGATGCTTGAGAATATTTTGCACGCTGTGGTTTGGCCGGTTTTGAAGCCATTTTTCCGCCGAGTCACCATCACCGTGGTAAAATATTTTACTATTTAACAGCAGCAAATGAACATTCCGATTGGCTGTGTTGCCGGCAGAGACTTCTTCGCCCGGAATAATCACAATATTGTTTTTTTTATTATGGCGATCGACCTCATTCCAAAAGTTTTTCCATTTTCTCAAAGTTGGATCATTTTTCAGATAATTGTCCGGCTGGTCATCCAGATCGTAAGAGTGGTCTGTGGCTGCAAAAAAGTGTATGCCCATTGCCTGTGCCATTTCTGCTGTCGATGCAAGCGGAGCGCCAAATTCAACCTGATCGTTTGTATAATTCGTGTGCACGTGCAGATCGCCAAAATACCATTCCGGTACGCATGGCAATCTTTGGTCATCAAAATAAACGCTAAACGGTTTATGCGAGGAAAGAACATAATTGTCGTTGAAACATCTTTTAGTTTTGTGATCACATGCGTAATCTATGATGACATTAACAACGGCGTTTCCAGTCCAATCCTTTGGTGGAGAACAAAAGTAAACGTGCTGCCAGAATCGGCTTTTGATAAACGTATTATTGAAATGATAGGTGAACAGAGTTTTCGTTTTATTTTCGCGGGTGCCTGCAACGGTCAGTTTCAAAAGCTGCACAGGGAATTTATCCGCATCTTTTAAAATGAGGAGAACCGGCAGCATGGAATCAGGTTGCAACCGGTGCGGCATATCGGCAACAAGTTCTGGTTCTTTTTTATAATACCGGCTGGGGAGGTTAGCGATTCTGTAATGCGTTTCGGCGTAGAGGATAAAAAAAGTTAACAGAATTGAAAGAAAAGGCAAGAGGCCAATTATATTAAAAGAATAGCACATGTGCAAAGTGTCACTCCCCCGTTTAAGCCGGGGGAGATACCATTTAGAGACAAACCGTGTTATTAATGACTGTTCACTTTCAATTCATTCAACAAATGATCCGCGTTATCAAGATATTTCATCACCCAAAGCGGATAGCGAATGTCCACGCAGATAGATCGCGTCATGACCGGATCGAACACATAGTCAGCAACGATGCTTTCATAATTGCCGTCAAACAGCAGTCCAACGAGTTCACCTTTTGCATTCAGAACAGGACTGCCACTATTGCCGCCAGTGGTGTCCAGCGTGTTCAAACAATTGACATGCATATTGCCGGTATCCGGATCGCGAAACTGAGCAAACTTTTTCTTTTTGATTAATTCAAGGATTTTCTCCGGCGTATTAAACGGATATTCTCCGGTATATTTTTCCAGGATGCCGTCTGTTGTGGTAAAATAATCATACCAAACCGCATCAGCCGGCGAGTAACCTTGCACATATCCAAATGTCAGCCGTTTTGTACTGTTGGCATCCGGATAAATTAAAGAGTCTTCACCAATGGCCTGGATATATTGCTGACGCAATCTGCTTATTGTGCCTTTAAACCTTTTCCTCTTGTGGTACAACGGGTCCAGTTCATCGGCGAGTTTGAATGCCAAATTGAGTACCGGATCATTGAGTTTCTCAAGTTCTTCTTTAGATTTATCCAGATACTCGATACGGGTTTCAAGAGGAAGGAGTGCCGTCTCGCGGTACAACTTTGCAATAAAAGCTTTTTCAGCTTTTTCCCGGGCAGAATCAGATTTCGCTTTCGTAATGTTCTCAACAGTTTCAATACTATTGGGTTCTGGCAAATCAAGCGCCAGGCGGAAAAAGAGCGCCAGAAACTGTCTGTCGATTTTCTGGTCAAAGTTCCGGTACTGATGCTGCCAGCGTTTTTTCAGACGTTCAATATCCTTTTCCCGGTATCCTTCTTTGCGTTCAAGAACAGGTTTTGTTTTTTCCTCACTCCATGTCACGATCTCATGGGCAGCGCCAACAACACTATTTATATAAAACAAGTACCGGCTCCACAAAAGAATAGGAGCAAATGTCCTGTATTCTTTTATTGACTTTTTTATTTGTGGTATAACCTCGATGTACTTTTTGCTTTTGAGCGGGTTCTGTTCAAGCATGTTGCAAAATTCCTTTTCCTGTTCCATTTTGCGTTCATGTAAATTCGTTCGCTCAAAACCATCCAATTGTCCACGGGCATTTTTAAGAGAATTGTTTAATCCACTGTGTAAACTTGATAATTTGATAGCTGCGCTATCGCTTTGCGCGCTGCGCTTTTCAATTAACTCGATGAGTTTTGTAAACAGATCAATTCTCCAGGGATAATAGAATTCCTTGTAATATGAAATACTGTAGGACGTCCGGTACCTTGCCGTGCGCCCGGGATATCCTATTACCATTTGATAATCGTCATTTTGATAGCTCTCGGTCGACACGTTCAGCCATTTATCCGGGTGGTAGGGAACATTATCTTCTGACGGTTCTGCTGGCTTGCCATCAGGCCCGACATAAGCGCGCAAGAAAGCAAAATCACCGGTGTGGCGCGGCCAGTCAAAATTGTCAATATCGCCGCCGAACTTTCCGATATCCAGAGGCGGGGCATAGACGATGCGTACATCTTTAATTCTCAAATTAATATAAAGAACATAGGAAAGTCCACTGTACATTTCCGCGACTGTTGCCGACAAATGCGGATTGCCGTCTTCAACCTCGTTGACGATTTTTTTGATATTTCTATCAATGGCTTTCTGATATTTTTCCGGAGGCATATCTTTATCAACGCCCTGCAAAACCTGGTCTGTAACGTTTCTGAATGATTGCAGGATATAAACCTCTGTTCCGTGGGTGGGCAATTCATCTTTATAAGATTCTGCGACGAATCCTTCTTTGAGATAATTGTGTCCAGTCGTGCTGTTACGCTGCAGCGCCCGATACGCACAATGATGATTGGTAGCAATCAAGCCGTTGGGGGAAACAAATGAGGCACTGCAACCTCCCAGACTGATTATCGCTTTTGACAAACCACCATCATCAGGATTCCAAATTATTTGTTCATCGATTTGACAGCCCTTGCTTTGCAAATCCAGTTCATCGAGCTGAGTCATTAACCACATGCCTTCGTTGGCAAAAACGGCGGAGCAAAGAAAAAATAGCAAGAGTAAAAGACGAGTCATGAGTTCTGTCCTGTTTAAATTTTCTTTGAATTTTGTTCTGTTTGTGTTAAAATTTCCTTTTCACGATTATTTCTTTTCTGGCGACTCGTTAACAGCTTGTTGTTGAGCAGAAGAGGATTCTTCCGGAGCCGTTTTGCGCTTACTCATGCCTGTGGAAAAAAAGATCAGCACCAGACCCGCACCAATAAACAAAATCGGAAAAACAAATGACAAATAATTAAAAGTTAAAAATGCGATAACACTGATTGCTGTCAGAATAAGAGCGGGAATGAGCAATCCCTTTTCTTTTGGTCCTGCAAAATACATCAGGAAAAAACCAATAGCTACTGACAGCGGGAAGATTGGCCACAGCGTGGCCATTGCGATCCAGTCGCCTGTCCATGCGCACTGAAAAAGCGGCACGCTGGAGATAATCAACACCGAAGCGGGCATCAACAGTCCGACGGCTTTCCGCCCCGAACCGATGTAGCCTAACAGAAAACCTATACCGATGAGCATAATAATTGCCGGCCAGGTTCTCTCGATAGAGAACAGGTTAGCACTCGGGCCCAAAAGCAACAAACCGACCAGTACTAAAATAATGCCAATGATAAGAGATGATCTATTTTTCATAACGTTCTCCAAAATTTGTTAGTCTGTTTTTATGCCAATAATAAAATTACGAATTTCGGATTAAAAATCCTAATATAGATCCGTTTAGCTGAATTGAAAATTAAAAGTATAACCCAAGAATAAGAGTTACTAGAAAACCCATACTTTATAATTCCAATATTGAAAACATTTTTGCAAAAAACCAGCCCAAAATAATTGTCGCTGGTAATGTTAATACCCACGATAACGCAATATCTATTGCTATTCCCCAACGAATACTGGATAACCGCCTGGCCACACCCGCACCAACGATAGAAGAAGTAATTGTATGGGTTGTTGAAACAGGAATGCCAATAAATGAAGCCAGTTGCAGCACCAAGACTTTTGATTTTTTCGTGAAAAGCATCTTTTTACCTTTTTATTATTTTTCTAAAGAATAAAAATAATGGTCACTCTGGTTCATTCAAACATAAATGAACCAACCTTGAAAAACCAGATATAAAAGTCTGCCACCTATCAAATACTTTACCAGGAACTAAAAATGAAAAATAGCCCCCACTAATGCGTAATGGATCAATGCAAACGTATAGACCTCGTCTGCGTCTGCGCCGCCTTCCAGAATCCGGTAGCCGCATTTTAAATCGACTTTATCAGAAACTGAAGCCGTTAATGCAGCGAGAACATCTTCGGCTCTGCCCTGGGGTGCGGCGAGTGCGTCGCCGTCTAACAAGAACGCAAACCGCTGGCTGAAATTCCACAACAGCCGGAAATGTATGATCGGCACAAAACCCACATTCGTCTTTTCCGATTCAATGCCATTGCTCTGAACGCTGATCTTTGCGTCACGGATTTTCGCAGTCAATCCGATTCCCAATTCAAGATTATGCTTTTTAAAAAAATCATAACGGTACATTATGCGATAAGAATTGAAAACATACGTCGCGGCCAGAGGCGTCTGAGCCGGGAATGTCTGGCCGGCAAAAACGAGATCCCGGTTTAATTGTCCCTCCGATTGAATGGGCAGAGGTGCAAATAATGCGCCGACATGATGCCGGGGATTAAAAGCGTAAAACACACGCAGACGATAGAAAAATGCGGGATCAGCTTGTAGCTCTTCGGAAAGGGAAAATAACGTGCCGCCGGTGCCGGGTATGCGAACATCATTGTAACCGCTGAACACAGCTCCGGTTTCAACGTCCAATTGGATTTGCGGGAAAACCTGTGGTGCAAGAACGATAATCATCAACACTAAAATTAAATTGATTTTTAACATGTCCCACTCCTTCTGAAATGGTGGTTAGGTTGCATCTGTGCACACCGTTGTCGCGACCTGGTAGACGTTTTAAGAATAATTCGGTGTGAATGTCTGATTAGTCATCCAAACTTTTGCGTCTGTTCGAATATTTGGATGCGTCATACTTTACCGGTAAAAGCTCGTTCACGGGAACACATTGCACTTTACCATTTATTTCCAGAATCACACAGCCGTCCGGGGGCATAGTCCGAGATCAGTTCCCGGCACATGCCGCGCGGCGGCACAATGTCGCCAGATTCGGTTACAGCAACGATCTGGGAAATATCGGTGTCACCGTGAGTGGCAGCCACTCCGATAGCAACAGCTTCAGCGCAGAGGGAAATCCGTCTGCACGCTGCTTCCACATGCACGCCGACAAACACGTTTCCGCTCTTTGTCCGCAGAGCCGCGCCCATGTTGTGTTTGCCGTTTATGTATCGTTTGGCTATGATGTCTCGGGCGTCCTGGATGAGTTGTTGGACCATGGAAGTGTTCATAGTTGATTCATATTCCTTTTATTATTTCGCCACATATAAATTCAATCGGATATCTTTTCTCTTCTTCAGGATCACTAGCTTGAAATAATTTTTCTCTATTGTAGATATTAACTATTTCTTCGTACCATTGATCATCTTTTTCAAATTTATTTATACGGTTTGATTGAACAATTTGATCTGATTGTAGATATTCCAGACCGACGTGTTTTGCGGCGTTGCGGTCAAGAGAATGACTTTTTTACCAGCCAGGAACGGCTGAACCTCCCGGTACAATTTTGTATTGTTGTTCCGCAGATGATGACTCTCATCAATGAGAACAACGTTCCTTTCCTGAAACGGCCACAAACAGCTTTTACTGCTCTTTATAAATCTTTTTGAGTGTTTCAGGTATTAGATAACGCTATATGATCCTGAAGAGCTATGCACAAACAGTCAAACTATCTCTCGTCAATTATGACAGAAAAAATGAGAACCTATGAAATACTCATCCGCTTAACACAGGATTAAATAACCTGAAATAAGTTCCGGCAATATCCAAGAGTTGTTCATCTGCGGCTACAAAATAATCGATCTCTAAATTCTCGTTTGCAATAATAGCAGAAGCAAGTTGAATGGAATCAAGTGTTTTTAAACTTTTATTCGCAGCCACATCCTCAAGAAGGGTTATGGCACGGGTTTTTACAGTTTTCTCAGTCTCTATTATATTCATCAAATTCAGATCCCGATCAAAGTAACTGAATATCTGTTTTATTTTATCAAGAGGTATTTCATCTATTCTTACACGTCTCAATAAAGCTGACCTAAATTCCAGCAGAGTCAAATCGCATATCGTGAATATAAGATCGTTAGAATATGGAGCAATGAAATTCAGTAGATTTTCGCTTCCCTGTTCATGATGATATAGTTTTACAACAGCGCTCGTGTCTAAAAACAAATTCATTTGTGATCTCGTTCTGCAACGATATCATCGGAAAGATTTCCCTTAATCGACTTTGCAGCATTTTGAGATTCTCTGAATGACATTTTTTCTAGATTGACCTTGGGTATCACAATAACTTTTACATCTGTATCATCATTAAAAGGAACGTCTTTTAATTTGAGATGCCCATTTTTTATCCGTGTATCCATAATAAAAGAGCCCATGGGAATACCTCTTTTTTTTATAATATAGCATGAAACCAATATATTTCAAATATTTTTATAAACTTTCTTTTGCTTATATTTTCAGACGGAAATACGATTTTCAAATTAAACAACCAAAGCGTTTACCACCCCTTGTATGTCAGTCTGAGCCTGAAATGCAGCAGGCTTTTTTCTTGAATCCTGCTGGATTTATTCTGAACTTCTGGTGCGGATTCAGTTCCGGATAGCCGGATCAGGGACAACCGCTCATCCGCTGTTCTTAGATGTTCATTCGGACCAATGACAATGCGGCGGAACGGACGAATAACCATGATAGAATCTTCGAAAGTCAAATAGAAAAGCCCTAATTCGATATTTTGAGTGTTAAATTTAAAAAGTGACATTCATATTCCCCTTTGATTATTCTTTTATAAAACTAAATAAAACATATTTTCCTAAAAAAGCAAACTGTTTTTCGAAAATGAGTACTCGTTTATTCTTTGTAATTCACATTCCTTCCATTCCGCATCAACAACACCTCCCAACAAAATTTAAACCGCTTTAAAAAACACTTGAATCTTTGCTGAATGTCTCTTATTATATGTATGAATGTAATCAATTATTCAGAAACCAAAGAGGGCACACTATGGAAAAATCAAAAAACACAACACGACGGAATTTTATCAAGACAACGGCGACCGGGATCGCCAGTGCAGCCGTACTGACGTCGCTGCCCGGTTCCCGCGTCCTGGGCGCTAACGACCGCCTGAATATGTGCGTCATGGGTACACACGGCCGGGGCGGATATCTTGCCGAAGAATTTGCCAAAAATGAAAACGCTCAAGTCACTTATATTTGTGACGTGGATTCGCGGGTAGTAGAAAAAACGGTCGCTAAAGTGAACGAGGTGAGCGGTAAAAAACCAAAAGGCATCACGGATTTCCGCAAGGCTTTAGATGACAAGGATCTCGACATCCTGGTCATTGCCGCACCTGATCACTGGCACGCGCCGGCCGCTATTCTCGGTTTAAAAGCCGGCAAAAATATTTATGTGGAAAAACCGTGCGGCTACAATCCCAGAGAAGGTGAACTGCTGGTTGCAGCGCAAAAGAAATACAACAAAGTCGTGCAAATGGGCAATCAACAGCGCTCGGCCCCGCATACGATCCAGGCGATAGAAAAACTCAGAGGCGGCATCATTGGCCGTCCGTATTACGGCAAGGCCTGGTATGCCAATACCCGCGGCCCGATCGGAATCGGCAAACAAGTACCAGTTCCGGAATGGCTCGATTATGAACTGTGGCAGGGCCCGGCGCCGCGCGTGCCGTACCGCGACAATGTGGTGCATTACAACTGGCACTGGTTCTGGCGTTGGGGAACTGGTGAAATCTGTAACAATGGCACTCACGAAATCGATGTGTGCCGCTGGGCACTTGGCGTGGATTATCCGTACAAAGTCACTTCTGCCGGCGGCCGCTATCACTATGACGATGACTGGGAATTCTATGACACCCAGATTGCCGGTTACGAATTTGACAACAACACAGCTATTGTCTGGGAAGGCCGCAGTTGCAACGGCCGGCCGTTCGAAGGCCGCGGACGTGGTTCTGCTATTCACGGCGAAAACGGTACACTGATCGTTGACCGGAACGGCTATGAAATTTACGATCTGAAAAACCAGTTGATTGAAAAAGTCAAAGCCGACGAAGCCAGCGCTACCCTGGACATTACCGGCGGCGGCTCGTTGACGACCATGCATATCGCTAACTTTATTAACGCGATTCTCAAAGGCGAAAAACAAAATGCGCCTATCGACGAAGGCGCTAAAAGTGTGCTGCTGTGCCACCTCGGCAATATCGCCCAGGAAACCGGCCATACATTGAAAATCGACACACGCAACGGCCGGATTGTTGACGATGAGCTGGCAATGAAAATGTGGGACCGGGATTACGAACCCGGCTGGAAACCCACAGTATAGCACATCAGTTTATGACTCTTTTCAAAACCGGTTGTCATTCGCTGGCAGCCGGTTTTTCTCTTTACGGATTGGAATACTGACAGACTGGATGTTGCAACTTTTAATAACCGGCTAATAGGTAAATTGTTGCGATTATGAAAAATTGGCTGCAAAAACTTGAGAAAACAGCTTCCCGGATTTACCATTTTATCGCGCAAGAAGTCTGGCGAATCGATGTGAGCAAACAAGGTTCACTGCGTCGAATGCTGTATCAGACGATCATGATTGGCTTTCTCGTCATTCGGGGATTTTTCAAGGAACGGGTGTGGATTCGGGCTTCGTCGCTTGTGTACAGCAGCTTGCTGGCTATCGTTCCCATCATGGCGGTGGTATTTTCACTGCTCAAAGGATTCGGTTTTGCTGAGCGGTTGTTTCCCATTCTCGAGAACACGCTGAGTCCGCTCGGACCCAGGGCGGTAACCGTCATCATGGATCAGATAAAAATAATCCTTGAAGAGTTGAACGTGAGTGCGCTTGGCGGTATTGGTTTTCTCGTGCTGCTGTTTTCTATCATTTCAGTAGTCGGCAACATCGAAGGCGCTTTTAACGACATCTGGCAGATCCGCAAATCGCGGAGTTTCCAGCGCCGGGTGAGCGATTATTTCAGCGTCCTGCTTTTAGGCCCGGTGCTGCTCATTGTTATTCCCGGATTCACCGCGTACATTCAGCGCCTATCGTTCATCCAGTCACTGACCGAGACAACCGGGGTGAACGTGCTGATAAGACGTTCCTGGCCGTTGTTGGCAAGCTGGCTGGCGTTTTTATTGTTCTATCTTTTTATTCCCAACACCAAAGTGAAAATGACATCTGCTTTTATCGGCGCTGTTGCTGCCGGCACGCTCTGGCAAATCGCCAATTTCGGCTTTACCCATTTTATTGTCACTTCATATACCACCGGATCCAAAGCAGCGTTATATTCCGGCTTTGCCACCTTTCCGCTGTTTCTTATCTGGCTGTATTTGAGCTGGGCTGTCATTTTACTGGGCGGGGAAATTTGCTTTACACATCAAAATCATAAATTTCTGGGCTGGCAATTCACAGAGAAAAAATACAGCCAGGAATCCACTGAACTGATCGCATTGAAACTGCTGCTCATCATTGCCGAACACTTTCACTTTGGCAAACAGGCACCGTCGAGCTCAGAATTGAGTGAACGGCTACAGGTCCCTGAACCTACTGTCGATAGTATGCTGCAGACCCTGCGCGAAGCCAGGCTCATTTATCCGGTGGAGGAAACAGAGGTACGCTATTGTCCGTCCACAAGTCTGAACAACTTGTACGTTCTGGACTTTTTCAATATGTTGCGTTCTAAAGGGGATGACTTTGATATTGAGAAAGCAGAGGATGTGCATAACAAAATAATTCGCGATATCCATGATCAGTATCAAAAAGCAATCAATCAGACTTTTTTAAACACAACGATAGAAAAATTGCTTCTTGTCGCTCACCAGAGTGAAGAAAAACAATAAAGCTCCGGGGAAGCATAAACCCAATTCTTATAGAAAACGAATAGCCTATTTAATCGCTGTGAGAGCTGAAAACAGCGGAAAAAGATGTTTCTGAAAAATATGGGATTGTCAAAAATATCAGGAATAATATCTTTTTGTAGCATTCTTTTTTTGTGTTCTTATATATTCAGGCAGTTTTTGTAGACGTTAACCCAGGTTCGACACTTTAATGTTAAATTCAATATTTACAATAAAAGAACAGGTCTTCACTACACGGGATTAGGGAATCATTTTTATTGTAAATAACGAACTTGATAATTTATAAAATAGCCAAAATATAAAACAACTGTCGAACTTGGGTTAAAGCTATAATAATCTTTATTCGAAAGGGGTGTTTTTTATGCGTGTAAAATGTGTTGTTGTTTGTTTTTTATTCGCCGCTTCATCAGTGCGTTGTCAAATCGTGCTTTCCGAAATAATGTTTAATCCAAGAGGCACAGAGCGGTATAATGAATTCGTAGAAATCTATAATCTCAGCCAGACTGAATCGGTTGATGTTCAAAACTGGCTAATAAGTGATGGGGATGGATATGATATACTGCAACCGGTCACCGGTTCTGCAGTGCTGCCGCCACAGACGTTTGGGTTGATTCTTTCACCAAAATATTTTGAGGAAAGCCAACTCTACGATGATGATATACCAGCTTCCGCTGTGTTGCTCACCATTGGTAACGTACAAATCGGTGCCTATGGTTTGAAAAACAGCGAAGGCGAAACTGTGTCCATTCTAAAACCTGACTCGACAGTGATGAGCTCATGGACCTATACACCTGATAATGCTGATGGATTTTCCGAAGAAAAGATTGTGCAGGGAGCCGGTGACTCGCCCGAAAATTGGGGCAATTCTGTTCGAAAAGACGGAACGCCCGGGTTTAGAAATTCTATCTCCCCAGTCCCGGTTGATGCGGCATTGTCTTTTTTTAAGGTTCAACCGGACACGCCATCGGACCGGGACAATATTACTATAACGCTCACTATTTTGAACATGGGAACCGAACCCATCAATACACTTCGCTGCATGGTCATAGACAGCTCGCAGCATACCCGGGTTTTGATCGATAGCACACTTTTGCTGCAATCGCTTCCTCCGGCAGATTCTGTTTTAGTGACGTTTGAACATCCGCCGCTCACCGTTGGCTGTCATAAACTGACCGCCATTCTTGAACTTTTAGAGGACAGCAGGACAGAAAACGATTCCATGACGTATCGCTTTTCAGTTTTAGATTATATCGAACCCGGCAGTGTTGTGATCAATGAAGTGATGTATGATACTGAAGAAAATGATCAGGAATGGATTGAAATTTTCAACATGTCAGATGAAACCCTGAATTTGAAGGACTGGCAAATAAAGGATTCAAGAAGCACCAAAGACATTGAATCGACACATATGCTGGGAGCAAACGCTTATGCTGTTTTGGCACAGAAAAACATACCCCATTGCGACAGCTCAAAAATTCTGAGCATGTCTTTGCCTGTTCTCAACAATGGCGGTGACGAGGTAGTCTTGCTGTCGCCGGTTGGCAATACAATCGACAGTCTGTATTACGAGCCGGATTACGGTGGCGACAAAATGATTTCTCTGGAGCGGATTCGATTTGACAGGCCAACAAACGATGCGGACAACTGGTTATCGAGCACTGATTCGACTGGCTCAACACCGGGCCGGTACAACAGTGTCAGTCCCAAAGATTTTGATGTCGGCTTTTTGCAGGACCAGTGGCAGATCATGCCCTCGAAACCGCAGCATGGACAATCGATCCATTTTATGGGCGCGGTAAAAAATGTCGGCCGTCTCGATCATGGTGATTTTGGTATTTCTGTCAAAGCCACCAGGCTGGATTCTGCTGAAACTATCGGTATTGAGACCTTAAAAATTAACAAGCTCTTATGTGAAGAAACACGTTATTTTGATGTGACCTGGCACACTGTACCGGGAGTATTTGTTATCAATGCCATCATTCACTCTACTCTGGATGGCAATATTAAAAATAACTGTATAACAGACACAGTGTGTATCAGTTATGATTATAATTCGCTGGTTATCAATGAAATTTATTATCAGCCTGCAAAATGGTTGAGCGAAGCACTCGAACTGATCAATCAGTCTGAAACCAAAGTCGAGCTGTTTCAGTGGAAAATTTCAGACAGCGATTCGTCGGAAAAACATATCATTGTAGATTCGTCGTTGGTTTTTGATGCCGGGCACTATGCTGTTCTCACTTCCGGGGACAGCCTGTTTGAGAGAGCGGATCTGCTGTGCCCAATTTCCGGTTTTCCTACCTTGCGCAACACAGCAGACACGTTGTTCCTTTTTGATTTTAACAACCGGCTTGTTGATGAGGTAGGATACTCTGACAGGTGGGGCGGGGCAAAAGGCCGTTCGCTAGAACGCGTTCATCCGGAAATCGATTCGGACGAACCAACAAACTGGGCAACCTGCGTGCATCCGGACGGGCACACTCTTGGCAGGCAAAACAGTGTCCACGTAACGAAAAAACATGCAAAAACAGCGCTCTCGGTATCACCAAATCCGTTCTCACCGGACGGCGACGGCATCGATGATGTCACCACGGTGACGCTGCGGCTGCCCGAAGTGGCGCCGCGAGCGACGATAAAAGTTTTTGATATTCGGGGACGGCTTGTACGTTTTTTGCTAAACAACGAACCGTGCGGTGATGAGCGAACAGTGGTGTGGGATGGCAGGGACAGCGAGGGCCTCACATGCCGGATGGGTATCTATATCATTTACGCCAAAGCTGTTAATGTATCGGACACAACCATCGAGGAAACAAAAACTACAGTTGTTTTAGCAGGCCAACTATAGTTACTTTTCTTCAACAGGCTTGCGGGTAAATTCTTTGACGATTTTCTGAATGACTATTTCCAGGGAATCCGGGTTTTCGATTTTAAGCGAATCAAGATTCAAAGAATCCAGCGCGGTTACCAGTCCGGGTATATGCTTCATAAATTCCTTTTCAAAAATCCCTGGCATTTCGTTCCAGTTATGCTGCATTTCTTTCATCATGTGTTCATAAAAACGCTGTGACTCTTTCCATTCCAGCATCCGCTGCTTTTCCAGCTCTTTAAACTGTCCCGCAAGTCGGGGTATTTTCTGACTTGTAATCATGTTCTGCACATGAGGGTCGATAACAACCTTTAATCCGCTGTCTGCGGTAAAAAAGAAATGACCCTTTATTCTCCGCAAAGCTGTGTCACTTTTAGCAGAAGAATAAATGTTCTCCTGAAAGGCTTGCATCTGACTCAATCGTGCTGCCAGTCTGTCCCGGTCTTTCTTTTTCATTCTCATAAAAACAGTACCGGATTCTCTGGGAACACCAGGTGGAAGAGGTTTCAACTCGAGAGCCTTAAGGGCATCCTCTGCCGTGACAGATTTCTCCGCCGCTCTGAGATTAAACATCGTGGCGGCCACATGTTCTACTTCCTCTCTGGAAACCTTGTCTTTTTCCGCTCGCTTTAAAAATCCCTGATAACGCCGGTTCAATTCTTCTTTTTGTGGACTGTCCGGAACAACAGCCAACAGCTCATCGCCCATCATTCTCAGCGTTGCGCTGAGAACATTGTCACGCATGGTCTTGTCATTGGTCAAGAAAATAAAAATGGCAGATGAAATGGCAAGCACAATGAGCGCGATCAATACTTTTTTAAAAAAGTTCATAATGTGCTCCGACATGATGTGAACAAAGGACGTTTGTTTAGACGTGGCAACATAAAAAGAGTTCCATTTTCCAGAAAACCGGTGCTATTGGGAAGGCACAATAACTTTGAGGGCTTTGGGTTTGAGAGAAATGTCCAGCTCCAGGCCGCCGTCTTTGGCTTCACCATCATAATGATAGGGACCCGGTTTTTCTCGCTGAATTTTCAGATGATCTGTCTGATAACGAACGTATTTTTGAAAGTTTTCAATGTTGCCTAAAAACAATCGCGGCAAATTAAACAGCATGTATAAAAAAGAAGCGCGATGCACAGCGCACACATCGATCAGACCGTCATCCGGTTCAGCGCGCGGTGAAATGATAGCACCACCGCCCCATCCTTTGAGATTGGCAACGGTGACAAACAGCGCCGGAACTTTGATTTCCTGGTTGTTAAATTTGAGGGTGAACACTTCATGTTTGTGCCGGAGAAATTCACGAATCCCGATGGTGAAATACGGAAGTAATCCGCGCACCTGCTGATCATTGAATTTTTTTCCAATAGTCGCATCCAGACCAACGCCGGTAACAATGAAAAATGTATCGTCATTCACCTGACCGGCATCTATCGTCCTGATTGTGCCGGATTGCAGAACTTTCAGTGCGCGCAGCGGACCGAGCGGGATGCCCAGTCCACGAGCCAGTCCGTTACCTGAGCCGAGAGGAATAATGCCCAGGGCAGTATCCGTGTACAAAAGTGCCGAGCCAACTTCGTTGGTGGTGCCGTCGCCGCCAACGGAAACGACAGCATCGTAATGTTGTTGCACAGCCTCGGTTGCAAGTTCATGAGCGTGGCCGATGTATTCGGTATCGATAATCTCGTAATCGAACCGGGCATCGGCCAGGGCGTATTCTAACATCTTGCGCACCAAAAAAGGGCTGCGCACAAATCCAGACCAGGGATTTTGTATAATTCTTACTTTATTTAATTGCACAGAACTTCTTCCTTTGTGACATCCTGGATCACAGTTTGCGGGCATAAAAAATCATCATGCCGCTGTCAAAATCGTATGGTTGATGTTCGAATCCTCCCCACACGTGTTCAACCTGAAATCCGGAAAGCTTGAGCAGTGCTTCGGCTTCATAGCGAAACATATAACGATATTTCATTGTAGCGGTTTCATTTTCATTCGTCTTTTGATGATGATAGGTGTTCTTTATCGTTAACAGTTGTAGAACCGGATCATGATCAATATCGATATCAATATGAACATCAGAATGTTCGTCTGCGAGGTCTTGTGGTGTCATTTTTTGATGCCATGATCTATGCGCCATGATCTGATATAACGGCACAAAGATGTCGAATGCCAGCACACCGCCAGGTACAAGATGCCGATAGATACAATGTAGTGTAGCGAGTTGGTCGTCCATCGTCAAATTATGCAGCAATGTCCGAAACGGACACACGCATAATTTAAACTGCTGATTTAAAGAAAAATTTCTCATATCCGCTGTTATGAGTTTCAGGCGTTGGTGCGAAGCATGATCAAGAGTATCACACTTTTCGCGTGCTTTGTCGATCATTGCCGGGGAATTATCGATACCGGTTATACGGTATCCCTGTTCAGCAAACTCAAGCGCAACCCTGCCGGTACCGACCCCAACCTCAAGAACAGGATCGCCACAATCCTGAGCCAGAGACAAATAAAAATCCAGATCATTGTCTTTCATGCCATATTCCAGATCGTAATATCTGGCGAAATTGTCGTAGACTGGAGGCATTTCAAACTATCTTTTATCTTCAGAATCAAGCATAATAGTTACCGGACCATCATTCGTCAGCGACACGTCCATGTGGGCGCCGAATTTTCCGGTTTTTACTGTTAATCCGGTTTGCCGGAGTTGTTCAACAAAATATTCGTACAACGGTTCAGAGATGTCCGGTTTTGCCGCCTCAGTAAAACTGGGACGCCGCCCTTTTCGGCAATCCGCATAGAGCGTAAATTGCGAGATTGCCAGGATTTCGCCCCCAACATCCAGGGCAGAAAGATGAAACCGGCCATCCTCGTCTTCAAAGATTCTCAGATTGACAATCTTGTTGGCGAGGTATTGCGCCGCAGATTCATCGTCGTCATTTTTCACGCCCAGCAAAACGACCAGCCCGGAGCCGATTCTTCCGACATCTTGACCGTCTACTGTGACATTTGCTTGTGATACGCGTTGTATTAAAGCTCGCATAAATTCCTCACCATTGTCCGAGATAAATGGCCAGCAATCCGACAGGCATATCCGCCTTGAGTAGAACGCTCAACCGGTGTAACATTTTTGTGCTCGTATTCTTCCAGACCATAAAAATAACTCCGATTAACACGCTATTCACACCCATCATCACCGTAATAAAATAATATGTCCCATAAATTTTTAACAAAAAAGGCAGCAGGGTTAAAACGAACAATGTGATAAAAATATACGTAACCAGCCATTGAGCTGGTCTCACACCATAAAGGACAGGCAGGGTGTAGGCGTGCAATTGATTGTCGCCGCGCACGTCTTCCATATCCTTGATAATTTCACGGCCAAAATGCATAAAGAACGCAAAAACCGCTGGAATAATTGCGCGCTCGGGATGGCGGACAGCCACACCACCATAGATAAAAGCAAACGCTGTAGACAGGCTGACAACAGCATTGCCCAAAAGCACAGTCCTTTTTAAAACCGCGCTGTATAAATAAAGAAGAAAAGAGATGGTAATGACAATGATAAAAGCAAAGGTATTGATCAGAGCACCCAGCAGAATGCCGCCAGTGTAACATAAAACCGCCAGCATAATGGCATGTTTCTTTGAAATCAGGCCGGATGGCAGCGGCCGTTCCGGTTTGTTGATTCGGTCGATATCAAGATCGAAATAATCATTGATAGCATTAGCGGCGGCCGTAACCAACCCTGCTGATCCACAAGCTAAAAACACCGCACCCCAGTCAGGCGATGCGTCGCATAACAAAGCCGCCACAAACACAGAGGCAAAAGCAATAAGCACATTCACCGGGCGGGATAGCAAAATTATACCCGGCCACATTTTATGTTTATGAGAGATGTATCTTTCCGGTTTGAGACTCATTTTTTAATATAGTGCCGTTATGCAGAAAAAGCAAGAAGGAAATAAAGCCACTGGGGGGTCACTTTTTTTCTATGCTCTACAGGAATATTATTACTTTTTTAGCACACTTTTAGCAAAAATATATTCTGAGTTTTTTACTCTTTCCCAATAAAGCAGAAAACAGGATGTTCGTATCTACTATTACCCTTTTCAACTCTTGACCCTTTTTAAAAATTTCCGCTTATTTTTTTCCCACCATTCCCGCTTTATATCCTCTGATAATTCCCACGCTTGTTCTTCAGAAAGTTGGCTTTTTTCAACTATTGCTTCTAAACGCAATCTTTCAAGAAACTCTTGCACATATCCTGATGAAATCAGTTGTTTTGGGAACTTTAAAATGGCTTTGTCATCTTTAAATGTGATTTGAACCATATACTATACCTTGGTTTTAGTTGATCCTTAATTTTACGAAATGATTTTTAAAATTTATTGGATTTTGAGTCCAATTGCAAGAATTATGTCTCGAGGAAATTCTGAATTCGGTCAGATAAAGCTTGTCCTTACTTCTGCACTGCAAAAGGGTCAGTTCTTATTTAGATTATTCATTATTCATTCTCGAATCTGTCCTGATAACATGTTGCCAGGGTGCTTATGCCGATTTATAAACACATTATATGGGACTGGAACGGTACACTCATCAACGACAGATGGTTAGCCATCGATATATTGAATCCTCTGTTGAAAAAGTACGGCCAACCGCCGATTACAACAGAGTTTTACCAGCGCCGTTTCGACTTTCCGGTGGAAAACTTTTATCGTCGTGCCGGTTTTAATTTCGACATGGTCACTTTTGAAACCATTGGCACCGAATGGATGCAAGAATACCGCCGGCGCTGGCAGGAATGCCAGCTTCATAACGGCGCCTTGGATGTGCTCAACGCGATTCATGATGAGAATGTTCAGCAAGCCATCGTTTCCGCCTCTGATATTTATATTCTCAAGAAAGGTGTTTCGCACTATAATCTCGGACACTTTTTCTCCGACATCCGCGGTTTGGATCATCATTATGCGACCGGGAAACTCGAGCTCGCTCGGGACTATATTCGTTCGCTGGATGTTGATCCGGAACATATTTTATTTATCGGCGATACGATACACGACTTTGAAGTGGCGCAGGCAGCAGGGGTGAATTGCCTGCTGTTTACCGGTGGGCACCATCCGGATTACCGGCTCAAATTATGTGGTGTGCCGCTGGTCGGTTCGTTACGGGAAGTAAAGAATTATATTTTCGAACAAGTCCGGGTCTAGCATTCCACATCTTTTATAATGCACCATTGTTGAAAAGCCGATTTGTCCGCAGCATATCGATACAATTCATCAACGCGCGGCTGGTGTGATAAGCGCCTTTCCAGATATGTCCCTTGGGTGCGTCTTTGTAATCTGGCTGGCGATCGAGTCCGCCTCCGTACCAGCCGCCGTGTTCCTCATCGATGAGATATTTTTGAGTATAGTCCCACAGTTCCACAAAATAGTCGTAATACTTTTCATCCGGATAGCGCAAAGACATCAGCAGCAGGGCATTCAATCCCTCAGCCTGTGACCACCAGTTTTTTGTGGCTCTGGCGATTTTAGGTTCCTCGTCGCCGGGATAATAATACCCTGCATCGACAAAACCGGCATATTTTTTATCCCATCCGTACTTTAGCGAAAAGTCAACCAACTTTTTCGCCACGCTGTCAGTCCTGGTATCATTTTCCAGACCAAGCGTATTCGACGCTTCCAGCAGCAAATAGGCTGTTTCCACATCGTGGCCGTAGGAAATGTATAACAACTCGAACTTTTTATTTTCAGCGATACTGGCTGAATCCTGGAATGTAATTGGGGTCCAGTCCGGTTTGAAAAAACGCACCAAATATCCTTCTTTTGTGGTAATGGTGTCACGAATCAACACCAGTAACTCTTTCAGGCGCGCTTTCACTTTATCATCCGGCCATACTTTATACAACTGGGAATAGGCTTCCAGCAAATGGATTGTGGTGTTTTGATCTTTTAATCCAAAGCGCATGGAATCACCGGCCGTAGAATGTGGATTTTTTAGAAAGGGTGTGCCATCGCGGTTAAGGAACTGAAAATAGCCGCCATTCTCGGTATCATAGGCATGATCCTCAATCCAATGAAAAATCTCTTTGGCAAATTCAAGAACATTTTTGTCGCCAGTAAACTCTGCATAAGCGGCAGCAGCGTACAATCCAAACGCCAGTCCATAGGTGCGTTTTTCAGCCTGATAACCCGAGTTCATAATTTCACCCTGCCGGTTGAGGATAAAATAAAATCCTCCGTATGTATCGTCCCACATCACATCACGCAAAAACGGATAGCCGTGCTCGGCTGATTTTTCGTACCGGGTTTCATCGGGAAAACGCTGCACTGCTTTGGTGCTGGTCCAGAGATGCCTGGCTTGAGTGACGATCATCTTTTGCTGGGGATCGACAGGTTCCCACTGCGCATTAAAATGGCATAAATAACCGCCATACTCGGTATCAAGACATCCGGGGTACCACTGCTGCAACGGCGTGGTAAGTACCTGCTGCATCTCGTCAGCAATTTTCATCCGGGCTGGTTGCTGAACGTTTGAACAGCTAAACAAGAGGAACGTAACAAAGATAAAAAGAAAGCGATATTTCATGATCAGCTCCCGGGTTTTTTCGATCTGAATTATTATAATGAAATATATTAACACTTTATAATTAGTGCTGATATTTTTATATTAAGTTTGTGCATTTAATATGGCATCGGTGAATCCATACGTTGGGCGATAATAAAAATATTCGAAACATATAATTGATAAATTGTAAAGATATTTGTACAATATACTAAACGGAGATAACAATGTTTCAATGTCATGTATGCGGCTCAAAAGATTACAAAAATGTACTAATTGAAGAAGTATTTCTGATTGAGCATAAACCCACATTGGTAAAAAACATTCCAGCAACGGTTTGTAATCGTTGCGGAGAAAAAATCTTTAGCCGCGAGACAACTGAAAAGATCAGGCGTATGGTTCATGGAGAATCCAAACCCATAAAGTCAATTTCTATGGATGTTTTTGATTATGCCTGATTTTTCGCCCAACCAAATCATGCACTGGATCGAAATGCAACCCCGTTTTTCAGTAATTTTTATGTTCTGAGATCATGACATTAGCTTAAAGTTAAATTAGCATTTCGACCAGTGATGATCTCGATATGTATGCTCATCAACAACATGCTGTTTCCGAATCATCCGAATTCAATTGGCAAATTTTTTTCAATAGAGAGGGAACACTCATGGACAACTTTCAAAATATCATCACGATCGAAAATTATAAAAAGCTAATTGGCCAGGAAGCTATTGATCGAATTAAAGAAAAAGCTTATCACCTGCGCGACCTGCATGTGATCAATATCAACTCGACCTATTACGGAGGTGGCGTCTCTGTCCTGCTCACCTCGCTAACATTGTTGATGAACGGCCTTGGCATTAAAACCGGCTGGCGTCTCATTCAGGGTTCACCGGACTTTTTTGGCATCACAAAAAAGATGCACAATGCGCTCCAGGGTGCCTCCTTTAATTTCTCAAAACGCAAAAGAGATATTTACGAAAACGTTATTTATCAGAACGTTATCCGTAATCATATCAATCATGATTTTGTGATCATCCACGATCCTCAGCCACTGTTTATGATTAACCATTACCGAAAGCGCGGACCCTGGATATGGCGGTGTCATATTGATCTATCTAAACCGCACAACGCATTATGGAACTATTTGAAACCTATAGTAGAAAAATATGATGGAATTATCGTATCTTCCGAGAAATATAAACAAGATATTGAAACTCCGCAACTTGTTTTTATACCAGCGATCGATCCGTTCTCGATCACTAATTTGGAACTGCCTGAAAGCGATGTAGATGAACGGCTGGCTCACTATGATATTCCTACAGACTTGCCTCTGGTTGTGCAAGTCTCCAGGTTCGATAAATGGAAAGACCCCCAGGGAGTCATTGATGCGTTTAAAAAAGCCCGTAAAGAAGTGCCAGCTACTCTGGTGCTTTTAGGCAATGTGGCTACAGATGATCCTGAAGGCGTTGAAGTTTATAAATCATTATTAGACCAACGAGAAGAACGTATCTTGATACTGAGTGTCGATGATACCGCGCTGGTTAATGCCCTGCAAAGGCGAGCCCGGGTAGTGCTGCAAAAATCCAAACGAGAAGGATTTGGCCTCACCGTTGCCGAAGCGATGTGGAAAGGCACACCGGTTATTGGCGGCAAAGTTGGCGGCATCTGCTTTCAAATAAAAGATGGTGAGAACGGCTATCTTGTCTCTTCTGTTGATGAAGCGGCCGAACGCATGGTCGAGTTGTTAAAAGATGAGAAAAAAGCAAAAGAAATGGGAGCCGTGGCAAAAGAGACTGTTCGTGAAAAATTCTTGTTGTCACGCTACCTTGAACAGTACATCGATCTGTTCAATTCATTTGAAACCAATTTTAAATTGAAAACCAAAAGCCGGCACCCGGTGTGATGTGTCGGTTTTCCCCGCCACTTTCCCGCTCAGGTTAAAAATGCTTTATTGTTCATCAAGGTCATTCTTGCATTTGGCGGATTTATTTTTCATCTTAAAGATCAACAAATGCAGAAATGAGGGATTTATTGAAAACACGCATTCGAAATAAAGAGCTAAGCTGGCTCTCGTTTAACGAACGTCTTTTACAGGAAGCCGATAAAAAAAAAGTCCCTGTTATTGAGCGCATTAAATTTTTGGGCATATATTCCAATAACCTGGACGAATTTTTTCGCGTACGCGTGGCCATTTTACGGCGCCTTGCCATGCTGGGCAAGCACACTAAAATCGAGGGAGATGATCCGAGGGAGATTATCAAACTCATCGAAGACCGGGTTAAAAAACTGAGCGTCCGTTTTGCTCACGTTTATAAAAATATTCTCAAAGATCTGGCAAAAGAACATATTCTTCTCATCAATGAAAAAGAACTCAACCGTACACAAAAGGTTTTTGTTGAAAAATATTTTTTTGAAACAGTGCGACCGCGAATTCATCCTTTAATCTTGAAAAAGAATATCCCATTGCCGGATCTCAAAGACGAGGCTTTTTATCTTGCTGTGCTGATTACCCGCAAGGGCGGCGATTCCAGCCGATACGCCTTGATTGAAGTGCCAACCAATACTATACCCCGTTTTTTCGAACTTCCGGCCAGCGACGGCGAACATGTGCTCATGATGCTCGAAGATGCCATTCGCGCCCATCTTGAAGATATCTTTTACATGTTTGATCCCCAAAAAGTTAAAGCCTACACATTCAAGTTAACCCGGGACGCCGAACTCGATATTAACGACGATGTAGATATCAGCTACAAAAAAGCAGTTGAAGAAAGTCTGGAACGGCGTAAAATGGCACAGCCGGTGCGGTTGGTTTACGATGCCAATATGCCGGCAAAGCTGTTGAGTATTCTGGAAGAAAAACTTCATTATGGCAAGAACGACACAAAAATTGCCGGTGGCCGTTATCATAATTCCAAAGACTTTGTCAACTTTCCCAATCTAAATAAAGAGCATCTTTTTTATGAACCCCTGCCACCGGTAATGCATAAAGATTTGCCTCGCGGCAAGTACATCCAGGGTGTGATCGAAAAGAAGGATATTTTATTACATTTTCCTTATCATACATTCAATCACTTTATTGATCTGCTACGCGAAACAGCCATCGACGCGGATGTTAAGGAAATAAAAATCGCAATTTATCGAGTAGCAAAACAATCAAGTGTAATGGGTGCGCTGATTAACGCGGCGCGGAACGGCAAAAAAGTCACCGTGCTCATGGAGCTCCGCGCCCGGTTCGATGAACAAGCCAATATTGAATGGAGCGATTTGTTGCGCAAAGAGGGCGTTCAGATTATTTACGGCGTGGAAGGATTTAAAGTCCATTCCAAGCTGGTCCTCATCACAAAACAAGTGGATGGCAAAATAAAAAATTATGGCTGCGTGGGAACAGGTAATTATAACGAAGAAACCGCCACACTGTTTAGCGACCATTTACTTTTTACAAGCCAGCCAGAGATCACTGACGAAATTGCCTCTGTGTTTGAATTTTTTGAACGAAATTATCGAATTAAACGTTACCGGCATTTGTTGTTTTCGCCGTTTTTTATGAGAAACCGTTTGGTCCGTCTGGTGAACACTGAAATTCGAAATACCAAACAGGGTAAACCAGCGTATATTTACATCAAGGTCAACAATCTGGTTGACGGTCCATTGATAAAAAAATTATGTGAGGCAAAAACTAAAGGCGTGGATGTCAGGCTCAATGTGCGCGGAATGTTCTCGCTTTATCCCACTTTTGACAAAAAAGGTACAACCATTCCCTCCATTGGTATCATAGATCGCTTTTTAGAGCATTCCCGAATGATGTTCTTTTGCAATAACGGCGATGAAAAAGTTTATATTTCTTCCGCCGACCTCATGGCACGTAATCTGGACCGGCGGGTGGAGACCGCTGTGCCAGTTTATGATGAAGAATTAAAAAAAGAATTGCGGACATTGTGGGATTATCAGTGGCGTGACAATACGTCTGCAAGAATTCTAAACAACAAGCTGGATAACAGAATAAAAAATTCACCGGGTGAGCCAAAGTTTCGTTCCCAGGTTGAATTCTATCAATACATCAAAAACCGCCATTCTCCGGTTCAAACAAATCTTGAGAAATGATTTTTAAATCAACAGGGCACAAACCAGTTTTGTTGTGTCCTGTCCACTGATAAATTATTCATACCGCAGTGCTTCGACCGGATCGACCTTTGCGGCCTTGCGAGCCGGAAAAAGACCGGCAAGCAATCCGATGAGTGTCAAAATACTCAGCGATGAAATGACGACCGCATTAGACATCAAAGGCCGGCCTAAAAACTGCATGGCACTTTCGCCCTGGGCCGGCATCATCCACATCAACTTTATAATGCCGATGGATACCAGCAAACCAAGTCCACCGCCGACAGATGCAATTAAAATCGATTCAAAAATAAATTGAAAAATAATGTGCCGGCGTTTGGCTCCGATCGCTCGCTTGATGCCTATCTCCCGGGTTCGCTCTTTAGCCACTACGTACATAATATTAGCCACCCCGATACCGGCAATGATCAGCGTCATCGCGCCGATAAATCCGAGAAAAATATTCAATCCAGTAAAAATTCGGCTGGAGACTTTTTCCTGCTCGACAAAATTCCACATAGGCAGTGCTTCCTCGTCAGTTGGATCGAACTTGTACTTGCGCCCCATAATTGTCCGGATTTGTTTTTCGACGCGCGGTGCATTTTGTGGATTTGCCGGATGAACGATCATCTCGCTTAAATATCGATATCCATAAATATTTTCAAATGTAGAGAACGGAATAATAGCGCGGCGGTCATCGGGCCCGTTATTCATGGACGTTTGCAGCTTTTTGGGCATTGTGCCGATAATGGTGAAAGGAATACCATCCAGCATCACCGTTTCGCCGACCGGATTGGGATAGCCGAACAAATCGTTGGCAATTTCGCCGCCGAGAAAAACCACCCGGCGGCTTTTGTTCATATCGTTCTCATTGATAAATCGGCCGCCGGGCGCCGGGTACATTCGCCGAAGCCATTCAAAAGACGGGAACACGCCTTCCATCCACGTGCTAAACGCTTTATCGCCGTTACGCAAATTCACACCGCGATTATACTGAGCGCTCACACCATTGATCTCTGGAATGCTCTGTTCTAAGAGATGCATATCTTCTTCTGCAAGACGAATCCACCGGCCAACCGGCAGACCTTTATGTTTTTTTGTGGTCTGACCTCCATAAATGCGAATAATCATGTCACCGGCATTGAGAAAGCTTTCTCGCATCCGGAACGCCAAACCCTCGCCGAATGCCATCAGCAAAATAATGGCCAGGGTTCCCCAGGTGATAGCCACAGTGGTTAAAAAGGCACGCATTTTTTGTTTTTTTATATCATTTAAAAATTCGCCAAGCAGCAATATTATATTCATGCGACACCTGTATGCTCAGTCTGTTTTATGAACAACATTGTTTAATATCTCAAACACTCGATGACATCGAGGCGCGAAGCTCGACGGGCCGGGAAAAATCCAGCAGAAAAACCAACCAGGCACAGAACCAAAATAGCTGGGATAACCACCGACCAGGTCACTTCGGGTGTGCCAACGTAATCTTCAATTGGGAAACTGGCAATAATTTGTATGAGTGCCAGTGCAATAAGAAATCCAATAATCGCACCAATCCCGATGATGATAAAAGCCTCAAAAATGAACTGACCCATGATCGTATGACGTTTGGCGCCAATAGACCGTTTAATGCCGATTTCCCGGGTTCGCTCTTGCACGACCACATACATAATATTAGCCAGGCCAATACCGCCAACGACAAGTGTGATTGTGCCAATAAGCCCGAGAAAGATCTTAAATCCGAGCGTAAAATAATGAATAAATTTATCCTGCTCTGTGGTATCCCAGATACCCAGGGCATTCTTGTCGGTGGGATCGAACATGAAATGTCTGCCAAAAACCTCATAGATTTTTTCTTTAATGATCTCGTTGCGCGTCGGATCTTTAACTTTGTAAACAATATCATTTAAATAACGATGACCGAAAACGGATTCAAAAGTGGTGGCCGGGATAAAAACACGGTCGTGGTCTCTGGTGGCATAGCTTGACGGCTGGGTTTTTTCCTTAAGCCATCCCACGACCAGAAATGGTGTTTGCCTGACCATAATGTACTTGCCAACCGGATCGACATGTTCGCCAAAGAGCAGTGCGCTCAATTTATAGCCGATAAACGCCACCCGTCTGCGGTCTTTCACATCCAGTTCATTAATCCATCTGCCGCCAGCCCGGGCAATGCAATTTCGCATCGAGCCGTATTGCGGGATAATGCCGGTAACAGCGGTTTTATTAACCGTTTTGTCCACACGAATTGGCACGCCGTAACTGATATATTCAGGACTGATCGCATCGAATTCGTCGATTCTTTGTCGAAGAATATCCACATCTTTTCGGCGAAACCGGATTCGTCTGCCGCGATTGTAACCTTCATAAGCTTTGGTGGTTGTGCCGGGCCACATAATGGCAATGCCATCGCCCATGCCGTGCATGTTCTTTTTCATTGCCTTTTCAACACCGGTCCCAAAAGACAGCAACAGAACGATTGTTGTCGTACCCCAGATAAGACCGAACATGGTCATAAATGTTCTGGACTTGTGCTGACGCATGTATAAAAAGACTTCGGTAAAGGTGTCTTTTAAATGTTTCATAACAATACCTAAATAATCTCTTTGACTTCTTTTTCGAGTACTTTTTGTCCTTCTTTCAGACCAGAGATCACCTCAATAGTAATCGCATCGCTCAATCCCGTCTCTATGTACACCTCTTTAGAATCTTCTTCACCTTTGGGTATCTGCACAAAAGCCGAATCGTTACGAAATGTGATCACGCGTTCAGGTATCGAGAGCACGCTGTCTTTTTGAGCAATGATAATATTTGCATTGGCAGAATACCCGGCCCGAAGAACAGCATTGTCCGTATCATCGATGACAATCTCTACAGGAAAAACCGTGGTATTGTCTTCTTTTTGCGCTTTTAATGAAATTAATTTAACATGGCCTTTGACTTTTTTGTCTGGCAAGGCACCGATTTTCAATTCACATTTCATGCCCTCATGAATTTTGCCGACATCAATTTCATCGATCGTACCTTTAAAAATCAGATTTTTCATGTTGGCCATGGTGAGTAGTGGAGTTCCGGCCTGGTAAGAGGTCAGAGGCACCACCGGGTCACCGACATTCACATGCCGTTCCAAAACATAGCCGGATATTGGCGCCTTGACCACTGTTTCGATATTGGTGTCAGCTATTTTGACCTTGCCTTTTTCGATCAGCTCGAGTTGTTCTTTATTGATTTGATAACGCAACGCAGCTTCGTTGTAGTTGCGCTGAATCATCTCAAAGTCTTGCTCCGAGATCAGACCTTTTTTACGCATTTCTTTTTTGCGTTCCAGTTCTTTGCTCAGCGTTTCTTTTTCAATCGCTGCCATCTCCACGCTTCGTTTGGCTTTGGCTAATTCCATGGGCGTGGGATCTGGATTGACGTCCATGACGACTTTTCCGCGTTCCACATAATCGCCTTCTTCAACATAGAATTTTTCCACCACACCAGAGACTCTGGACTTGACAGCGATCTCGTCTATGGGTTCGATTGAACCAACAGCCAAAGCGTTGTCAACAATAGTTTTGCGTTCTACCTGCACTGTATTTCGAGTATTTTTATCATTCTTTTTACCTGAGCATAGAAGAATCGTCGAAATAATCCCGGCCGCCACGATGGCGAAAATAATAAGCTTTTTGCCTTTTTTGCGTTTCATAAATATCCTCCGTTAAATTGGCGATAAAATCGGCAAGTTTGAACAATACGGAAAATATACGATAGGACATAGTTAATGTTACGCGAATTATAACAAGGATTTTAATTTTGGAGAAAAATTTAAAAAAATGAGGATTGCTGTCTAATGATGGTAAAGGATGGGTAGTGAGGTCATTGAAGAAAAATTATCGGCTTTTCGTTTGAGTGAGAGTAAAACTCCTCAAGACCCGCCGGAAGAGTTGTAATGACTGGAAGAAAACATATCTCTATTCTCAACGACCAGTTTTTCCTTCAAACAGACTTTTCAACAGCGTTTTTAAAAAGAGGTCTGAGGAAATCTTAAGAGAGTGAGAACAGGCTGTGCTATTTTTCCATTCATCGATTCAGCGGATGTCTGGCTGCCAAATGAACTTTTTCCCGATTGTGCCTTAATGTGAGCCTGCGTTACGAGTTTCTAAGGTTTAATAAACCAGGACGATATATCAAGATCGGGTTGCGAAATCTCAAAACGGTTAATAATCTCTCCGTTGATTTTAGCGTAAACGAGATGATCGTCACTGTCTACAGCAGCAACAACCCAATGATACGTGCCGCTGGATACATCAGAAACTGAAAATTGAGTTTCCTGGGTAATGGTCGATGCAAGATGTGGCTGATTGTTTATTTTGCTCAAAAAACTGTTAATATCTTTTTGGCCTTTTTCAACCAGATCTGCCATAAATGCGCTATCTTTATCCATCACCACAACATAATAAACCTGGTCAAACAAATCAGGATCAGAGGATTCCTGCCAATGTAATATGACCGGCGCTTCATCTAATCGTGCATTTTTATCAGGTGATATGTATTCAAAGTTGGAAGGCGCAGACTGGTGGTGCGTTGCCGTTCCTCTATAGGTACGGGAAAACAGGTCCGAATTATCCATGCTCGCCAGATCAAATCGGAATGCATTACCGCGACCAGGAAACGCCTCACCTAAAGACGCTTTTACATCTTCCAAATTGATCCCGGCACCGATGGTGAACTTTTTCATTAAATCATTGCCAAAGTTATAACCGAGTTGAAGCGAGAAAAGCCGGCTTGCGCTAATTTCGGTGCCAAGACTCAGAAAGGATTCTTCGTCCCTGACTTTGACAAAATCGGCAGTCACCAAAATTTGGAAACTCTGGTGATTGCCCAAATACAATCCGGTTCCCAAACGCCATGTTAACGGCAGCGGCGTGCCCACGCGCTCAAAACGCAACTCCTGGCCGAGTTGTGTCATAGAGCCACCAAAAGTCATCGTCCCGGACAAGTCCCTTCCGAGTTGTACGATAGGCGTACGTGCTGACAGGCCGGCATCAAAGATAAAAGAGTGAGTCACATATTGCGCCAGGGTGCTCTGATAATATTTTACCGAGGTACCGGCAGCGAAATTTCCCGGCAGAAAATGCAGCGGTTGACCAAGGCTTAGAGACGTTACCATATCACCAGTGGATGCGACTGGAGCGTGATCTCCGGAGCTGTCAAATGACGGAACGCCCTGGTAAAGCCAGCCAAACGCGATTCCGCTTTTTCTGCTCCACGGTGTTGTGATTTGCCGGCCGTACATGAACGAGGCGTTATAAATATCCGCAATCCATTTTGTGTAACCGGCACTCCACACCCAGGGCCGTACATAAGCGGCGGCTGCGGGATTGGCATACAAGGCATGTGGATCATCTATCACGGCTGTGGCTGTGTTTGCCATCGCCTGCAAACGGGCGCCGGGCAGCATTTTTAGAAATGCAGCTCCGGAACGCACCTGGCTCATTGCAGTAGTAGTTGTTATAAAAAGAATGATAGAAATGATGTTTCCTGGTACTTTCCGCATGTCTTTATCTCACGATTATGATTTTCTTGCTCACCTTTTTCGACCCGGTATCCAGAATAATGAGATATAATCCGCTTCCGGCTTTTTGGCCGTTTTCCAATCGTCCATCCCATTTCAATGTATGCCAGCCGGCTGTATAATTTTGTCTAACGAGTTCGGTGAGATGCCTGCCACTGACGTCGTAAAGATCAAGCTTTGCCATTGAAGTAATTTCACATCGAAATTTTATCTGCAAAGCCGGTTCCATGTCCGGCTTGAAGACGTTTCGGTCGAGTAGAAAAATCTTTTCACTTTGAATTTGCACACTCACACTGGCGCGTCCTTTTCTGCCATCAGTAGCTGTCGCTCGCACCTCAAAAATAACGTTGTCTTTTGTTTGGTCCATTAATTCCTTATGCCGATAAGAATCGACGTGGTACCACAAGTTTGCCAATATGGTGGTGTTGGCAATAAATTCATCTGCAAAATCTTTAATAATGTGACCGTTCGGCAAGTGAATCCAGATATCCCAGCTCTCAACTGGCTCTGGAAAAAGCACCTTAATCGATATGCTATCCGAGATTCCAGCTTGAATCGGATCAGCATCAATTAACGGCTCGAACGGCTCGGTAACCTCGCTTATGATCCCGATATTCAGGCGAGAAATATTATTAGCCAGGGCAGTACTGTCCTCATTGTCTGCCGAGACAAAGACAACATTTTCCAAAACTCCTGTTTCTTTTGAAACTGTATCCGGAATGAACGTTTCAACCTGAAATGGCATGGCACCGCCTCCGGGCAATGTCGGCATAGTCCATGCCACGGTATCTCCGTACACCTGGGCCGGCTCAGGCTGAAAAGCTTGCCATTGCATGTGTCTGCTTTTTACGTTAGTCAAAGACACGTTTTGTGCTGGCTCTTCACCTTTGTTGAAAACGACAAATGTGTATTGAATTGTATCGCCTGGTTCAGCAAAATATGTGGTGTCAGAGTCCTGAATATAAACAGAATCGACATTCACGGTTTGCCATACAGTAAGGTCAGGCAATTCCGGTGGTTTTTCCGTCAACACAAACACACGTTGTTGTTGTGAATTATTTTCGAGTATTGAATCGTTATCAGCTCTAACATTGGCTTGCGTGGTAAGCAGGTCTGCGTTCCCAGGTATCTTTTTTATCTTTACTCCAACAGAAACATGCCATTCTCTTGCTGCTGTCAATTGGTCTCTGTGCCATACCATCGAGTCCCGATTGACGATAACAGGCGGCTCGGAGAACGTCGAAAAAACCAATGTCTCTCCCGGAAAGTGAGTAGACAATGAAATGTTTTTTGCGGTGCCCGGCCCATCATTTGTAACGGACATATTGTAATGAAATAACTCGTCTGGAAACACCGCCGGCACTATTTCACCATTGACGTTAACAGCAGAGTCGGTTTCTGCGTTGTAAATAAGTAACAAATCTGCATAGGGGACTTTTTTTTGAAGGATCCATGCTGTCAATGAGGAACTGTTGTTATCAGCAGTTGTGTCGGTTTCCGAAGAGATGGTTCCGGTAAATGTTAGTGGTTGCTCTTTTGCGAAACCAGTCCGAATTGTCACATTCAAGGACGTATCAGAATTCGCTGGCAAGGAATTTAATTGCCATTCGAGCCGGCTATCCTTCTGATCCGGTTCATGACTGGCGCGAATCACATCGACCAGCGCATCCCAGGTGCCTGTAATATCGATATTTTTGGCGCGATGCGGGCCGTGGTTTGTTAATGTGAGGATATAGCCAAGATCGTCGCCATTAAAAACTGCAGGATAATTCTCACCATTTCTTGTAACTACTGTGTCTGCTATGGGTTCAACTGTGATGGACACGTCTGTGTTTTTCAACACAGGACGTAAAACTTTAACCGTATTCGTTGCCAGATTATTTTTTGGGAAAGAATCATTCTCAACATAGCAAACAGCTTGAGCCGTCAATTCGCTTATATTGGCTGGCACAGAAGGATGTAACTGGACAGAGATGGGCCATTCCACATGTTCGCCCCCTTGTAGACTGTCAGCTTTCCATTCGAGGTACTGCCCGTCAATGTTGCGCGGCGGTTTTATTGATTCCAAAAAAGTGACATATTGCGGCAGTATTTGCCTGACTTCAATAGAATCTGAAACGTTATTGGACAGGTTTTCGAGTCTTAGCGTATATTGAAATGTTGAACCCGGGAATACAGCCGTATAATCGACTCCCTCAATCGTGACTGTGGTATCCGATTTTGCGCCGAGAGATATCATCACATCCGCTTCTGCCAGGACCGGTTTTTGCAGAGTAAAAGTTATTGAAACGAACGCAAAGATCGATAAAAGTACAAAAGCTGTTTTTGTTTTCATGATATGTTTTAGAGATGTGTCTATATGAAATTTGCACCAAACGCGCAACAAAGATGCCAGAACATTCAAGTCACGATGATAAAATCAGATAGACAAGTTCTATAAATAATTAGAGTTACAGAGCCGTTATCATGCGCGATAAGCGTGCTTTTTTAAAATTATTAAAAACGTGTTTTATTTCTGCCCAATTGTCTCAACCAAGAACATTCCAAAATAATAAAAAATACGGCATAAAAAAATAAAAAATTCTTGTTTCAAAATAAGAATTTGTTAGATTACTGAAAAAATTGCGGTTTATGAATTATGAATGGATCAGTATTTTACGTTTTAATTATCTCTCTAATTTTCGCAGCGTTTTTATCTGCACAAATAAATGAACAGCCGGAACTAACCATCACGTTTCCACAGAAATCCGATACCTTTGCGGTCGACCGTTTGCGGATTTCCGGTTATGCAGATACCAGCGCTTCCGTATTTGTCAATAACCGGCACGTTAAACTTTACCCGCAGGGAACGTTTGTCACGCGAGTTGAGCTGGCAAATTATATGAACCAGATCATCATCCGTGCAGAAAAAGATAATCAGGTTAACAATAAAATACTGTCAATTTACAGACCGCCCCGACTGGTGGAAAGTCTAATTTCACCTGTGCACATCGATTCGCTTTATATCAAACCGGCGCATGATATCTGGGCTTGCAGCGGTGATTTGGTCACTGTCACATTCAAAGGCAGTCCTTACAGTGCCGCCAGTTTCCGGATCGATGGTTATAAAAAAGACATTCCCATGGTCGAACTTCCGCCGGAAGAAGCACACGGGATGCACGGTATCTATCAGGGAACAGTGAGATTGCCGGATTTGCCCCCGCACAAAAGCTTAGACATCACTGCAAAGCTCAAAGGGGAAAATGGTAAAAAAGAATCCATGCAAACGCCGGGGAAATTAGTCATCTTGCCGGAGGACATTTCTCTAGCAGGACGGCTGAAAACGACGACATATTTGCATGCCCATGAATCGTCTTACTCTCCGATATCACGCTGTCCACCGGATGTTTATGTGCATATAATCGGTCGGGCTCATAGACGTTATAAAGTGTCACTTTCGGAATCTCGATCAGCTTATGTTAATATGGAGGATGTCCTTCTTCTTAGACCAGGATCTCCTGTGCCTCGAGCCAATATATCTGCGCCTTTAATATCATTTGATCACGATTGGATTAAATTAGCAATGCCTATTGAACGGCCCTTACCTTTTACGACTGCACATCAAAATCAGCGCGCCCGTATTCAGGTAAAAGTATTTGGAGCGCATCAATCTTCTCACTGGATCACTTTTCCAAATCAATTTGAAGCCATAGAACAACTTGCTTTTTCTCATCCGGAAACGAACGTTTTTCAAATGGATATTCAGGTGAATCAGGATCGATTGTGGGGATATAAAACGTTTTATGAGAACAACGCTTTTCACGTGCACATTCGGCGTTCGCCTGATATTCAACCTGCCAATCCTGTTGCCAATTTAACCTTTGCCATTGATCCGGGGCACGGCGGAAAAGACGATGGCGCTGTAGCTCCATCTGGTTTGACTGAAAAAGAGGTTAATTTAAAATGGGCTCTTGAACTTGCGGATATTCTGAAAAGTAACGGCGCAAATGTTGTTTTGACACGACAGACAGATACGACGATGACTCTTGCGGAACGAATTTCAAAAGCACAACAAGCTCACGCGACATTTTTCATTTGTTTGCACAACAACTCCACAACTGCGGGCGGTGATCCAGTTCGCGCTCATGGCACCAGTGTATACTATAACTTGCCGCAAAACAAGGAACTGGCCTGGGCTATTTATCCACACATGGTTGATTTGGGTCTGGTTCCGTATGGCCGCATTCATAATGTTTATTATGTCACCAACACGACTGGTTTCCTTGTTGCGCTCATCGAAGGCGCTTTTATGTCCCATCCAATGGAAGAATGGAAATTACGTGATGAGGAATTTATTCGAAAAATGGCAAGAGCAGTTTATGAGGGACTGGTTGATTTTCTGATGCAACAATAATAATTTTGAAAAACTGCAATAAAGTACTTGCATTTTTGTAAAAAATTATTAATATATAGAGCAAACAGAGGAATTGATTACATGATAAAACGTTCTACACTAATTCTTTTTACCCTTATTACGTGCACAAGTCTGGTTTTTGCCGGTGCTGTGATTGAAAGTTTTCATGCCAACACCAGTCTGAACAAAGTCGAGTTAAAATGGACGGTAAAGGCTGAAGATAATGTTGATAATTATACCATACTCAGAAGTCTGGATCAGGTCAAGTACAAAGAATTGAAAGAAATAAAAGCAAAGTGGAACGACAAAAAAGAACATACTTATACATGGATCGATGACAAGGTATTTAAAAGTCAGGGGAATACCTTTTATTACAAAATAAAAATTATCAACAATGACGGCTCAACTGTTGAGCACGATAAAGTCCTGGAAGTCTCTCCGCAAATTTCTGCTACCCGTCATACCTGGGGTAGTATCAAAGCAATGTTCCGCTAATTTTGCACATCTCATTTTACTATTCTACTTTAATATTTATTGAATGAAGTTTTTTAGGCGGGAATTTTGTATGCTTTAATTGACCGGATTAAAACACATTTTAATTTCGCTGAAAAGAATTATACCAGATCGTATAATCCCTGGTTGTCACCTTACCGTCCATATTGAAATCTGAATGCAAATATCCGTAACGACCATTTTGTGCGTCCTGATACCAGTTTGAAAAATCATTACTGTCAGTAGATTGGTTGCTATCAGCATCACCGCCTATTAATCCCCATGCGTTTAATTTCAACTGCACGCAACCAGCTTTTTGATAGTATTTATGATTATCACTTGTAAAATCATAAACGTTGGGATACGTGCCACTCAAGCTGATTGCATTCGCAGATAAAACCGAAAAATGATTTCGATGTGTGATTTGCACATAATAATCTCCCGCCGAAATCTGAGGAAACCCTAATCCAGTTGTGTAACCATCCGGTTCGACAAACATACCGTCGGAGCGAAGCAAAAAAGCTTGCGACGCAACGACAGATCCATCCGGTTTATCTAAAAGAGCGACGGTGACCCAGTCCACTGTATTGTCCGGTATAAATTGAATCGATCTCGGAACATCAGCGTAAGGAGATAAAAAAGGCACAAGATTATTAATTTTAAGAGAACAATGCATCGAATCACCGGACACATCATACGGACCTTGCAGAAAAACTTTCAGCGAAGTCAGTACAAACGACTCTGTCGCTGCACGTTCTGACCGGACAGATTCATTTCCCCATGAATCCACGCATGTGATTATATAATAAAAATATACTCCTGGCTCTCCGATACGAGAATCATAATGGGTATAACTTGTTTCTGTTGTAGCTGCCATAAAAGATGTTGAATCAGGGATAAAACCTGGTAGTGTATCTGTAAAAACATAATAATATATCGGATTATTTTCCGTTTGCCCTAACGTATCGGTGGACACTGCATCCCATTCCAGCAAATTAAAACGGGTTTGCGGCCAGGAATTGACAAAAAAGAATAGAATAAAAAAGTTGATTAAACGTGTTAAATAAACTACATTGGAAAATGTCGAACGAAACGTTGTGTTCTTTAATGTTTTCATAAACCTTGTTCTGTCAGATACTTTAGCATTTTGCTAATTTACGAATATTTTTTTAGCTTACAATAGGAACAATTAATTTTACAAAAAAAAGAGTAATATTGCGCTTGACAATTTATTACTTTTCGTCAAGAGAGCTTTTAACGCAATTCATTTTATCTAAACAGGAGGTCTTATGAAAATAGGAAAATATTTTGTTCTTGTTTTGATTCTGTTAGCCGTTTTTATATCATGCGCGCAAAAGCAGGAACCTGCAGAAGAAAAGCCAAAGATCGAAAAGACAGAAGAAAAACAGGAAATAAAAAAATTAGAAAAGCAGGAATCTGCTTTGAATCAAAGATTAAGAGAACTTGAAAAGCAGCAAGAAACTCTTGCTCAAAAAGAAGATTCCCTGGAAAGACGTTTTGCCGAATTAAAAGAACGTGAACAACGGTTGTCGGATAAAGAAGAAAACCTGGTTCAACGCGAAAAAGCAGCTCAAAATACAATGACCCGTGGCCGCTGGATGTTCATTGCCGGGATTGTTTTGCTGATCATTGCCATCATTGTGTTCTTTTCCAGGCCGCGAAAAAGGACTGCTATTCAGGAACAAGAAGGCCCGCCTCCGGAAGAAAAAACCACCAAAACACCTCCTGCTGAAGAAAAGAATGAAGAGCAAGAGGAAGAGATCGATCCGCTTTACCATGAAGCTGTGGAATTGGTGCTTAAAAATCAAAGAGCATCCATCTCTTTTTTGCAAAAAGAGCTTAAAATCGGATACGACCGGGCCAACGCGATCCTTGGCAAAATGGAAGAAAAAGGACTTGTTGGGCCGTCTGTGGCTCGCAAAGCGCGAGAGTTATTAATTACCTGGGAAGAATACAAGAACGGCTAATTTCAAAAAGGGCCGTCAATGCAAAAATTGACGGCCCTGGAAACGTGAGTAATTCATATTTTGCCCAAACTGTAAAGCTGAATATGTGGTAGGAATCACTTTGCAGGGACGCCATTTCAACCTCGTCCGCGGTGGTTATTTTCAGGGGTCAACATTTTTCGTCAAAGCGTCTCAATTCGAGGATGCGCAGCAATTGATTCGGGATGTCAATCCGCAAAACTTTGCCATATCCACACGTGAAAATTAGCTTTATCCCATAACCACATCAACTTTTACCACATCCGCTTCGCTATCGAGAGGAATGACATTGCCATCAATTTTCGATCCATCCACTTTTATGGATTTTATGCCCTTGTCCACTCCATCCGGGTTTTTTACATTAATCTCATAGGTTTTTCCTCTAAACTTACGCTTGACCGAATATTCCTTCCATGTCGGCGGAATACAAGGATCAATCACAAGTCCGTGGTAACCAGGATGAACGCCCAATATGTACTGGGAGATCGCAACAAAAGACCATGACGCCGTACCGGTGAGCCAACTGTTTTTACCCTCGCCGGCAGTGGCGGCATCCGGACCAGCGGTCATTTGACTGTAGACATAAGGTTCGGCGCGATACCGTTCGATCTGTTGTTCTTTTTTTGAAGGACAAATGCTCATGTAATAATCAAAAGCGCGCAATCCGTTTCCAACGTGCGCTTCGGCAATTTGAATCCAGGTGTTATTATGAGTGAATATACCGGCATTTTCTTTATACCCGGGCGGATAGGAAGAAATTTCACCAAGCTCGAGATGATAGGTTTGATAAGCGGGCTGTTGCAGCACAATGCCGTCCGGTGTCGCCAACCGTTTTTTGACGCTATCCAGCGCTCTCTGGGCGTAGCCGTTTTTGGCACCAATTTGACCGAGAATACACCACCCCTGACTTTCAATAAATATCTGTCCTTCATCACATTGGTGAGAACCGATTTTGTTGCCGTAAGCATCATAGGCGCGCAGAAACCACTCACCGTCCCAGCCATGCTCTAAAACAGCCTTTTCCATCTCTTTATGACTATTAAGTACATTTTTAGCTTTCTCTGGCTTTTCAATTTGTTGATAAATTTCCGCTAATTCCAGACATGCGGTGCAAAAAAGTCCGGCAATCATGACAGATTCTGCGACATTGCCTTCTCCGACATCTCCTGCCAGTTGAAAACTTTCACCCGGTGTTTCCGAAAAACAATTTAGATTGAGACAGTCGTTCCAGTCGGCATGGCCGATCAACGGCAAATTGTGCGGCCCGCGATTATTGAGAGTGTATTGAATCGAAATATCAAGATGATCCAGCAGCGTGGCGTTTTTTTCTTTTTGATCGGCATAGCCGATGTTTTCTGTTAAAATGGAAAAATCGCCGGTTTCCTTCAAGTAGGAAGAGGTAGCCAGCACCAGCCACAGAGGGTCGTCATTAAAACCGCTGCCCAGGTTTTCGTTTCCTTTTTTGGTAAGCGGCTGGTATTGATGGTAGCAGGTTCCATCAGACAACTGCGTCGCAGCCAGGTCCAAAAGTCGCTGGCGTGCGCGATTTGGGATAATGTGAACAAACCCGAGAACATCCTGGTTGCTATCCCGATAGCCCATGCCGCGCCCGATTCCGGATTCGTAAAAAGAAGCTGATCTGGACATGTTAAACGTCGTCATGCATTGATATTGATTCCAGACATTCACCATTCGATTGATATGCTCGTCTTCAGTTTGAACCGAATAGTTGTCCAGCACATCATCCCAATATTCGGTCAATCGATCAAAAGCCTGATCAACATCTTTAGAGTTGTCATATTTTTCGATCATTTTGTAAAACGGCTCTTTATTAATCACATGCAAAGACGTGAATTTGTTATCCTTTGTATTTTCCGCATATCCTAAAATGAAGTGAAAACGTTTTTCCTCCCCGGCGGAAAGATGAAAGTCGAGTTGCTGGGCAGCCACCGGAGCCCAGCCGTGTGCGATGCTGTTTGTGCACTCGCCGTTCATAACAGCGGCCGGTTCGTGCAAACCGTTATGAACGCCAACAAACGCATCCCGGCTCGTATCAAAAGCCCGGGGCAGTTCGCTGGACCAAAAATAAGCATAGTGATCGCGGCGTTCCCGGTACTCGGTTTTATGAAAAATAGCCTGGTGATCCACTTCGACTTCGCCGATGGAAAAGTTGCGCTGGAAATTGGTCATGTCATCCATGGCATCCCACAAGCACCATTCCACAAATCCCCACAAGCGGAAATCCTTATCCTTTTCAGAGTCGTTACGCAAGCGAACATCCCAGAGCTCGATGGTGTCTTTGAGCGGAATGAAATATTTGATTTCAACCGTGAGATGATTTTTCTTTGCGCGTATGACTGAATAACCCAGTCCGTGATGACACTCGTATTCATCGAGCGGTTTTTTTATCGGCTTCCACATTGGATTCCAGATTGTCTCGCCGTCCTTTACATAAATGTACCGGCCATTGCTGTCAACCGGCACATTGTTGTACCGGTAGCGCAAAATCCGGCGCAAACTGGCATCCTGATAAAAGGTGTACCCGCCGGCGGTGTTTGAGATAATTCCGTAAAAACCATGACTGCCCAAATAATTGATCCATGGCAGAGGTGTATCAGGCCGGGTGATCACATACTGTCGTTTCGCATCATCAAAATGTCCATATGGATTCATAGTCTTCTCCCTGTTATATTTTTACAATAATTTTGACTTTTAACACAGCGAAAAGTCCGGTGAAAGAGGAAGTGTCAGATTATCAATTCCTCGCTGTGATAGTAATTCCACAACGGATGCTATGACAGATGCAGCCAAATTTATCTTTTATGACTAGCGCTCTAATAGTACACATTTTTGTTGTAAGATCAAATCCCTGGATGACATTTTTAGCACATAAATTCCCTTTGAAACCGGCAGACCGGCCTGATTGGTGCCATCCCAGACGGTTTGATAAACACCGTCATGATAACGACGATGAACCAGTGTTTTCACTTTTTGGCCCAAAACATTATACACAGCAAGGGTGACATCATGCGGAGCATTCTGCCGTGCCACCTGGAAATCGATTTTTGTTTTTTCACCTTGTCGAAAAGGATTGGGATAGTTTGGCGCCAATTCCCATTGATGCGGAACAAAGTTATGCGGCAGCGGTTCGGAAATAATATCAAAAGTGAGCAATGCCCAATTATTTGGATCGATTCGCAGTTCAGTGGGACGTTCATCCATTTCAAATGTAAAGCTTTGTATCTCGTGTTCGAGACACACTGTATCCAAAATTGTTTTTTGCAAGGTCGTTAGCGCAATTTCCAAAGGTAATATAAACGGAGAATACATGTGCTGTTTTTGTTCAAACTCAATATTCACAAGGTGTTTATCACCAATTGCGTTCACATTCCAGCGAATATCCAAATCAGGGTAGCCGGGTTGGTAAATCCACTGATCAAAGAACCAGTCCAGTTGTTGCCCGGAGTTATTTTCTGCTATACTAATAAAGTCTGCGATTTGTGCATTTCCATAAGCGTAACGATCGAGAAAGGTTTTCAGGGTGCTGAAAAAGTCAGCATCGCCGATTGTCCAGCGCAGCATGTGCAACACCCAGGCGCCTTTTTCATACACAGTTCCACCCCATAAATGATCCGGGTCATAGATAGAAAAGTGTCCGAGCCGGTTTGTTTCGCTTAAATATTCTCCAGCCTGTTCTTGCATATAGCGCGCAAGCTTGTCCGGGCCGGAAAGCGCTTCAAAATACAAAGCTTCGGAATAGGTGGCAAATCCTTCATTTAGCCAGATCTCGCGCCAATCACTCAAAGTGACATAATTTCCCCACCAATGATGCGCCAGTTCGTGAGCCATAATATAATCGTACCTATTATCTCCGGTAATCAGTACTGGTGAATATGATGTCATGGTTTGATGCTCCATCGCTCCGCCAACAGGCACCAAAGCCATGCTGTACCGGTTAAAAGGGTAAGGCGAAAACATCTCTTCATAAATCGTGAACATTTGTGGAAGATTGATCCAGTCCTGACGGGCGTCTGCTATTTGTTCCGGAAACACGTAAAACTCTAACGGAATGGTATCACCTGTTACCGAGACATATTTTTTTGTCAACACGTTGTAATCAGCAATGGCAACAGCAATGAGATACGGAGCAATGGGATGAATTTCCCGCCAGTGAAACGTGGTTGTCGAATCCCTCGTTTCTGTAGACATTAAAAGACCATTAGACACAACCTGAAAAGGCTCGGGTGCGCTGACTCGCATGTCGAGCAAAGCTTTGTCTGCCGGAACGTCGTGAGAGGGAATCCAGTAACGCAGCATAGATGGCGGATAGGAATTCAAGCCTTCACCCTGTGAGTAGATGACATTTTCTCTAAAGAAAAAGCCGCCGTAACCGTCATTTAAAGGCTGCCCGGAATATTCGATGATTATGTTCAAAGAATCCAGGAATTGTGCCGGAAAAAAAATACGGTCTCCCTCTCGCTCTATTTTCGCATCTTTTTCATTGATCGTAACCGAGTGGATTGTCAAGCCGGCGAGATGCAAGTAGAATGGGTGTGATCGGTCCAGGATTCGAACAGTAAGGTGCGCTTGTCCTTTGATTTTTTTCTCGTCAGGAAATATACCAAGAACCACATTATAATGAAGCACATCAACCGGATTCGACGAGGGTTGGATACGATAAAGTACAGTTTTTCGGACTGAAGGTTCAGTCAATTTATCGCGAGGCACGGGTTGAGACCGGATCGTCGTCCCTGCAAAGAACAGCAAAAAAAGTATGATTTGAATTCGCCTCAACTTTTGTTCTCCCGCAATGTAGTCATGACGATGACACCAATAACGATAACCCCAAACCATAACAGCAAAACGATCAACCGCGCCGGCTGGATAAACAATAGTTCATAAGCTATCATCAAAACAGCGAGGGTAATGTAAATCATTCCGCGTTTTTTATATCCGTCGATTGCCTTGATTTTTTGTATGAGCTTTTCCATTCAAGATCACGTTTTAGGACTTTTAAAAATTCGTAAATCACCACGCCAAAAGCGACAGAAACATTTAGCGATTGTTTCACGCCGTACATTGGAATTTCCACCGCAAGATCAGCTTGTTGGATCAAATGTTCCTGTACGCCCAGGTACTCATTGCCAATAATCAAACAAACAGGAAATACAAGTTCTGCTTTGCTGTAATCCACACTTTTATCGGTATGCTCCAGGACCACAATCTGATAGCCACGGGCTCGTAATTTTTTAATGATCTGAGCCGCATCGTTTTCATAAGACCAGGGTACGGTCTCTTCAGCGCCAAGGCTTGTTTTGCGGATATCATCCCGCGGCGGTGTACCGGTGATGCCGCACAGATACAGGTGCGCAATGCGGGCGCCATCTGCTGTTCTGAAAAGTGCACCGACATTGTACACACTGCGAATATTATCGGCAATCACCGCAATCGGGAAACGCGGCATACGCTGCAATTCCTCGGCAGTAGGCTGACGATCGTGAATTTCTTCAAATTCGAGTTTTCGGATGCCGTTCATAATAAAATTTTAAAAAGACATTCATCGCGGCCAGCGAGCGGCACGTTTTATTTCAGATAATTTCAACTCAGCCGCACGCTCACCTTCTTTGATGAACATTTCAATGTTTTCAAAATGAGACCAATGAAAGCTACCCACATCAGGTTGAATGAGAACGTCTGCTTCTTTAATGATCAGCTCGCGGTAGCGCTGGGATGTTATCCGGCTGTTGCGCATTAAAATATCTACAGCATTATCCAAACGCGGTTTGCTGGATAGATCCGCCGAGACATCGCAGGCAATAACTTTTTTAGGACCACTCATTTTTTTGGCAGCACGCACCGGAATCGCAGAAGTGGCAGCGCCGTCAATTAACAAATGGGAGCCGTATTCGACAGGTGGCAAAACACCAGGTAATGCCGAGCTGGCTGCCACGGCGAGAATAATCGGCCCAGATTTCAAAATGACTTCTTCGCCGGTTAACACGTCAGTAGCCACCGCGGAAAACGGAATGTGCGTGTCTTCGATGTGACGGTCATCGAGTAAAAAATACAAAGAATCGCGCAAAGTTTCCAAACCAAAAGTTATTTTTTTCGGATCCTTGAGAAGAACCTGGTCACGGAAAAGTGTCGCAATATGATCAAACCAGCGCTGGACGTCCTTTTTGTCAGTTTTTGCCCGTTTTCCTTTTCTTTGGTTTGTGGATTCAAGATAGTGGTGCAAACGTTCAATAATCACAGACGTATCCGAATTTTGGGCGTACATGGCGCCAATGATCGCTCCCATGCTGGTTCCTGTAATAGAGCCGATTTTGATATTTTCACGTTCCAGCACACGCAATATACCAATGTGGGCAAAACCCCGGGCACCGCCGCCCCCTAAAGCTAAAGCAATTGGTCGATTAAAGAACAAAGATTTTTCTAAAATAATTATGAAAATTTTAATTTATTATAAAATGGTAAATTTGCCGGTCTGGACTTTTGTGCGAAGAATAACCCTGAAAATATAAACACCTGCCGGAGAATAAGCTGGCCACAATATTTCCACTTCTTTTCCCAGCATTTGTTGCCGCTCAAGTCCTGCTACTTTTTGACCGAAGACGTTGTAAATATCAATTCGGACATCCGTTAATTCTTTAATGTTTAGCACGAAATGAATGTTATCATGCTCGTTTCCGAGATACGGATTTGGATATATTTTAACAAAGTTTGTAGTATCTGGTATTTCAATAACAGGGCCGTAATAATTAACAGCTTTAAAAGCATCCACCAGGCCAAATCCATACATATTATCGGGATTCCTCACCCGGTCCGCTGTTTGAATGAGTGCTTGCCGCACCTGCATCGGAGTGAGTTCCGGATGCGCGGACAAGATAAGAGCGGCCACACCCGAAACGATTGGCGCGGAAAAACTGGTGCCACTGCCCCGGGAATAGCTTCCACTCAATGTAGCATGTACAGAATTCACACCCATTGCTACAACGTCGGGTTTAATTCGCCCGTCAAACGTAGGTCCGACCGAACTGAATCCGGCTAATACACTATCGCTGTTAACAGCGCCTACAGCAATAACACTATCACCGTCTGCTGGCGCGGTTATGTATCTCCATGAAGTGTTACCTTCGTTTCCGGCAGAAGAAACCACTACAATGCCTTTCTGTGCAGCCATATCAGCGGCAATCGTGATGGGGGCTGCATCTCCATCCATGTCTTCATACTCGTACCAGTCCATATATCCCAGACTGGTGTTAATGATATCGGCGCCGTTCACCTCTGCCCACTCTGCAGCAGCGATCCAGTAATCTTCTTCAGCCGGCGTTTCGCTGGACAACTCTTCTGTTTTTGCCAGCAAAAACGATGCGTCAAAAGCGGGGCCAATGAGTGTGCCATTGTCATAACCAGCTAAAATCGACAACACGGCGGTGCCATGATACGGCTGATCTCTCGAGTCCTGATGAGCTTCATAATCCACGTTGTCATCACCGTGAATGAAATCAAAAGTTGCGATAACGTCGGTATTGTCAAAAACTTTATGGTCGAGTAAAAAACCGGTGTCCATTACAGCAATGATCACATCTTTGCCGGTCACACCAATAGCATGAACTTTAGGTATATTCACCAGAGCACTTTGTTCAAAAGATGGTCCGTAATCTAACACGTTTGGCGCTTTGGGTTTTATGAGTTCTGATTGCGGTTGTGGTGGGATAGGAGGTCGCCGAAAAATAGCCACACGCTGAATTTTTTCAACAAAAGGCAGCGAGGCGAGTTGTTCGGCCTCCAATCTGGTAGCGTATCCGCTCATGGCGTTGAGCCATCTGGAAATGACAACAGGTTCAATGCCGCGATCTTGCAACTGGCGGATATAATTTTCATGGACAGGCAAATCGGTCATATCTACAACCGGCTGATCCGGGGGAGTTACTTTTTGGCGCCTCCATATAGCGCGTTCGGATAATCTGTCCTTCGCTTGTGCAAAATCGGATTTGGAGAGTGATTGTCCTTTATCCGTAAAAAAAAACCAGTACTTTTGCTGTTCCTGTGCCCAGAGCGCGCCTTGAAAAACATTGAATACAAATACACAGGTGAAAAAAAGTTTTAATCTCATGGCATGAAACTCTGCTATTTATGACCGATCATTTTGTCTCATGTAAACTCTTTTAAGGATCACATGTTCCACCGGAATAGAGGGTTCTCCTCGAGAGTTCTGTTTTACCGGCACATTGGCAATTTTTCTCACCACATCATCGCCTTTAATAATTCGTCCAAAGACAGTGTATTTACCGTCCAGGGCTTTTGTTCCTTCCCGGGACAAGCAAATAAAAAACTGGCTGCCAGCGCTGTTAGGGTTCTGAGAACGTGCCATAGAAACAATACCAAAATCATGAGGAATGTCATTAAATTCCGCCTCAAGCTGATAACCGGGGCCGCCTGTTCCGTCGTTTTGCGGATTGTCATCCCGGGTTAAAATATCTCCGCCTTGAATGACAAAATCCTTGATAATCCGGTGAAAATAGGTGCCGTCAAAATAACCGGACTTTGCCAGGCGCTTGAACGAAGCGCAATGTCTGGGTGCTTTTTCCGGGAAAAAATCCATGACCATGGTGCCGTAATTTGTTTCCAAAACAGCCACTTCATTTTCACCGACTGGTTCCATGGGCGTATTTTTAACGCGCTGTAAAATAGAATCAATTTGAGCGCGGGTAATCGGTTCAAAACCCTGCTTTTGTTCCGGTTCTTTTATTTCCTCTTGTTGTTGTTCTTTTTTCTGTCCGCAATTGAATGCAAGTGTTAAAATGATCGCAAACAAAATTGTGTATCGCATTTTTTCCTCCTTTTTAACAAAGTTAACAAATCGACAGAACTTTTCAAATGGATAAAATGTTCATTGTTTTATCTTTCTGTTGCAAATCCATCTGTATTTAACTATTTTTGAATATGGAAACAGAACAGCCGAAAAAATATGCCAATGTGGTTTTTCCGGTCGCGGTCCAGCATGCGTTTACTTATCTCATTCCGGAACGATTTTACGATGACATCGAAATCGGAGTTCGCGTGCTCTGCCCGTTTGGTCCCCGTAAAACGACCGGATTTGTGGTCGGTTTTCCGAAAGAGACTGATGTCAAAGAGCTCAAGGAAATCGAAGAAGTATTGGATCCGGTTCCTCTTTTTACACCTGAAGTCTTGAGTCTTGCCAAATGGATCGCTGATTATTACCTGTGCGGCTGGGGGGAAGTGCTCAAGGCCGCACTGCCAGCCGGCATTCACCTGGATTCGGAACGAATGGTCCGGTTGCTTCACAATAAACCGGATGAGTTAGCCGAGTTTTTTGGTGCCCGTGCGCCGCGCCAGGCAGAAATTATATTGCGTCTGGCATCGATGAATCCAATGCCGCTGAGCAAACTGCAGAAAGCCATGGGGAAAAATATTTATGCGCCACTAAAATCGCTTCGCCAGAAGGGATTATGCCGCATGGAATTATCTCTTTCACGGGCATCGGTTCGGGTTAAATATGAAACCATCGTTTCGCTTGCAGAAAATCAATCTCATGAAAACTGGGGAGAAATTATTCACGAATTGTATTCGACCGCACCCAGGCAGGCAAAGATTCTGCAAACACTGCTTGCGCTCGAAAAACCATCTTTATCCAGCTCGGATTTGTACCAGGCCGCTGGCGCCAGCAAATCCAACATCGATGCCCTGGTGCGGAAGAATTTATGCATGTTGGAAAAACGTGAAGTGGTCCGGGATTATTACAATGACCTCCAGGTAGAGACGCCAAAAAAATTCATTCTCAACGCTGACCAGCAGAATGCATTGGATACTATTAGAAATGCTACAGAATCCGGAACCTTTGACACCATGTTGCTCTATGGTGTAACCGGCAGCGGAAAGACGCAAGTTTACATCGAGGCTATTCATCACATTTGTGCGCATGGAAAAACGGCCATTGTGATGGTGCCCGAAATCGCACTAACCCCGCAGATGGTCCGGCGATTCCGCGCTCATTTTGGTGACAAGGTCGCTGTATTTCACAGCCGCATGACGCCTGGCGAGCGCTACGATTCGTGGCGGAAAACATGGGAAGGTGAACACAAAATTGTCATCGGTCCGCGGTCAGCTATTTTTGCGCCGTTAAAAAACGTTGGTCTGATTGTTGTGGATGAAGAGCACGAACCGTCTTATAAACAGAACGACCAGGTGCCGCGCTATAACGCCCGGGATGTGGCAATCGTCCGGGCAAAAATCGAAAAGGCTGTTGTTGTGCTGGGCTCGGCAACCCCGGCTGTGGAATCCTATTATAATACCCATGCCAATAAATTCAAACTGCTCACCATGCCGAATCGCATCGACGATGTGCCCATGCCGACAATCAATATTGTTGATATGCGATACGAGCCCAAAATTATCGGACGTAAAGACCCAATTGTTTTTTCCCGGAAACTGCGGGAAAAAATTGATGAAAAAGTGAACAAAGGCGAGCAAATTATTCTCTTTCTTAATCGGCGTGGGTTTGCGACAATATTCAAGTGCAAAGATTGCGGCTATCTGGCAAAATGCAAAAATTGCGATATTACTTTAACATATCATCTTCGCGGAAAACTGCTCAAATGTCATTATTGCGGCTATACGCATAGAGCCATGGAAACGTGCCCGGAGTGCGGCGGCCAGGATGTGCTCTTGCGCGGTATTGGCACTCAGCGGGTTGAAGAAGAGCTGCACACCCTGTTTCCCGGCATTACCTCTTTGCGCATGGACACTGACACCACAAAAGGACGGCGCGCTCACGATACGGTGTTGTCAAAATTTGCCAGCGGAAAATATTCGGTTCTGCTGGGGACGCAAATGGTTGCCAAGGGTCTGGACTTTCCGAACGTCACTCTGGTTGGTGTTATTTCAGCGGATACGGAACTGCTGTTCCCGGACTTTCGCGCTGCAGAACGCACATTTCAACTGCTCACTCAGGTAGCAGGTCGCGCCGGACGAAAACAGAAAAAAGGCGAAGTGATTATTCAAACGTTCTCTTCAGACCACTATAGTTTGCAATACGCAAAAAAACATGATTACGATAATTTTTTCAAATCAGAATTGTTTGACCGCCGGGGATTGAATTATCCGCCATACAGCCGGATGATTAACGTACTGCTCAAGGGGCCGGAACTAGAACGCGTTGAAATGGCCGCAACACAGTTGGCTGAACTCATTCCGGAAAACGATGCCTACCGGATTCTCGGCCCTTCGCCGGCACAGTTGTCGAAAATTCAAAATAAATATCGGTGGCAAATTTTGTTCATGAGTGAAAAAGAAAAAGACGCCACTGGCATGCAGATGAAAAACGCTTTGCGAAAGGCCATGAATCAATTCAAAAAGCAACACCGCCCGCGAAAGGTAAATATCTCTGTTGATGTGGATCCGATGTCGATTTTGTGAGGGGATGATATAAGTTTTATTTATACTATCATTTGCTTGTAAATTAGCTGTGAAATTTCTGATTAATATATTATGTTTTATGTTTTCTTACGTGAAATTAGTACTTGCATTGTATTAACAACATGTTTATAATTAATCAATTGTAGAAAATAATTTAAATTTCACATCGACTTTTTCATTATCCTCCGCATCTGTCCCTTGTACCTTGCCCGAATGTGCAAAAACGCATCCTCATAACGGCCGTCTTTAAAATCCGGAAAGCACCATTCCGAGGGTTCGAAATGGCCTTTTCGATAGTAGAGGGTTACATCTGCCCAGATGCCATAATCCAGGTATACCTTTTGCGTATTGTATTTTGCTGACGCCAGAATAAACTTGTCGTAATCCATGTAACCCGGATCAATATTGACAGTGCGCTTGCCAGAAACAGCCAGCGCCTGTTCGATGTCATTGCACTCTATTTTGATGCGCGCCAGCAGGTTCGGATTGGCCGGTTTTTTCAAGGAATAGAACAATCGGTAAATCGGCGATCCCATTTCCGGTTCATAATAATCCGTTATATCAAAAGGGTACTTTTCGGTCTTGTAATCAAATGGTCCATATTTTTGCTCGAGGATTTGTCGTGCTCTGGCAAGCTGTGTTTCGTCGCTGTAAAGCACACCAAAAATGTATTTGGCAGGGATGGGTTCTTGTGGGTGCATGAAAAATTCTCGGTTCTATAACGATTCGTGTGGGTAAATTATGATGAGTTTGAGCCACTGATTTTCACGGATAACTGAATTGATAATATTTTAAGTTACAGTCCACACTTAAATTTCATTCGTTCCAATTCCTTGTTCAATACCACTAAAAAAGATGAAAATATTTTTATTGAGTTTAACATTTTTCTAAAGCTTAAAAAAACCGGTGTTTAATCCGTGTGAATCGGTGGCTAATTTTAGAGTTACCCACTCAAAATGATCTAGGCAAAATTCTCATACGTTTACTCAAAACCGTTCAAATCGTTGACACTTTTTTTTATCAGGTATAATAGCCGTGTTTTTTGCCGAGATCGATGATCTCCGGAATGGCGGCCTGTGCCCGCTCGATCCATTCCGGCACAATGCCAAATTGCTCCTGAACGAGTTTATAAATATCTGTGACTTTGCCCCTGGTTTTACCATGAATGTTTTGTAGTTGTACATAATCGTTGTGAACATAAACCATGCCGTTTGGCCGGACCTGGGTGAGACAGATGCCCCGCATACCGTTCCAATAAAATGAGTCATGCCAGTGCCAAAGGAACTCGTTCGTCGTCAGCGGTTTATCGGTAAAGTGATAACGAAATTTCACATTATTTTTATGAAAAGTATATATTTCATAACGCTCAAATTCTTTGTGAAAAATGAGCTCCACTCCGGTGTGCAGAGTCCTGTACCAGCGCGCTTGATCCTTGTTCAATTCCATAGGGTGATTGAGCAGATAACCAGGATCAGCCAGATACTTTTTATTGTCCAGCAGCACGACCAGCGCACAATGCGAATTTGGCGCTCTGCGCATGTGTGCGATCACCGGATAGCAAACATAATCCTGCTGGCTCAAGATGGATTGCAAAAAATAGGTTAATGAAAAACAGGTGCCACCCAGACGATATCCGGCATGATCTTCCATCACCTCTTCCGGAAGCCGGATTCGCTCCGGCGAGGTGTAATTTTGTTTTAACTTTATAATCTTGCTGATATTCTCATAAGGCAAATTGGCATAATGCGTCAAGATTTCCTGCAAAAATGCCAAAGATGGTTTCTTGCGCTTTATGCCGTAATGATTGAGAAAATGCTGCACACCCATGTCATGCATATGGGGCTCAAGAATAATTTGTGAGGTTTTCTTCATCGGAAAATGAAAAAATCAGGTTTTTAATTTTTTCTTGCGCGCAGCCGGGAACAAAATGTTATTCAATATAAGCCGGTAACCAGGAGAATTCTTGTGCAGTGATAATTGCGTCGGCGGATCATTGACAAAATGCTGGTAATCTTCCGGATCGTGGCCACCGTAAAAAGTGAATGTTCCGCGACCTAAATTCCCGTGTAAATATTTGACCTGCTCAGTCCCTTCAGCTTCACCTAAAATGACCACCGATTTTTTAATCAAGCTTTTTCGAAAACCGGTTGTTTGTCCCATAAAACCTTCGATGGCGTTAACGTGGCACTGGGTTAGCATCGTCGGCACCGGGTCGTATTTGGCTGAGAATTCAAACAAGGTGAAATAGTCGGCTTCTGCCCCGCGCAACACAGGTGCATTGCTTGGCGGAATGTCAATGTCTGAATATTCATAAACCATCGGATTTGGTTCTAGCTTGAAATTTTCAAATGCAAAGCATTTGCTATAATCCAGTTTCTCCTGGGCATTTGGGTCCACGGGATCTCCATCAAAGACAGTGTCTACAATATCCACGTTTTCGGCTGCAAGAGCAATATCAATAGTATCCGTCGCAGAACACATGGCAAACAGAAATCCACCCCGTCTGACATAATCTTTGATAGCTCTCGCAACCGCTTTTTTCAGCTCAGAAACTTTGTTATATCCGGTTTCCCGTGCCATGGCTTCGTTCTTGGCAACCTGATCCTGGTACCAGTCTGTGTTGCGATAGTTCGCATAAAACTTGCCGTACTGGCCGGTAAAATCTTCGTGATGAAGATGAAGCCAATCGAATTTTTCAAGTTCGCCTTTTAGAACCTGTTTGTCCCATAATTTTTCGTGAGGAACCTCTGCATATTCCAACGCCAGCAAAACAGCATCGTCCCAGGCTTGTTTGCTTTCCGGAACATAAATAGCGATTTTAGGTACTTTTTCCAAAAGTACGATATCCATATTTTCATCCTGGATAGTCGCGTAAATTTGCGAGGCTTGTGTGCCGTCAATCGTCTCATAGCTCACCCCGCGCAGCCGCAGCTCGCGCTCTACAGCCGGATAATGATCGAGCATAAACGAACCGCCCCGAAAATTAAGCAACCATTCGACATTAATGCCCTTTTCAAGCACCCAATAAGCCACACCATAGGCTTTCAGATGATCCGTTTGTTTCAAGTCCATGTTGATCAAGATTTTTTGTGAAAAGGCAAACGGCGCTGCTAACAAAAGAGTAAGGATAATAAAATTGAAAATTGATTTTCGAATCATCGATCACCCCTTGTCTTCCAGGTCACGAAGTCGTTCTCGAGCTTGTTCCACGTAAATGCTGTTCGGAAATTCGACCAATATTTTCTCATAAAAATTCCGAGCCATTTCGATATTATTCAATTCCTGTTCATAAATTCCGGCTATAGTTATAGCCGCCTTGTCGCGATACAAGCTCTCCTCATTTTCATAAACAGCTTTGGAATCATTGACTGCCTGGTCATAATCTTGCACTTTTAGATGATTTTGAGCGAGCAAAAGCAGCATTCTGTCGCGCAATGGCGTGCCCGGAACCTCGTTCAAAAAATCCCGCACCAGGCTGGCGCTCTTTTCATACTTTTGCTGTTCATGCAAAAGAGTGGCTTTGCCGTAAACGGCCAGACTTGTCGAATCGTTAATATTGGATGTTAAAAGCATGGATAGTTCGAGCGCATCATTTTCAAGCTCTTCAATGCCTGTGTTTTCTGCTTTGAAAAATTCGTTTAAATATCCGAGTGCTTTTCGGGGACGTTGTCTGTAAAATTCAAGCTGAGCTAACCGGTAAAGCGATTGCAAAGCATATTTTTGTTTTTCAGTGGATTGCTGGCGCACTTTTGTGAGATAGTCTTCAGCCGTTGCAAAATCATTTGTCGCAATGGCGCAGTCACAGAGTTTGAATTGCGCTTCGAGGCTATAGTTTGTATCCGGATAATATTCCACAACATATTGAAAAGCCTGACGAGCCATCTCGATATTGTAAAGTTTATGCAAGTAGATATCGCCAACTCTCATCATGGCGACGATGGCTTGAGTGGATTGCCGATTGTTTTTCGCATAACTATTCAGATGGTTCAAAGTGCGTTCGTAATCTCCATAACTTTCATAGACCTGTGCCAGGCCAAGCTGTGAACGCGCCGCACTGGTGCTTTTGGGGAATTCCTGAATAACTGTTTCGAACGCTTTTTGAGCCGGTTGAATATGACCATCCTGAAGCGCGGTTTGGGCAAAGCTGTAAAGATATTGACCGGGTTCGTATTCCCGGATAAATTTTTTTACTTCAGTTTCTGCAACTTTGGTTTCGAAACTCAGGTAATGTTTGTAGCTGATATCGTACTGCCGGCTCAGGGTCGCCACATCAGCCATAAAAAGATGAATAGCCCAGTCAATTCCGGGACGCTGATCCAGTTCATCTTTCAGGTGATCCAGGGTTTCTTCCACCTGCTCTTTGGTTTTAACAATTTGCTCGATTTGAGATTGAATATAGTTTATCTGCTGCGGATTTTCCTGGATATAGTTAAGATATTCGTTGATTAACTCTTTTATTTTGCCCTGCGCTTTATAAACCGCTGCCAGATTAAAAATGTACAAAGTGGGATTCTCAAATTCCTGGCGTGCGCGTTTGTATACTTTGACGGCTTGATCATACAATCCGGTTTCCATATAAGCCTGTCCCACAAACGCGTATGCTTGATTCGTGCCTTTGTATGTGTTCAGAATCTCTGTCCATTTCTTTTTCGCTCTTTTGACATGCCCCCGCTTATAATCGATGAGTGCCAGATCCACATCGAAACGAATGTCTGATCGTTTTGTTTTTAAAAAAAGGATGAGCTGTTCCAACCGGTCATAGTCCGGAATGCGCAGCAAATTACGTTTCGCGCCCATATAAGCGGCAAGATTGTCTGGTGCTCGATGGCACATTTCTATATACCAGTCTGCCGCTTTTTTGTAATCACCAGAGCGTTCGAAAATATTGGCAGATTGCCGGAGCATATTGAGAGATGCCTGATTTATCTGCTGGGCTCTCGATAAAAAAGCCAAATTGAAAAGAAATATAACGATCAGAGGATAAAAAATGCTTTTAATTTGCTTTTTCATATTCTGACAATGCTTTAAAATAGTCTTCAATCAGTTTTAAATAATCCCTGCTATAGCCTTCTTTTTTAGCCTGCAGCAAAGTGCGTTGCAGTGCATTAATACGCTCACCCAAATCTTCAGGTAACTCATCAGGACGTTTAATCGCGTAATCCTCAGCCGTTTCAGCTCTTCTTTTGCGGCTGTATTCGCGTTCGCGAACAGATTTCTGCGCATCCAGCATTCGCGAGAGAATTTTGTTTTGCCGCTGAATGGTTTCCCGGGTTATCTTGTTTTCGAGAAAATCTTTTTCAACCTTTTCCATATCTTCGGCGATTTTGTCGAGACTTCCCAGGATTTCATCCATATCTCCGGCTTCTTTTGCCAACTGCTGCATCGATTTTCTAACGCTTTGCTGCTGTGATGCCAAACGCGACATGGCAGCCTGCTGTCCGAGAGAAAGTTGACCCTCCTGTGAAAGTCCCATGGTCTGCTGGTTGATTTGCTGCTGACTCTGTGACATTTGCTGCATGTGCTGAAGCATCTGCTGGTAGCTCATACCGCCACCGCGGCCCTGTTGCTGCATGTTGTTCATTGAATTTTGAATCTGTTTAACAGCCTGGTTTAACTGCGCCATGGCTTGCTGCTGATGAGCGGACGCCTGGGCGCTGTTGCGCTCTTCCATTTGCTTGAGCGCCTGATCCATTTTTTGCCTGGCCTGTCCCATGGACTGACTGATTCGCGGGTCCATGCCCATACTTTGTTTTGATGCGTTGTACATTTCGTTCATCACGCGTTCGAGAGCAGCAGCAGTCTCCTGTTGCTTTTGGGCTTTGTTTTGGTATTGCGGACTGTTTTTAGCCAAATTCCTGGTTTGATTAACCAGCTCTTCCTGGCGTTTGGAAAGCTCCAGCAATTGCTGACTGCTCCGCTGCATCGCCCGCATTGTCTTTTGCGCCATTTCACCACTCATCATCTGCCTGGCGATGTCGAGTTGGTTGGCAACTCTTTGAAACTGTTGCTGCGTCTGCGTTGAGGTTTCTGACATTTGCCCCATTTTGCGCTGTTGCAGCATTTGTTTTAGATCAGTTAATTTTTGCTGCAAGCTTTTGCTTTCCATTTCGGCGCGCGCTTGATCAACCTGTTTTTTAGGCATGGTCAAATCTTCGGCCATATCTTGCTGCAATTCTTTTAATAATTCAGATAATGCTTTGGAGTCTTCCTCGATGCGTTCCTGCTCGCGGGCTAAACGCTCTTTGTCCACATTTTCTTTAGCGGCGCGCTCTTTAATATGTTCCTGCCGGTTGGCCAGGTCTTTTGCCATTTTTGCGGCTTGATCTAAGTTTTGTTCAACTTTTAATCGCTTTAGCAAAGCCATGGTCCTGTCGAGGCTTTTATTAAAATCTTCTTCGTAGAGCTTGAAATCTTCCATCGCTTTTTTTACAAGATTTTGATCGAGGTTTTTCATGGCCTCGCCCATCTTTTTCATCGCGTCTTCGAGTTCCGGAGTCATAATCTCGCGGAACATGTCCTGGAGTTTTTCATACTTTTCCAACGTCTCCGGCGAGAGAAGTTGATCTTTTTCAGATTTTTCCAGAATCTGCTCCATGTTATCGGCCACTTTTTGCAAGTGCTCTTCAATGTCCTGCTGTTGTTTGCGAATTTCCGCGATCTGCTGCTTCTTTTCCCAGTCCAGTTCCTGGTCGCGTTTCAATTTGCGATTTATCTTTTCGACTCTCTCTTGCAGTTCGCGGCTTTTTTTGTATGCTTCTTCAATTTCATTGATGGCCGTGTCCTGATTCTGAGTCATGTCCTGATACATTTCATAAAGCGATGGAAACCGCGCCCGATACATTTTGGTTTGAGCGCGCTTGGGCCCACTCACCGTATCATTGTCATAAGCCTCAACATAGTAAACCACTTCATCGCCAGGCAGCAGATCGGACTGGCTCAAATCCCAATCAAATGCCACCTCGACGTGTTCTTGATTGGCATTGAATCCTTGAATATCTTGAAACGCAAAAGCAGTTGAATCGATTTTGTCCTTGCCTTCAAGCAAAATCTGAAAAGCCAGTCTTAGACGTGAAATGCCGTAATCGTCCTGAGCATCGATAGCCAGCGGCACAATCATGCCTTCACCGAGGTCTGTATCCCTGCCAGGAGAAACAATGCGAACAAACGGCTTTTGATCAGCAAGCACCCGGATGTGATACTCGATCGGTGATTCATTGTGAATAGCGTGTTCATCAGTTAAATTAAGGTGATAGGTATCATCTCGCCATATTTTAAAATTTCCGGATAGCCGATCTTTATTAATCCGAAGCTGCAGTATGTCTCTGTGTTCAAAAATCAATTCCGCATTGGCGATGTTTTTGTTAGCCTGTCCCGTGAGATGCACGCCTGATCCTTTTAGCGCGTTAATATCCCCTACATTTTCCTCCATCAAAATCGGATCCATCTGGGCATAGGAAGGCGGTACGATTTTTAGCTGCAAAAGCCGCAACAACGGACGTTCGATGACAGAGATGGTATAAAGCTCGGATTGTTGTTCAGCAACGGACAAATAATAATCAAACGATTCCTTGATGTTTTCAACCTGATACCGGAAGGTATCGTCCCTGCTTCGGGTTAACGGATAGTTTTGCTCTCTGTCTTTTCTTGATATAGTTAACTGAATTTCTTTGCTTGTACTGTCCGACACCCAGGCTGCTACCTTGAGCGAATTGCCTTTTAACACGTTTGCCGATCCTGGTGAAACGTTAAATGTAATATTTTTAGTGGATGTATAATCTGTATAGGGGTGCAAAATTCGATGCAAAGAAGAAAAAGCAGGTAGGAACAACGCCCACAACAACATACAGCCGGTAATGCTGAGCGCGGCATACCGGGATGTTTTTTTCAATCCTGCCGTACTGACCTTACCGGCAAAATCCTCATCAATGACCGAATCGCGCATTTCATCCAGCGAGGCTTCGATAAGCGGCATGGAATAGCGTTCGCGGTCGCGTTCTGCATTCTGAAAAATTTCCAGCGCATTGGCTAACCGGTCATTCACATTCTGGTAATTCGGGCCAACCTTGAGCGCGATGCTTAACAAAGAGGGCGAATGGGGTTGAAAAAAAAGCCGAAAGAGCGGCGGAAAAACAAAGATGCTCAGACTGGCAAAAATTCCTGCTGCTAAAACCACAGTAAAAATCATCCGGGTTCCGGGTTCCGGTTGAGTAAGAACTTCCAATGCGGAGACGAGCAGCACAAATGGAATCGCCGTCCATAGAAAACGCAGCAACCCGGTTAGCAGGTGAATGCGCTTTTCACGGCGGCGATAACGTGCCAGTTTTTTCGTCAGTATTGTGTATGTGGATGTCGATGTACTCAATGTGTCAACGCATATTTTATGATGTTTAATCCCATTTTGAGGGCTTGCTCGCGTACATCTGGCGGATCACCGTGAACATCCGGGTCCGCCCAACCGTCAGAGATGTTGGTTTCAATAGTATAAAAAACCACCAATCGGCCGTTGTGAAAGTAGCCAAACGCCTGTGGTGATTTTTCGTCATGTTTATGAATTTTTGGAAGACCGTTGGGGAAATCAAAATGGTTGTGAAAAATCTCGTGTGAAAAAGGAATTTCCACAAGCTGTTTATCAGGGAACACCTTTTTCATCTCACGACGGAAATGTTCGTCCATACCATAATCATCATCAGCATACAAAAAGCCGCCATTTGTGAGATATACTCGCAGCCGCTCCGCTTCTTTCGGAGCAAAGGAAACACGGCCATGGCCTGTCATAAAAAGCACAGGTATGGAAAATAAATGCTCATCCATGATGGACACACGAACTTCATCATCTGCGGTTTGAATGTTTGCGTTATTTGAGATAAAGTCGAGTAAATTGGGAATGCAAGAGGGATTGTTGTACCAATCACCCCCACCGCTGTACCGGAGCCTGCCGATGGTAAAGTGATTGGTATTGGAAGCAATTTGTGCAAAACCCGTCTTGACAAACAACAAAAATGCGAGTGCTATAATTATATAACGTATCCATTTCATATAAAACGGCTGTCATTAATGCATAGAAAAAAATGATATTCGAAATTAATTTTTATATTCTACGTAAACTTGCTTTTTCTTTTCATCGATCCAATCCTGTAAAATCTGTTGTTGCTTGTGCTGAAGTGCCATTTGCTCTATTTTGTCTCTATCTCTTTCCAAATTGAGTTCGCGTGATTTATCGCGCGAATGCAGTTTTAGCACATGAAATCCGTATTGCGTTCTCACAGGTTCGCTATAGTGATCTTCTTTAACATCCTCAAGTGCATAAACAAACTCGCTCGCCATTTGTTGAAGCTGTTGTATTTCATAAAGGCCTAAATGACCTCTATCCGCACGTGTTGATTTATCATCGGAATACTCGAGGACCATGCTGTCAAAATTGGCGCCTTTAAGCAATTTATCATGAATCATTTTTATCGTATCCGCGGCGGCTACCAGATCAGCTCGGGTCGGTTCAACAGAAATAAGAATATGCCGGGTATGAATTTTTTCACCGCGCTTGGCTTCAAGTTTAATAATGTGGTAACCGAATTCGGATTCGACCACCTCTGACACTTCACCGGGTTCCAAATTATAAGCGGCTTCAGCATAGGCGCGGACAAAATCCTCTCGTGACATAAAACCCAAATCCCCGCCTCGACGCGCTGACTGCTGGTCATCCGAATGTTCGCGCGCCAGTTTGGCAAAATCTGCACCATCTAAAATCTGTTGCCGCAGGTCTTGTGCCTCTTCAAGAGCTTCCATGCGGGCTTTTTCTCCTGGTTTGGGTTCTATGAGAATATGGCTAATATCCACAGCCTCTTTCAGTTGCCGCGCTGAATCTGGCATTGATTTATAAAATTGCTTGACTTCCCGTCGCGTCACCTCCACATCAGCCAACATTGTTTGTTTGACCATATTAGCGCGAAGGTCCTTTCTTATTTCATCCCGGTAGCTTCGTCGCAGACGCGATAGCGGAATACCCAGAGTCGCCTCCACTTGATCCTCGCCTCCAGCTTGCTGAATCACTGAGGCTATTTGCTGATCCAAATAAGTTTCTACCTGTCGCTCATCAGCTTCGATTGTATCTTCTTCAGCTTTGATGAGAAGCAGTTCTTTATTAACAAAGCTTTCCAGAGCCTGTTGCCGGAATTGCTGAAACGTTTCGGGGTTCTGTTGTGGCTGTACACCGGCTTGCATACTCATCATGTACGCCATTTGCGTGACTTCAGATTCGAGGATAATTTCATCGTCCACAATGGCCACAATGCGATCCAGAACCTGTTGCGCAAACAATGACGAGACAAAAAATAATCCAAGTAAAAGCCTTGTTTTAATTTTCAACATGATCACTCTCATTTCCTAATATATGTAATGAATCCAAAATTGTCCAATTCACTTTAACGTCTGAATTCTCTTTGAGTTCATTAATCAGTTGGGCATAACGCTTTTCTCGTTTGGAAACCCGAAGCCGCTGAACAAGTTGATCACGTACTTCTTCCAGGCTTTGAGTTTCGCCTTTTTTGCGAATGCCGGTTACTAAAACAACGCCATAACCGGCATCTGTTTTGAACGGGTTTGACGGTTTGTCTACACTCAGCCATTTCACTTTACTCGCCAGTGTCTCCGACAGTCCATCAAGCGTTACCCAGCCTAAATCTCTGTACACGTTATTATTCGCCTTAAACGTGCTATCCTGAGCGATAACGTCCAGATAATCACCGTCGCGAATTTTGAGACGAATGGAATTGGCTGTCCGGTAATCCGAGGCCAGCACGTAATTGACATAATACAAATCCTCTGGACGAACCAACTCTTCGGCATTTTCATTGTAAAACGATTCGATCTCGTCTTCGGATATTGTAATTTGGTTGTCAATGTTTTGTTCCAAATATACAGCAACCAGATAATCTTTTTTTAAATTATAAAGCTTTTTTTGAACCTGAGGGTTGTCGTCCAGCCCCATACTCAAAGCTTTTTCGTAAACCATTTCCCGCTCTATCCACCGCTGGATGTAATCCTGTATCTGAACTTTCGAGATATTAAAACCGGTATGAGACGGAATAACCTCTCTTAAATCATTCACAGTAAACTGGGAATTATTTGCGCGTGCAATAACCGGAGACGCATCTCTTTTCTGCTGGGTACACATTATCACAAAAACAAAACCCAGTAAAAAAAGAATACGGTTTTTTTTCATGTTATTCATCAATAAATCCAAAATTCTTTTTCAAGACGCCTTTATATATAACAACTGGGGTTTTTTCTCTCAGACCTTCAAGCCATACATTGTACGCATCGCGTTTTTTCTCGTTCCTGAGAATTCGTTCAATTTCACCTTTTACATCTTTAAAATCCTGTAATTCACCATCCCGGCGATCGAGGATTTTAATGACAGAATATTGCGTACCATTGGCAATGGGGTCTGAAATCTCGCCGGCTTTCATCTCAATAGCCCGGCGCCCAACAATACCGTATTGATTCTTGCTGATATAACCGAGCTTGCCTTTTTTCGATTTTGTTTTCGCGCGGATCGTATACATTGAGGCTAACCGGTCAAAGCTTTCACCTTTTTTAGCGCGTTCGGCAATTTTCTCTGCCTGTGCACGCGTATCTAGCATTATTTCCTGCACAGACACTTGCGCATTTTTTTCAAACTTTTGAGGATTTTTTTCATAATATGTTCTTAACTCTTCTTCTGTGAGATCAATGTTTTCTTTGTATCCTTCATTACGCATTTTCTGAATCATCAGCTCTTCTCTTTTCTCTTGAACTTGTTCCCGAACTGATTCCTTGCGATGATAACCTCGTTCACGTCCCAACCTGGAGATGAGAATACGGGAGACATTGCGGTCCAGAAACTGTTCAACTTGAGCCGGTTTTGAAAACGGCGGCCGGCGGTACGGATTGATATCTGTGTATACATTAAAAATATCTCGGGTGGTAAAAGCACCGTTTTTATAAGTGACAAAAGCCAAATCTTTTTGATCGGGTGTGAGCTCTTTAAAGAACTTTTCTGCCTCCGTACCTCTGGGTAAGATGTATTTCGAGTCTTTGTTCCATTTCAGCAACGAGTCAATGCTCGACTTGTGATATACGGCGTTATATTTTTCTTTCACATAGTCTACCAGTGCATAATAATGACTGTCCAATTCTGCATTGTACTCGCGATAAAAACTGCGGCGTAATTTTGTTTTTTGCAATTCAAAAGGCTGCTGATCTAATGATCGAATTTCTTCAACTTTTAAAAGATGAACTCCTTTATCCGATCGAACGACATCTGAAATCTGATTTTTTCTCAGATTAAACAGCGTTTGATAAAATAGCTCGCCATATTCGCGTTCACCCCATCCCAAAAAACCAAGATCGCCGCCTTTACCAGCGCTGAGAGAATCTTTGGAAAACTTTCGTGCCATTGTGCCAAAGTCGCTGCCGCGAATAATTTGCCCCCGGATTTCTTTTAATTGCTGTACTTTTTCTTCAACTTTTGCTTGGGCAGCATTTTTCCCCACTGGCAGAAAAATGTGGCGTGCTTTTACTTCTTTGCCCTGTCGCCGGTATTTTTCACGCAACATCGACGTGGGAATTACTTTTTCAAATACCTCCTGTTCGATAACTGCCATATAGACCCTGCTTTGTTCCACTTTGTCGATTTCAGCGACAATTGAACTGTCATTGCCGAGTCCCTGTTTTTTAGCTTCGATGTAGATGATTTTTTCATCGATCAAATCGTTCAGTTGATTCATAATACCATCGAAATCACTAATCGCATCCAAACCCCGTTTTTTTGTAATCACGTAATTTCGAAACTCTTTTGCAGTGACAGGAATATTGCCTACCTTGGCAACAAAAGCCTGATCCCCGCAGCTCCAAATAATCGTTATAAGTGTTGTAATTACAATAATATAAACGACTCTTTTAAATGTTCCCATAATCCTTTCTCCAATTGTGGCTATCATTTTTATTTACAATAATTAAGCGGTAAATTTAACCAATTAAATGATACTTTGCAAGAACTTTTTCGTCGCATTCAGGCGGTTTTGTAGAGGCGGCAGTCTCATTTCAAATCCCAATTCATCTTTACCGTGTTTCATTTCAAAAGAATCGGGAGCATTGTGTACAATATTACCCAGCCAGTTCCTGAATTGTTCCCCCTCTGGTAAATTTTGCATATCAAATTCACCTTTGAGTGTGCCGTTCTGGACGATTAACTTTTTAATCCCGGCCCGTCCGGCATAAAGTTTAATCAAAATATAATTGACCAGATTCTGTGCTTTTTCAGGCATTGGTCCAAACCGGTCAACAAGTTCGTTTTGAATCTCATGAACCTTTTCAATGGAAGAAGACTGAACAAGCCGGCGGTAAATATCCACACGTTCTGCGCTCGAATCAATATAATTACTCGGAAGATAAGCATCCACATTCAACTGAACATGAGATTCGGTTTTCTTTTCTTCTTTTTCTTCTTCTGGTTTCGAAATATTTAAATCCTGGCGCAGTTCGTTTATCGCTTCACGGATAATTTTTGTGTACAAATCAAAACCCAGGGCGTTGACAAAACCGCTCTGTTCGGCGCCAAATATGTTGCCGGCACCCCGGATCTCCAAATCGCGCATAGCAATTTTATAGCCGGAACCGAGCTGGGAATATTCCTGAATTGTCTGCAACCGCTTGACAGCATTTCGGTTGAGTTTGCGAACCGGCGGAATAATGAGGTAAGCATAAGCTTGCTGGTTTGACCGGCCTACTCGACCACGTAACTGATAGAGCTGAGCTAAACCAAATTTATCAGCCCGGTGAACAATCAATGTGTTTGCCCGGGGCATGTCGATGCCGGACTCGATAATCATGGTCGAAACTAATACCTGGACTTTTTGCTGCACAAAACGGAGCATGACTTTTTCCAGTTCATGGCCGTGCATTTGGCCGTGCGCCACTGCAACGGAAACCTCCGGTACAATCTCTTGGATATGCGCAGCAATGCCATGAATAGATTGCACCCGGTTATGAACAAAAAAGACCTGGCCTCCCCTGTCCACTTCGCGGAGGATGGCTTCGCGAATCATTTCCGGATCAAACCGGCTAACATGGGTTTGGATCGGCAACCGGTTTTGCGGCGGTGTGTTGATAATCGACATATCTTTTGCACCCATCAGCGCCATGTGCATGGTCCGCGGAATCGGTGTTGCTGACAGGGACATCGTGTCCACTGTCATCTTTAGCAGTTTGAGTTTCTCTTTGTGCATTACTCCGAATCGCTGTTCTTCATCCACAATCAACAGCCCAAGGTTTTTGAATTTGACATCACCAGACAAAAGCCTGTGCGTACCAACGATTAAATCAATCTTGCCGTCCGCAACTTTTTTAAGAATCTCCTTTTGTTGCTTTGCCGATTTAAAACGCGACAACAGTTCGAGCTGAACCGGGAACTGCTGCATGCGCTCTTGAAAGGTTGTGTAATGCTGCTGGGCTAAAATCGTCGTTGGCACCAGAATGGCAACCTGACGCCCGTCATTGATAGCCTTGAACGCCGCGCGAATCGCCACTTCGGTTTTGCCGTAACCGACATCTCCGCACACCAGCCGGTCCATAGGCCGCGGTTTCTGCATATCTTCTTTAACATCGTCAATCGCCTTAAGCTGATCATAAGTCTCTTCAAACGGGAACGACGCCTCGAGCTCTTTTTGCCATACCGTGTCTTCGCCAAAAGCATAACCCGGGCGTGTCTTTCGGGTTGCATACAGTTTGATAAGCTGCTCGGCAATTTCTTTCATCCGTTTTTTTGTGCTTTTTTTCAACTTTTCCCATTGCACTGAACCCAGTTTGCTCAGCGCCGGGACCGCACCTTCCCGGGACGAATATTTTTGCACCTGGTGCATTTTTTCCAGAGGGACGTATAATTTATCCTCGTCCTTGTATTCGATAACCAGACATTCGCGTTCTTTGCCATAAACACGAATCATATCAAGGCCGCGAAAAATACCAATGCCGTGGTCGGTGTGAACAACATAATCGCCCTTGTTAATGGATAACTGCTGGCGCAGGGAAAATCGCCGATGCTCAATTTTGTCGAGTTTTGGCGAGCGGACCCGGCTGTAAAGTTCTCTGTTCGTGAAAAGATAAAAATCTTTATCCAGCCATGAAAATCCAGATGAAATGCTCAAAACAGATAATCGGATGTTTTTAAAATGAGCTTCATTCAAAACGTCTGCAAGCCGGTTTTTCTGTTCGGCAGAATCGCACACCATATCGATGGGATAGGAATCGAGTTTTTTTAACTCTGACCGAAAGAGTTCAAGATTGCCGCCAAAATGCGGATTTTTCGTCATAGCGAAATCGAACCCTTTATGCGTTGTGGGCGTCAATTGCTCGACGTGCAGAGTGTGTGATTCTTGCAAAACCGACTCGATTTTGCCAGGATCCGCATAGTAGGAATCATATTCAATGTCTTCGTGATGGTGCTCTTTGGAAAAGTCTTGAACATATTTTCGGGCATCCCGGGCATAGCTATGGAATCGCTGGTTCACGAGCGGAGGATTGTAAACCACACAGAGTGGGTTGTCGATGAATTCGATCAACGACCCGGAAAGTGACATATCTGTCAAAGGCAATTCGTCAAAAGCGCAGAAAACGCCAGCAGAAAAAGGCGGAAGAATTTCAAGCCTGTCATGCATGTTTATGGAGCGTTGGCTCTCCACATCAAATTCGCGGATAGATTCGATCTGATCGCCAAAAAATTCAATGCGATACGGATTCACAGCTTTGTACAAATAAATATCCAGAATCCCGCCGCGGACGCTGAGTTCGCCTGGACGCTCGACTCGGGATTCGCGTTTAAATCCCAGACGGACAAGTTTTTTTATCGTTTCTTCGAAATCTGCTGAACTATGCACTTGCAGATTTATTTTTCCACGCTCGATAGATTCTCTGCTGGCAATTTTTTCCAGCAGAGCGCTGGCTGTAGTGATTATTACATTCGGCGAATCCGAGAGTGCATATTTCAATGTGAGCAGCCGTCGTCCAACCACAATGGTTTCGGGCCCGAGTTCGCTCCACATTTTTTTACCGAGTTCTGGATAATACAACAGCCGGGACTCGTCCTCCAGTAAAGACGACAGATCATCGTAATGCTGCCTGGCTTCGTCACCGTCGTCAAAAATGCACAACAAACATTGCTCGTTGTGGCGAAAGATTATTGTATTCAAAAATGCATGTGAAGATCCAGCAAGGCCGCGAAGATACAGCGTATCTCTGCGCGGAATTGATGCCAGCAGATTTTGACAGGTTTCAGACTGCTCAAGCAGCGAAAAAACTTTGTCCCGAATGTTTTTATTTTCACTCATACGTGTTGATTGAGAACTATTTTTATCAAAAACGGCAAATTCAAATAAATACCCTAATTCTCTTTTTGTAAAATAATTAATTTTCTGTCCAAAGCCGGATCGCTGAATTGAAAGGGAATCACAGAAACATTGATCCTGCTGTCCAGTGCAGAGAGTTCATTTGAAATATCTCCACCCTTTTGGGCAACCAGTTTTCCGTCATTTTTTAAAAGGGGTGAACACCACGACCACAGCATTTTTAGCGAAGTCACAGCACGAGCCGTGGCGACATCAAAATAATATTGCCAGTCTTTTAGTTTTTCCGCACGATCATTTATCACAGTAACATTATGCAGGGAAAGCTGATCCTTGACCTCTTGCAAAAACAACGATTTCATTTTCCGGGACTCCACCAAACTCACCTTCGAATCCGGGTAAAAAATAGCGATAATAATGCCGGGAAAGCCCGCACCAGACCCGACATCCACAATACGGCACTCAAGTGTTAAAATTTCGTCCCGGCAAAATTGCATTGATTCGCGGATGTGTTTGGACACAATTTTAGACACATCCTTTTTGGAAACCAGATTTGTCCTGGCGCTCCATTCTTCCAACAGTTCGACATAACTGAATAACATTTCAGCCTGTTCAGCAGAGATGTTTTTTTCTTTTCCTAACGCTTTGAGTGCTTTTTTGTTTTCTTCCAGCATAACTATGTTCCACGTGGAACATTTTTCTTCCGGTTACTTTGGAGATAAACCATCAGCACGGATACATCCGATGGCGACACACCCAAAATTCGCGAGGCCTGACCAAGTGTCTGCGGACGGATGCGGCTGAGCTTCTCGCGCCCTTCCGTGGATATGGAATGTAAGACCTGATAATTAAAATCTGCCGGAATCCGCAGGTTCTCCAACTCTTTCATCTTTTGCACGTTCTCTTTTTGTCGCTGCAAAAATCCGTCATATTTCACTTCGATTTCAACCTGCTCCACTACCCGCTTCCAGAACCGTTCTGAACGCTTAAACAACGGATGATTCACAATTCCGGCAAAATCTTGACAGTGAACCTCAGGTCGTTTTAACAGCCGTTCAACCGTTTCGACCTCTGTTATCGTATTTGTGCCGCATTTTCTTAACACCTCGTTCACATCATCCGGCCTGACTCGCTTTTGTTTGATAAAAGCCAATGCCTCTCGAATGGCTTTTTTTCTTTGCAACAGATCGCTGTGAACTTTTGATGGAATCAATCCAAATTGATAACCATATTCCATCAGGCGTAGATCGGCGTTATCCTGGCGCAATAGTAGCCGGTACTCGGCGCGTGAGGTGAACATGCGATACGGCTCTTCTAACAACTTTGTGACCAGGTCATCAATGAGCACGCCCATATAGGCCTGGGAGCGGTCCAATATAAACGGTTCCTTACCACGGATTTTTAACACAGCATTAATAGCGGCCATCATACCCTGAGCTGCAGCTTCTTCATACCCGGATGTGCCATTTATCTGGCCGGCAAAATAGAGGCCGTTTACCAGCTTTGTTTCCAATGTCGGATAAAGTTGCGTCGGTGGAAAATAGTCGTATTCAATGGCATAGCCGATCCTGGTGATGCGCGCGTTCTCCAGTCCCGGCACTGAGTGAACTGCATTTATTTGAATATCTTCTGGCAAGCTGGTAGCAAAACCATTCAGATAATATTCTGTCGTATGCCGGCCCTCGGGCTCAAGAAAAAGCTGGTGATTGGGTTTGTCGGCAAAACGCACAATCTTGTCTTCAATAGACGGACAATATCTTGGGCCAATACCTTTAATGACTCCGGAATATAATGGCGACCGGTCCAGCCCTGAACGCAGAATATCATGTGTTTGCGTTGTGGTGCGGGTGAGGTAACACGGAATTTGGTCGACGTCAATTTTTTCATGCCGGTGCGAAAAAGGCACCGGATCATCATCTCCTGGCTGAGGGTCCATACCAGCAAAATCAACACTCTCACCATCAATGCGCGGCGGGGTACCGGTCTTGAGTCGGCCAACCTCGAATCCTTTTTCCCGTAACTGATCACTCAGACCTTTGGATGCGATTTCCCCGGCCCGGCCAGCCTGGTAGTGATGCAACCCAACGTGAATGAGTCCGTTTAAAAATGTGCCGGTTGACAGAATAACAGCTTTGCCATAAATCTTAGTATTGATATCTGTGACAATACCAGTGACCCGGTTGTCATCAAAAATCAGTCCCTTGATATCGTGCTGGCGGATATGTAGGTTGTGTTGTTTTTCCACGACTTCGCGCATGCGAATCGAATAATCCATGCGGTCGTTTTGAGAGCGCAGCGACCACACAGACGGACCCTTGCTTTTATTCAGCATGCGAAACTGGATACCGGAATCATCGGCAATCACGCCCATCTCTCCGCCCATAGCGTCAATTTCCCGGACAAGGTGGCCTTTTGCCAGTCCGCCTATAGCGGGGTTGCAAGACATTTGGGCGATGGTAAAAATATTAATGGTAATTAAAAGTGTTTTTGCGTTCATTCGCGATGCCGCCAGTGCAGCTTCGACACCGGCATGCCCCGCACCGACAACGATAATATCATATATTTCATTTGCACTATTCATATCAAAAATGTTTCACGTGGAACATTGTTTATTTTCCAATACAAAATTTTGTAAAAATATCATTTAAAATATCTTCGGTCGTCACCTGGCCGGTCAGGGTTGCTAACTCGTCAAGTGCGTGTCGCAGATCCATAGCAATAAATTCTGCTGAGTAATTCTGTTGCAAAGACCTCTCTGCATGGGTGAGATTTTTAATAGTTTTTGTTACAGCGTTGTAATGCCGTGTTTTGGTAAGCACTGCCGATTCCAGTGGATATGGTTCATTGAATATTTCTGCAATGCCTTGTTTTAAATGATCAAAACCCTGGCCTGTTTTTGCTGAAATGTAAAACGCATTTTTATACTTTTTAGCAATCCTGTCAAGTGTGCTTTGCTCAGCAATATCAATTTTATTTATCACCAGTTTTTTTAACGCGTGGACTGGAAGAGAGTTGTTAAAATAATCGCATTCTTTTTCATAGTTCTTCATCGTCGGATCGATAACGAAAAGAAGTAGGTCTGCTTGCTCAATTTGCTTGCGCGTTCTCTCCACGCCCTCTTTTTCGATGTGGTTTTTAGTATTTCTCAGTCCAGCCGTGTCCGATACCCGAAAGAGCTGGCCGTTGATGTCCAGAGATTCCTCGATGGTATCCCGGGTCGTGCCTGGAGTGGCAGTCACGATGGCACGGTCTTTTTGCAAAAAACGGTTTAATATGCTGGATTTGCCAACGTTCGGAGCGCCGACAATAACGAGGTGCGCGCCTTCACGAACTATTCTGCCATATTGAAAAGAATCAGCCAAATGAGTTAAATGCGATTTTAATTCTGTTATTTTATGCGTAATAGTCGCCCTTGACGTAAACTCAACATTATCTTCGGAAAAATCCAGTTCCAGTTCAAGTAAACCGCACTGCTCTCTCAATTGTTCTTGCAGTTCATTCAAAGTCTGAGAAAGCTGTCCTTCCAATTGTTGATGCGATAAAGCCAGACTTTTCTCTGTCTGCGCCTGGATAATATCTCCTATAGATTCGGCTTGCACAAGATCCATCTTTCCATTGATAAAAGCTCTTTTAGTAAATTCACCGGGATCTGCTAATCTCGCTCCCAAATCTAAAAGCAGGTGCAGAATTTTGCGAACCACATATTGGCCGCCGTGACAATGAATTTCTACCATATCCTGGCCAGTATAAGAAGCTGGTGATTGGAATTTCAGAACCAGGACATCATCAATAATTTTCTTTGATTCGGGGTCACAAATTTTGCCATAGGCTACAGATTGGGCCGGCATATCCTGAATCGTCTGACGCCCTTGAAACAACTGATTGGCAATCTTGACGCTGTCTTGCCCGCTTAACCGTACGATGGCAATGGCACCGGTTCCAGCTGGTGTGGCAATAGCTGCAATTGTATCAACATTCCGCATAAAAATGTCAAAAATAAAACCCCACTATAAATGATTTTATAGCGGGGCAAATGATTCAACGACCTTTTAAAAATTCTTTCTCAATTATATTTTCATTTGTCTCTTTATGTTCCGCTCCGCGTTTGAAATCATATTTTTTATTTGCAAAGTTTTTTTATCGTTTCTTCTTTCTAATTGGGGATGAGCTCTCTTTTGACTTTTTTGCGTGCCTTGGCACAAGGTATTTTTGTTGCACGATCGATAAAAGGTTAAATAGTGCATAATACAAGTTCAAACCTGATGGAAATCTATTGAAGAGCAGAAATAAAAAGATGGGCATAAAATACACCATAAACTTTTGTTTCGGATCTGTGACGCTCAATTTTTGCTGCAAAAAAATAGTGAGCATCATAAAAATGGGCAATAGACTGACCGTATCACCGTAAATTGGTAAACTGAACGGTAAGGTGAAAAGAGCATCAGGTGCTGATAAATCGTTGATCCACCAGATAAATCCTTCGCCACGCAATTCAATGGTCGTTCGGAATACCACAAATAATCCGATTAGCAAGGGCATCTGAATGAGCATTGGCAAGCATCCGCCTGCTGGATTGACACCTTCTTTTTTGTACAGGTTCATGGTGGCTTTGTTGAGCTGTTGCGGATTGTCTTTGTATTTTTCTTGCAGCTCTTTTAATTTCGGTTGAACCGCCTGCATCTTTTGCATTGACTCATAACTCTTGTGAGTGAGCGGATAGACGATGATCTTTATCATAACCGCAAATATGAGAATGACCACACCGTAATTCGGAATGATGGTGTGCATTTTCATAAAGACGATGAGAATGAGTTTAGCGAACCACTTGATGATAAACCAGCCAAAATCCATAAAGTCCTGCAATCCAAGATTATAGGACTTTAAAGTGTTATATTCCAAAGGACCGATATATAGCATGAATTTATCACCATCCTGCCGCTCCCCCAGGTATGGCATGGCGATTTCCAAAGAGTACTTTTTCCACTCTTCGTCTTGACGTATCTGTGTTTTTTCGCCTTTAATTTTAACAAAATCACTTTTTCTGGTTTGCGGGATAATATAAAAGGCAAAATACTTTGTCCGAACAGCAGCCCAGTCTATGTTTCCGGTTGCTTTTTCCACCTTGCCATTGGCTTTATAGCCTTTTTGGATATTCTGATTCGAATAGACCGCTGCTTTAGTATATTGCATATCGTCTTGCACGCGCTGCTCGGTTGAAGTCAATCCATGCGGCGCTGAAATCGAATACCTTTTATTTGCGATAATATCTTCAAAATTGATAAAACGGACATTAAAACCGATATCATATCTGCCATTTCGGAAAATATATTCTTTGACAATACGGCGGTCGTTGCCAAAGTCAAGGGTGAAGGTTACCTTTTGTTGATCACTGACATTTATATTCCCGGACGCAGAAGTTGTAAATACATAGTTGGAAGTATTGATGCTGTCTCTTTCCTGAGTTGTAAAAATGATGCTCATAGTCTGCAAACTGTTCGCCGGAAACAAACTCACAGCATTGCTATCTAAATCCAGATACTTTTTCAGTTCCCATTGTAAAATATTGCCGCCTTTTGATGATAATGTTGCCTGATACAAATCAGTATTGACGGTAAATGTTTTTTCCTGAGCTTCTTGAACTGGCCGGAGAGAGGTCGGAGGTGGTTCTTTTTCTTCTTTCTGTTCCTGATCCGTTTCTGGCTCTGTTCTTTCTTGTTCTTGCAGCCTTTCCTGAACAGGTTCTTGGTCACCAGCTTCCTGCTGTTGCTGCCGGGCAATTTGTGCCTGACGTTCGCGCTCTTTGCGAAGTCTGTAACCTTCAGTGTCAATTGTTTTTTGATAAAAATCGGTCTGAGCAATAATGAGAACCAAACCGATCAAAATAAAAGCTAAAATTGTCTTTTTATCTATATCCATTTATTTCTCTTTGTTTTTTATAAGTTTAAACAGGATCGTGTCCGCCTTTGGCAAAGGGATGACACCTTAACACGCGGTAAGATGCCTTAATGAATCCTTTTATAATTCCATATTTTTCAATAGCTTGTATTGTGTATTCCGAGCAGGTCGGATAGTACCGGCATGAATTTGGAAACAGGGGAGAGATAACAAGCTGATAAATTCTAATGAAGAAAATAAAAATAAATGCCAGGAGCTTGGTAAAATATTTAATGAACTTTTTAATCCAATTTACCATAATTAAAACCAAAGTTTACTTTTTATCCCCGGTTTTGTTCCTGGCATAATGTTGTTCGATTTTTCTCAGACAGGTGCAAAAATCAACTTCCAGCTCTTTAAAATTTTGTTTTAATAAAGAGGGGGAAGCCATAATAACGATTTCTGCCGGCAGGCGATAATTTCTGTAGTAAAGCCTCCAGAGTTCCCGTGTAATGCGCTTTATTCTGTTCCGTTGAGGTTTATTTTTATAGCCCTTTTTTGCCGCGAAACCGACTCTAACGTCTGGTGCCTTGATACTGTAAGCTGTAAAGAATTGACTTAAATGGCAGAAACCGTTTCCTATGATGTAGCGAAATTCACTACTTTTTTTAATTATTATACTTTTTGGTAATGAATATTTTTTCACCTAAATTATTATCGATCACTTACTGACAGACTTTTTCGGCCTTTTTTGCGGCGTCTTTTCAACACCATACGACCGTGTTTGGACGCCATTCTCGCTCTGAATCCGTGTTTGTTTTTCCTTCTCCGGTTACTTGGCTGATATGTCCGTTTCATAATATCACTCCGTATTTTTCCAATTTATTTAAAGACTTTAATTTTATTCAATTTTTAGCAAAAAATCAAGGTTTTTATTTTGCCTGTTTTCTTCATTAAATTACAAGCAGGCACTAATCATGCAGAATTCGTCTGGCGCCAAGAAGCTGTTTGTTGTATGGAGAATCCCACATATTATCCAGTGTTACGCCACGGCTGACAGAGGCGTGAAGAAAAACTCCTTCGGATAAATAAAATCCTACATGATTTGGTTTGATTCCACCTTTTGTATTAAAAAAAAGCAGATCGGCAAATTTCAGGTAATTTTTATGAACCGGACGCCCCATGTTGTACATCTGCAATGTGCTGTGTGGAAGTGAAATGCCGGCTGCCTCTTTGTACAAAACCATAACCAATCCGGAACAATCAATTCCATACGGTGTTGTTCCACCCCACTGATAAGGTGCGTCAAGATATGGCTTTATCGCATCTGCAAACTGGTATACGAGGTCTCCGGTTATCTTTTCTGTTTGATGATTTCTCCTCTCTCGCGTTGGAATATCCCCAGGAGGATAAGGCATTGGCCTCATGCAAGATAATAAGAAAGTTGCAAAAAGTGCGATTCTAATTAATGCGTATCTTATTAACACTATGAGCCCAGAGGTCGCTGATATGGGATTTGGTAAATATCTGTCATTCATACTTGCTATAATTACTTACAATTCTCTCCAGTCCGTCTTTTAATTCATCCAGTTTAATGATTTCTATAGACAGCTTTTATAAATATAACGAAAACAATATTTACTGATTGTTTGTGCCGCGCACTATGATTAAATAAGTTATCCATTTTCCAGAAGAAAAACAAAATATTAGAGTTTGCTTGTATCTTTTACATTTAATATCTTATGTATAAGCATGTTTTCACTTGCTTTTTCTGCAAATTGCCTTTAATTTTTATCATA
>CAZSMC010000001.1:0-30152 GCA_964607755.1 uncultured Cytophagia bacterium | reverse complement strand
GTATAAGCATGTTTTCACTTGCTTTTTCTGCAAATTGCCTTTAATTTTTATCATATTTTTCTGACTTTGGGTTAGGTATGGATAAAATAAAATTTATAGTTATTGAGCATCCATTACTCGTTTTTGGATTTTTAGCATTTGTTTTTATTACAGCTTTGCTTTACCTCTTCCAGCGAAACTCGAAAACTGGATTTCTGCTTATCAGCATTTTCTTTGTTGCGGTAATTTTCACCTATTTCACCGAAAAAGCATTTTTCCCAAAATTAAAACGTGCTTTTTTCAATCAACAAAAGGAAATACATTATTATTATGATACGGATCCGAAAAATGATAAATTCATCAAAGGTGATTTGAGTAAGAACAAGCTAAAAAAATTCGATAAAATATTAATGGCAGAAAAGGAAAACTCGGGTTTACGTTTTTCAACTGCAAAAGTAAATCAACTGACTGGTAATGATAATGACCTCATTGATGCCTACGACAGGTGGCGAAAATGTAAAGAAATGCGCCGTTCCTATCACAGAACGATCTATCCTGATGAACGTGATAAACGATGAGTAATTATAAACAGGAAACTTTGTATTTTTAAATCGTTAAAATTTAAACCCGAAAATGTTTCGGGTTTTTTTCTTTTCACTAAATTAACAGCTAAAATGAAACATTCAAAGCATATTTTCCGCTTGGCCATTTTTTTAACACTTTTTTTTATCTTTTCAGTCTATGCTGAACAAAACAGGTTGTCCATCGAGTTTATCCATAGTTTTGGGAGTCAGAAAAACGAAACCGTACAATTAAAAGAACCAAGAGGTATTAGCACAGATAGAAATCAAAATATTTATGTCTGTGATACGGGCAACAACCGCATTGTAAAATATGATGCAACCGGCCGTCTGCTTTTTTTTACTGGCGGATTTGGCTGGGAGAATGACCAGTTCCAGCAACCTCTTGGCATCTTTGTGCATAATGTCATGGATGTCTATGTTGCCGATTACGATAACGATCGCATTGTTCGGTATGATAAAGATTTGAACTGGATACTGAGTTTAAAATCTCATGCCAGTTGGGAGGAAAAATATCAGTTTGCTTTTCCAAAATCAGTGGCTGTTAGTTTACACGGGGACTTTTTTATTATTGATGGCGAACATTCTCGAATTATCAAACTTGATTCTTCTTTTGAACCGCAAACCAGTTTTGGGGATTATGACTGGGGAAAGGGCATGCTTCATAATCCGGAATACCTGGCTGTCTCTCGCCAGGACCGTGTTTTTGTCAGCGACTCGGATGCCGGCGTGATCAAGGTTTATGATTATTACGGCAGCTTTTTATATGATATCGGCAATGGACTTCTCTCCGAACCTGTTGGTCTTTGCGTTGATAATAAGGAACGTATTTTTGTCGCTGACCGCGCGCTCAATCAAATTTTTGCCTTTGATGTCAGGGGACATCTTCTTTTACAATACGGATCGTCAGGAAAAAAATACGGTGCGTTTCGATTTGTTTCAGGCGTGGCTGTATCGCAGAACACGCTCTTTGCAGCGGACACTAACAACAGCCGTATCCAGGTCTTTAAAATTGTCGTAAATAAAGGTCAGGTGGAAACGCAGCAGTGAGAACGTTACCGGCATATCTCCTGCTTTTATTGACCTCAGTTAGTTTTTCCCAGACAGAAGGAAAAATAGAGTCAATAAATATTTATGAAAAAGACGTGCTCATTTTAGGAGAAGGCCGGAAAGGACCTTATCTCCTTCCGGACAGCCTGATCATCGAAGATTCAGAAAAAGTATATATCGGCGGAAAACTGCAGCCGCCTTCGTTGTATAACATGAATTATATTGACGGCGAAATACGCTTTCAATTCATCGTATCCAAAGGCCAGCAAATACAACTGCAATATAAAATATTTCCTTATGTTCTACCCAGGACTGTCCGGCATCACAAACTGCAGCGCCGCATGTTTGGCGCTGAGCCGCAACCCAGCAGGCTGCAAGACAGCAAACGGTCTGAGGAAGAAGATTATGCAGCCAATCTAACCAAAAGCGGCAGCATTACCCGCGGTGTTTCTATGGGAAATAATCGCGGACTGAAAGTGAACTCATCTCTCAATTTGAATGTCAATGGCAAGGTAGGCGATAATGTCGAAGTCGTTGCTGCGCTCACCGATCAATCCACACCGATTCAGCCGGAAGGCACGACACAAAATCTCCAGGAAATCGACAGGGTTTTTATCCAGATAAAATCGCCAACCTTAAAAGCCACTATGGGCGATTTTCAAATTTCTTATACCGGAACGCAATTTGCGCAGTACAACCGCAAACTTCAAGGGGTGATGGGTGAAGCGGATTATGAGCATGTGTCTGCAAAAATTTCTGGCGCTGTGTCACGGGGAAAATACAGGTCCATGCCGTTCAATGGCCAGGAAGGCAATCAGGGTCCATATCAACTCAAAGGTGACCGGGGCCAAATCGATATCATTGTTTTAGCCGGCACAGAACGCGTTTACATTGACGGCGAGATTATGATTCGCGGCGAAACCAACGATTATATCATTGATTATGCTTCAGCCCAAATCACTTTTACCCGCAAACGACTCATCACGGCTGATTCCCGAATTACAGTGGATTTCCAATACTCTGATGAACAGTACCGCCGGAATTTATACTCTGCCTCGGTTAAATCCAATCTCTGGGATGACAGAATTCGCATTCACACCACTTTTTTGCATGAAGCTGACGATAAGGAAAATCCATTAGATTTTACATTGACAGACGAGCATATGCAGGCTCTGTCCCGGGCAGGTGATGATCCGTCCAAAGCTGTTGTGAACGGCGCAACCCGCGTTGATTCCAGCAAAGGACGATACATCCTCGATCCTGACAGCATTTTTGTTTATGCGGGAAAAAACAAAGGAAATTATAATGTCGTTTTTTCTGACGTGGGTTCGAACAACGGAGCGTACACGTACAAAGGTTCTGGCATTTACGAATACGTGGGAGAGAACCAGGCCAGATATGCGCCGGTCATTCTTTTGCCAACAGCCAAAAGCCATAGCATCATTGATTTTAACATTGATTTCTCTCCATTCAAATCAGTCAACGTGTCAAGCGAAATAGGCATAAGTAATTTTGATCAAAACTCTTTTTCGTCGGTGGATAACGACGACAATCATGGATTGGCACAGAATTGGCAATTATCTCTGCAGCCGGATTCGTTAAGATTTTTTGGCGTCAATTTTGGCAAATTGTCCCTGACCGGTCGCTATAAAGATGTGAGTCCGACATTTTCCAGCATCGACCGGACCACAGAAATCGAGTATAGCAGAAAATGGGACTTGCCAGACTCGCCGAATCAGCAAGAGAACGTCCGAGAATTCGCCGTCCGCTATGAACCTTTTGCTGATTTTTCCATGTCTGGCGAATACGGTCAAAACAATAAAGCTGATTATTTTCAGTCTAATCGCTGGCAGGTGCAAAACCATTTTTCTGCTAACGGCTGGCCGTCTTGGAATTATAGAATTGAACGCATCTCAAAGGAAAATTCAAAAAATCACCAAAAAGGAGATTGGCTGAGACAGCGCGGTGACGCCAATTTTAAAATATGGAAAATCAGACCTTTTGTGAACTATGAAGGTGAAATCAAAAAAGAAAACTGGTCGGACTCACTTTATACCGGATTTCGTTTTCACGATATGGCCGGAGGAGTGGAGTTTCTGCCGTTTCAAAAGCTACGCCTTTCCGGCACTTATTCTCAACGTTTTGATGACGAATACATCGGCCTCGATCAGTTTGTGGATCAATCTACTGCTGAAACCTGGAATACTCAGCTTGAACTTCAGCGGATTAAATCTTTTTCTGCGTCAGTAGATTTTACGCACCGGACACGCAATTTTTTTAGTGTTGAAAAAAATGATTCCCGAACCGATCTTGCCGAGGTGCGCTTGCATTTTACCCCGTTCGACCGGGCAATTAACGGCGATTTGAATTATCAAATTTCCAACACGGCGACAGCCAAACAAGAGCGCGTTTACATCAAGGTAAGCGAAGGTGAAGGAAATTACCGCTATGATGAGGAATTGAACGAGTATGTGAACGATCCTTTGGGCGATCACATTTTGCGCATTCTGAAAACCGATCAATTGTTGCCGGTCGCTTCGCTTAAAACCATGGCTCGTCTGCGCATTGATCCGTCGCGTATTTTTCGCAAGGCGCAAACTCAACCCTCCCTGCCGTTGTGGAAAAAGACCCTCTCTGCTGTTTCGTCTGAAAGCTATCTGGCACTTGAAGAACGTTCCCAGCACAAAAATGTTGAGGATATTTATCTGCTCAACATGTCGGTCTTTCGTGATCCTGAGACATCGATTTTTGGGAACATTCAGTTCCGTGAAGATTTACATCTTTTTGAACACAACCGGAATTTTTCTTTGCGGTTCCGCTATTTGACGCGTGATCAGCTAAACAATCAATTTCTTCAGGGCGGAGAGGAAAGCAGCGAAGAAGAAAAAAATATTCGTTTAACAACCCGTTTTTCTTCAACCATGAGTGCGCAAACAGAATTCAGTGATGAACACAAGGCCAGATATTTCAATTACAGCGGACGCCAAAACCGCAATATATTTGCTCGAGAGATAAAAACGAATCTTAGTTTTCGTCCTTCCCCACCACTGGAATTTGGTATCGAAGCCCGCTATTCAGGTGAACAAGACCGTTTTTATGAAACGCCAACAAAAGTACAGGCTTTTGCTCTGGTACCAAAGTTTAATTATTCCTTTAAAAGCAAAGGACGTTGCCGCGCCGAAGTGGAATGGAGCAGGGTAAATGCAACACCAGCAGACCGGATCATTCCTTACGAGATGGCCAATGGCAGAAGCAAAGGCCAGTCGCTACGCTGGGATATCCGGTTTGATTATCGTTTCTCCAGCGTGATTATGGCGACCTTGTCATACAGCGGCCGGAATGAACCCGAGCGTGACCGGGTTATTCACACCGGCAGAGCGCAAGTCACAGCAGCTTTTCGGTGAAAATATGATGAAAAAATGGATTTACATATTGGCTTTTACGATCGTTTACTTATTGTTTGCTGTTGAAATATATAGTGCTGGGAAATCTGTGTCTGTAAAAGAAATTTCATTTTATGGTTTACATCATTTTAATCGCAAGCAAGCGCTCAATTCACTTGATTTAAAGCCTGGTCAAAAACTCGATCCGGAAAAATTGCATCAAAAATGCCAGGCTCTGCTCGATGCATATGCGGTAGAAAATATTCTATTCACCAGGATTGATTCGGTCACATATCAAATTACAGCGGACAGTTCTGCCATGTCGCTGGCGTTTTACATTCATGAAGGCAAGCCGGCAAAAACCGGGACGATCAATCTCAACGGCCCGCTTCACGAGTACGTGCGTTCTCATCTTTTTTATAATGAAAAATCAACCTTTGATCCGTATCGTTTTCAAGATGATTTGGATGCATCAGTCACTGCGTTGGAAGAACAGGGGCATCCGTTTGCTCAAATTAACTTGAATGCCATTCGACTGGATACGACTGACAACGGCGAACATCGTATTGATTTCGATTTCGATATCTCTCCCGGTCCGGAATTGACTATCGAAGAAATACAGGTTGTTGGTAATGAGGTTACAAAGGATTATGTCATCAAGCGGGAAACTCGCGTGAAAAAAGGAGAACGCTACAATGCCCGAAAAATAAAATCCATACCTTCGCGGCTTCGCAAGCTTGATTTGTTTGAAAGCGTTTCCGAGCCGGAAATTTTCATCGCGTCGCAAAACAAGGGGGGCATACTCATTCAGGTTAAAGAAGGCAACACAAGCACCTTTGACGGCGTGGTCGGTTATTCGCCGGCAACTGAATATGAAAAAGGATATTTTACCGGTCTGGTTGATATCAACATTGGCAATCTTTTCGGTACAGGACGGTCGTTACTGGTGCACTGGCAAAAACGTGATCAGTACTCTCAGGATTTAAAGTTGCGTTATCGCGAACCCTGGATTGGCGGTATTCCGTTGAATGCCGGTGTCGGATTTGAGCAAATTATACAGGATACGACATATATCGAACGGAATACCAGTTTGGATTTATCGTATCCTATTATGCATAATTTGTCTCTTGTCGGTGAGATAAAGAACAATAGCATTATGCCGGATTCTATCGGAAGTTACGCGTTTGGTATTCCGCAGAGTAAAACGCTCAGAACATCTTTTGGCATTGAATACGATTCCAGGGACAACACGTATAACCCATCGCACGGCATTTATTATTATACAAGTTTTGAGAGTGGACGGAAAAAAAACATCGGCCCGGCGGATATCATACAAATGAATAATCTTAAAAAAAATGTCAAAAACAACCGTATTGCTCTTGATGTGAAAGTTTATATACCTATTTTCCAACGGCAGATTTTTTCAACATCTTTTCATGGCCGGCAAATTAAAAGCAATGAAGACTATATTCCTGTTCCGGACCTGTACCGCCTGGGAGGCACACGTTCGTTACGCGGCTATCGCGAAGATCAGTTTCGCGGCAGCAGCATTGCCTGGTCGAATCTGGAGTACCGTTACCTTCTTGGCCGCCGTTCCAGAGCCTTTGTGTTTTGTGATTTAGGATATATTTCAACCTCGGGCAAAGAGGAAACCCGGGACATTAAGATCGGCTATGGTTTTGGCGTTCGTCTTGAAACGGGACTTGGAATTATGGGTATAGATTACGGTCTGGCGTTTGGTGAAAAACAAGGTCTTTTCGGTGGCATGATTCACGTGGGACTCGTGAATGAATTTTAACCAGGAGATAATATGCAAAGAATATCATGGGGATTGATCGGCTGCGGCGATATTTCCCGCAGACGAGTAGCACCTGCCTTGCGTGATCTCGACAATTGTGATTTATACGCGGTAACCCGTAAAAGAGCTGACCTCGTTGAAGATTTTGCCAACAAATTTGGCGCAACCTGGACCGGGTTATGGCAAGAGCTGCTTGAAAATGATAACATTCAAGCCGTTTATATCGCCACGCCGGTGTATCTTCACGCCAGACAGACCATTGCTGCGGCAAAACATGGAAAACATATTCTTTGTGAAAAACCCATGGCCATGTCAGCTCGCGAATGCGATGAGATGATTAACGCATGTGCAGAAAACAATGTTACGCTTGGCATTGCCTATTACCGGCATTTCTACCCGGTCATTCACCGCATGAAAGAGCTTCTTTCTCAGTGTAGGATCGGGGATGTTGTCGCCATCCACATGAATGCGTTTAGCGCATTTGATCCGGATCCCTCCCACCCACGCCACTGGCTTGTCGAACCGTCAAAATCCGGCGGTGGCCCGATGATGGATGTTGGCTGTCACAGAATCGAGGTGATGTTGAATCTGCTCGGTGCAATAAAAATCACGCGTAGTATTGTTAGCAACGTCCATCTCAACAGGGATGTCGAAGACACAGCCACGGCATTGTTTTCCTTTTCCTCCGGTGTTCATGGTGTGTTGTCTGTTTCACATGCAATTTTTGAAAAAGCTGACACTTTGAGAATTTATGGCACGGCAGGTTCTTTGCATGTTCCCAATCTGAATAGAGGAAAGCTTATTATTGAGACAAAAGAGGGAAAAGAGACAGAAGAACATCCTCCGCATCCGAATTTGCATTTGCCGCTGATAAAAGCTTTTACAGACTCTTTGCTTCATAACCGGCCGTTTGATGTGCCAGGTGAAACAGGCAGGGAAGTTAATGCAGTTTTGGATCAGATTTACAAAGAAAAGTTATGATCTTTTATTTTGTCGATGAAATAGTTTTAATCCGGCTTAATCGAACTTTATAATAAATGATCTGCAAAATAATAAAAACAAATGCAAGTATGAAAGTAATCAGAATATTCAAATTTGCGAACAACAGTGCGGCAGACAATACGATGGCTCCAACCAGAATGACGGTGAGCGCCGAATAGAAAAACAACGAGTCTGACTTTTGCAGCCTGAAATGGAAAAATCGTTCTGTGGACCATTGAAACGCTCTGTCTTTGATATGACATTCGGGAATTATTTCGTTGTAATAGTCTTTAATATTATTCATTGTGGATAAACAATCCCACCAATCAATTCGCAACCGTATAATTTTTAAAAGATTGATTAAACCGATTATGCACGACAGGAACAATAGAGAAAATATCAGACAACGCCAGGTGGTTTGATCGACTAGATAATTTTCTTGAGAAAAATGCAGAAAAAGACCTATAGCACTGAAAAGAACGGCGATAAAAATAATAAAAGAATGAACAATATGCCGCAGTTCTTTACAAGAATGCAGCAACAGATTTTTAGCAAAATCAAATTCCTGTGTCAAAATTGGATTGGGATCTATTTTATACGAGGTGTTTTTTTCCGTGTTTGTTTGTTTCATTTTTCTTCCCGGTTATAATTTTACAATTTTTATATAATGAAAATAATTAAAAAATGAAAAGATGCAAGATATTTCTTAAAAAACTATGCTTCAAATCAATAAATCTGGTTTATAATTATAATAACCGTCTGGATTTAGTATTTGTTTGGAAAAAATGGCTCTGTTTTGTACATTTTTAGCAAAAAGGATAAAATGAATAAATTTGATCATATTATATTTGATCTCGACGGGACCTTGTGCGATTCCATTCCGGATATTCATTCCAGTATCAATTATTCACTCGAACAAATGGATTTGACACTTGTCTCAGAAAATCAAGTTAAAAAGGCCATTGGTCCAGGACCTGATGTTTTCAGTCGTATCATTCTTGGCGAGGATCACCTCACGCGCTTTGATGAATTTCGTGTAATATTCAAACCTTATTATGTTGCCCGGTGCACGGATAAGAGCAAACCTTTTGACGGGATTTTCGAATTGCTGGAACAGCTCTCTCAGTTTAAATTATCCGTAGCGACAAATAAAGGCTACACGGTAACCCATACTATGCTAAGAGATTTGGATCTACTGCCGTATTTCGATTTCGTCGCCACCAGAGATTGCGTTGAACGGCCCAAGCCGGAGCCTGACATGATTTTGCATACCTGCGCAAAATTGAATGTTCCGGTTGAGCGGACACTTTTAATTGGCGATACAGATAACGATATCCTGGCCGCTGAGCGCGCCGGAGTATTTAGTTGTGTGGCACTGTGGGGATACTCTGATCATTTTGATGAATTGAAAAAGATCGCTGACTTTTCCGCTGCCTCTCCAAAAGAGTGCCTGAATATTATTAAGGAAACAGCCTATGCAGAAAAATAGTTATCTACCGACTTTTCATAATTGCATCGTGTGTGGACAAAGAACGAAAAATCCTGCTTCCATGAATGTGCGTTTTCAGGTAACAGATCATGGCGTAAAAGTGCCATTTACACCGGATTCGCGACAGGAGGGATTCAAAGGTATTTGCCATGGCGGTATTTTATGCTCTCTGCTCGATGAAACGATTGGCTGGGCCGTTGCTGTGGACAGAAAGCGATTTTTCATAACCATGGAATTAAATGTCCGTTTTGTTGCCTCTTTGCCAATCGGTACAAAAGTGACTGTTTACGGCAGGGCTGTCGAGCATAAATCAAGGCTCTCTATCGCTGAAGGCGAAATCATTGATGACCACGGAAAAATCTATGCCAAAGCAACAGGAAAGTTTTATCCCTTGCCTGATGAAAAATCGACTGACATCAATAAATACCTCACTTTTATGGATGATGATGTGGATATTTTAGCGGAGAAAAAGTAAATGAATATTTTAGGCATTTCATGCTTTTATCACGACAGCGCCGCGTGTCTGGTTCGCGATGGTGAAATCATTGCCGCTGCCCAGGAAGAACGGTTTACGCGCAAAAAGCATGATCTCCGCTTTCCCAAAAATGCAATTTCTTTTTGCCTGAATTATGATCATTTAAATATAGATGATATTAAAGTCATTGCATTTTATGACAAGCCTTTTATCAAATTTGAACGCATTCTGGAAACATATCTCGCTTATGCGCCAAAGGGCATCCACTCTTTTCTTATGGCCATGCCATTATGGATCAAACAAAAATTGTGGATCCCGGATTACATTCGCAAAGAATTGAACTATAATGGCCGGATCGTTTTCACCGAACATCACGAATCTCATGCCGCATCTGCTTTTTTTCCGTCACCCTTTCAACATGCTGCTTTCTTGACCATGGACGGCGTAGGCGAATGGACCACCACATCATTCGGCACAGGCCATGATAATAAAATTAGTATCGACTCTGAACTTCATTTTCCGCATTCTCTTGGCCTGCTTTATTCGGCTTTTACTTATTACACGGGTTTTAAGGTTAATTCTGGTGAATACAAATTGATGGGTCTGGCACCTTACGGAGAACCGGTTTATGTTGAGAAAATCCTGGATAACCTCATCGATCTCAAACCTGACGGTTCGTTTAAACTCAATATGAAATATTTCAATTATTGTTCCGGATTGACCATGACCAGTCGAAAGTTTCATGACCTGTTTGGTGCGCCGCCACGCAAACCGGAGAGCACCTTGCGTAAACTTGACATGGACGTGGCGCGGTCTATTCAAAAAGTCACGGAAATGGTGATGCTGCGTTCAGCCAATCACGTTTTTAGAAAGACCGGCGAACGTAATCTTTGCCTGGCAGGTGGAGTGGCATTGAATTGCGTGGCTAATGGCAGAATCATTCGTGAAACCCCCTTTGAAAATGTTTGGATTCAACCGGCGTCCGGTGATGCCGGTGGTGCTCTGGGAGCAGCGTTGTTTACGTGGTATCAAATAGAGGGTAATGCCCGCCAAGCGGACGGTCAAAAAGATACGCAAAAACTATCATTACTTGGACCGGAATATTCGCATGAAACAATAAAACATTTTTTATCTGCTCAGAATGCTGTTTACACAGAATTAACCGATGATCAGCTTTATGAAAAAATTTCTTCGCTCATATCAGAAGGATCGGTGGTCGGCTGGTTTCAGGGACGTATGGAATTCGGACCGCGTGCGCTTGGCAGCCGTTCCATCCTGGGAGATGCCAGAAATCAATCCATGCAGTCGCGGATAAATTTTAAAATAAAGTTTCGTGAAAGTTTTCGTCCTTTTGCTCCTTCTGTTTTGCAAGAAAAAACCCTGAATTATTTCAATACCGATCAAAGCCCTTACATGTTGGTCGTCACTAATGTAAACAGCGATCATCTTTACCCGCTCTCGGAAACGGACAGGCAAAAACAAGGCATCGACAAGCTTAAAGTCAAACGCTCGGATATTCCGGCTGTCACGCATGTTGATAATACTGCGCGCATCCAAAGTGTATCCAAAGAACACTCGCGTTATTACAATCTGTTGAAAACATTTTACCAAAAAACAGGTTGCCCTGTTATTATTAACACTTCTTTTAACGTCAGAGGAGAACCGATCGTCTGCTCTCCTCATGACGCCTTTGCCTGTTTTATGAATACGGACATGGATTACCTTGTGATGGGAAATTTTTTATTGAACAAAAAAGAACAACAAAATGGCAAAAAAAAGTGGCGGGAAACGCATGAGCTTAATCAGTGAAATCAAAACTGGCCTGGCTGGATTAAACAAAGATAGAAAAACACTTTTCAAGTTTGCTCTTACATTTTGCGTTGTTTTTTTGTTATTGGGGATAATAACGCTCCTCTCAGACAGATCGCAAATCATGCCCTTTCTGTTTATCGGGCTGAGCATTGTTTTCTTTTTATGGGGTTACTTTTTACCACGCTCACTCAAACCGCTATATGCGCTTTGGATGGGTCTGGCTTTCTTTCTGGGTTACTTTGTCTCCCGTATTTTGCTTACGCTTTTATTCTACATTTTAATCACACCAATCAGTATCATTTTAAAGATATTTGGCAAAGATATTCTGGATGAAAAAATCGAGAAAAACAAAACAACTTATTGGAAGAAAAAAGAAAGCCAACCCGAACGTTTTGAAAAAATGTACTAAGTTATCCACATCCTACTTTTGATAACCAGACATTTTGCATGGAAAACATGTTTAACAGATGTGGATGAAAAATTGTTCATACAGATGTATTGATATTGTTATTCACAAAGAGTGTGAATAACAAAATAATTCACAACACAATCACGTTATCTTGTTAATAAAAAATCCGGAATAGAATCGATTGGTTTATTGTTTTTTTACAGCTTATATTTCTCATTATTTTCTTATCAACATATACACATTCCCTATTATAATAATTAATATATTTACTAATAAATAAAATATATGAATAATAAAAAGATCATCATATTTTGGTTTCGACGTGATTTTCGTCTTGATGATAATACCGGATTATTTCATGCTTTGAAAAATAATATGCCTGTTCTTCCTTTGTTTATCTTTGATGACAATATTTTTCATGAATTACCCAAAAAGGATAAACGCGTCGAGTTTATCTATCAAAATCTTTTAAATATCCATAAGGAATTAAAAAAATCGGATTCTGCGATTTTAATTAATAAAGGTGATCCGTTAAAAGTTTGGCGTGAAATAACTGATAATTATAAAATTGAATCTGTTTATGCCAACACGGATTATGAACCTTACGCTGTTGAACGAGACCAAAAAATAAAAGAATTTTTGAATTCAAAAAGCATCTCTTTTCATCTTTATAAAGACCAGGTTGTTTTCGAAAAAAATGAAATCACCAAAAAAGACGGTGATCCCTATTCTGTTTTTACACCTTATAAAAATACCTGGAAGAAAACATTTGTCGATGAAAACCCATTGACTTTTTATGATACCCGCGAGCTGTTTAAACATTTTTATCATTTTGAAAACGAACATTTCCCGACGTTAAACGAAATCGGTTTTGAACAAACCGACGCGACTTTTCCGGATAAAAGCATTCCGGAAGACGTGATTAAAAACTATCACCAAACACGTGACTATCCTTATCTTGATGGCACAACTCGGTTAGGAATTCATCTTCGTTTTGGCACGGTGAGTATTCGTGAGTGCATGGAAAAAGGATTTCACCTGAATGAGACGTGGTTTGATGAATTGATTTGGCGTGAATTCTATATGATGATTTTGCACAATTATCCACAAGTTATTCACAATTCTTTTCGCAAAAAATATGACCCGTTACCGTGGATCAATAATTCACAAGAGTTCGATTTGTGGTCCAGAGGACAGACAGGCTTTCCTTTTGTTGATGCCGGCATGCGCGAACTCAACGAGACCGGTTTCATGCACAATCGGGTTCGAATGGCAGTAGCGAGTTTTTTGGTCAAAAATCTGCTCATCGATTGGCGATGGGGTGAACGCTATTTTGCTGAAAAGCTTTTAGATTATGAACTGTCTTCGAATAACGGCAATTGGCAGTGGGCAGCCGGTACCGGGTGCGATGCAGCGCCTTATTTCCGGGTTTTTAATCCGAATACCCAAATGCAAAAATACGATCCGGATCAATGCTATGTCAAAAAATGGGTACCGGAATTTGGCACTCCGAATTATGCCAAGCCGATGGTTGATCTGAAAGTCACCAGACAACGGGCAATAGAAACTTACAAAAGCGTTTCCTCTAATAAATAAATTTAAAATAAAATGCCAGAGGGGCACGGCAACATGTCAAAAAAAATGGATTGCTTTTACCAAAGATGGATACACTCGCATCGGAGGACATTCCGTGGTTCGGCAACACATTGTTGAAGACACCGAACTGGCGCGCCTTGCCAAAAAGAAAGGCGAAAAAGTGATTACGGCTGCCGGCACCAGCGTTGTTTTCGGACGAATGTATCGCTCCTGGTCCAAACTTTTTAACGGCTTTTCAAAAAACGCTTTTGGATTGATGGGATATAAAACTATGCCATTTTTTAGCAAAGATTCTCTATAAGCAAATTATCCACATTTCGATTTTATCGACACTTTTTTTCAGATTTTACATTTTTAATGTTGTAATTTCGTTTTGGATTGTTAAATTTTATTAAAGAGAGGGTCGCATAACAAGTTGTGGATAACTCTTGTTTGATCAATTCAAAACTCTTTGATGCTTTTCGTCCATATCGTTATAGGTTGTTGATATATTAACCCACTAATCTTTTAATTTACTGTTTTTAAATAACTTGAGGGAGTTAGAATTATTAACATAATATGTGGATAAATTGGATAAAGTGTGAATAAGTTAAATATATTTTCTCAATAGTTGTGTTAAAAGATAATTATCAATATGTTGATATGTTTTTGGCATGGCCATGAATTCTATTTGTAACTGTCTCATCTAAAAAAGGGGAGTGGTCCAATGTTGAATGTAGAAACAAGAAAGGAACGTATGCAGCCTCAGACAAATCAAATTTGGGACAATTTTCTTTCGCTTATCAAACAAAAAGTAACTCCGAATGCTTACGCAACCTGGTTTAAACCTACTCGCCTATCCAAGATCGAAGATTCCGTGCTCACCATCCAGGTACCAAGTCAATTCTTTTACGAATGGCTTGAATCCCATTATAATGATGTGATTAAAGAGGCTTTGCACACCGCTGTGGGTCCAAAAGCAAAACTGGTTTATTCTGTTATTATGGATTCGGCAACGCAAAGCGTCCAGTTGCCATCGATGAAGAAAAAGGAAACATCCAGGCATCAGAGTTCTACAAATCTGAATCACCGGTTCACTTTTGATAATTTTGTTGAAGGTGAATGTAACAAATTCGCCAAGGCTGCAGCGATCACAGTTGGCGAGTCTCCCGGACGAACGACGTTCAATCCACTTCTCATCTACGGTGGCGTGGGATTAGGAAAGACACATCTCATTCAAGCGATTGGAAATTTATCTGAAGCAAAAAACAGCGCCGGCCGCGTGCTCTATGTAGATAGTGAGCGCTTTACTATAGATTTTATCGACTCTATCCGAAAAAACAAAACCACCGAGTTTAGCGGGATTTACCGGAATGTGGATTTGTTAGTCGTAGACGATATCCAGTTTTTTGGCAACAAGGAAAGAACGCAGGAAGAATTTTTTCACACATTCAATACCCTGCATCATAAAGGCAAGCAAATAGTACTGTCTTCGGACAGGTCGCCTAAAGAATTAAAAGGCATAGAAGAACGGCTCATTTCCCGGTTTCAATGGGGATTGGTGGTGGACATCCAGCAGCCCGATCTTGAAACCCGCCAGGCGATTCTGCAAAAAAAAGCTGAGGAAAACGGACTCGACTTGCCCAACGAAATTTATCAATTTATTGCCACCCACATCACCTCAAACATTCGCGAACTGGAAGGTGCCCTGATTCGTCTGTTAGCCTATTCATCACTCAATGATGAAGATGTGACCATCGATTTGGCTAAACGGCTTTTAAAGGACGTTTGTATGCCAAAAGCCAGGGCTGTTAGTGTAGAGTTTATACAAAAAACCACAGCCGAGTATTTTGGCTTTCCGGATGACATGCTTCGTGCAAAAACTCGGAAAAAAGAAATTGCCCAGGCCAGACAAATAGCCATGTACCTGTGCAAAAAAATGACTGATAATTCTCTAAAAACAATAGGCTTGCATTTTGGCGGGAGGGATCACAGCACCGTCATTCACGCCATTACCACCATTGAGCAACTCGTACAGGATGACAAAGCAATTCGGGAGCATGTTGAAAACATTAAAAACAAAATCGAAATTTCGCAATTGTAACGATTTTAAAAATATAAAAAATTTGCATTTGCAATATTTTAATTTTATATAAATGAAAGTCTTGATAATTAAAATGTTTTTTTCTATTTTATTTTTTGTTTTTTATTATATTTAAACATTGAAGATTCTGTACTAGTCATTAGCGGTTTTTCAGCTATAAAATGTTGAGGAGGCATAGATGAAATTTACAATCTCCAGATCTGATTTGCACGACGCTCTCCAAAAAGTAGTGGGGGTGGTGCCACAAAAAACAACCATTGCAATTTTAACCTGCGTTTTGATGGAATTAAAAGACAACAAATTGAGCCTGACCGGAACAGACCTCGAAATTTCTGTAACCCATAGCCTTGATGTAGATATTGAGGAAGAAGGATCCTGCGCTGTGCCTGCAAAAATACTGCAAGAGATTGTAAGAGAATTGCCAGATGTGCCAATAAATATCTATTCTCAGGACGGCGATAAAATTATCCTTAATACCGACAAGGGCGAGTACAAAATATCGACCCAGCCAAGAGAAGATTTTCCATACATAAATATCCAGGAAAGTGAGCAGACTTTTCAGATCGACAGCAATGTGCTTTCGCGAATGACAAATAAAACCATTTTTGCTGTTTCGACCGATGAACTACGCCCTGCCCTTACAGGAATCAATGTCGAGATGACACCAATGGACTTGCTTTTTGTCAGTACAGACGGACACCGTCTGGCTAAAATGGTGTATAAAAAATTCAAAGCACCGGAAGACGTTCAGGTAAAGGTCATCGTGCCAACAAAAGCGTTGAATTTAGTGATCCGAAACATCGAAAAAGAACAGCGCGTGGACATGCAAATTGGTGAAGATCATATCGTGTTCCGCCTGGAGAGGGCAATTATCTATTCCAAATTAATTAGCGGCACGTATCCAAATTATCAGCGAGTACTGCCAACAGATAATGAAAAGTTACTTCGTGTCAATCGTGAGTTACTGATTTCTACGCTTCGTCGCGTATCCATTTTTTCCAGTTCTTTGACCAACCAGGTTCGCCTGTCCATCACCTCCGATGAAATGACCATTCATTCAGAGGACATCGAGTTTGGCGCTGAAGGCAAGGAATCGATACCCTGTCATTTTAATGAAGACTGGCTGCAGATTGCCTACAATTCCGCCTATCTGATTGATATCATTCGCCATATTGATGGGGAGGAAGTCGTTTTTGAACTCAAAGACAGCAACAGCGCGGCAATTGTCCGGCCATCAGAACCTTCAAAAGATGAAGAAATCACCATGTTGTTAATGCCTATTCGCATTAATGAAGAAGAAACGGCAAAAGCCGAGTAATTCTGTTGTTCAACTCATTTGATATGATCTTTCGTTCTTTAGCAATTCATCGTTTTCGCAACCTGCAAGAAGCAACCCTCACGTTTCATCCGGGATGCAATTTTATATTCGGAGATAATGCTCAGGGGAAAACGAATATGCTCGAGTCTGTGTACGTGCTTTGTCTGGCAAAAAGTTTTCGCGCGCGGGAAGATGCAGAGCTGGTGCCCTTTGATGAGGACAGTTTTTTTATCGAGGGAGATTTTGACAATGAATCCGGAATATCACGACATGTCAGCGTTCTGTATTCAACGACCAATGGAAAGCAAATAAAAATAGATGGCAAAAAGTTGCAACAATTTTCCAAACTAATAGGCCAATGTCCGGTGGTTATTCTTTCTGCCGATGATTATTCAATCACCAGCGGTCCTCCTGCACAACGTCGCCGATTTTTTAACATCTTTTTATCGCAAAGTTCCAACCGTTATCTGGATAACCTTAAAAATTACGACAAAGTGCTAAAACAACGAAACACATTGCTCAGTAAAATTGCTGAGGGACACAATGCAAACCGTTCACAACTGGAGACATGGAATACGCAGTTGATACGGTTTGGCGCTCAACTGATGCTGTCGCGGCAAAAGATGATCGAACGCATGAATGAATATGTTCAACATTATTACAAACTGATTACTGAAAGCGACGTAACTTTTTCTGTGATCTATGAATCCAATGTGCCTTTTGAAGATGAAAAGCAGATTTCAGAGTGCTTTCAACAGAAACTGAAAAGAGTTGCCCGCAAAGAGCAATTTCAGGGCACGTCAATTGCCGGGCCGCACCGGGATGAATTTGTTTTCAAAATAGGTGACAGAGACCTTCGCAGGTACGGCTCGCGCGGTGAGCATAAAAGCGTGCTGGTCAGTTTAAAAGCGGCAGAAGTGCAATTCCTGAAACAGAGCACGGATACTCAGCCAATTTTACTTTTGGACGATCTTTACGCAGAACTTGACAGGGAACGCAGTCACAGAGTTTTAGATCTGTTTGAACCGTCAAGCCAGTTATTCGTTACCGGCACATCATCCGATTATGCGGTGATAAATGGTGTCGAGTCAAAAACCGATAAATATACTTTTTTCGTCAAAGGAGGAAAAATCGAACAGTCATGAATCGTACTCCACAGCATATCGGCAAAACTATGAAGCTTATGTTCAAAGATATGGGCATTGATAAAAAGATAAGACAACATCAGGTTCTGGAAAAATGGCCTGAACTTGTTGGCGAGCAAATAGCAAATATGACCAGCGCTGAAAGAGTGCACGATAAAATTTTATACATCAAGGTGAAAAGCATGACCTGGCGGACAGAACTACTTTTTCAAAAGCAGTCGATTTTAAAACGTATTGCTGATAATTTTGGCAGCGATGTGATAATGGATATTCGTTTTCATTAAACGAGAGATAGAACATGGCCATACGAAAAGATATATATGATGCAAGTAAGATTCAGGTTTTAAAAGGGCTGGAAGCGGTTCGCAAGCGTCCGGCAATGTATATTGGCGATGTGTCCACCCGCGGTTTGCATCACCTGGTTTATGAAGTAGTCGACAACAGCATCGACGAAGCTCTTGCCGGTTACTGCAATACAATTGACGTGGTGATGGAAAAAGACGGCAGCGTGATGATCAAAGACAACGGCCGCGGCATTCCGGTGGATATTCATCCTGAACACAACATGTCTGCTCTGGAAATTGTTATGACCATGTTGCACGCTGGCGGCAAGTTCGATAAAAAAGCCTATAAAGTGTCAGGTGGCTTGCACGGGGTCGGCATATCTGTCGTGAATGCGCTTTCTGAGGGGATGTGGGCTGAAGTGTCGCGCGATGGTAAAGTGTACCGCCAGGAATATGAGCGCGGTTTGCCTATCACAAAAGTAAAATCTGTTGGCCGGCGGAAAAGCACGGGTACGAAAATCGCTTTTTTGCCGGATAAAGAGATTTTTAAAAAACGTAAATTCAGTTTCGAAATTCTGAGCGAGCGCCTTCGCGAACTTGCCTTTTTGAACAATGATCTCAAAATCACCATTGAAGATAAAAATCGCAATAAAAAGGAGGAATTCCGCTACAAAGGCGGTCTGGTATCGTTTGTGGAATACATGGATCAAAACAGGACCAGCATCACCCGAAAACCGCTTTTCATTGCTGATGAACGGGATAACATCCCGATTGAGATTGCCATATCCTACACGGATACATATTCAGAAAATATTCATTCCTATGTCAACAACATCAATACCATTGAAGGTGGCAGCCACCTCATTGGTTTTAAAACCGCGCTGACGCGTACACTGAATAATTTTGCCACCAAAAACAAATTGTTGAAAAATAACGAATCGTCGTTGAGCGGCGAGGATGTGCGGGAAGGATTGACAGCAGTTATCAGCGTGAAACATCCGGATCCACAATTTGAGGGACAAACCAAAACAAAACTTGGCAACAGCGAAGTACGCGGTATTGTGGAAGCAGTCGTCAATGAAGGTCTGGTAAAGGAACTTGAAAAAAACATGACCCAGGCCCGCAAGATCATTGAAAAGTGCAAATCTGCTGCCCGTTCGCGGGAAGCGGCCCGCAAAGCCAAAGAGCTGACACGGCGGAAATCAGCGCTTGAAAGTGATAACCTGCCCGGCAAACTGGCTGACTGTTCACTTAGAGATGCCTCCCGAACCGAGTTATTTATTGTCGAGGGGGATTCGGCTGGAGGAAGTGCCAAGCAGGGCCGTGACCGGCGGTTCCAGGCGATCCTTCCGTTACGCGGTAAAATACTCAATGTGGAAAAAGCACGGGTCGATAAAATGCTGGCCAACGAGGAAATTCGCGCTCTGGTTACAACGCTGGGCACTGGCATTGGCGGCCAGGATTTTGACCTGAATAAAATCCGTTATTATAAAGTGATTATCATGACAGACGCGGATGTCGACGGCAGTCATATTCGTACATTGCTTTTGACGTTTTTTTTCCGGCACATGAAAGAGATGATCGAAAAGGGGCACCTCTACATTGCCCAGCCGCCGCTCTACCGGTACAAAAAAGGTAAAGAAGATATTTATCTTTTTGACGAAGATGAACGTCAGGAACTTTTTCAAAAAACAAAAAATTCAAACAATGGCAAGCAAAAAATCGAACTGCAGCGATACAAGGGGCTCGGAGAAATGAATCCCAACCAGTTGTGGCACACCACCATGAATCCTGAAAACCGGACGCTTTTGCAAGTCACTATCGAAGAAGCATTTGAGGCAGATCAGATTTTTTCGAGACTAATGGGCGACAAGGTCGAACCCCGGCGGCAGTTCATTGAAGAAAACGCCAAATACGTGCGTAACCTTGATGTTTAGTTTGTGTGGATACAATTTGCAAATTTGGATGTGAAGATTAGATTATGATTGAAGAGAATAGCAGAATAATCCCCGTATATATCGAAGAGGAGATGAAAAAATCCTACATTGATTATTCAATGTCGGTGATCATTTCTCGTGCCATTCCGGATGTCCGTGACGGCATGAAGCCTGTTCACCGCCGGGTTCTCTACGGCTTGCATGAACTTGGATTATCACCAAATTCAGCACACAAAAAGAGCGCACGTATCGTGGGCGAAGTTTTAGGTAAATACCATCCGCACGGCGATACCGCTGTTTACGATACTATGGTTCGTCTGGCGCAGGATTTTTCCATGCGCTATCCGCTGGTGGACGGTCAGGGTAATTTCGGCTCCGTTGATGGCGATTCCGCTGCAGCAATGAGGTATACCGAAGCCCGCCTCACCCATATTGCCCAGCAAGTCCTTCGCGACCTGGACAAAGACACAGTGGATTTTGTGCCAAACTTTGACGAAACACTCAACGAGCCTTCCGTATTACCTTCGTTGTTGCCAAATCTTCTGGTAAACGGCGCTTATGGGATTGCTGTGGGTATGGCGACTAATATTCCCACCCATAATCTCAATGAAGTGATCAATGCGTTGATCGCACTTGTAAGCAATCCAAAATTAAAACCAACGACCTTGCGCAAGTATCTTCAAGGGCCGGATTTTCCGACAGGCGGAATTATTTACGGCGACAGCGGGATCGATGATTATTTTAAAACCGGTCGCGGTAAAATAACCGTTCGTGCCAGAGCTCATGTCGAAGAAATGCGCGGCGGCCGTGAGCGTATTGTAGTCACTGAAATTCCTTATCAGGTGAACAAAGCTTCCCTGCAGGAAAAGGCAGCCAAATTAGTTCGTGACAAGAAACTCGAAGGCATCACAGAAATACGTGACGAATCCGACCGCGAAGGTATGCGGGTGGTCTTCGAGCTGCGCAAAGACGTTGATTCGACAAAGATGCTCAAGGAACTGTTCAAACACACCCAAATGGAAACCACCTTTGGTGTGATCATGTTGAGTCTGGTCGACGGCCAGCCCAAAACGCTTAATATGAAAGACGTCCTTTCTGAGTTTCTTAAATTTCGCCATAAAGTTGTGCTTCGACGAACACGCTACGAACTGGACAAGGCTGAAAAACGCGCCCACATTTTAGAGGGCTATCTCATTGCCCTTGATAATATTGACGAGGTTATTGCGATAATTAAAAAATCACGGAGCGTGGATACGGCGCGCCGCAATTTGATGAAACGGTTCAAGTTCTCCGAAATACAGGCGCAGGCGATTCTCGATATGCGCTTGCAGCGGTTAACAGGACTGGAGCTGAAAAAAATTCAGGATGAATACCGGGATTTAATAAAGCTAATCGAACGGTTAAAGTCCCTGCTTGGTAACAAAGCACTGCGCATGCAACTGATAAAAGACGAACTTTTGGAACTCAAGGAAAAATTTGGTGATGCCCGTAGAACTCAGATTATTTCATCAAAGTCAAAGAAGAAAAGCGGCAGTTTGCAAGAGCTCATCAAAGAAGATCACACCATCGTCACAATTTCTCATAAAAACACAATCAGCCGCTTTTCGGTTTCTGATTATGAGAATGATAAAAGTCTAATCAATTTCAGCGGAACAGATTTTACCCAACACACATTTTTATCAGCAAACAGTCATCACCTTTTGTTTTTTACTAACCGCGGCCGGTGTCATCAGCTTCGCACTAGTTTTGTGCCCATGATTAACGGCAGCTCCGGCGCTGATCTGAGCCGGCTCTTGCAACTGCAAAAAGGCGAAACTGTTATTGATGTCCATGAAATCGAGAGCTTTGATGAAAACCGGTTTGTCACCATGGCATCTCGGCAAGGCCAGGTTAAGCGGATTCGCTTGTCGACGTTATCAACCTCTAAAGAAGGTGGTTTTACAGTTATGTCTTTAAAAGACACAGATGAGGTTATCGCGTCCGTTATCACGTCCGGTAAAGACGATGTGCTCATGGCCACTGCCGTTGGGGTAGCGATTCGTTTTTCTGAGCAAAATATCCGGGACATGGGCTTGACCGCAGCAGGTGTTCGAGGTATTACCTTGGATAGAGATGATATGGTTGTTTCCATGATTGCGTTGACGAAAAAGAAATCTTCAATTTTCAGTGTTACTGACCTTGGATATGGTAAACGAAGTGATTTAGCCGGATATGCAAAGCACAATCGCGGAGGAAAGGGAATCATTAATTTTAAAGTATCCAATAGTGTCGGAAAGGTTGTGTCGGTTCTTGAGGTGCAAAACAATGATGTGATTCTGCTCATTACCAAAAAGCACAGGGTGAAACGTCTCCGCGCAAAGTCTGTCAAGCTGACTGGCCGGGCTTTAAAGCCTGTGGCTCTTGCGAACCTGGCCAGAGAAGATAAAATAGTCGACGCACAGCTTAAGCCAAAAGATTCGTTTGACTCTTGATTTGAAAAATATTTTTCACAACCAGGAGAAATTTTAAGCGCAATGTTTTTTAACCGTATTAAATAAAGGATAAATGATGATACGCATACTGAAAATATATGCGTTCATATTTTTATTTGTCGCAATAACCTGTCACGATGAAAAAGTGTCTATTCAGAAAGGTGAAAAAACCGATCAAATTATCATAAAATTCAATGCAAAAACGCAACGATCCGAAATTGATAGCATCGCAAACGAGCTGGGGCTGACTTTTGTCAAGAAAATTCCCGAACTCGATCTCTTTGTCTATCGAACACGACACTCCTCCGACATACACGCCATTATTGATTCATGCTCATCGCTTCCACAAGTAGAATACGCTGAGCCGGATTATCGCGTCAAAACATTCGATTCAGAATAGAAAAAGATCGGAATCGTTAAAGCGTTCAGTTGTAGAAATCAGCGCCAAAATCCTTACCACCCCGGCTACGGAGTGGAATGTCGTTCATAATAACAAGGGAGGTGTCAAATGAAAAGGCTGTGTCTTTTCACGATTTTTGTTGTGCTATTTTTCGTTATGAGTGCGCAGCAACAACAAACATCCGCACCCGAATTTGTGGAAAATCAGGTACTTGTCAAATTCAAACCGACGGTGACAATCCAATCTGCCGATGCTCTTCTCTCTGACATGAATATTCAGGTCGAACGAATTTACTCGGAAATTAGTGTGAGAAAACTTGAACTGCCTGAACAGCTTTCGGTTGATGAAGCTGTCAAGAAATTAAAAGAATCGCCCAACGTCGAATACGCAGAACCCAATTATGTCTACCACACCTTTGTAACACCAAACGATCCGGACTTTGACAAGTTGTGGGGCTTGCATAACACAGGCCAGACCGGCGGTTCGAACGATGCGGACATCGATGCGCCGGAAGCCTGGGACCAGTCCACAGGAAGCGATAGCGTGATCATTGGCGTGGTCGATACGGGCATTGACTACACTCATCCGGATTTGGTCGATAATATCTGGACCAATCCTGGTGAAGATGCCTGGAGCGACCCGACGGATCCCGCTACCGGCAATGGCGTGGATGATGACGGCAACGGGAAAATCGATGATTGGAAAGGATGGAATTTTATCAACAACAGCAACGATGCCATGGACGATAACCGTCACGGAACCCATTGTGCCGGAACGATTGGTGCGATGGGAGATAACACCACAGGCGTTGTTGGTGTAAACTGGCAGGTGAAACTGGTGCCGTTGAAATTTCTGAGCGCAACAGGAAGCGGCTCAACGTCCGATGCGATCGAAGCTATTCTCTATGCAAAAGATATGGGCGTTCATATTCTCAGCAATAGCTGGGGCGGCAGTGGAAAGTCAATTGCACTCAAAGAGGCGATTCAAAAAGCTCATGACGCCGGCATTCTTTTTGTCGCTGCGGCCGGAAATGAAGGAGTTGACAACGATACGAATCCAACTTTTCCTTGCAACTATGAGGTGCCAAACATCATTTCAGTGGCTGCGTCGGATCATAAAGATAATCGTGCATTGTGGGGAATCCCGGGCAATGGTGGTTGCGGATTTTCGTGTGACAATGTTTCAGGTGCCCCCGGATCGAATTACGGCTCGGAAACCGTGGATTTGGCTGCACCGGGAAAAGACATCTACAGTACGGTGCCAGGCGGGTACGCATCTCTTTCCGGCACATCCATGGCGACACCGCATATTGCCGGCGCGGCAGGGCTGGTGCTTGCGGCGAACCTGGGCATGTCGCATACGGATTTAAAACAACGATTAATGGATACAGTGGATAAACTGGACTCTTTTAAAGATATCCTGGTGACTGAAGGCCGGTTGAATGTGAATAACGCATTGACCGCACCGTAACCAAGAATGGAGCGAATCCAGAAACAATGGATTCGAATTCATTCCGTTAAAATCTTGACGCCGGCGCTGGCTCCGATGCGAGTCGCGCCGGCGTTTACCATTGCAACCGCTGTTTTGTAATCGCAGATTCCACCTGCGGCTTTTACACCAAGTTCTGATCCTACCACTCGCCGCATTAAACCGACGTCGTGAATCGTGGCACCGGATGTACTGAATCCTGTAGACGTTTTTACAAAATGCGCTCCGGCTTTTTTAACTATAACGCAGGCAGCCACTTTTTCGTAATCGCTTAACAAGCACGCTTCAATAATCACTTTGCACAGAGCTGGTTCGATAGCTTCAACTACTGCCCGTATATCATGATGGACCAGATCGAATTTACCAGCCTTGAGCGCACCAATGTTCAAAACCATATCAATTTCCCGGGCTCCGTCGGAAACAGCTTGTTGTGCTTCTTCTGCTTTTATTCGAGTTGCCGCAGCTCCCAACGGAAAGCCGGCAACAGAACAAACCGGAATAGATGATCCGTCCAGCAATTCAGCGCACCAGGATACCCAGAACGGATTGACGCATACAGAGGCAAACTTGTATTCCCGTGCCTCCTGACACAGCGTGCGCATGTCGTCCCAGGTTGCTTGCGGTTTCAATAAGGTATGATCGATCATTGCCGCCAGGGACTTTGGCGGGATTTTCTCTTCAAACTCGACAAAGAGTTGCTCTGACGTGCGGTTCTCACGCCAGGCGTGTTCAACTGCTGTGGACAGGTTATTCATAGCGTCCTCTTTACAGACGCCTTTGTGAACGTCTGTTTTATTGTTCCAGTTTTTTTATTTCTTTTTTATAATCCTTAACCATCTCAAGTGCCTGCTGTCTGGTTGGCGCTTCAGCAATGATACGAATGATAGGTTCCGTATTTGATGCACGAACGTGAACCCAGGAATCCCTGAACAGCAATTTGACACCATCGATGGTATTCATATTTTTATCCGAGTGAGAGTCAGTAAAACTCGCTACAATTCTCTTAGCGTCAGCTTCAAAAGAGAGCTGGATTTTATCTTTGACCATTGTATAATGCGGTGCTTTTTTGTGCAATTCGGAAAGCGGTTCACCAGCTTCAGTCATGTATTGCAGAATTAAAGCAATGCCAGCTAAAGCATCCCGGCCGGCATGGAACTCTGGATAAATAACACCGCCATTGCCCTCGCCGGCAATGACAGCATTGATTTCCTTTGCCCGGCTGGCAACGTGGATCTCCCCGACCGGTGTGCGATGAACCCGAGCACCAGCATTTTTTACAATATCGTCAATGGCCCGAGTTGTTGAGGCATTGACGACAACATCGCCAGGCGTGTGCGAAAGAACAAATTTCGTTGCCAGTGCCAGCGTGTATTCTTCTCCGAGAGGGCGTCCTTTTTCAGAAACCAGCGCCAGCCGGTCCACGTCAGGATCGACAGCAAAGCCAATATCAGCATTGTGTTCTTTAACTGCGTTTATTAATTCGGTCAGGTTTTTAGGAACCGGTTCTGGTTCGCGCAGAAACATGCCGTTGGGTTCTTTGTTCAGAAAAATAGCATTGCAGCCCAATGCATCGAATAATTGCGGCAGGATCACGCCGCCGGCGCCGTTGCAGCAATCCACGACCACCTTGAACTTTTTGGATTTGATGTCAGACACGTTGATAAGAGAAAGATCGAGAAGAAGATCGATGTGATATCCAGCAGCGTTATCGTATTTCTCAATGTTGCCGGTTTTATCCCAGGGCGCGAAAGCAAAATTTTCATTCCGAATCCGGTCGACAATAATGTCACCTAATTCCTGGTTCAGGAACAAGCCATCCGGTCCGAGCAGTTTGAGCGCATTCCACTGCTTTGGATTATGGCTTGCGGTGATAATAATGCCGCCGCTGTGTTCAGGACGTTCGGTGATCAACTCAGTGGTTGGCGTGGTGGCAATGTCGATATCAACCACATCGCAGCCAACCGACATCAGTCCGGACCACACCGCGTGTTTGAGCAATGGTCCTGTGATCCGCGAATCACGGCCGACCACAACTTTTCCCGGAAACTGACTGCCAAAAGCCTGAGCAAACAACATCGCCACGTTCGGTGTTAAACCCTCTCCGACAATGCCGCGCACGCCGGAAACCGACACCATCAAATTTTTAAACTGTCCCACATTGTCCTCGTTTTATTGATTCGTTTCGCTTTCGACAAGTATATGATGAACTTTTTCGATAGCAATTTTCAGCCGGGCACTGGGACACAAAACTTTGAGAAACAATTCACCCGAGATAATCGATTGAATATCGATATTCAATGAATGCAATATATCAAAAAAACGGTTGGCTGCCGATGTGCCCACACCGATACCTTCCCCGATAATTGAAAGTATACCCCAGTGATCCTCTACGTGCACATTGGTCGTATGTTCTTTGAGCACGCGCACAGCAAGATTCCTGTCGCCTTTGGCAACGCCCAGCATGCCAAGTCCCTGGACACACTGCCATATTTTAAGGTGAATGTGCTGTTTGGAAAAGGTGACCGGCAAGCGCAAAGCCTCGGCCTGATTCATGGCAAAACGGATCACAGAAATATCATCATCTGACGCGACACCAATCACTGCTCCTTTTTGAAGGCTGTCTTCGCTCACTATAGTACCGATTTGACCGGACAGTGAGGAGCCTAAAGACAGGCTTATTTTGTGACGTCTGGCAAACTCGACAGAATGTTTATGCAGCATTTTAGCGCCGGCGCCAGCCATCTCCAGAGCCTGGTCATAATGCATGCGGTCAATGCGTTTTGCGTTTAACACTTTTTTAGGATCGGCTGTGTAAATGCCGTCAATGTCGGACATGATTTCACAGTAATCTGCATCCAGTGCGGCAGCCAGAGCCACGGCTGTGGTATCTGAACCGCCGCGGCCAAGGGTGGTGATTTCTCCTCTTGTAGACAAGCCCTGAAACCCGGCAACGATGATAATTTTATCTTCGTCCAGCGCTTCCTTGATACGATATTTTTTTATCTCTAAAATATGTGCCTTGGTATAATTGTCATCGGTGATGAGACCAATCTGCGGCCCGGTAAAACTGATTGCCTGGTGCCTGCCCGAGGCGTTAATGGCAAGGGCCAGGGCAGAAATGGAAATCTGCTCGCCTGTTGAAAGTAACATGTCCATTTCGCGAGGATCGGGATTGGGATTCATCTCATGACCCAGCTTGACCAAATTATCCGTTGTTTTCCCCATGGCCGAAGCAACAATGAGCAAATCGCAATTCTGGTCTTTTCTGTTCATGATGTGACGGGCAACCCGCAGAACATGATCTGGTGTGGCTAAAGAACTGCCGCCGTATTTCTGTACAATAAGGGGTCGTTTTCTTTGCATGTTTGAAAAACCATGTAAGGATAAATTTTATATAAAGATAAGCAATAGAGAAATGATTGTCAACTTTGAAACAAGGCGGGAGAAAAAAAAGATGGGAAAATATGTTCCCGCCTGAAATCAGCAATCTACCGACAGGAACAGACAATACGCAATGCGTTATTGATTTTTAGATTGAAAAAATGCGAAATCTTTCAATCTATGCTGCTATTGTATTCACTGCAAAATCCGGCGGGTCCTGAATATGTTTTTTAACCGCACACTGTTCTGCTGCGCGAATGATAGCAGACTTTTATTTTTCTGGAAAATCTTTTGGCAGATGGATATCCAGATCGATTTTTGTGATCATCTTTGTCGACGGGTCTGTATGCATCTTTTGCTCGATCTCAAGACCATCGGTTGGCAAATTACGGTTCTTGCAAAATCCGAGCACATAAATGCCGGCGCATGTCCCGATAGAAGCCAGAAATAAAGCGAACGGTGGCGGCGCCGAACCGCGTTGATCCGTCTCTATAGTGAAAGAGCCATATTCTGCATTGACTTTTAAATCACCTGGAAATTTTACTTTGAGATTCATATTGTCCTCCTTATATTTTCTTTATCAGATGCCAGTTGTCACAAAAAGATTCACTCGGAGCCATTTTTATGACATTTCACTTTTCTGCACCGCAACCCTTTATTCTGGAAAATGTACTTAAATCGCACGGCTGGTTTCAGCTTGTCCCGTTTTACTGGGACAATACGAAAAAGACGTTGAAATGGGTTACTCTTTTGCAACAAGGCCCTGTTCTTTTTGTGATAAAGCAAAACAAAGAAAACGCTTCATCCGGTCTTTTATTTGAAGCAGATCATCAGCTCTCTGAGCGTGATCAAAGCAACGTGATAAAACGTTTTCGCCGCATTTTTAATTTAGAGCTGGATCTTGCGGGGTTTTACAAAAAGTGCATGCATCATCCTGTTTTAAAAAGAACTTTCGACTATGGTATGGGCCGGCTCATGCGGTGCGAATCGGTGTTTGAGGATATCTTTAAAAGCATTTGCGGGACTAATGTGCAGTGGAAGCAAGCTGTCAAAATGATTAATGCCATTGGCGCAACAGGCCCTGCGGTTCCGGAAACAAATTACACAGCGTTTCCTTCGCCTGAGATTATATTGAACAATGGAGAAGCTTTTCTCAAAGAAACCGGCCGTGTGGGGTATCGCAGCCGGTATTTAATGGCGCTGTGCGAACGCTTCGCTGACGGTGAACCCAATGCGCAACGGGCTGAAAACGGCGACATGAACCGAGACGAATTAAAGGACTATTTTCTCAGTTTTAACGGCATCGGCCCGGTTACCACGAATTATTTGATGGCATTGTACGGCCACTATGAAGAAATCGGTGTGGACAGTTTTGTCATTTCATACATGAGTCGTACGCACTTCGGACGAAAACCGTCGGTAAAAGAGGTCCAGGACTTTTACGCCGATTTTGGCCGCTGGCGATTCCTGGCTTACTGGATGGAGATGATCATTATGAAAGGATGGAATCCTGATGAATAAAGAGCGGCAAACAAAAATTGATAAACTTATTCGTTATCACCTCAATCAGCATCAAGATATGGATGTGCAAGATGTTTACAAGCTGCTATTTCAGGGTGTATTCGGAGCGGAGCATCTTTTGCAGGATATTGACAAAGCCAGAAACTATTTATATCAGGAATTTTCGGCAGTAAACACTCTTTCCTTAGAAGCTCTTTTAGAGCCGGTATCAGTCGGCGGCGAGATCGTTCGTCTGAATTTTCGACCGGCTAAAAGTGCTGGCTACACCTGGCAAACAGTGTGGGATGTGTTTGTGGCATCGAGTGAAAACGCAGGAGGTAACAAAAAGGAATTCGAAACAATATGGCGAGATACGATTGTGCTTTGTCGTCAATCAGAATGGCCTTTCGATGCCGACAAAATGTCCGAGATGGGTAATGAAATGGCGGCAGAAGATTATCCGCCATTGCATCATTCCCAAGCGTACAAAAATGCGAACAAACCGGCATATCGTGTCGTGAAAAAATCGGTATTGCTTGAAATAGTGAAATAGACTTTGAGGAAAATACATGCAAAAACAGGATGCTTATAA